>NZ_CP126084.1:0-658214 GCF_030122845.1 Paenibacillus woosongensis
GTGGACAGCCATACCTCCGAAATATGGCAGCATATCTTATCTATTATTAATTCCAAGCTAAGCAAACCCAGCTTCGACACCTGGTTCAAGGCAACGAAGGTGGTGTCTCTTACCGACGACTCGATCGTTATATCCGCCCCTACGACGTTTGCCGTAGAGTGGCTGGAGAGCCGGTATACCAAGCTGGTTGCGACAACGGTATATGAATATCTCGACAGGCAGGTCGATGTCTCCTTTGTCATTGAGGAGTCGGCCCCTGCAGAGCAGACCCAGAAGCAGAAGGAGACGCCGGCACCGATCGCGATGGAAGAGCCCATTTCCCACATGCTTAATCCGAAATACACGTTTGACACCTTCGTGATTGGATCGGGCAACCGTTTCGCTCATGCCGCCTCCCTTGCCGTTGCGGAAGCGCCTGCCCGTGCTTATAACCCGCTTTTCCTATACGGCGGCGTTGGTCTCGGCAAGACCCATCTGATGCATGCCATCGGCCACTATATTTTGGAGCATAGTCCCAGCAGCAAAGTGGTTTATATCTCCTCGGAGAAATTTACGAATGAATTCATCAACTCGATTCGGGACAACAGAGCTGAGAGTTTCCGCAATAAATACCGCAATATCGACATTCTGCTCATTGACGATATTCAATTTTTGGCGGGCAAGGAGTCTACACAGGAGGAATTTTTCCATACCTTCAACGCACTGCATGAAGAACGCAAGCAGATTATCATTTCCAGTGATCGGCCGCCAAAGGAAATTCCTACGCTGGAGGAGCGGCTGAGATCACGGTTCGAATGGGGATTGATCACTGATATTCAGCCGCCGGATCTGGAGACGCGGATTGCCATTCTGCGCAAGAAGGCGAAGGCGGAGAATTTAGACATTCCGAATGAAGCGATGATGTACATCGCCAATCAAATCGACACGAACATTAGGGAGCTTGAAGGAGCTTTAATACGGGTTGTTGCCTACTCTTCCCTGATTAACCAGGACGTGACCACCCATCTGGCCGCTGAAGCATTGAAAGACATCATCCCATCCAGTCGTCCCAAAATGATTACCATTCAAGACATTCAGCAAAAAGTCGGCGAATACTATAATTTGAAAATCGAAGATTTCAAAGCGCGTAAAAGAACCAAAGCGATCGCCTTTCCGAGGCAAATCGCCATGTATCTATCGCGGGAGCTTACCGATTTCTCATTGCCGAAAATCGGCGACGCCTTTGGCGGCCGAGACCATACTACCGTCATCCATGCGCATGACAAAATCTCCCAAGCCCTGAAGACCGACCAGGAATTGTACAAAATCGTGAACAACCTGATCGAAAAAATTAAAAATTTATCCTGAATAAGCTTTAAGCCTATGCACATTCTATGCACATGTGGATAGGCTTCATTTCATATAAGTACGGGTGTTATCCACATATTCAGTGCCCCTACTACTTCTTCTATTATTTTATAAAGATATATCATCATAAATAAGCGGCTTAAAGCCGCAAGCGAAACAGAGCCAAAACTTCAACGTTTAACCAAGGCACCGCAAATTCTCACCTTTTTGTCGATATATATTGAAATGTATGCTTTGGGGACAACTTTTATGACATGACTGGCTACATAAAATTTTGTTAGGAGTTGAAATTATGAAAATCCGTATTCTTAAACATGAATTAAACGAATCCATTCAACACGTTTCCAAGGCGATTTCCAGCCGGACAACGATTCCCATATTGACAGGCATCAAGTTAGAGGTAAATTTTCAAGGCATGACTCTAACTGCGAGCGATACTGATATTTCGATTCAAGCCTTCATTCCAGCCGAAGATCACGATAAGCAAATCGTTCAAATCGAACGTCCGGGCAGTGTCGTTTTGCCGGCTAAGTTTTTCGTAGAGATCATTAAGAAGCTTCCTTCTGAAGAAATTGAAATGGAGGTCAAAGAGGGCTTTCAGACCCTTATCCGTTCTGGCTCCACAGATATCCAAATGGTCGGATTAGATCCTGAGGAATTCCCAGTGCTGCCAAGCATCGAAGAGGATCAAGTCATCATGATTCCGGGCGACCTGCTCAAGAACATGATCAAGCAAACGGCTTTTTCAATTTCAACGAACGAAACATCGCCGATCTTGACCGGTATACTCTGGAACTTAAGTGACAGCCATTTTAAATTCGTCGCTACCGACCGTCATCGGCTCGCCAGCCGCACAGCTGTGTTAGCTGATGCTGATAATATCCGGTTCAGCAACATCGTCATCTCGGGGAAAACGCTGAATGAGCTGAGCAAAATTATCCCCGATCAGAACACGATGATCGAAATTGTCGTCGCAGATAATCAAGTGCTGTTTAAAATCGACCGTATATTGTTTTATACCCGTATTTTGGATGGGACATATCCGGATACTTCCAAGATTATTCCGACAACTTATAAAACAGAACTCGTTCTCGATACGAAGAAATTGAGCGATTCTATCGACCGCGCCTATTTGCTCTCCCGTGAGGAGAAGACGAATATTGTTCGCCTGCAAACGATGGATGACGGAACGATCGAAATCTCCTCCAGCTCGTCCGAGCTCGGAAAGGTTACGGAGCAGCTGGACGTCGCCAAATTTGAAGGTGACCCGCTGCGGATTTCTTTTAACTCAAAATATATGCTCGACGTACTGAAGGTGGTAGAGAGCCAGCAGCTGCATATCGGCTTTACGGGCGCCATGAGCCCAATTATTATCAAGCCTTTGGACGACAGCCAAAGCCTGTACCTGATCCTTCCTTACCGCACGACGAATTAATGGCTGATCAGGGTGGGCTTCAAGGTCTTAACGCCAAGCACGATTAAGGGAAAGGAAGAACCTAGACATGAAGACAGTCGGAATATCGACCGAATACATTAAGCTCGATCAGTTTCTGAAGCTGGCGGATTGCGTACCTACGGGAGGCATGGCCAAAGCACTGCTGCAGGAGGCAGCCGTCAAGGTGAACGGCGAACCGGAGGATCGGCGGGGCCGCAAGCTGTATCCCGGGGATACGGTGGATGTGGAAGGATGCGGCGTGTTTCAGGTGGCCAAGCAATAAAGTCCCTTGACTGCATGCCATATTCGTTCATATGGTGCAGCGGGAAGGAAGGGGGCTTAAGACCGCATGTACGTGAATCATCTACGATTGGAGCATTACCGGAACTATACAGCGCTTGAACTGAACGGCTTCGGTAATGTCAATTTGCTAATCGGCCGCAATGCGCAGGGGAAGACTAATTTGCTGGAATCTCTTTTCGTGCTGGCGTTGACCAAATCGCACCGCACTTCGAAGGACAAAGAGCTGATCGCCTTCGGCAGCGACCATGCGGTCATCGCCGCGGAGGTGGAGAAGAAATACGGCACGCTGAACCTGGAGCTCCGCTTGTCCCAGCAGGGAAAAAGGGCCAGGCTAAACAGTCTGGAGCAGCGCAAGCTCAGTGATTTCATCGGCGCCTTGAACGTCGTCATGTTCGCCCCGGAGGATTTGGAGATCGTCAAGGGAACGCCAGGAATTCGCCGACGGTTTCTCGATATGGAAATCGGCCAGGTTCAGCCAAGCTATCTGTTCCATCTTCAGCAGTACCAGAAGGTGCTGATGCAGAGAAACAATTTGCTTAAGCAGGCTTATGGAGCCGGGCCCGAAATGCTGACAATGCTGGAGATTTGGAATGAACAGCTTGCGGAGCATGGTGTTAAAATTATCAAAAGAAGGAAACAATTTATAAGAAAGCTGCAAAAATGGGCGGAGCAGATTCATGAAGGCATCACAGGAGGCCTCGAAAAGCTGGAATTATCCTATTTGCCTTCCTTCGGAGAGGCCGAGGAAGAAGATGAAGCTGTCCTAATGGAGCAATTTATGATAAAGTTATCACAAATGAAAGATCAGGAAATACGCCGTGGCATGACGCTTTCCGGGCCGCACCGCGATGATTTGGCGTTTCATATCAACGGGAACGAAGCTCAGGTATACGGCTCCCAGGGACAGCAAAGAACGACGGCATTGTCGCTAAAGTTAGCAGAAATCGAGTTGATCCATGAAGAGATTGGGGAGTATCCGATCCTTCTGCTCGATGATGTGTTGTCTGAACTTGATCCATATCGGCAAACTCAATTGATCGAGACTTTTCAGAGTAAAGTGCAGACGTTCATCACGGCAACGGGCATTGAGAGCATCAATGCGGGCCGGCTGCAGGACGCCAGCATTTTTCATGTGCAGGAAGGACAAGTCAATTCATAATGGGCGGGGGAAAGAGATGTACATTCACTTAGGTGGTGAGAAAGTAATTCTCTCTTCAGAGCTGGTTGCCATCTTCGATATTTCCATTGAGAAATCCTCGAAGATTTCCAAGCAGTTCGTTAGCCACGCGATCAAGGAGAAGAATGTGCAGCGCATCGGAGAGGAAGAAGCCAAGTCGATCGTAGTGACGAAATCTACGGTCTATTATTCGCCAATTTCTTCCGCGACGCTGAAGAAGAAGGCCAATATATCTTTTGCTATTTAACTGCCCCGCTTTGCGGGGATTTGAATCTATAGAAGTAGGTGAATGAAGGCATGACGATGAACGAACAATCGTATGACGAGAGTCAGATACAGGTGCTCGAAGGCCTGGAGGCCGTTCGTAAGCGGCCCGGTATGTACATTGGTTCAACCAGCTCCCGTGGACTGCACCATTTGGTGTGGGAAGTCGTGGACAATAGTATTGACGAAGCGCTTGCCGGTTATGCAGATACAATCGACGTAACGATTCATCCCGATAACAGCATTACCGTATCGGACAATGGACGCGGCATCCCTGTCGGGGAGCATCCGAAAATGAAGCGCTCTACGCTTGAGGTTGTCATGACTGTCCTGCATGCCGGCGGAAAGTTCGGCGGCGGCGGCTATAAAGTGTCCGGCGGTCTGCACGGCGTCGGCGTATCCGTTGTTAACGCCCTTTCTTCGAAGCTAATCGTCCAGGTACGGCGGGACGGCCATGTATACATGCAGGAATATCATCGCGGCGTACCGCAGTTTGATCTTCGCATCATCGGTGAAGCGGGCGAGCATACCGGAACGAAGACGACATTTTATCCCGATCCGGAGGTTTTCACGGAGACGACGGTATATGACTATAATATTTTGCTGACCCGTATTCGCGAGCTGGCCTTCTTGAACAAAGGCATCAATCTGTCTTTGACGGACGAGCGAACGGGACAATCCGAACGGTTCCACTATGAGGGCGGAATTATCGAATACGTGAAATATTTGAACCAGAACAGGGAAGTTCTTCACGAAGAGCCGATTTATGTCGAAGGACAGCGCGATATGATCGTGGTGGAGGTAGCGCTGCAATACAATGACAGCTATTCGGAGAATATTCACTCCTTCGCGAACAACATCAATACGCATGAAGGCGGGACGCATGAATCCGGTTTTAAGAGCGCATTGACCCGGATTATCAATGATTATGCCCGTAAGAACAATATGATTAAGGATAACGACTCCAACCTGACCGGCGACGATGTGCGCGAGGGCTTGACGGCGATTATTTCTGTCAAAATCCCTGAGCCTCAGTTCGAAGGCCAGACGAAGACGAAGCTTGGGAACAGTGAAGTCCGGGGGATCGTTGAATCGTTATTCGCTGAAAAGCTGCAGGAGTTCATGGAGGAGAATCCAGCCGTCTCACGCCGGGTTCTGGAGAAAGCGCTGCAGGCTTCAAGAGCTCGCGAGGCGGCACGGAAGGCCCGTGAGCTGACGCGCCGGAAGAGCGCGCTGGAAGTAAGCGCACTTCCAGGCAAACTAGCCGACTGCTCCTCTAAGGATGCTTCGATCAGCGAGCTGTACATCGTCGAAGGGGACTCCGCCGGCGGATCAGCCAAGCAGGGACGGGATCGGCATTTCCAAGCGATTCTGCCGCTGCGAGGTAAAATTCTTAACGTAGAGAAGGCCCGTTTGGACCGTATTCTCGGCAATGCGGAAATTCGGGCGATTGTTACGGCGCTAGGGACGGGGATCGGCGAAGAGTTCGATCTTACCAAGGCCCGTTATCACAAGGTGATCATCATGACGGATGCGGACGTTGACGGTGCGCATATCCGTACCTTGCTCTTAACCTTCTTCTTCCGTTACATGCGGAAGCTGATTGAGGCTGGCTATATTTATATCGCACAGCCACCGCTCTTCAAGATTGAGCGGAACAAAACAATACGCTATGCTGGCTCGGAACAGGAGCGCGATGAAATCATTGCTGAGTTCGGCGAGAATGCCAAAGTCAACGTGCAGCGCTATAAGGGGCTAGGCGAGATGAATGCTGAGCAGCTCTGGGAGACAACGATGGATCCCGAGAGCCGTACGATGCAGCAGGTATCCATTTCCGACGCGATTCAGGCCGATGCGATCTTCGATACGCTGATGGGCGATAACGTTGAACCTCGCCGTGATTTCATTAATGAGCACGCTAAGTACGTGACGAATCTGGATATATAAGCAGAATACAAGGTGCTGTCTTATCATGGACAGCACCTTTTTTAGGTGGACAGGTGGTCGTGATTATTATCCGCTCTACCATGCCTTACTTGGCGGATTTAAGCCTTCCGTAGGCTACTGCATATCGGCGGACCTTTTTATAAATCCCCTTGTCTTGCAGCCACTTGAAGGGGAAAAGGGCAGGCTTAGTATTGACCTCGAGGATCCACATCCGGAAATTTTCATCGACGGCAATATCTAGACCGATTTCCTTAAGGCGGGGATACTTGCGCGATAATTGTGATGCTACGCTAACCCCTAGGGCTTTCATTTCCTTGTATAAGTCGGAGAACTGCGAAGGCGTTAAATAGGGACCTAGCAAATCCTCAATTGGCACAACTGTTCCTCCGCTATGATGATTAGTGACGATTTTGTTTGGGGCAGCAACACGGCCAATAAAAGCTGTAGTCTCCCAGGTGTTGTGAGGTGTTTTTTGCACAAGGGCACGGATATCGAATTTTTGGCGCCTATGGGTTAACAGTGATATTCCCTTTTGAATCAAATACGTCTTTTGGCCAATTTTCTCTTTAATGGATTGATGAAGGGCTTCTATGCTCGAATAAGTCTCCGTACGTGTCCCAAACTTCAATTTGTAGGATAGGGCAGCGTTTTCGTCTAGGTCATCCTTCCACTTTTCCACACACATGACGCCCATGCCATAAGTTCCGCAGTCCGGTTTGATGTACACCATATTATGGGCGCCTAACATGTCTTGCAGGTGGATTAGGGAGTACTTGCGGGTATCAGGGATGTAAGGCAGAATATGTTCTTTTTTGTTAAGAGCTTTGGTCTTTTCCCATTTGCTTGCAACTCGTTGAATCGCCAATTGATCATCCTTCCTTTCTCGAAAGGTTGTTGTACATTTTCTTCATGGATGAAAACATAGGACAGCAGAGATAAAAAATGATATAATTATGAGATGTAGGAATCATGTTGGTTCATTGGCGTGTAAAGAAAATGCCTATATCCGTAGTATATGAACGAAAGCAGCAATGGGAGTGGACACATCACTATTTTTCAGTCATAACGGGTAGATTACCGGGAAAACAAATACGTTTAATTGTGCTTAAAATGTGAAAGTAATATAATAGGTACTAGTGGCTTACCGGTTTTTTCAAGGTTTTCCCGAACATAGGCATTTGGATAGAATTTGAAGGAGGTCCAGCATGGCGGAAGAAAAATTTTCGCAAATCATAGATCGGGACATTAATGTGGAAATGCGCGAATCCTTTATGGATTATGCGATGAGCATTATTGTCAGCCGTGCTCTGCCAGATGTTAGGGATGGCTTAAAGCCGGTGCATCGTCGTATTCTATATGCGATGTCCGAGCTTGGGATGTATCCCGATAAGCCGTATAAGAAGTCGGCGAGAATCGTCGGCGAAGTTATTGGTAAATATCATCCGCACGGGGATTCAGCAGTATATGAAACGATGGTCCGGATGGCCCAGGATTTCTCTATGCGTTACATGCTTGTAGAAGGTCACGGCAACTTCGGTTCTATAGACGGTGACTTTGCTGCGGCAATGCGATATACCGAAGCGCGCTTATCCAAGATTGCGATGGAGATGCTGCGCGATATCAATAAAGAAACGATCGATTTCATGCCAAACTATGATGGTGAAGAGCATGAACCGGTCGTGCTTCCGGCACGGTATCCGAACCTGCTCGTCAACGGGGTATCCGGTATTGCGGTTGGTATGGCGACGAATATTCCGCCGCATAATTTAGGCGAGGTCATCGACGGAGTTCAGGCGATGATCAAGAATCCGGATATTGACTCGCTAGAGCTGATGGAGTATATCCAAGGCCCAGATTTCCCTACCGCCGGTTTTATTATGGGACGCTCGGGCATTCGCCAAGCTTATACAACCGGTCGCGGCTCCGTGACCATGCGTGCCAGAACGACGATCGAAGAGAATAACAATAAAGCACGCATTATTGTGGACGAGCTTCCTTACCAAGTAAATAAGGCCAGACTCGTTGAGAAAATCGCTGAACTCGTTCGCGAGAAGAAGATCGACGGAATTACCGATTTGCGGGACGAATCCGACCGTAACGGGATGCGCGTAGTCATTGAGCTGCGCCGTGACGTCAACCCGAATGTCGTGCTGAACAATTTATATAAGCATACGTCCTTGCAGAGTACTTTTGGCATTAACATGCTTGCGATTGTAAACAATGAGCCGAAGATTCTGACCCTTAAGGAAGTTCTTCATCATTATTTGCAGCATCAAGTGGATGTTATTCGCCGCCGGACGGAATTCGAGCTGAAGAAAGCGGAAGCGCGTGCTCATATTCTGGAAGGATTGCGAGTTGCACTTGATAATCTGGATGAGGTCATTGCCCTGATTCGCGGATCGCGTACGACGGAAATTGCCCGTGCAGGGTTAATGGAGCGGTTCGGGCTCAGCCAGGAGCAAGCCCAAGCGATTCTCGATATGCGTCTGCAACGTCTGACTGGCTTGGAGCGCGAGAAGATCGAGGAAGAATATAATGAGCTTCTGCAGAAAATCGCCGAGTATCGCGAGATTCTTGCGAACGAATCACTCGTTCTGCAAATCATCAGCGACGAGCTTCAAGAGATTCGCGAACGCTTTGCCGATCCGCGCCGTACGGAAATCACGGTCGGTGCAGAGAGCATTCTCGATGAGGACTTGATTCCGCAGGAAGATGTTGTCATTACGATTACACACACCGGCTATATCAAACGTCTGCCATTGACCACTTATCGCAGTCAGAAGCGCGGCGGACGGGGTGTCGTGGGTATGGATACGAAGGATAATGACTTCGTGGAGCATCTGTTCGTAACGAATACGCATCATTACTTGATGTTCTTTACGGATCGAGGCAAAGCGTATCGCCTGAAGGCCTACGAAATTCCAGAGCTCGGCCGGACAGCGCGCGGGACGCCGATCATTAACCTAATCCAGATCGAACAAGGGGAGACGGTTAACGCAGTTATTCCGGTAGAGAAGTTCGATGAGGAAAAGTACCTTTTCTTCGCGACACGCCAGGGTATCGTCAAGAAGACGCCACTGGAGGACTATGTCAACATCCGCAGAGGCGGGCTGATCGCCGTGAACCTGCGGGAAGATGATACGCTGATCGACGTAAGACTTACCGATGGCGAGCAAGAAATGATTATGGGGACGGCCCAAGGGATGTCCATTCGTTTCCCGGAAAGCGATGTCCGCTCTATGGGCAGAGCAGCTACCGGGGTGAAAGGCATCACGCTTGATGAGGGAGATACGCTAATCGGTATGGATGTTATCGTCCCTGATCAGGATATCCTGATCGTAACGACCAAAGGTTACGGTAAGCGTACCCCTGTCTCCGAATATCGGATTCAAAGCCGTGGCGGTAAGGGAATCAAGACGATTAACGTTACGGAGAAGAACGGTCCAGTCGTCGGCCTGAAGGTTGTTAAGAATGATGAGGACTTGATGATTATTACCAGCAGCGGTACGCTCATCCGTACGAGCATGGAAGGCATTTCGACCATGGGACGTAATACGCAGGGCGTGAAGCTGATCAATATTCGCGAGGACGATGCTGTTGCTACCGTCTGCCGCTCGGACAAGAGCGAAGAGCAGGACAGTCATGAGAATGATGAGGATAGCCTGGAAGGTGCATTAAGCCCGGAAACGGCAAACGCCGAGGATCATGGCGGGGTAGATGAAGTAGACGAAGCAGATACAAATGGCGACATGGATTCATCCGAAGAATAAACAGGCTGCTTCTCGCAGCATAATTATAATAAGCGGTACCCCGACGGGGTGCCGCTTATTTGTGTTTAAAACAATAAAACAATTTAACTCTCATGTACTTGCACAAATATCGTTCCAAATAGAGAATCTCCAACATAAGCGTCCATCTTCCACATCCCCTTCGCAGGCAATGACATTTGCGATGGAATATGACGATCTGCCCCATTTTTTAACCAACGTAATTTCCTCCTTTTGGTAAATATATGCGGAAAACCATGTTTTGTTAAGCATAAATTTTAAATAATTAACCTATTAAGATATCTTTTATGAAAAGGAGATTGTTGGGGCCATTCAGCCATACTATAATAATGACAATAGTACTATTTTGTTGGTAATTTCTACTAAATACATAGGGAGTATATCCTAAATAGAGAGTTGAGGAGAGAGTGTGGAATGAATAAGATCCCTGTGACAGAACTGAAGCCCGGGTTAAAAATCGTAAGCAACGTATACAGTCCCTTAGGCGGATTATTACTGCAAAAGGGGAAGGTGCTGTTGCCGAGGGATTTGGATATTTTACGCGCATTCCTGATTTCGGCGGTAGAAATCGAGGAGCCTTTTAAATCCTCGAACACGAGTGAGGCTAATACGGCTAAACCCGCTCAGGCGAGAGCAAAGGCGGAAAAGGCCCCCTCGGCTCCTGCAGAGTCAGAAAATGAACATACGATCAGCATGCTTCATCAAGAGTATGACCGGATGCTGCACTTAACGAAAAGTGCCTTCCAGTCCGTATTGGCTGCCGAGCTTCCCATCTATGAGCTGCGACGTCAGTTAGAGGCTTTGCTCAGTCAATTGAAGTATTATAAAGTATTGACGTTTACGCCGCGTAATATGAATGAATATGATTACCTGTACCATAATGCCATTCTTTCTGCAATGACGTCTTATTTACTTGCCCAGTGGCACGGCTTGCCGCAAAAGGATTGGATGCAGGTCGCCTTTGCCGGTCTGCTGCATGACATCGGGAACACGAAGATTGATCCACTCATTCTATATAACCCGAATTCCCTTACGGAGAGCGAAGCCGAAGAAATGCGCATGCATACGACGTACGGATATCAACAACTTCGAAAAACGTCAGCCATCAATGAAGGGGTCCGTCTCACGGCGCTGCAGCATCATGAGAAAATGGACGGTTCCGGATATCCGTTTCATTTGATGGGAGACAAAATACATATTTATGCGAGGATTGTAGCGGTAGCTGATATCTTCCATGCAATGACCCTTAACCGGAGGTACCGGAAAGCACAATCCCCATACTTGGTTCTGGAGCAGCTAAAGTCCGAAGCATTTGGCAAGCTGGATCCGAGTATCGTACAGACCTTCGTCGAAAAGGTTACGCAGTTCCATAATGGCATGAAAGTGCTTCTTAGCAACGGTAAAACGGGTGAGATTGTATTCTCCGACCGCAATCATCCTACCCGGCCGATGGTATCGGTTAACGGTGAAATTTATAATTTGATGCAGGACACCAGTTTGCATATTGAGGAAGTTCTTTCCTAGGCTTGCTTTTAGGATAGGAAATAGGATATAGTAATACTTGCTGCAGAGATAGTAGAGAGAGTTGAGATTTCAGACTTCTAAAAAAGTTTTAAAAAAACTCTTGCAATTATCCGCAGCAAGTGTTATATTATAAGAGTTGCCGCTGAAACAACGGTGACACGCGAAACAAGGTTGATCTTTGAAAACTGAACAACGAGTGAGCGGGTTTCACGGAAGTGAAATCTAAATAATAGAGTCAGATGCAAATCTGATCTCGTCAGATTCAAAATGAGCAAGTCAAACTTTAATGGAGAGTTTGATCCTGGCTCAGGACGAACGCTGGCGGCGTGCCTAATACATGCAAGTCGAGCGGAATTATTTTGGAAGCTTGCTTCCGAAATAATTTAGCGGCGGACGGGTGAGTAATACGTAGGCAACCTGCCTGTAAGACTGGGATAACTGCCGGAAACGGTAGCTAATACCGGATAAATCATTTCGCCGCATGGCGGGATGCTGAAAGACGGAGCAATCTGTCACTTACAGATGGGCCTACGGCGCATTAGCTAGTTGGTGGGGTAATGGCCTACCAAGGCGACGATGCGTAGCCGGCCTGAGAGGGTGAACGGCCACACTGGGACTGAGACACGGCCCAGACTCCTACGGGAGGCAGCAGTAGGGAATCTTCCGCAATGGACGAAAGTCTGACGGAGCAACGCCGCGTGAGTGATGAAGGTTTTCGGATCGTAAAGCTCTGTTGCCAGGGAAGAATGTCTTGGAGAGTAACTGCTCTGAGAGTGACGGTACCTGAGAAGAAAGCCCCGGCTAACTACGTGCCAGCAGCCGCGGTAATACGTAGGGGGCAAGCGTTGTCCGGAATTATTGGGCGTAAAGCGCGCGCAGGCGGTCATTTAAGTCTGGTGTATAAACTCGGGGCTCAACTCCGAGTCGCACTGGAAACTGGGTGACTTGAGTGCAGAAGAGGAGAGTGGAATTCCACGTGTAGCGGTGAAATGCGTAGAGATGTGGAGGAACACCAGTGGCGAAGGCGACTCTCTGGGCTGTAACTGACGCTGAGGCGCGAAAGCGTGGGTAGCAAACAGGATTAGATACCCTGGTAGTCCACGCCGTAAACGATGAATGCTAGGTGTTAGGGGTTTCGATACCCTTGGTGCCGAAGTTAACACATTAAGCATTCCGCCTGGGGAGTACGGTCGCAAGACTGAAACTCAAAGGAATTGACGGGGACCCGCACAAGCAGTGGAGTATGTGGTTTAATTCGAAGCAACGCGAAGAACCTTACCAGGTCTTGACATCCCTCTGACCGGCGCAGAGATGTGCCTTTCCTTCGGGACAGAGGAGACAGGTGGTGCATGGTTGTCGTCAGCTCGTGTCGTGAGATGTTGGGTTAAGTCCCGCAACGAGCGCAACCCTTAGGTTTAGTTGCCAGCACATGAAGGTGGGCACTCTAGATCGACTGCCGGTGACAAACCGGAGGAAGGTGGGGATGACGTCAAATCATCATGCCCCTTATGACCTGGGCTACACACGTACTACAATGGCCAGTACAACGGGAAGCGAAACCGCGAGGTGGAGCGAATCCTATCAAAGCTGGTCTCAGTTCGGATTGCAGGCTGCAACTCGCCTGCATGAAGTCGGAATTGCTAGTAATCGCGGATCAGCATGCCGCGGTGAATACGTTCCCGGGTCTTGTACACACCGCCCGTCACACCACGAGAGTTTACAACACCCGAAGTCGGTGAGGTAACCGCAAGGGGCCAGCCGCCGAAGGTGGGGTAGATGATTGGGGTGAAGTCGTAACAAGGTAGCCGTATCGGAAGGTGCGGCTGGATCACCTCCTTTCTATGGAGAATCGTCTTCTGTAACGAAGACATTCAAATATTACGGACGACGAAAGTCGCCGGATGCTCACTCGTTGGTCAGTTTTGAGAGTTCAACTCTCAAACACCTCGTTACTTTAGGTCAACACGGTTCGTGAACGATCCGAAAGTAAACGAGATTGATCCTTGAAAACTGGATAACGAAACGAAATTTGCGTTTTAGAAAATTCCTTTTAGCTGAAACTTGTGTCTAAACAAGTAAGTGAAAAGTGGCTAGCGTAGGTTTTGAGACTGAAGATCCTTTGTGAGACGATTTCTACCTTGTATGAATTTACTTGATCAAGAAATCGGCGAACAACAGAGCGCCAGGCGCAAAACCGAAGCATTATGGTTAAGCTACTAAGAGCACACGGAGGATGCCTAGGCGCTAGGAGCCGAAGAAGGACGTGGCGAACAACGAAACTGCCTCGGGGAGCTGTAAGCAAGCTTTGATCCGGGGGTGTCCGAATGGGGAAACCCGGCTGTGTTCATACGCAGTCACTCACATCTGAATACATAGGGTGTGAAGAGGCATACCAGGGGAACTGAAACATCTAAGTACCCTGAGGAAGAGAAAACAAAAGTGATTCCGTCAGTAGCGGCGAGCGAACGCGGATTAGCCTAAACCAGAGAGCTTGCTCTCTGGGGTTGTGGGACGTCTCACACGGAGTTACAAAGGAACCGATTAGACGAACAGGTCTGGAAAGGCCGGCCATAGAAGGTAAAAGCCCTGTAATTGAAAGTCTGTTCCCTCCGAGACGGATCCCGAGTAGTGCGGGGCACGTGAAACCCCGTATGAATCTGCCAGGACCATCTGGTAAGGCTAAATACTCCCTAGCGACCGATAGTGAAGCAGTACCGTGAGGGAAAGGTGAAAAGCACCCCGGGAGGGGAGTGAAAAAGAACCTGAAACCGTGTGCTTACAAGAAGTCAGAGCCCTATTTATGGGTGATGGCGTGCCTTTTGTAGAATGAACCGGCGAGTTACGTTCCCGTGCAAGGTTAAGGTGAAGAGCCGAAGCCGCAGCGAAAGCGAGTCTGAATAGGGCGATTGAGTACGTGGACGTAGACCCGAAACCGGGTGATCTACCCCTGTCCAGGGTGAAGGTGCGGTAACACGCACTGGAGGCCCGAACCCACGTATGTTGAAAAATGCGGGGATGAGGTGGGGGTAGCGGAGAAATTCCAATCGAACTCGGAGATAGCTGGTTCTCCCCGAAATAGCTTTAGGGCTAGCCTCGGTGAATAGAGTCGTGGAGGTAGAGCACTGATTGGGTGCGGGGCCCGCCAAGGGTTACCAAGCTCAGTCAAACTCCGAATGCCATAGACTTATAACCGGGAGTCAGACAGTGAGTGCTAAGATCCATTGTCAAGAGGGAAACAGCCCAGACCATCAGCTAAGGTCCCCAAGTGTGTGTTAAGTGGGAAAGGATGTGGAGTTGCACAGACAACCAGGATGTTGGCTTAGAAGCAGCCACCATTTAAAGAGTGCGTAATAGCTCACTGGTCGAGTGACTCTGCGCCGAAAATGTAACGGGGCTAAACACACCACCGAAGCTATGGCTTGATGCTTTGCATCAGGGGTAGGGGAGCGTTGTATGCGGATTGAAGTTGGACCGGAAGGACTGGTGGACTGCATACAAGTGAGAATGCCGGTATGAGTAACGAAAAGATCAGTGAGAATCTGATCCGCCGAAAGCCCAAGGTTTCCTGAGGAAGGTTCGTCCGCTCAGGGTAAGTCGGGACCTAAGGCGAGGCCGAAAGGCGTAGTCGAAGGACAACAGGTTGAAATTCCTGTACCACCGTAATCCGTTATGAGCGATGGGGTGACGCAGTAGGGTAGTGACGCGAGCTGATGGATGCTCGTCCAAGCAGTGAGGCTGATGTGTAGGCAAATCCGCACATCGTAAGGCTGGGCTGTGATGGGGAGGGAAAATTTACAGTACCGAAGGTCATGATCTCACACTGCCAAGAAAAGCCTCTAGCCAGGAGAAGGTGCCCGTACCGCAAACCGACACAGGTAGGCGAGAAGAGAATTCTAAGGCGCGCGGAAGAACTCTCGTTAAGGAACTCGGCAAAATGACCCCGTAACTTTGGGAGAAGGGGTGCCCCGGTAGTGTGAATAGCACGAGGGGGCCGCAGTGAAAAGGCCCAAGCGACTGTTTAGCAAAAACACAGGTCTGTGCGAAGCCGTAAGGCGAAGTATACGGGCTGACGCCTGCCCGGTGCTGGAAGGTTAAGGGGAGCGGTTAGGGGTAACCCGAAGCTGTGAACCGAAGCCCCAGTAAACGGCGGCCGTAACTATAACGGTCCTAAGGTAGCGAAATTCCTTGTCAGGTAAATTCTGACCCGCACGAATGGCGTAACGACTTGGGCGCTGTCTCAACGAGAGATCCGGTGAAATTTTAATACCTGTGAAGATGCAGGTTACCCGCGACAAGACGGAAAGACCCCATGGAGCTTTACTACAGCTTGATATTGAACTTTGATGCGATTTGTACAGGATAGGTGGGAGCCTAGGAATCCGGAGCGCCAGCTTCGGTGGAGGCGCCGTTGGGATACCACCCTGATCGTATCGAAGTTCTAACCTGGGACCGTGATCCGGTTCGGGGACAGTGTCAGGTGGGTAGTTTGACTGGGGCGGTCGCCTCCTAAAGAGTAACGGAGGCGCCCCAAGGTTCCCTCAGAATGGTTGGAAATCATTCGCAGAGTGCAAAGGCAAAAGGGAGCTTGACTGCGAGACTGACAAGTCGAGCAGGGACGAAAGTCGGGCTTAGTGATCCGGTGGTACCGCATGGAAGGGCCATCGCTCAACGGATAAAAGCTACCCTGGGGATAACAGGCTTATCTCCCCCAAGAGTCCACATCGACGGGGAGGTTTGGCACCTCGATGTCGGCTCATCGCATCCTGGGGCTGAAGTAGGTCCCAAGGGTTGGGCTGTTCGCCCATTAAAGCGGTACGCGAGCTGGGTTCAGAACGTCGTGAGACAGTTCGGTCCCTATCTGTCGTGGGCGTAGGAAATTTGAGAGGAGCTGTCCTTAGTACGAGAGGACCGGGATGGACGCACCGCTGGTGCACCAGTTGTTCCGCCAGGAGCATAGCTGGGTAGCTACGTGCGGATGGGATAAACGCTGAAAGCATCTAAGCGTGAAGCCCTCCTCAAGATGAGATTTCCCAATTAGTAAGACCCCTTGAAGACGACGAGGTTGATAGGCCTGAGGTGGAAGTGCAGCAATGTATGGAGCTGACAGGTACTAATCGGTCGAGGGCTTATCCAAATAACACCCCAAAAAGTGAAGCGGAGGCTTCGAGGAGTATACCGAATACTTTTCGGGGGCCCCGGTGAACCAAGTAAGGGCTAACACGCAAATGAAGTTTCGTATCCAGTTTTCAGGTGATCAAGTCATCTGAGCACGTTTGGTGGCAATGGCGGAGGGGTTCCACACGTACCCATCTCGAACACGACCGTTAAGCCCTCCAGCGCCGATGGTACTTGGACCGCAGGGTCCTGGGAGAGTAGGACGTCGCCAAGCGAAGAACCACTGCCGATCATCCGGTGGTGGTTTTTATTTTTTCTTTTAAGTGTTTTAAGGCTGACTTGTTAGAGAAGTACGCCGAAAACAACGTATTTCTTAGTATAAAAAGAGAACTATGGGCTGAAATGTGATAGATGACAAGTTTGATGATCAGAAGAACCATTAGGTTTTTGGGCATGAACTGAATTACTACTGTAGCTCCAGCGTACTCCATGAAGGGTCCTTCCCTTTGGGGTAAGGTGGGTACTAATACTAACTTCTACGTATCTACATGTATTTTATACAGTTGGTTCACTCAATTTAGGCGAATCGGAGATAACTAACTGGATACCATACATTTAGTTGTAGACTATGACGAGAATTGAAATGAATTGGCTAACTAACTGTAGGATTGCAATTAGTAGGAGTTTTTCTGGAAAAGGGGCTAAGTAACTGTATAAATTGCATCTAGCCGCCAAATTCGCTCCCTCACAAAAGACAGATGCCTGAGCAGGGGAATTGATACGTCCACAAAGGTGGGCGACAAGCCAAATAGAGCCAGAAATCAACTCAAAAAAATGAATAAAAGCAGATGCCCATATAGGAATTAAGAAAAATCCCGGCTTCTTCACATTTAATTGTTCGTTTTAATGTAACCTTTTTGTTACCGACAAGGTACAGACTGGCGTTATAATGAGAATGGTAGATTATCGCCTAGGAAATTTAGCCTATCTTTTGCAATTGTTATGTTCCATAAATATCAATATTATCCGAGTAATATAGTATGTTAGGTCAGGTAAGGAGGAAAAAACATGCGGCTAAGAGGAAGAGGATATTCCTTATGCTTCATGGGGTTAGTCTGGGTGATTCTGCTCACCATTACAGGCTGTGCATCTTCCACACCTTCTTGGACGAAATTTGAAGGCTCGGTTGTCGAGAAGAGCTTCCCTGTTCCTGGGGAAGCCAGTATTACGGAAACAGCGCTTAATAATTCCAGAATGGATTACGTCCATTATTCGTTATCGGGAATTAAAGAGTCCGATAGCGTGCCGGCGGAGTATCAGCAGGCGATTAGTGAATGGGGTTGGACGGAACAAGAGGATCAGAATTCAGGAACGACTCATGTATACAAGAAAGATAAAGTTATCGTTCAACTAACAATTCATGATAATTCGTTTACCGTGCTGGTGCCGAAGCAGGATAGGAAGACCGTAATACAAGGTCTGGAGAGCAGTCAGTAGCAGCTTTATAATCCGGCAGGATGAAGCATATGAAATATAGGAGTTGGCGTATCGGCCTGTTTCCTGCATCACTGCAGGAAACAGGTTTTTTTATTATCGAGGTAAACAGAATAATGATGAGTGGATTTCAACATGGTATATATGTAAAGCCATTGAGAATTGCTCTAAGGCATGTAGTAGGAAATGTCTTCTTCGTTAAATTTGATCATGCCTTCTTTAGGTTGGTTGTTGAAGCCAAATAGGGGATAAAGCCGCGGTGCTGTACTCCATGCATGCCAGAAAAACAAAGAAAATACAAAAGATATCGGAGACCAAGGAATCATAATACCGATTATGACTAGGCCGATCCACGAGGTATGAATTTGTACCCGTCGATATACCGAGTAGGAGACATATTGATCCGGCATATAACCGATCCAGGGCAAACGTCGGGTAAAACGCCAGCGTTTGCGGTACGTGCTATGTTGAATGACAAGTACGGATCGGGCTATTACATATTGAATCCAAAGGGCAATTGGGATTGCCAGCAGGAAGAAAAATATGCTCGTCCAAGTGAAGAGGACAATTTCTGCCGCAAGCCATATCAATGGAAGCGTCATCAGACTATAGACCAGGGTTTTGGGTATTACCAATTTCTTGAGAAGTCTATAGTGGTAAAACGTTGCATTCGTGCCGGATTCAGCGGGCATCGATATATTCAACCCTCCTTGGGAAAAAAGTAAATAGATAAGCCTTCAAAGAGGCATGCTCTTACTAATATATCGGCAGAAAAAAAGAATATTTTATGTTTGTGGCGTACAAACACCACTGCATCAAGCTTTGCATATACATATATAGTAAGAAGTGTACTATGAAAGGGTTTAAAATAATAGAACATGTGTCATACTGATAGTAAAATAAATCAAGGTGGGATTGCGGATGGATGAACATGCGCATCATACATGCATAATATGCGGTGAGCATAAATCGGAAGGTATTCATATTGTGTCGGAATTCATATGCGATGCTTGTGAGGCGGAAATGGTCCACACAGATGTTCAAGAGGAGAAATATCACTTTTTCATCCATCGAATGAAGCAGATATGGGTGCAGAAGAATGCATAGTATTCATAGTTAAGGACCTGCTGAAGTGTGTGGCGGGTCCTTTTGTATGTTGCCCTAAGCGCAAGAGAAGCGTTAAAATGAAGTGATACCCTGTAAATAAGAAATCCGAAGGTATGATGTTTTGTTAATGGGTACGGGTTTCACCTTGCCTTATCAAAGGGTAAGTAAAGTCAATTTATTCGGAAGGACCAGATATATATGTCTGACAGTGTGAAGCAAGGTGCTCCCTTATACGAGGCCCTGCTTCGGTACAAAGAGGCGAAGCTTGCTTCTTTTCATGTCCCGGGCCATAAAGATGGCCAAGCCTACAGAGTCGGCAGCAGTAATCCTGCGGTGGAGCTGGCCCAGGTTATGGAAATTGATGTGACGGAAATTACCGGAACGGACGATCTTCATCACCCTGAGGGAGTAATCAAGGAGGCGCAGCAGAGGGCTGCCTCCTTGTTCGGAGCCGAGGAGACGTATTTCCTTGTCGGCGGCAGTACAGCCGGCAATCTGGCACTCATCCTGAGCGTGTGCACCGCTCCAGGCGACGTGCTGCTTGTGCAGCGCAATGTGCATAAATCCGTCATTCACGGATTGATGCTAGCGCAAGCACAAGCGGTGTTCCTTGCGCCGCAGCTGCACGGCGCAAGCGGGCTCGCTACCATCCCGTCCGTAGAGACGGTGCGTGAGGCCCTGCGCCGGTATCCCGGCGCGAAGGGGCTGCTCGTCACGCACCCGAACTACTACGGGATGGGCACATCGCTGGCAGAGCTGGCGAAGCTCTGCCACGCTCACGGCGTGCCGCTGCTCGTCGACGAGGCACACGGCGCCCACTATGGGCTGCACCCGGCCTTGCCGGTGTCCGCGTTAGCCCAGGGCGCCGATGGCGTCGTGCAGTCGACGCACAAGATGCTCGCCGCCCTCACGATGGGCGCGATGCTGCACGTGCAGGGCTGCCTGCTTGATCGCAGCCTGCTGCGTCAGCGGCTTGCGATGGTGCAGAGCTCCAGCCCTTCGTATCCGATCATGGCATCGCTTGATCTGAGCCGCCATCTGCTGGAGCAGCAGGGGCACGCCGCATTTAGCGAAGGCCTATCAGCGGCGGACTGGCTGCGCCAGGCGATCCAATCTGAACTGCCCCGCTTTGGTATCGTACAGACGGGCGCCAGCGGAGAAGATGCTGCATATACTACACAAGATCCGTTCAAACTTGTACTTTACGATGCAGCCGGATTCTGGAGCGGTTACGAACTGCAGGCGAAGCTAGAGGCGGCGAACTGCATCCCGGAAATGAGTGATGAACGATATGTGGTTCTGGCGCTGAGTCTGGGGACAACAAGAGAGGATACTGAACGCTTATACCATGCGCTGCAGAGCATGGCGGGAGAGGAGTCTTTTACCTTGGCCCCTGTTTCCACGTGGAACATTGCGAACGACCTGGGAGACAGAGTGTCCAATCCAGTGCCATTTACGATCCAGCCGCGATCCCAGGAAGAAATCGAAGCCGTAGTAGTAGAGAATAGTCTGGGCCGAATCGCAGCGGAAATGATCATTCCTTATCCACCGGGCATTCCTCTGTTTTATCCGGGAGAGGCCATTTCGGAGAAAGCGCTGCGGCGCTTACAAGGGCTGCGGCAATCCGGGGCTAAATGTCAGGGAGCTGCGGATTCTCAGCTGAATACGATTTTGGTTTATAAACATCTCCATAAAGAGCAAACAGAAGGCGGGAATACCGATGAAAAGTAAAGGATTGTTTATTACGCTAGAGGGCGGGGAAGGCTCAGGCAAAACGACGATGCTGCAGCTGCTCAGCTCGCTGCTCAAGGAGCAAGGCATTCCATGTCTGACAACGAGGGAGCCAGGCGGAATTGTGATTGCCGAGAAAATTCGCGAGGTTATCTTAGCGCCGGAGCATACGGCCATGGATGCACGAACCGAAGCACTGCTCTATGCGGCGGCCCGGAGGCAGCATTTGGCGGAGAAGGTGGAGCCTGCACTCGATGAGGGAACCGTCGTGCTATGCGACCGCTTCATCGACAGCAGTCTGGCTTATCAAGGCTATGCCAGGGGCCTTGGCATTGATGAGGTGCTGGCAATCAACAGCTTTGCGACCGGCGGCCGTTTTCCCGATCTGACATTCTACATGGATATCCAGCCGGAAGAAGGATTGGCAAGAATCGCTGCAGGTGAAGGACGCGAGGTTAACAGGTTGGATTTGGAGAGCCTGGAATTCCACCATAAAGTGAGGGAGGGCTACCGCATAGCCGCACAGATGTATCCACAGCGGATCATCACGATCGATGCCTCCAGGACGCTGCAGGAGGTCAGCGAGGAAATGAAGAGCTATCTTTTGGCAGCATTAAAGGAATTTGCAGTATGATTGTCAAATATAAATGTATTCGGTTTCGTAAGCCGGATGCGAACCAATTTTGCGATATTCTAAAATACGAGGAGGGGCTGCAATGAAACTGATCATTGCCATTATCCAAGATAAAGACAGCAATCGTCTATCCAGTGCGCTCGTGAAGGAAAATTATCGGGCGACGAAGCTAGCAAGTACCGGCGGATTTTTGCGGGCAGGGAATACGACGTTTATGATCGGGGTAGATGACAATCAGGTTGAATCCGTATTGAATGTCATCCGCAGCAGCTGCAAAGTCCGTGAACAGCTTGTCACGCCAGTGACGCCGATGAGCGGAACGACCGATTCGTATTTGCCGCTGCCGGTTGAGGTGCAGGTTGGTGGGGCCACCGTCTTCGTACTGCCGGTAGACCGCTTCGAACATTTTTAGAGGCGGCTCCAGATTTAAAGACCATTATTGAAATAAATGAAGATAGGCTGTGAATGTAATGAAGATAGGTCCGGGATTCAGGCCGCTGAACAATGGCATTGGAATCAATGACAATACTGCAAAACCGGTACAATCCAAATCATTCTCCGACGTCATGCAGCACCAGGGCGAGCGAGCCTCCCAGGAGGAATTGAATCGCCGCTTTAAGGAGATTCAGCTTCAGGGTGACCGCCTGGCCCGGTCCATGACCATTCGCGAGCTGAAGGCATATCGTCTTCTTGTCAAAAGATTTATGGAAGACACGGTACGGCGCGGCGTAGGCATGAAGGATTCCAGGGGCTGGGATCGCCGCGGTCGAGGCAAGCGCTATAAGCTGCTGGACGAAATCGACGCAGCTTTGCTGGAGATGGCTGATGAGCTTCTGGAGACGGAGCAGGGGAAAATTGAGCTGCTTCAGAAAATGGGCGAGATCAGAGGCATGCTGATCAATCTTTGTTTTTAGTTTCTTAACAAGAAGCATAATTAAGATGTGAATCGACTTAATAAGGAATGAAATCGCAAATGTCATTTGAGCAAATTTTGGGGCAGGATACGGCTAAGGCACTGCTGCAAAGTGGTCTTCGCCGCAACCAGATATCGCATGCCTATATATTCAGCGGGCCCCCGGGAAGCGGACAGAAGGAGATGGCGATGGCATTCGTACAGGCGCTGTTCTGCACGGAGGACGGCGAGGATGCTTGCGGGGAATGCTTGGAATGCCGTAAAGTATTGCATGGCAATCATCCCGATCTCCATTATATCGCTCCTGAGGGCTCGACCATCAAGATTGATCAAATCCGCGACTTACAGCGGATTTTCTCATATCGTTCGGAAGGCGGGAATCCGAAGGTTTATATTATCGACGAGTCGGAGAAAATGACCGTTCAGGCTTCGAACAGCTTGTTGAAGTTTCTGGAGGAGCCGCCGTCTCCGGCCGTGGCCATTTTGTTGTCGGATAACGGACGGGCCCTGCTTCCGACCATTCAATCCCGGGCACAGTGGGTGCCATTTACGCCGCTGGATCCGGAACAAATGCTCCAGATTTTATCAAACGAGGGGTTTCCGCCCACTTTGGTGAGGTGTGCCGTTCATTTGGCTGCAGGACTGGGTCCATGCCGCGAGCTTCTACAGCAGAATTGGTTTGCAGAAATTAGAAACGTAGTGTTACAATTAGGGAAGGAAGCCTCAGGACGTGGAGGGACTCCTTTAATTACAGCGCAGCAGACTATTTTCAAGGCTGGCCTCAGCGATCATTTGGACATGTTGTTTAATCTTTTCCATTTGTGGTTTAAGGACATGCTCCATGCGCTCTATCGCCGGCATGACCGGATTGTTTTCATAGATGAGCTGGATTTCATCAATCGGCATGCTTCCAGCCGTAGTCAGGAGCATTGGATTCAGGCCATGGCGCTGGCGGCGGAGAGCCGGAAGAAGCTAAGACAGAATATGAATGGCCAGCTTTGCGTAGAGCAGTTTTTAATTGGCGTTGAAGGATAATTATAGAGATACAGACCTGATGGACGACGCCGGAACTTGCAGTAAACTTTCTCCCATGCAATAACAGGGATTTATTTGAAAGGTCACATATTTATTAGTGCCAGTGCTAGACGAGGGGGTAAGTTTTTGTACACTGTAGTAGGTGTCCGTTTCAAGAAAGCGGGCAAAATATATTATTTCGATCCTTTGGAGCTTCCGGTTGAGAAGGAACAGAGCGTCATCGTTGAGACGGCGCGCGGGATCGAGTACGGCAAGGTTGTCGTCGGGAAGAAGCAGGTTGGAGAAACGGATGTCGTTCTTCCGCTGAAGAAGGTCATTCGGATTGCAGACGATGCTGACGCCCGTGTTGTGGAAGAGAACAAGCTTGCGGCAAAGAATGCTTTTGCCACTTGTTTAAATAAAATCAAAGATCATGATCTCAAAATGAAGCTGGTCGATGTCGAGTTTACATTTGACCGCAACAAAATCATTTTTTATTTCACGGCTGAAGGCCGGGTCGATTTCCGTGAACTCGTTAAGGATTTGGCCAGTATCTTTCGTACGCGGATCGAGCTTCGCCAAATCGGAGTCCGGGATGAAGCCAAGATGCTCGGCGGGATCGGTCCATGTGGACGCATCCTATGCTGTTCGTCCTGGCTGGGCGACTTTGAGCCCGTATCGATCAAGATGGCTAAGGATCAGAGCTTGTCGCTGAACCCGACAAAGATTTCCGGGCTTTGCGGAAGACTGATGTGCTGCTTGAAATTTGAGCATGATAACTACGAGAGTGTGAAGGAAGAGCTGCCGTCGGTAGGCAAGATGGTCGTTACTTCGCTTGGTGAAGGGAAAGTCGTGGGGCTGAATGCGGGCTCGCGTTCGGTTCATGTGCAATTATTTGAAATAGGTAAGGTCAAGGAACTTCCTTTAGATGATGTTGTCGTTAAATAATGAGTTTTCATGATAGAACTTTAGAGATGACTCTGGGGTGGGAACTTGGAGAATAAAGATATTTTTACGCATATGCAGGCGCTGGATGCACAAATGGGAACCGTTCACGGCGAATTGAGCAAGCTGATGCTCGAGGTGAAAAAGCTAGTGGAAGAGAATCAGCAGCTTCGACTGGAGAATGAGCAATTACGCAAGATTTTAAAGCGGGAGTCCACCGAAGGGCGCCTTCCGTTATCTCCAGACCAAGGCGAATCCACCTTGCCAGAAGGCAAGGAGCCGCCAGAAGCGATTGATATTGTCGGGGAAGGGTATGACAATCTCGCACGTCTGTATCATGAGGGATTCCATATTTGCAACGTGTATTATGGACATTTACGAACGGAAGGCGATTGCCTGTTCTGTTTGTCTTTTCTGAATAAATAAGCAAAGCCGTAGGAGCTTCCTACGGTTTTTTTCAATCACCTGTTCAAAAGAAAGGCGAGTATATAATGACGAAAGGCCAATTGCCGATGGAAATACCTTTATACGGAAAAGAAAGATTGGATGATCTGCTGACGCATCATTTACGGATTATTCAAAGTGACGAGGTGTTCAGCTTCTCTATGGATGCCGTACTGCTGGCCCGGTTTGCAGCCGTACCGAAGCGGGGTAAAATCATTGATCTATGCACGGGCAATGGCGTGATTCCACTGCTGCTGTCCACGCGTACGGAGGCGCAGATCGAGGGAATTGAAATACAGCCCCGGCTTGCGGATATGGCGCGCCGCAGCATACAGCTGAATGCTCTGCAGGATCGGGTCACCATCCGTGAGGGAGACCTGAGGGAGCTTGTACAACAGACAGGGCACGGTGCGTACGATGCACTGACGGTGAATCCGCCTTATATGCCGCTGACCGGCGGGGATTTGAAGCTGAATCGGCATCAAGCCATTGCCAGGCATGAGATTCACTGCACGCTGGAGGAGGTCATCAGCTCCTCCATGAGACTGCTGCGAACCGGGGGCAAACTGTCGATGGTGCACAAGCCCCAGCGGCTAGGTGAAATTATGACGCTTCTACGGCAATATCGACTTGAGCCTAAGATTATTCGCTTCGTTCATCCGCGGGCAGGCATGGAGGCGAACATGGTGCTTATTGAAGCACTGCGTGATGGCAAGCCGGATGTAAGGGTACTGCCGCCGCTGATCGTATATGAGGAGAATGGGGAATACTGCAAAGAAATATACGAAATATATTACGGGTCAAAAGAGGGAAAATGATGAGTGTAAAGGTGCAGAGAAGCTTCGCCGAGCAGCAGCAGGGTCAACTATCCGGCTGTGGAACGCTCTATTTGGTCGCCACGCCGATCGGTAACCTGGAGGATATGACTTATCGGGCAGTGCGCATACTGCGGGAAGCGGATATTATCGCGGCAGAGGATACGAGACAGACGAGAAAGCTGCTGTCCCATTTCGAAATTACGCCGGGCAAGCTGCTGAGTTACCATGATCATAATCGGGTGGCTAGTGGACCGGAACTGATACGCTTTATAATAGAAGGAAAAAATTTGGCTCTCGTCAGCGATGCCGGTCTGCCTGCCATTTCCGACCCTGGGAGCGACCTGGTGAAGCTGGCGATCGAGGCGGGAATATCCGTTGTACCTGTGCCGGGAGCAAATGCGGCTTTATCGGCCTTAATCGTTTCCGGTCTGCCTACGGACAGTTTCAAATTTATTGGCTTTCTTCCCAGGGAACAGAGGGAGCGGGATGAAATACTTCATATGCAGCAGGAGGAACAGAGCACATTGTTATTTTACGAATCCCCGCATCGTCTGATCAAAACTCTGGAATCCATGCTCGCTGTTCTAGGGAACCGGAGAGTAGTTCTGGCTCGTGAGCTGACGAAACGCTTTGAGGAAATGGCCCGGGGAACGGTCGAGGCATGTCTAGAATGGCTGGAGGAGCATCCGCCGATGGGGGAATATTGCATTGTAGTGGACGGAGCTGACCCAGGGGAGCTTGAAGAGAAGCGGAACGCCTGGTGGCAATCTCTATCTATCCATGATCATGTGTTACACTACGAAGAGGAAGGGTTATCCCGAAAGGAGGCAATGAAGAAGACCGCGCAGGATCGGGGGGTATCCAAGAGGGATATTTATCAGTCGTTGATATAGCGATGGGTGGCAAAATGACCAAAATATAGGCAAAAAATAGGGGAGCACAAAAAAAGGGGGCCTTCATTCGGCCGGGTTCAAGCCGAAGAAGGCACCAAGGAGATATGAAAAAGGTTAGAATTAACAGATTCAGTAAGTCTATTATATACTATAATTCTTAATTTGTCACAGGTGTTGGAATTTCTGTGAGGCATTCATGGCAAACAATTTTACCTTTGAAGTATGTTACGTTCTCAGCGTTGCCGCAGAAGATGCAGGCAGGCTCGTATTTCTTCAGCATAATACGCTCGCCGTCTACATAAATCTCAAGCGCATCTTTCTCTCCGATTCCGAGCGTACGACGCAATTCGATAGGAATAACTACACGACCCAGCTCATCTACTTTTCTAACAATACCTGTTGATTTCATCATGACTGATGATACCCCTCTCGCGGAAATTTTAACAAAACTTTTAAAAGCGTCATTATTCGACAAACTTCTATCTTTTATGATATTTATAATACCAACGTTTCCCAAAACAGTCAACCTATTTATGGTAGAGTTCAGTTAAATTACTAAATTAAAGATATAAATGTACGAGTGGTTTTGAAAAACTGCTTTTATACCGGGCTTTTTAAGCATTCGACAAACTTCTGACATCTAACATGACTATATTAGTCAAAATTCGACAAGCTTTGTCGAATCTCTCGACATGACCTGTGAAGTTAAATTCTTGTAGTTTCAAAATAAATTGAAAACAAGGAGAATTGGCCATGCATAACCTTCGCGAAGAAAAGGTATTCAAAGATCCTGTTCATAATTATATTCATGTTCAGGATGAATTGATCTGGTTACTTATTAATACGAAGGAATTTCAGCGGCTTCGCCGGATTCGGCAGCTTGGCACTTCTTATTTGACCTTTCATGGTGCAGAGCACAGCAGATTCTCTCATTCTTTAGGAGTATATGAGATCACACGGCGAATCATTTCCCAGTTCGAGCGAAATAATTATCCGGACTGGCCGAAGGAGGAGCGGCTTGTTGCGCTCTGCGCGGCGCTGCTTCATGATCTGGGGCATGGCCCCTTCTCCCATTCTATCGAACAAGCCTTCGACATGAATCATGAGGACTGGACCTGCCGCATTTTGCTTGGCGATACGGAAGTAGGGCATGTTCTAAAGCGAATGGGCGAGGACTTCCCGGAGAAAGTAGCTTCTGTTATACGGAAGGACTATCCCAATGAAATTGTCGTAAATCTGGTGACAAGTCCGCTAGATGCTGACCGTATGGATTATTTGCTGAGGGATGCTTATTTCACCGGCGTCAATTACGGTACGATCGATATGGATCGGATTTTGCGGATGCTGCGGCCATACCGGGGACGGATTGTAGTGAAAGAGACCGGCATGCATGCGGTAGAGGATTATTTGATGTCCCGTTATCAAATGTATTGGCAGATTTATTTCCATCCGGTGACGCGGAGCTCGGAAATTATTTTGCGGCAAATTTTTCGACGGGCCAAGGAGCTATATGCGGAGGGGTATTCATTTTCCTTTCTTCCCAACCCTTTACCAGGCTTGTTCAACTCTGAACTGACAGTGCAGCAATATTTGCTATTAGATGAAGCTTTAATTCAAACGGCTTTTATGCAGTGGAAACATGAGGCTGATCCCCTGCTCGCTGATCTTTGCACCCGTTTTATGGATCGTAAATTGTACAAATATGTTGAACTGGATTCGCTCGATTTGGAGAAAATAAGGGAAATTCGCGAAGAATTCCGAAAATTGGGCTTAAATCCGGATTATGATCTGATCATTGATTTTCCGACGGACTTGCCTTATGATGTGTCTCGTCCTGACGAAGAACTTCGCGGCAAGCAAATTTTGCTGCTGGACAAGCAGGAGCGCTTGGTGGAAATATCGGAGGTTTCCGATATTGTCCGGTCGATTAGCGGCATACAGCGGGGTAAATTTTATTTGTACTTTCCAGACAATAAACTACAGGCGGTCTGTTCTCAGCTGCCTGCCGATTTAGCTCGTATTTTTGGACAGGAAACTTAATTACAGGAGGGTTATCGCCATGTTAGTGGATACACATACGCATTTGGACGCGGAGCAGTTTGACGAGGATCGCGAGGAAACGATTTCTCGCGCGGTGGAACAGGGAGTTACGCGCATGATCAACATCGGTTTTAATCGGGAAACGATTCCTACCACAATGAAGCTGGCCGAGAGCTACGACTTCATATATGCCGCCGTCGGCTGGCATCCCCAGGACGCCATCACGATGAAGGAAGAGGATTTGGACTGGATTGCTGAATTATGCCGCCATGAGAAAGTAGTTGCCATTGGAGAGATTGGTCTTGATTATTATTGGGATACTTCACCCAAGGATGTCCAGCATGCCGTATTCCGCAAGCAGATCGGGCTGGCTCGGGAGCTTGGAATGCCAATCGTCATTCATAACCGGGATGCTCATGAGGATACAGTGCGTATTTTGCGGGAAGAGAAAGCCCATGAAGTCGGAGGAGTAATGCATTCGTTTTCGGGGAGCTGGGAAACGGCCAAATTATGTCTGAACTTGGGATTTCATTTGTCCTTCGGGGGCCCGATTACCTTCAAAAACGCAAAACAGCCTAAAGAGGTGTTGAAACAAACACCGCTCGACCGGTTATTGATTGAAACAGACTCCCCTTATTTGACTCCGCATCCTTATCGTGGAAAGAGAAATGAGTCCGCCTATGTCCATTTAGTGGCAGAGGCAGCCGCTGAATTAAAAGGGTTGTCCTTCCAAGAAATTGCAGAAATCACAACCCGCAATGCGCTGGAACTATTTTCCATTCGGTGAAATCGGGAGGAAAAGCGGTGAAAAGAAGAGATTTCTGGAAAGATTAATGCATTTTAATTTAAAACACCGAGTCTATTACATTTTTTTAACCTTTTTCTTAAGAAAACGTTCTTGATTCGTCCTTTACAACATGCATTGAAACAGGATAGAATCTTTTCAGTGATCGATTTGGCCGAGTTTGGCGTATTGCCTATGGCCATCGAATCATGTTCCAGAACCAGTCTCGCTGAGTCTCCGTAGAGGAGAACGGGGGAACCGGATACGGCTTGATGAAATGTTTTCATTTACAACGTTGCCGTATTTGATTTCTTTGCAGGATCTTTGGGGTGAATTCAAGGTCATTGCGCCATGAGCGAATGAACCGAGAAAGGGCGGCTCTCTTCGTCCGAACCCGACAGCTAACCTCGTAAGCGTGTTAAGAGAGGCAACTTCGTGCATCCTATTACACCAAGACCTACAGGAGCCACGAAAGAGTTGCTCTAACTCTTTCTTCCGGCTTCTTTTGTTTTGAATAATTGTAATAGGGTCATCATACTGTTGTAAAACAGGAGGTGACAATTGCCGACCAGACTGGGGTAGGATGCGGAATGCTGCAGTTCTAGCATTCCGTAAAAAACGGGAATAGTCACGTCAACATCTCATCATGCATTGACCTAGGGCGGGACTATGAAGGAGGACGGAAAGTGGGCATTTTCAAGAAAGAAGAGACCCATGAATCACGCTCATCCAGTATGTCTTACGCATTGCGATGGAAGCATGAGAACCTACGTCAGATATCGGTCGTCACGTTGTTAACTGTTGCAGCGATCATCGTTATTCTGATTTGGCTGAACGGCAACAGCAAGAACATTTACTTGGTGATAGACGGGAAGATCCAGGAGATCGAGACCCGTAAATCTGTAGTGAATCAAGTACTGGATGAACATTCCATCGTGCTGGGCCAGGGTGATAGCATATCACGGCCGCTTGAGAGCTCCCTGAAGAAGGGGGACCGGATCGTTATCGTAAGGGCGGTTCCGGTGCAAGTCAACGTGGATGGCAAGACAAAGTCGCATCTAACGACTCAATCCAGTGTACAGGGCATTATCAACGAGCTTGGCATTACCGTAAACCCGGATGACAAGATCACTCCGGATTTAAGCAGCAAAGTTACTTCCGATCTTCAGATCAAAGTGGTGCGCGTATCCAAGCAAACAGTACAGACGAAAGAGACCGTGCCATTTGCCGTCGTCAAAACCTCGGATCCTAATTTGGAGAAGGGGCAGACGAAGGTGCTGCAGCAGGGCAGCGAAGGAGTAGTTGTACATCACATCGAAAAAGTGTATGAAGACGGAAATTTCGTATCCAAGCGTTGGCTGAGCAAAGAGATCGAGACGAAGGCTCAGGACAAGGTAGTCGCTGTAGGTACGAAGCCTAAGCCCGAGGCTGTGCTCGCCGCTAATATTACCCGCACTGCGGATAAAGTGGATATCAGTGGAACGACAACCAAAGGCGGCGTCTCATTTAAATATAAAAAAGTGCTTAAAGACGTCACACTAACCGCCTATTCCGCCGAAGAGGATGGCATCGGTACGAAGACCGCCTCCGGGACACGCGTAACGGAAGGCAGAACGATCGCCGTAGACAAGAACGTTGTTCCTATGGGCTGGTGGGTATATATCGAAGGCATTGGGTTCCGCAGAGCCGAGGATACAGGTGGCGCCATCAAGGGCAACAAAATGGACGTTTACTTCGATAGCCTGCAATCGGCGAAGAACTTCGGGCGCAAGAAGGGACGCACGGTGTATGTTATCGGTCCAAACAAACCAGAATTGAACTAATTCCTGTTTTACTTTGTAAAAGGAATAAGATACTATAGATAAATGAAAAAGGTATGGAAAGAAGAGGAGAAGTCCTCTTCTTTTTGCGTATGAGGAAGAGGGTCGTTTGTTCCCATGATTAAAGAGGTTATTGTCGTGGAAGGGCGGGACGATACCGTTGCCGTCAAAAGGGCCGTGCAGGCCGATACGATTGAAACCGGAGGCTCGGCCATCAACGAGACCGTGCTGCGCAAGATTGAGCTGGCGCAGGAGCGGCGCGGGGTCATCATTTTGACTGATCCTGACCATGCTGGCGAGCGAATCCGCAAAATTGTCGCAGGCCGGGTACCGGGCTGCAAGCATGCTTTCCTGCGGGAGGCCGATGCTACGCGGCGCGGTGATATCGGTGTGGAGAATGCCTCTCCCGAAGCCATTCGGGAAGCGCTGGCACGTGTGCATACCGAGATGGAAGCAGTTGAGGCTGATGACACGCTCATCGATTGGGAAGACTTAATAGACGCCGGCTTGATCGTTCACCCTTCAGCCGCCGCCAGAAGGCGCTTGATCGGTGAATTGCTTGGCATCGGTTATTGCAACGGCAAGCAGCTTTACAAACGGCTTAACGTATTTCGGATTAGTCGGGAGGAGTTTCTGGCTGCGCTGGCTCAATTGGAGGACAAAGGGGTATAAAGTGCCATGAGTAGAGAAGATATATCAACGCCGCGCCGCACAAAGGAAATTATTCAGCGGCATGGATTCTCATTTAAGAAAAGCCTCGGTCAGAATTTCCTGATCGACCAGAATATATTAGCCAACATCATCGAAGCGGCAGGCCTAGACAAGACCAAGGGGGCTTTGGAGATCGGACCCGGCATCGGGGCCCTCACGGAGAAGCTGGCTCAGCAGGCCGCCAAGGTAACCGCCGTGGAGATCGACCAGCGGCTGCTCCCCATTCTGGAGGAAGTGCTGGAGCCTTATCCGCATGTTGATGTCGTGCATGGAGATGTGCTGAAGCTAAATTTGCGCGAGCTGTTTGAACAGCAGTTCAAAGATGTGTCCGGCGTAAGTGTCGTGGCCAATTTGCCCTACTACGTTACCACGCCGATTTTGATGAAGCTGCTGGAGGAAGGGCTGTCGCTCGAGCATATCGTCGTAATGATTCAGAAGGAGGTTGCTGAGCGTATGGCGGCTTCTCCTGGGAGCAAGGCTTACGGCAGTCTCAGCATCGCCGTGCAGTATTACAGCGAGCCGGAGCTCGTCTGTATCGTGCCGCATACGGTGTTCATTCCCCAGCCGAATGTGGAGTCAGCCGTAATCCGTTTAACCGTTCGGAAGGAGCCCCCGGTATCGGTGGAGGACGAGGCCTTCTTTTTCGATGTTGTCCATGCGTCCTTTGCTCAAAGAAGGAAGACCATCGCCAATAATCTGAAGAGCCGCTTCTTCCCGAAGGAAGGCCGCGAACGGTTGGAGCAGCTTCTTGCCGAGGCAGGCATAGAACCGAGCCGTCGGGCGGAGACGCTGTCTCTGCAGGAGTATGCCGTGCTTAGCAACGTATTGTTAGCTGCAGGCTTGAAGCATTAATAACTGCTTCGTGGTCAAAAGAGGGCTTTTTTAATAACCGGTCCTGTAACCAATCCCCGCTTTCGCCCATACCTTAGGGTAGAGGTGATTTATTTGACGAACTTGGGAGACTTGGTAGTCCGGAAGTCGTACGGCGGGGACGTGACTTTCCGGGTGGAAAGCATACAGCGGAATGAAGCGATGATTAAGGGGACGGAGTTTAGGCTGCTGGCCGATGCTCCTTTGCATGATCTCGTTAAGGTTGACCCAGCCTCTCCAAGCGAGAAGGCTAGAAGAGCGCGCATTAAGGCCACGGAGTCGTTAAAACGGCTGCATCGTGATCGTCAGGAGCAAACCGAGCGCAATCAGGCCAGCTTGGGGAATCCATTGTGGTACGCGCAGAACGAGCCGTCCTATTTCGAGGTCCCAGGCAAGGTTCTGCATTTGGACGGAGACGAGAGGTACTTGAAGAAGAGTCTGGAGCTGTATGAGAAGCTTCGCGTTCCCGTCCATGGCTATTATGTGGCGGAGTCGCAAATGGCGAGCGTCTTGTACCGTCTCCTTCCGAGCATCCACCCGGACATCGTGGTCATAACGGGGCATGATGGCGTACTTAAGAACCGGCCGCATGCGGATCTGTATAATTTGACGAGTTACAAGAACTCCAGCCATTTTGTAGAGGCAGTACAGACCGCTAGACAGTATGAGCGCAACTTTGATGCGTTAACGGTCGTCGCTGGGGCGTGCCAGTCCCATTTTGAAGCTTTGCTGCAAGCTGGGGCGAACTTTGCCAGCTCGCCTTCCCGCGTGCTTATTCACGCGCTTGACCCGGTCTACATTGCCGCAAAGATATCCTTTACGTCGATCCGCGATACAATCAGTATGATGGATGTTTTGAATAATACGATCAGCGGGACGCAGGGCGTCGGCGGGATTGAAACACGAGGAAGCTACCGGATCGGTCTGCCTAAGCTCAAAGATTTAACTACCCTGAAGGTAGTTCCATCCATGTAAGGTTTTATTTTCATATATTATGGTTTGTGAGCGGCACCGTGAGGTGCTTCTTTTGTTTTTTGGGAAGGAACTACAATCCGCCGAAAAACGCCGAATTATGCAGTTTACCCCGGATTTATGGCAAATAAATCTCCTCATAAAAAGATGTCGAAAAAAAATCGTTGACAATACTTTTTTCTCCCTGATATAATTATTTATTTCAGTTTGACAAATGACTTCCTTCCTTGTATAATGGACAAAGAAAGAAGGTGGTCACAGGCAATGGCTAAAAATACGCTGTCGGAAATTAAGCATAGTCTCGACGCTTACGTAGGACAGAAAATTATGCTGCGTGCGAACGGTGGTCGCCGTAAGACCGTCGAACGTACCGGTGTATTGGAAGAGACATATCCATCTGTCTTTATCGTGAAATTGGATGAAGAGCAACAGACTTTTAAGCGAGTGTCTTACAGTTATGCCGATATACTTACCGAATCCGTTGAAGTGATGATTTGTGACGATAGCAGCGATAACGAGATGCGGATTACGTATATTAAATAGTGAGCATCATGATGAGCTAAATAAACGGCTGTCCGCGTTGCGCGGCGCCGTTTTTTTCTTTATTGGCGAGAAGCGCATCCCTGGAAGGTATTTCGCCGTATGATGAGCTGCCAGCGGCGCATACTATCCAATATCCATCATTCTGTAAGGAGGGACATGCCATGGCGCGGAGACGGCGTAGTGTAATGTCGGAAGAGCTGAAGATGGAGCTTGCGAAGGAACTGGGGTTCTACGACACCGTTCAGCAGGAGGGCTGGGGAGGCATTAAAGCCAAGGATGCTGGAAATATGGTGAAGAGAGCCATCGAACTGGCAGAACGTGCGGCTGCACGGCAATAAATCAACAAGGGGCTTTCCTGACTCGGGAAGGCCCCTTGTTTGTTAACATATTGAGAATTAAGCGTACATTCGGCAGGTATTTGACCGTCTGCAATGGACGCAGGCCGCAGTTAAATTTATAATATGGTAAACGTTAGTGCTTGCATAACGCGCAAGAAAAGATTCCATGGACATGCTGAGGGTGGTGTACGCCTTGAAGATTTACGAGAAAGCTCCAGCGAAAATCAACTTGATGCTGGATGTATTACATAAGCGGCCGGACGGTTATCATGAGGTTGAAATGATCATGACCATGGTGGATTTAGCCGATCGTTTAGAAATGGAAGCCCTGTCCCGGGATACCATCATTATTTCAAGCCAGGCTGGCTATATCCCGCTGGATGAGAAGAATCTGGCCTTCCAGGCGGCTAAGCTGATTAAAGAGCGGTACAACGTCCGCAGCGGCGTGTATATTCATTTGGATAAAAATATCCCGGTAGCTGCAGGCCTTGCCGGCGGCAGCAGCGATGCGGCAGCTACCCTTCGCGGCTTGAACCGGTTATGGGATCTGAACATCCCTGTAGAGGAATTGAAGCAGCTTGGTGCTGAATTGGGGTCCGACGTCCCTTTCTGCATAACGGGCGGAACGGCGCTTGCGACTGGCCGAGGGGAGCAGTTAACCCCTCTTCCCAATCCGCCGCAGTGCTGGGTTGTGCTAGCGAAGCTGCCTATTAATGTATCGACCGCGGAAATTTACGGGCGCTTCCGCAGTGATCAGGTGAAGGAGCATCCTTCTGCCGATCGCATGCGACTGGCGATTGAACGATCTTCTTTTCCTGAGGTATGCGAGGAATTAGGGAACGTATTGGAGGAAGTGACCCTGAGGTTATATCCAGAGGTAGCGCATCTGAAGGAAACGATGCTGAAGCTTGGGGCCGACGGCGTACTCATGTCCGGCAGCGGGCCTACAGTATTCGGCCTGGTTTCCAAGGAATCCAAGGCGTTCCGGATTTATAACGGGCTGCGCGGCTTTTGCAAAGAAGTTTACGCTGTGCGCCTGCTGACTTAAGGGAAGACTTGAATAAAGGCGTACAATCGTGTAATATTTTCATTAAAATATTCGGATTTAGAGGGGTACTTCGTGAAAAAATTAAAGAGAAGCGCTCGATTGGTGGAAATGACGCGATTTCTATTGTCACGTCCCCATCATTTGATACCACTTACCACTTTTGCACAACGTTACGGGGCGGCCAAATCCTCGATCAGCGAGGATCTGGCGATTATTAAGGAAGTATTTGAAAGCGAAGGCATGGGAGAACTGCATACTTTGGCCGGGGCTGCAGGCGGGGTAAAGTATATTCCTAAAGTGAGCCAAGAGCATGCTCTTACATTTATCAATCAGCTGTGTGAGAAACTATCGCAGCCAGATCGCATTTTGCCGGGCGGTTATTTGTATATGTCTGATTTATTGGGTCAGCCTGCGCTTATGAACGAGGCCGGTAAATTATTTGCGACTGCTTTCGCTGACCGTGAAATCGATTGTGTTATGACCGTGGAGACGAAAGGAATCCCGCTCGCTTATGCCACAGGGGCTGAGCTGAATTTACCAGTTGTGCTGGTGAGGCGGGACCATCAGGTTACCGAGGGGTCGGCCGTTAGCATCAATTATGTATCGGGATCGCACAAAAGCCTGCATACGATGACCCTGTCCCGGCGCGCGCTGAAAGAGAAATCCAGAGTTCTCATTATGGACGACTTCATGAAGGCCGGAGGCACGATCCAGGGGATGGTAGACCTATTGGCCGAATTTAATGCTGAGGTTGCCGGCGTAGGCGTCCTGGTCGAGTCCGGTGAGATCGAATCGGAGCAAAGATTGCTTCAGGATTACGTATCCTTGGCCGCGTTGACGGTGGTCGATGCCAAGGGTAAGGAAATCAAAGTAGAGCCAGGCAACTATTTCTCAAAATAACCGTTTTGAAGCTTTGTCGATTCATCAAAAAATGGCTATGTTATAGACGAATCATGTCGAAAACCTCATGATTTCAAAAAAATTCCTGAATTTAGGGTATTTTGTTCCATAAAAAAGGAGGATTTCCGTTGGCTATGTGGAATATTACACCAAGTCCCTGATGGAAAAAGGTGGTGAACACATATGCAAATTACGGATGTAAGGCTCCGCCGAGTCAGCTCGGAAGGCAGAATGAAGGCAATTGCATCCATTACCATCGATAACGAGTTTGTTGTTCATGACATTCGCGTCATCGACGGAAATAATGGAATGTTTGTAGCAATGCCAAGCAAGCGAACACCGGACGGGGAGTTCCGGGATATCGCTCATCCAATTTCTTCCGGCACACGCGAGAAGATTCAAGCCGCAGTATTGGCTGAATACGAGCGCGCTGCTGACCAGGAAGAAGTTATTGAAGAAGGGGCTTAAGTACTGGTTTTGTCTAACCAATTGGGGTTCGAAGAAAAGGGAGCCATGATACATGGCTCTCTTTTCTTTTTGTGTTAAATAAGATATATTCAGTAATGAGTTCAAGAGAAGGAGGCCGGGGCCTTGAAAAGATTAGCGATTATTCTTGCTGCAGGACAGGGGAAGCGCATGAAGTCCAAGCTTTATAAAGTGCTCCATCCCGTTTGCGGCAAACCGATGGTCGGGCATGTCCTGGACACGGTAAAGCAAATCAATTGTGAACGAAGTATTGTGGTGGTAGGCCACGGTGCAGAAGCAGTGAAATCTTATCTCGGAACATCGGCAGAATATGTGCTGCAGGAGCAGCAGCTCGGCACGGGCCATGCTGTAAGACAAGCAGAGCCGCTGTTCAAGGATGAAGAAGGAGTTACCATTGTCATCTGCGGAGATACCCCGCTTGTGAAGCCGGAGACACTGGAATCGCTCATCGCTTTGCATACAAAGAGCGGTGCAGCGGCTACCGTGCTGTCAGCCTGGACGGAACGCCCTCAGGGGTATGGCCGAGTGATCCGGGGGGAGAATGGTTCTGTTGTGCGAATCGTAGAACAGAAGGATTGTTCTCCGGAAGAAGATGCCGTGCAGGAATTCAACACAGGCACTTATTGTTTTGATAATGCGAAGCTGTTTGCTGCTCTTAGCAAAGTTACGAACAACAATGCCCAGCAAGAATATTACCTGACGGATGTCATTGGTATTCTTGTCAATTCCGGGGAAACTGTTGAAGGCTATATGACCGAGGATTATGCGGAATCGATCGGAGTCAACGACCGGTTAGCCCTTTCCGAAGCAGAGCAGTTTATGCGGGAAAGAATTAACCGGAAACATATGTTAAATGGGGTCACCATTATCGATCCTCAATCGACGTATATCGGAGCGGACGTGCAAATCGGCTCGGATACGATCCTTTATCCGGGAACTTCGATCGCGGGCAATACGGTCATTGGCGAGGACTGCGTGATCGGGCCAGGGACGGAAATAAATAATTGCCAAATTCACAATGGGGCGAAGGTGAAGCAGTCGGTACTCATGGATGCTGAAGTAGGCAGCGAGACTACCGTTGGACCTTTCGCTTATTTGCGTCCGGGAGCAAAGCTTGGAGCGCATGTCAAAGTCGGGGATTTTGTAGAGATCAAGAACGCTTCCATCGACGAAGGCTCCAAGGTGTCCCATTTGAGCTACATCGGGGACGCTAAAGTAGGCAAGAATGTAAATATTGGCTGCGGTGCGATAACCGTTAACTATGATGGTTATAATAAGTCTATTACCGAAATCGAGGATGATGCGTTCGTAGGCAGCAATGTCAATTTGATCGCACCGGTGAAGATCGGCAAAGGCGCATACGTCGTTGCAGGCTCTACCATCACCCATTCCGTTCCGGATAATGACCTGGCCATCGCCAGAAACCGGCAGGAGAATAAGGCGGGATATGCGGAGAAACTCCGTGGCAGAGCCAAGGCAAAACGCGATAAAGAAAAACAATCTTAACTCCTGTTCACGAAAGTGAACAAGCTCTATTAGTAATGTTAAGGCAAGATAGTGTAATATAGAAGTATGCGTTCAAAAGTAAAGCCGAGGAATCTGGATGTAAGGCAGTAAAGGCATGACAACAACGGCAAAGGATGTTAGACGCAGTAACCATTTTAATGACCAGAATCGATTTGAACTATCGATAACAGCACGGAGGGTTTTTATTTTATGACTTATTGTGATTCTAAACTGAAGATATTCACCTGTAACTCTAATCCAAAACTGGCGCATCAAATCGCTGATTATATCGGCATCCCTATGGGAGATTCGGAAACGACCAGCTTCAGCGATGGAGAAATCCAAGTGAAGCTGTCCGAAAGCGTTCGAGGTTGCCACGTGTACATCGTGCAATCCACTTGCGCGCCGGTCAACGATAATCTGATGGAGCTACTTGTTATGGTGGATGCTTTGAAGCGGGCATCAGCCAAGAGCATTAACGTGGTTATCCCGTATTACGGTTATGCGCGTCAGGATCGGAAGGCCCGCTCACGTGACCCGATCACGGCGAAGCTGGTGGCGAACTTGATCGAGAAGGCAGGCGCGCACCGTGTAATTACAATGGATCTGCATGCGATGCAGATTCAGGGCTTCTTCGATATTCCGGTCGATCACATGCTCGGAGTACCGATTTTGGCCCAATATTTCCGTTCCAAGCAAATTCCGAATCCGGTCGTTGTATCCCCAGACCATGGCGGTGTTGTACGCGCCCGGAAATTGGCGGATTTCCTGAATGCGCCGCTTGCGATTATCGACAAGCGCCGTCCGGAACCGAATGTCAGTGAAGTGATGAACATCATCGGTAACATTGAGGGCAAGACAGCCATCCTTGTCGATGACATCATCGATACGGCCGGTACGATCGTTCTTGGCGCTAATGCCTTAAAAGAAGGTGGCGTTGAAGAAGTCTACGCTTGCTGTACGCATCCTGTGCTGTCTGGTCCGGCGATGGAACGTCTGGAAAACTCTCCGCTGAAGGAAGTTGTGGTTACTGATACGATCCCAATTACGCATCCGAATCCAACAAGCAAGCTTAAAGTGTTGTCGGTCGCTCCGCTGATGGGAGAAGCGATTATTCGCGTTCACGAAGAGCTCTCTATCAGCAAACTGTTCGAAATCGAATAAGGATTCCTTGTTATTCGGGGGTTACATCTTCCTGCACGGAGGATGTAACCCTTATCGGCGTATTTACGTTTATATAGAGAGACCCACGAAGTAAGCGAATCCCGAAGGGAGAGCGTCTCCCAGCAGGGAAGTCACGCAGAAATAGCACGAAGAAGATCACGAAGTAAGCGAATCCCGAAGGGAGAGCGTCTCCCGGCAGGAAGTCACGCATAAAGCACGGAGAAGATCACGAAGCAAAGCGAATCCCGAAGGGAGAGCGCCTCCCGCAGGAAGTCACGCATAAAAGCACGAAGAAGATCACGAAGCAAAGCGAATCCCGAAGGGAGAGCGCCTCCCGCAGGATGTTTTCCAGGTTGCCCGGGTGAACTGAAAGTAAGACGTACCCGAAGGGGGAAAAGCGTTCCACGCACCGAAGTAGAGCGCATCCCCGAAGGGGACAGCGGGCAGGAGCGCTTGTGTACCTCCCACGTTACTCCCATTTGCGGGAGTCCCGAGGGCTGCCAAGCCCTTGGGGGCCCTCCCTTACGGTAAGGGAGGGTTTGGGAGGGTTGAGATTCAATGAAAGGAGTACACCATACCTCATGAAATGGATCGTAGGCCTCGGTAATCCGGGAGCCCAATATGAGAAAACAAGACATAACATCGGATTCATGGCGCTGGACGAGCTGGCTAAGAGGCATGGCATCGATATCCGTCAGAGTAAATGCAAAGCCCTGGTAGGCGACGGCATCATCGGCGGAAAAAAAGTAGCGCTCATCAAACCGATGACTTATATGAATTTGTCCGGGGAAGCAGTTCGGGCCTTCATGGACTACTACAAAGTCAGCCTGGAGGACATGATCGTCGTTTATGACGACCTGGATACCGAAATAGGCAGAAACCGTCTTCGCTACCAAGGAAGTGCCGGCGGCCACAATGGGATCAAGTCAATTATCCAGCATACAGGGACCCAAACGTTCAACCGGATCCGCATGGGGATATCCAGGCCTGAGCCCGGATATGCGATTGTCGATTATGTCCTGTCTTCTTTTGCAAAAAAAGAGAAGCCCTTGCTGGAGCAATCGATCGAGGAGGCATGCGATGCACTGGAATTCAGCCTGGACCATACCTTTGAGCAAACGATGGCTAAATTCAATCGCTGATGGACAAACCGACAGATCACGATGTTACAAACGCTGGCAATAAAGGGCTAAACGACGTCGATTCGGGGCATACTGAAGGTATAAAGATCTTTCAGGAGGCATATGATGGCAATAAACTATGTATGCAGACATTGCCGCGCCCAAATTGGCCGGATTGAATCGGCTGGCGTATCCGAAGTGCAGCTCGGCTTCCATTTCTTGACCCCCGATGAGCGGAGAGATATAATAGCGTATGATTCGAGCGGCGATACGACGGTTCGCGTAACGTGCGATTATTGCGCCGAGGCGCTAACGAATCATCCGGAGCTGACCTTGCTTAACAGCCCGCTGCAATGAACCAGGCGGAACAAACAGCGCAGGTATACATCGATGGAGATAGAATAGAGCCTTGGCACGGTTGCTGAGGCTCCTTTTTGCTTCGGGTTTACGGGCCGTAACCCGGGTAATATAGATTTTCAGTAAGTATTTTAAGAGAGGTGCCTCATTTGCTACAAGCACTTATACAAGCTTTTTCGAAAGATCCGGATTTTGCGGCTGCCGTAGCAGGCGTAAATTCGGGAATGAAAGAACAATTGATCTCCGGTTTATCCGGATCGTCTAAACAAATCATGCTGGCCGCGATGTACAGGGAAACCGGCCGTCCCCTTCTCGTCGTGACCCACAATATGTTCGCAGCTCAGAAAATTGCAGAGGATTTGCAGGAAGCGCTATCGGCCGAAGAGGTGCTGCTGTATCCGGCGAACGAGCTTGTCGCGGCGGAATCGGCGGTATCAAGTCCCGAGACGCTGGCGCAGCGCATCGAGGTACTGCTCAAATGCTCCCAAGGATTCCGGGGCGTTGTCGTGGTGCCTTATTCCGGCATTCGCAGATTTATTCCGTCACCGGAGACGATGGCTGCCGCGCATCTGGACATTACACTTGGCGGTACACTGCAGCTGGATCATTTTTTAAGCAAAATGGTCGAGCTTGGCTATGAGAGAGTTGAACGGGTAGAATCACGTGGCGAGATGAGCATCCGCGGGGGAATCATCGATTTCTATCCGCTGACTGCGGAGCTCGCTTACCGGATAGAACTGTTCGACGATGAGATCGACTCGATCCGTACGTTTGATCCGGCGGATCAGCGTTCTATCGATCAGGTGAAGCATGTATCGATCCCTCCATGCAAGGAGCTTATCGCCTCCAAGGAGCGATTGACCAAGGCAGCACAAATTGTATCGGAGCGGCTGGAGCAGCAGCTGGAGAAAATGACCGATCGTCAGGCCAAGCAAAAACTGAAAGAGGAAATTTCCAGGGAAATTGAACTGCTGCGTGAGCAGGTGTATTTTCCGGAAAACTATAAATACATTTCGCTGATCTATCCTGAGAATAAAACGCTGTATGATTTTATGGCGGAAGACGCTTTGCTGATCCTGGACGAACCAGCCAGGCTGCTGGAGACGGCTAAACAGCTGGAGCGGGATGAAGCGGAATGGCATATGCATCTGTTCCAAAATGGCAAAAGCTTGCCTGATCTGCCGCTTGCGATGGAGGGGGATCAGGTTCTTTACCGTCGGCCGTTTCAGACGTTGTTCCTATCGCTCTTCCTCAGGCAGGTGCCTCATGTACAGCCGCAAAACATTATCAATTTCGTCAGCCGGGCGATGCAGGATTTCCATGGCCAAATGAACGTACTCAAGGCGGAGATGGACCGCTGGAAGAAAAGCGGAGCCAACGTGATTATGCTAGCTGGCGGCGAGGAGCGTATCGAACGGATGCGGCGGGTGCTGCTTGACTATGGCATTGAAGAGCCAACCTTGCTGCAAGGGAATCTGCAGTCGGGGTTCGAGCTGCCTTCGGTGCATCTGGTCGTGATTACGGAAGGAGAAATGTTCTCCAAGAAGCAGCGCAAAGCCCGTAAAATTACGAAGAGCATGGATAATGCCGAACGCATAAAGAGCTATACGGAGCTTAAAGTTGGCGATTATGTAGTTCACCAGAATCACGGGATCGGGAAATATCTTGGCATCGGTACGTTGGAAGTCGGCGGCATTCACAAAGACTACATGCATATTATGTATGCGGGCGGAGATAAGCTGTCCGTACCGATCGAGCAGATTGATTTAATTCAGAAATATGTAGGCTCCGAAGATAAGGAACCCAAAGTATACAAGCTGGGCGGAAACGAATGGACGAGGGTCAAGAACAAGGTCCGTTCCTCCGTACAGGATATCGCTGACGACCTCATCAAGCTGTATGCTGAACGTCAGGCATCGCCTGGCTACGGATTTGAGAAAGACACGCCCGAGCAGCAGGAATTCGAAGCGATGTTCCCCTATGAGGAGACAAGGGATCAGATCAGGGCGATCGAGGAAATCAAGAAGGACATGGAGCTGTCCCGCCCTATGGACCGCCTGTTATGCGGCGATGTTGGCTACGGCAAGACAGAGGTCGCAATCCGGGCTGCTTTCAAGGCCGCGATTGAAGGGAAGCAGGTCGCTGTTCTAGTGCCGACGACGATCCTGGCACAGCAGCACTACGAGACATTTCGCGAGAGATTTTCGGGTTATCCGATCAACATACAGACCTTAAGCCGCTTCCGCAGCCGGAAAGAGCAGAACGAGACGATCAAGGGTGTCCGTCAAGGGACGGTCGACATCGTTATCGGGACGCATCGCCTATTGTCCCAGGACGTAGTATTCAAGGATTTGGGACTGCTGATCGTCGATGAGGAGCAGCGTTTTGGCGTAACCCATAAGGAGAAGCTCAAGAAGCTGAAGACGAACGTTGATGTATTAACGCTGACCGCTACGCCGATACCTAGAACGCTTCACATGTCTATGCTGGGCGTGCGGGATCTGTCGGTCATCGAATCACCACCGGAGAACCGGTTCCCTGTACAGACCTACGTCGTGGAGCATAGTCAGGCTCTGGTCCGCGAGGCGATTGAACGGGAACTGGCGCGGGGCGGGCAGATCTATTACCTGTATAACCGTGTCCAAGGCATTCAGGAGATGGCCGCACAAATCTCGATGCTGGTTCCTGAAGCCAGAGTGGGGGTTGGGCATGGCCAGATGTCTGAGCAAGAGCTGGAGAAGACCATCCTGGATTTTCTAGACGGCGAGTATGACGTACTGGTCAGTACGAGCATCATCGAGACCGGGGTAGATATCCCAAATGTAAATACGCTTATCGTTCATGATGCGGATAAAATGGGCCTATCCCAGCTATACCAATTGCGCGGACGCGTCGGCCGTTCAAATCGGATCGCTTACGCTTATTTTACCTATCAGCGGGATAAATCCTTGACGGAAGTGGCAGAGAAGCGTCTTCAGTCCATCAAGGAATTTACGGAGCTTGGTTCCGGATTCAAAATTGCGATGAGAGACTTGTCCATACGCGGGGCAGGAAATTTGCTTGGCGCCGAGCAGCACGGATTTATCGCGTCGGTAGGCTTTGACCTGTACTCTCAAATGCTGGCTGAAGAAATCCAGAAGCGGAAGGTAGAGATGTTAGGCGAAAAGTCGCCTGAGGATACGGCCTGGAATACGACCATCGACCTCGGAATTGATGCGTATTTACCTTCTGACTATATTTATGATAGTATTCAAAAGATCGAGATTTACAAAAAAACAGCTTCGGCCGCCGCTTTCGAAGACGTTGCCGAGCTGGAGGACGAGCTTCTCGACCGGTTTGGAGAATTGCCGGAGGCTGTGGAAAACTTGCTTTCCGTGGCCCGGGTGAAGCTCTACGGCAAGCTTTATGGAATCGAATCCATTACACGGCGCGGAGACGAGACTGTCATCAAGTTCCTCGATGGGCGGGAGAAGGATATTCTTCCAGCCAAGCTTGCGGAAGTTGGCAATCTGTTCGGAAGGCGTGTACAATTTAATCAGGGTTCGGCGATGCTGATCCGAATCAAAACCAAGGAATTGGACGATAAAGCATTGATGGGTTTGTTGGAGCAATTCCTTGAGGCCCTGAAGGTTTCGTTCAAATTGAAAGGGGAACTACAAGATGTCTCGAAGTAAAGCACGTTCCTGGAAGACGCTTTTTATTGCGCTGGTTGCGGTATTAACGATTTCCATGTTAGCGGCATGCGGCAAGAAAGATGACAATAAAGGCAAAGAAGCAGCAAATAACGGCAGCTCGGGCAAAGTGGTGGCCACCTATGAAGGCGGGGAGATCACTGAGAACGAATTTGATCTTGAGCTGCGCATCATGAAAACACTTCAGCCTCAAATGGCACAACTGCTGGAGTTGGACGACTTCCGGGAAGTTCTGGTGAAGCAGGCCATCACTTATGAATACTTGTCTGGAAAAGCCGATGATAAGGCGAAGAAGGAAGGCAAGAAAACAGCAGAGGATCAGCTTAAGGCGATCAAAACGCAAATGGGCGATGATGCATTTAAACAAATGCTGGATGCTCAAACCATCACCGAAGATGAATTGAAGAACTATATGGTCCGTATTTTCACAGTAGTTGCCAGCCAAACGGCCGGTATTACGGAGGAAGACATTAAGGCGGAATTCGAAGCGACGAAAGAGGATTATACGAAAGCAACGGTTCGGCATATTCTGATCGGCCTGACGGACGCGGAGGGCAAGGAGCGCAGCAAGGAAGACGCTCTGAAGCTGGCGAACGAAGTCAAGGCCAAGCTGGATAAAGGGGAAGATTTCGCGGCCTTGGCCAAGGAATATTCCGATGACCCTGGCTCGAAGGACAATGGCGGCTTGTATGAAGATGCGCTAGTGACACAATGGGTGCCGCAGTTCCAAGAGAAAGCGCGGACGTTGAAGATCAACGAAATCAGCGAGCCTGTAGAGACGGATTATGGTTACCATATCATGCGGGTGGAATCGCGTACCGAGAAGAAGTATGAGGACTTGACCGCAGAGGAGAAAGACATGATTAAGAACCTGGTCGGCTCCAACAAGCTGGACGAGTTCATGGACAAGGATTTGGATAAGATCATCAAGAAGATCGACCTGCCTAAGGTGGAAAACAACACAGAAACTGACAACAATGCTGCAACGCCACCGGCGAGCGAAGGCAACGCAGGGACAGATTCGCAAGGAACAAGCAAGGAATCTGGCAACAGCGGAAATGCTGGAGCGAACAATAGCGAGAAAACCGACGGAAATGCAGGCAATACGAAGTAAGGAATTCAGGTTTCTTGTAAATTAGGGAGAAAACCAGGTGTTTTTCCGACTTACCATTCTGGGCGGCAGCGCGAATCATTTCGCGCTGCTTTCTTTTCCCAATTGGGGTGTAAAGCGGATTTCAAGGACAAAACGAATGAATAAGGTGCTGGAAAGGGATGAATACTATGGTCAGAATCACAGAAGCCGAGATCCCTTTATCATATACACAAATCGCCAGCTAATCTTGCTTCAAGCAAGGTGAGGCAAATCGTCTGCAGTCGTCGCGGACTTTTGTAGTGAACGTAACAAAGGGTAAGGAATATTCATCAGACAGTAGTCAAAACTTCTTAAGAAAGCGGGGCAACATGTGATATGAAAGCTACTGGAATTGTACGACGTATTGACGATCTTGGACGGGTGGTTATCCCTAAGGAAATCCGCCGCACGCTGCGGATTCGCGAGGGGGACCCACTGGAAATTTTCGTGGATCGCGACGGTGAAGTGATTCTGAAGAAGTATTCCCCGATTGGCGAGCTGGGCGACTTTGCTAAGGAATACGCTGAGTCTTTGTATGAGAGTACAGGTCATATTACCCTTATTTCAGACCGGGATACGCTGATCGCGGTGGCTGGAGCCTCCAAGAAAGAGTACTTGGACAAGCAAATTAGTTCCCTGCTGGAAAGCAGTATGGACGGCCGCAAAATTTTGCTGGAGACGAACACGGGAAGTTATGAAATTAATAAGGATCATCCTGAGACTATTTCCTCTTATGTTATCGCTCCGATCATTTCAGGCGGCGACCCGATCGGTACCGTAATATTGTTGAATAAGGATGAGTCCGTGAAAATGTCGGATCTGGAATCGAAGATGGCAGAGACGGCCGCAGGTTTTCTCGGCAAGCAAATGGAGCAGTAATTTTGTGTTGAATAACTGAAGGTCTCCCGCTGCGCGAAACGGTTTGGTCACGTTTTGGCAGGCGGGAGTTTGTTTGTGGGGACATGTATGGAGGGCGTACTGCGCCGTTTAAAAAGTACGGGTGATGTCCTAGGGTAATGGCAGAGCTATTGAGCTGCATGATCTGCCGTTGCTTTAACGGGGAGCAAAATCGTCTTATAATGGTACCTGATGCATATTTTGAACTTTAAAGTAGGGTGCCTATGATGAAAGACGAGTTTACCGAACCCCGGCCATCCAAGCTGCTTAAAGGGGCAGCAGTCCTCGCGCTGGCCGCTGTAGTGACAAAGCTGCTGGGAACGCTGCAAAAGATTCCGCTGCAAAACATCGGAGGGGACGGGGTTTTCGGCATTTATAATACCGTCTACCCGTTTTATATGATGATCGTTACGCTTGCCACAGCTGGTTTTCCAGCAGCGGTCTCCAAATTCATTGCGGAGCGTCAGGTGCTGGGCGAAGAGGACGGCAAGCGGTCCGTTTTGCGGATGGCCAGCCTGATGATGGGACTGCTCGGGGTGGCCGGTTTTGCCATGCTGTATTTTGGGGCCCCGCTGCTGTCGCGTGCCATTGGCAGCAGCCAGCTGCTGCCAGCGCTGCGCAACGCGGCTCCAGCCCTGCTATTCATCCCGCTGACTGCCGCTCTGCGGGGTTACTTCCAGGGACTGCAGGAAATGGTGCCGACGGCAGTCTCCCAGGTGACAGAACAAACAGTCCGCGTAACGGTAATGATCGTCCTGCTCTTATACTGGACGGGGGTTGGCGCCGCGGATGATGTTATCGCGGGAGGGGCTTTTGCCGGATCAGCCGCCGGCGGGATGGCGGGGCTTCTGGTCATGCTTGTATATTGGCGCCGCAGCTCCGGGCAAAGGGAGAGCGCGGCACCTAGCCGGGAGCTTGGTGCCGCTTCACAAATCGATATCCCTGACCGGGCGAAAGGCGCTGGAGAAGAGAGGGGAACGAAGCTTCTCGCGGGCATGCTGGCTTATGCGATTCCCGTCTGCCTGGCAGCCCTCGCCGTTCCGCTCCTTAGTCTGGTAGACACCTTCACGCTTCCGAGATTGCTGCAAAGCAGGGGAGCTGATGAACTGCAGGCCATGGTGGAGGTTGGCATATATAACCGCGGTGTCCCGCTCGTTCAATTGGTAACGATGCTGGCTTCCTCGCTGTCGGTGATGTTCATTCCTGCGCTGACGGAGCTGCGAATGAAGAATGATCCGGTAGGAATCCAGCGGCAGACGACGCTGGCACTGCGCTGGTTCTGGCTGATCGGCCTCGCCGCATCAACTGGACTGGCTCTGCTGGCACAGCCGATCAACGTGATGCTGTACGAGGACGACCTCGGCAGCGCGACGCTGGCGTGGATCGCCTGGACGGCGGCCCCCGGCGCGATGGTCACTGTGAGCGCAGCGCTGCTGCAGGGGCTCGGCCACGTGCGCGCCCCTGCGCTGCACCTGCTCGCCGCGGCGGCGCTCAAGACCGCGCTGAACGCGCTGCTCGTGCCGCCGCTCGGCATCACGGGCGCCGCCCTCGCCGGCATCGCCGCCTACGGCGCTGCAGCAGCAGTCAACCTGGCGCTGCTTGCCCGGCGCACCGGCCGCGCCCGGCGAGGCGCCCGCGCAGCGCTGGCGCGGCTGCAGCGCCCTGCAGCGGCGCTCGTCGCCATGGCGGGCGCCGTGCTGCTCGTGCGCCTGGGCGCGGGCGCGCTGCCGCTTGGCGGCGGGCGCATGGCGGCGCTCGCCGAGAGCCTGCTCGGCGTGGCCGTGGGCGCCGCCGTGTTCGCGGCAGCCGTGCTGCGCACCGGGCTGCTGAGCGCCGCCGAGCTCGCGGCGTTGCCGCGCGTTTCGCCGCGGCTGGTGGCGGCGCTGCGCCGGCTGCGGCTGGTGCGCTAGCGGCGCAGCTGCACCAGCTCGCCGTCCACGCCTGCTTCGGCATCCGCTATTGCTCCTCGGCTCTACACCCTAGCTTCTAGGGTGACCGCCACGGAGTTCAGCGTTGCCATGGCGCCGCCGTGATCACGGTACCGCTGCGCGTCTCGCCGACGGACCGCTTGCTCCATCCCCGTAAATCGCGTTATAGTAGAGGACATGATGCTAGAACAGGAGTGTGACGATAGCGATATGAGCAGAGCGATCATAGTGGTTGGGCTCGGATCGGGGGATCCGGATCAATTGACGCTAGGAATCATAAAACAGTTGAAGTCAGCGACGGAGCGCTACGTCCGCACGAAGGATCATCCCGTCGTAGCCTGGCTTGAATCGGAAGAGGACATCCGGTTTGAATCCTTTGACTCGGTTTACGAGGAGCACGAGGATTTTCCGTCCGTCTACGAGGAGATCGCGGATAGGCTGGTGGCCAGGGCCCAGAGCGCTGATGACAGCGGGGTCATTCTATATGCTGTTCCGGGCCACCCGATGGTGGCCGAAGCGACTGTGCAAATTTTGCGGCGACGCTGTCCGGAGGAAGGCATTCAGCTAGAGGTGCGGGGCGGAGAGAGCTTTCTGGATCAGGCTTTCGTCCGGTTAGGCTTCGACCCGATCGAGGGTTTTGCGCTGCTCGACGCATCCGATGTAGGCACAGTAAAGCTTGATCCGCGCATGCATACATTGATTGGCCAGGTATATGATACCTTTACAGCATCCGATGTTAAACTTGGCCTGATGGAGATATACCCCGATGACCATGAAGTGGTCGCCTGTCATGCCCTCGGTGTGGAAGGCCAGGAGCAGATCCTGCGCGTTCCGCTGCATGAGCTCGATCATGTGACCGGGTACGGCAATTTATCGCTAATCTACATTCCGGCAAGCCGGGACGAGCAGCTGCGCAACAGAAGCTTTGAGCGGCTGCATGAAATCGTCGCGATTCTGCGGAGCCCGGAAGGCTGTCCGTGGGACAGGGAGCAGACCCATCGCTCCATCCGCAAGAATCTGATCGAGGAAACGTACGAGGTGCTGGAGACGATCGATGACGATGACCCCGATCATATGCGGGAGGAGCTTGGGGATTTGCTCCTGCAGGTGATGCTGCACTCGCAAATGGAGGAAGAGACAGGACTCTTTACTGCCTATGATGTAATTCAGGCTTTGAATGAGAAGCTGATCTACCGTCACCCGCACGTCTTCGGCGAGCTGAATGCCGAGGATGCGGAGGCAGCGCTTAGCAATTGGGAAGCCATGAAGGCGGAGGAGAAGCGCAGCAAGGGAATCGAGCCGGAGGAGCAATCCGCGCTTAGCGGCGTCCCTCGCGACTTGCCAGCATTGATGAAGGCTTATAAAATTCAGAAGAAGGCTGCAAAAGCCGGATTCGACTGGGAGGACATCTCCGGAGTTTGGGACAAAATCGAAGAGGAGCTTGCCGAGCTTAAAGCATCGGTTGGGCAGGGCGAGGATGCCGAAGCACAGGTGCTGGAGCTGGGCGACGTGCTATTCTCTGTCGTCAATGCCGCCCGATTCATCGGGGTTGATCCGGAAGAGGCGCTGTCCTTGACAATCCGTAAATTCGTCCGCCGCTTTCGGCATGTCGAGCAAAGACTGAAAGAAGCGGGCAAGACGCCGGCCACGAGCTCCCTTGCGGAGATGGACAAGTATTGGGATGAAGCCAAAGAGCTCGAACGCCAGCTGTAAAATGGCCAATTTGTCTAAATAGCGGTGCTTTTTGGGAAAAAAATAAAAAAATTATCGATATCGGGCAGGATTTTTAGAATTAAGCAAGAATACTCTTACAAAGGTATGGCGACTTATTCGGAGATTTCACTCCATTGTGCTGCCGTATTTCATCATTTCTTTAATTATTGGGAGGCATTATTGATGAACAAAACAGATCTGATCAACAACATTTCCAGCAAAAGCGGCTTGACTAAAAAAGACGTTGAGTCTGTATTGAATGGTTTTCTTGGCGAAATCACCGACGCTCTCGCAAGCGGAGACAAAGTTCAACTGATCGGCTTTGGCACGTTCGAGACTCGTAAACGTTCCGGCCGCACGGGCCGCAACCCGCAAACGGGCAAAACAATCGAAATTCCCGCATCCAACGTTCCAGCTTTCAAAGCGGGCAACAAACTTAAAGAAGCTGTAAAATAATGCGTCTTGATAAGTTCCTGAAAGTGTCGCGGTTGATCAAGCGGCGTACGGTGGCCAAGGACGTCTCCGATCAGGGGCGGGTTCTCATCAATGGACGCGAGTCCAAGCCGAGTACCGCCGTGAAGGTCGGGGATGAAATCACGATTCAGTTCGGCCAGAAGCTGGTAACCGTACGAGTCGAACGACTGGCGGAGACAACGCGTAAGGAGGAGGCCTCCACGCTGTATACGCTGGTGAAGGAAGAGCCGATTCCAAAGGACAACTTTCTATGAACGATTAGGATGATAACGAACAAATAACGGCGCCGTCATGGCGCCGTTTTCGTTTTTTTAGCAGTTCTAAACCGATCCCTCTTTCCATAAGCTATTTTTAGAAGGAGGGGTACATGCCATGGTGGATCTCAATAAGGGAAAGCATCAGGAAGTTCGACTATTCCAGCGCAAGCTGCTTGAAATTACAGGCGTGCTAAATGTAGAGAGCTTCGATAGCGAGGAGTTTTTGCTTCAGACGGAGCTGGGTCATTTAACGATTCGCGGCCAGAATTTACATATTAAAAATTTGAATTTGGAGCAGGGACTCGTCAGCATCGAGGGTCTTGTCAATTCCCTGTCCTACATTGATCCCGGCTCCCATTCCGGCGGCAAAGGGCTGCTCGGCAAGCTGTTCCGATGAATTTGGAGGTTCAATGGGCGACGCTCTTATGGATGGCTGTATCCGGGGGGATATTGGGCATCGCCTTTGACAGCTACCGTGTCGTTTCGGGGCAACTCCGCTTTCCCCGGTGGAGTGTACATGCCCTGGATCTGCTGTATTGGGTCGCAGCCTCGCTATTCGTATTCCGCATGCTGTATCACAGTAATCAGGGTGAACTGCGTTTCTATGTCTTTTTGGGATTGTTTATAGGCGTTTGGATTTATTTTTTGTTCCTAAGTGTTATAACGGCGCGTTTTGTGGTAATGTTAATGAGAATAGTTAAAAAGATTTACCTCATATCGGTACGGATATTCAGTATTTTCATTATTGCACCGATAATATGGTTATTGAAGGGAATCAAGCTGTTATTAGGCTTTGTTTGGGTCATATTGCTGTTTATGGGGCGGATCACACTGCTACCGATTTGGAAGCTGCTCGTCTGGGCCCTTAGGCCGCTGATCAGGAAGCTCGGAATCATAGAGTTGGCGGTATCGGTTCGCGATCGTATAACATCGATATGGAAGCGCTGGTTCGGCAAAAAAGAAGATTAGAGGGAGGTGCCCTATGCGCAGAACAGCTATGTCCACAAATTCCAAGAATCAGTCCAAGGGTCAGGCTACCCATCAAATGGCTGGGGCACGACGGCGACTCCGGATTTGGATGGGGTTTATGATTATTTTTCTGGGCTGGGCAGCGTATACATTTTTTTCCCAGTCGAGCGAAATCAATGCCAAATCCCAGCAGCTGGAGGAACGCCAAGCTTCGATGAACGCCGCCACGCAGAGCTTGGAGCAATTGAAGTACGAAATCAGTCGTCTCCAAGACCCCGAATATATTGGACAAATCGCTATGAAGAAATACGGGCTTTATAAACCCGGTGAAATCCCGGTTCGGGTCTCCGAATCGTCTCCGGAAAATGACTAGTTTTTGCAGGACATACGTCTGTTGACCTTGTTTCCGTCATTCGGTATAATCAAATCACCACAGTCATGATTTCGAGGCCTGGCTGTATATTTTTAAGGGAGGATCATTTTATTTTATGGCAATTGAAGTGGGCACCAAGTTAGAAGGAAAAGTGACAGGCATCACGCATTTCGGAGCATTTGTGGATCTGTCAGGAGGTGTCACGGGTCTCGTTCACATCTCAGAAATCGCCGACAATTACGTCAAGGATGTTAACGATCACCTGAAGATAGGCGACGCTGTAACTGTCAAGGTTATTAACGTCGACAAGGACGGTAAGATTGGCCTTTCTATTAAACAGGCCGTGGACAAACCGGTAGAGGCAGAAAGACCACCTCGCGCACCGCGTCCGGATCGTCCTGGCGGAAGAGAGGGAGATCGTCCCGGCGGCGGATTTAACCGTGAACGGGGAGGGCGTTCATTCAAGCCCCCAGCCGGCAAAACTTCTTTTGAAGATAAAATGTCCCGCTTCCTCAAAGATAGTGAAGAGCGCATTTCTTCGTTAAAGAAGAACACCGAGGGCAAACGCGGAGGCCGCGGAGCCAAGCGTATGTAGTTTTCTTGAAAATGAATGATGTATACCGCAGGCGGAAGGATAGCCTGCGGTTTTTATTTTTAAACTGCTCTTTTCCCTCGCGGGCAAGAGCAGTTTTTTTGTCGTCTTCATTTTTTTACCGACAGGTTATTACCCTTTTCCAGCTATCTCATGAGGAATCGCTAGATGATAGGCTCTCCGTTTCGCTGCCCAAGTGCGAACATAGGAACCCCTGTAGAGCCGCAAGTTTAGGATGGGCCTACATTCGCGCCGCTTTATAAATCCCTCTCAATTTGTCGGAAATTTCTTTTGATCCGCTCCGATATGTGACAAACTTTCCGAGGACGGCTCCCTATAATGGGACATACCTAAAAACTTAGAAAGGGTGGTGCCAGGATGAGAGGAAAATGGAATGTCATCGCTTTCCCGGGAACGAGAAGGATGAAAGAGCAGGTGAAGGAACCTTGGTGGAGGGAATGGAGACAAATTCCCGGACTGAACAGAGCAGGCGAATTCTTTGCGGCAAACCGTTGGCTGCTGCTGATGCTGACGATGGGTTTTTTGCTCGGCAGGGCGGCGATTTTGGACGAATTGTCTCCGTTTGCAGCCGCTTTTTTTGCTGTAATGATATTCCTGCGCCGGGATGCCGCGATTCTCATTGCTTCTTCCATCCTTGCGGGAGCCCTGTTCGGGTCTGGTGATCATGTTATAAGTATCGCTGCGGAGCTGCTGATTTTTTACTTGGTTTTTCGGGGGATGGAAGCCTTCGAGCGGGCGGAGCTGACTTATGCGCCTTTGATGGTGTTCACTTCAACCTTTATCGTGGGGTTGTTCGGTACCGTAATCGGTCCATCGCTAACCTGGTATGCCTTAACGATGACTGTTATGGATGCGGTATTAAGCTTTGTTCTGACGCTGGTATTTATGCAGGCGATTCCCCTGTTCACTTTCCGTAAAAAAAGCTATCAGCTGCGCAACGAAGAAATATTATGTCTCGTCATTATGCTGGCCTCGGTCATGACCGGACTCGTCGGATGGGAGATTTACGGATTATCGGCAGAGCATATTCTATCCAGATATTTAATCCTGCTGTTCGCATTGGTAGGCGGAGCCTCGCTAGGAGCATCCGTTGGGGTCGTCACGGGGCTCATACTAAGCCTGGCCAATATGGCGGCGCTGTACCAAATGAGTCTGCTGGCTTTTTCCGGCATGCTGGCGGGCATGCTGCGGGAGGGGCGCAAGTGGGCAGTCGGCTTTGGCATGCTGCTTGGCTCCTCCATACTATCCGTGTACTTGACTGGTTCCAAGGATATTATCGCTTCGACTTGGGAGAGCTGTGCGGCCGTGCTGCTGTTTCTGTTGACGCCGGGCAGCGTCTTCAAGATGATCGCAAGGTATGTGCCGGGCACCCAGGATCATACCAAAACACAGCATGAGTACGCCAAACGGGTGCGGGATATAACAGCGGAACGGGTTACGCAGTTCTCGAAAGTGTTCAAGCAGCTGTCCCGTAGCTTTGGACAAGCAGCCGGTTCGGGCGACATGGCGAAGCGGAACGAGGAGCTCGACCATTTCATGAACGCCGTCACCGAGGGAGCCTGTGCCTCTTGTTTTCGCAAAAATGCCTGCTGGGACGGGAAATTCTATCAAACTTACAAGTTTATGACGGAAATGATGACTGCCGTGGAGGAGAAGCCGGACTTAAGCAAACGGGATTTGCCGGCGAACTGGAGTAAACTATGCTCCAAGACGGAGCGAGTACTGGAGCTCATGAAGCGGGAATACGATCTGTATCAACATGATATGCAGTGGAAACGGCAAATATACGACAGCCGGCAGCTCGTAGCGGAGCAATTATCGGGCGTCTCCCAAGTGATGGAGGACTTGGCCAAGGAGATTAAACGGGAGGGACAAGCGATGTACCGGCAGGAGGAGCAAATCCGTGAGGCTTTGGAGAAGCTCGGGCTGTCCATTTATAGCATCGATATCATCAATCTCGACCAGGGGAATGTGGAGATCGAAATCGTGCATGCCTATACCCGTGGGTTCGACGAGTGCCGCAAGATTATCGCTCCGCTGTTATCTGATATATTGGGCGAGCATATTGCAGTGACCGGAGAAACGGAATACAGGGCCAAGGAGGGACTGGCGACGGTAACGTTCGGGTCGGCGAAAACATATGAAATCGTCACCGGCGTAGCGGGAACGGCCAAAGGCGGTGACCTGCTGTCCGGGGACAGCTTCAGCGCCATGGAGCTGGGCAATGGCACCTTTGCGGTGGCCATCAGCGACGGCATGGGCAATGGGGAAAGGGCAAGGCAGGAGAGCAGCACGGCTCTCAATATTTTGGAACAGCTTCTGCAATCCGGCATGGATGAGACCATTGCCATTAAGTCCGTGAATTCGATACTTATGCTGCGTTCCCCGGACGAAGTATATGCCACAGTGGATATGGCGCTGATCGATGAATATACGGCCAAGACGACATTTATGAAGATTGGCTCTTCGCCTAGCTTTATCAAACGGGGCAATGAGGTAATTCCCGTATCGGCAAGCAATTTACCCATTGGGATTATTCAAGAGATCGACATCGACCTGGTAACGGTCCAGCTTCATCCCGGAGATACGCTTATTATGATGACGGACGGCATTTATGACGCGCCGGGTTACGCGGTTAACAAGGAACTATGGATGAAGCGGCTTATTTTGGAGATGAAGACGGAGGACCCGCAGGAAATGGCGGATCATTTGCTCGAGTCCGTCATTCGCTACCAGAAAAATGTAATTCATGACGACATGACCGTCGTTGTAGCCCAAATAGAGCATTTACGCCCGCAGTGGTCAACACTGCATATTCCAGGCATTAGCCGGCTAGAGCGGCCTCGGACAGTAAGCTGAAAAGGAGAATGCATTTCAGAGAATGGTATAAATATGAACTTTTCGTGAGAAAAGGTAGGGGGTCTAAAGAACTAGTTTTGTAAAAAATGCGTAAAAAATGCTATTTTCGATGGAAAAGTATTGAATTATATAGTAATATCGACCTTATTATTGGGTATATTCCATCTAAAGGACTTAATCTCATATTCTTATTTTTTCGGCAAAGCTATCGAAAGGTAGTGACGCAAAGCTATAGGGACTTACTCTCCAATCGGAGAAATGTCAGCCAGCTGCAATAAGAAAAGCCAGAATTGGCCCTCTGCAGGAGCTCTCATGCTCCTTGTCAGCGAGGGCAGCTTTTCATGCAGGTGTCTGCGGTAAATGAGTGAACTATGGTTGCTTTTACGCTGTAGTTCACTTTTTGCTTTAAAGCAAGGAAATAGGACATCTAATCGATCTATCCAGAGAGAAGGAGAAGGAGAATTGCCATGAAGCTACCAAGTTTTTTAAGAAAGTTAACACAATTGAGCATTGTTTCCAAAAACGTGCTGCTGACGAGTCTATCGATCATATTGACGGGAGTCATATTAATCGCCTCCAGTTTCTACATTCAAGGCGGAGTTCTGACGGACCAGTTAAGAAACGATTCCCTTAAAGTTATGGAAGCCTGGAGCAAAAAGGTAACCGCCGACGAGGTGGCCGAAGCCATGGGCAATACAGACCCCAAATCGCCTGTTCAAGAGAAGCTGACGCTCCTGTTCGATGAACTGTCGGCCACCCATCCGAATGTCGCTCAAGGATATATATTCGGTTCCGAACTGGTGGATGGCAATAAGACGCTAATGATTGCTTTCCCTAGTTTCATCCTCGATATGTTTGCGGAGGAAGGCCTTCATTTGGGGGATTTGCTGGAACAGCCGGATTTTCATGTGCAGGGCGTCCGCGAGATGATGCAAACGAAGACAATCACTTATACGAAGCCGTATAAAGACGATTATGGAACATGGCTGACGGTGCTGTTTCCGTTCCAGGACGGACAAGGAAATGTCATTGCTTACATGGGAATGGACATCGATGCAAGCTTGATTATGCAAGGACAGCAGAGTTTGCTTAAATACGCGTCGATAGCTCTTGGAGCAACCCTGCTGGTTATCCTTACTCTGCAATATGTCCTGATGAGAAGAACCTTTGCCCCGGTGAAGGATTTGATGGCCGCGCTGGACAAGCTGAGCCAAGGGGACTTCAGCGTCCAGCTGAAGACGAGTCAGGACGAGCTTGGCCAGATCAATGCTAAATTCAATTCCACGGTAAGCAACATCAACCGTCTGGTAGCGACGATTAAGGATGTGTCGATCCAATCCGCAGAGCAATCCAAGGTGTTGTTCTCTACCGTGGAAGATAATCATGAGAGTTCACTTACGATTACGAATAATATCGAAGAAATCTCCGAGAAGGTATCCCTCCAAAGCAAATCGATTACGGAGAGCGCCACTTCTCTGGAGGATATCGCCTCTGGAGCGAATGTGATTGCCGGTAATACCTCCGCTGTATCGGAAGCGGCGATGCAGATGAAGGAGCAATCCGAGCAAGGCGGCGATAAAGTAGAGAAGGTCATGACGCAAATGGGCTCCATACATAAATCGGTCAAAAATTCGGTCGATTCCATTGAGCAGCTGCATAAGCGCTCAGGCGAAATTGAGGAAATTGTCCAGGTCATGACGCAGATTGCCACGCAGACGCAGCTCCTATCCCTCAATGCCAGCATTGAGGCTGCCCGGGCAGGGGAAGAAGGCCGCGGCTTCGCCGTGGTTGCTAACCAAGTCAAGAAGCTGGCCGAGGAGTCCGCGAAATCAGCGGAACAGATTGCTGAGCTTGTCCGGCATATTCAGCAAGAGACCCTTCAGGCCGTCCAGGCAATCAACGAGGGTGAGCATAATGTTGCGGTCGGCATCGGCATTGTCCAAGAAACGGGAGAGCTGTTCGGCTCGATACTATCGGCTACCGATGCGGTAACCAGTCAAATTCAGGAGGTATCCGCGGCTACCGAGGAAATGGTGGCGGAGACGGAACAAATCACGGCGGCCATCAAGCAGCTTGCTGAACTGGCTGAGCGTAATGCGGCCGTGTCCGAGGAGATCAAAGCGGGGGCGATGGAGCAGCGGAATTCCTCCAATAAAATTGTCAATGCCGCTGAACAACTGAATCAGATTTCCGATAAGCTGGAGGAGCTCGTCGCCGGTTTGAAATTATAAGCACGGCGTTGTTCCAGGCATAACGGGCCAGGCTCACTGGTTGTTAAATAGAGAGATCGCTTGAAGGAGTAGATACGATGAATACCATACTGGTAACGCAACAGAGCAGACAGTATTGGCTGGATGAACTGAAGCCTCCGTTGTCCGGTTTGGATATGTACACCGACTTTCCTAAACACGGACAGATCAGAGAGCTGCGCGAAACGACTTATGCACTGGATTTAAATATGAAACAGCTGAACGCTGTGCTAAGGGGTACGGATGAGCTGCGGGCATGGATGATCGCCTGCTATTGCGTGTTCCTGCATAGAATGACGGGTGAGCAGGAGTTGATCTTCGGCGTTCGATGCAGCCGGGGTCATCTGCTGCCAGTAAGGATAGTACTCGAGAGCCACAGTCAATTTTGCGACCTGTATAAGCAAATTGCGGACAGGCTTGTTCAGGCTGAGGCGGCCAGTATGCCGTTAGAGGAAATTGAGGGCATTACTGGCCCCATTCCCGAGCTGGAGGCGGTTTATGGCCGGAATGAAAGCAGCAGACCAGGTCTGCTTCACTGGGATGTGAGGGTTGAACAAGGTCAACCGCTGATTCATATTGCTTATCCTGGCAATTTATTTAAGGAATCGACCATTCGGAGATATGGCGCGCTATTTCAACAAATCGCGGATGCTGTGCTGGCGGATGAACACGTCGTGATCGGCAGGATACCTTTGTTGACGGAGGAAGACGTCGAGGCGTATGCCCGGCTGAATGACACCGCAAAGGCGCTGCCAGAGGCGGCCAGCATTCCGGCGCTGCTGGATTTGTCTCTGAAGCGGTTCTCTGATCGGATCGCCCTGTCGTCCGGCCAGCGGGAAATAAGCTATGCGGAGCTTGATATAGAATCGGACCGGGTGGCGCAAATGCTGCTAAGCTCCGGGCTCGTTCCGGGCGATTTCGTGGCAATCTTTATGGAGCGGAGCCTGGAGGCAGTCATCAGCATGCTCGGTGTACTGAAAGCCGGCGGGGCCTACGTTCCGCTCGATCCCGAGCATCCCGACGACCGAAACATGTATATTGTTCAGGATACCCGCTCGGCTATTGTCCTGACGAAGAAGCAGTATGCATCTAGAGTGGCCTCCCTGCTGGAAGAGCAAGAGAGGCGGCCTGATCGGGAGCAGAGCCGGCCAGCATATCAGGTTTTTTGCCTGGATGGCAATCTCAGCGATTACCCTGCCAAGCCAGCAAGGGTTGCTGTTGGAGCAGATGATATCGCCTACGTGATTTATACTTCAGGCACAACGGGCAGACCAAAGGGAGTGTTGATTCCGCATATCGGCGTTATCAACTTAGCTGCTGCTACGGTGGAGCAGTTGGGGCTCCATGAACGGGACGTTATTTTGCAGTATTCAACCTTTAGCTTCGATGCTTCGGTCTACGATATATTCAGCGCTTTGCATGCGGGGGCCCGGCTGCATTTATTATCGGGGGACGAGCGGTATTCGGTAGAAGCGTTCACGGCGGCGATCGAGTACACAGGGGCAACGCGTTTCGGCATATTGCCTACGGTTTTTTTTAATCAGTTATCCACCTATTTAAATGAGGAAGAGGCCGATAAATACAAGTCTATCCGCAGCCTCGTCATCGGCGGGGAGGCTCTTGCGGGAGCGGCCGTACGGGCATTCCAGAAGAAGCTGAAGCATCGTCCGCTGATCGTTAACGCCTACGGGCCAACGGAAGCAACCGTAGTCACAACCGTCAACCCTTTCGAGGAGGTAGTGCCGGATTATGTTTCTACGATAGGCATTGGCCGCCCTATTGCGAATTATGAAATATTAATCGTGGATGAGCATAATCAGCTTTGCCCTCAGAATGTAGCGGGAGAGCTGCTGATCAGTTCCGTGGGATTGGCTCGTGGTTATTTGAACCAGCAGGACAAGACGAATGAAGCGTTTATCCTCGACCCCGTTCATCCGGAATCCGGCAAAAGATACTACCGCTCAGGCGACCTGGTTCGCCTGCAGAATGATGTTATCGAGTATATGGGACGCAAAGACCTCCAGGTGAAGATTCGGGGATATCGGATAGAAATCGGAGAAATCGAGGATAATTTGGCGAAATATGAAGGCATCAGGGATGTGGCGGTTATCGCCAAGGACGGTACGGACGGCTCCAAAATGCTGGTTGCCTTCTATACCTCACGGGACGGAGGCGGGCTAAGCCGGAATGAGCTGCAGTCGTTTTTGAAAAGCAAGCTGCCAGCATACATGGTTCCAAGCCATTTCGTTCCGATCGATGCAATGCCCGTGTCGCCTACTGGTAAAATCGACCGCAAGCAGCTGGCGTTCTTTGAATACGATATGCAAGATGAAGAAGAGACGGATTATATCCCTCCAGAAAATGAGCTGCAGCTAGAGATTTCGGCTGCCTGGGAAAAGGTGCTTGGCCGGACCCGGATCGGCATACACGAGGACTTCTTCGAGGCGGGGGGGCATTCTCTGAAAATACTGGAAGCCCTCGTGCTGTTAAAACCGAAATACCCCGGGCTGAGAATTGGCGATTTCTTTGCTAATCCGACGATCGCGATGCTGGCTGAACGAATAGCGTCCCTTGCGGTTGACCAGGGCACAGGCATATCGGTCGGAGTGGAAGGCTCCGAGCTTGTCGACTTGGCGGAGCATCCTGTGCAATTTGGCGGGAAGGGTATTGCGGAGGCTTCGTACAGCCAGCAGCATATTCTGCTGACGGGGGCTACCGGATATCTCGGCTCCAGGCTTCTGCATGAGCTGCTCGAGCGGAGTGAGGCCATGATCTACTGCTTGATTCGTCCCGTTAGCGGAAGTCAGCCTTATGAACGTCTTCTGCGTGTCATGACGGCCTATTTCGGGGACAAGAGCGCAAGCAAAATGGAGGGACGCGTAATTGCTGTAGCAGGCGATTTGCAGCAGGATAACTTGGGTCTAAGCGACAGGGAATACGCTCTCCTGCGGGAGCAGATTGACTCGGTGGTGCACTGCGGTGCGGAAGTGCGGCATTTTGGGGAACCGGAATATTTTCGACGTGTGAATGTGGACAGTACGGAACGCCTGTTATCGCTGGGGAAAGGAAAGGGCAACTTTCGTTTTCATTATATCTCTACGATCGGTATTCCGGAGGATTTGGCCATGAGCGGACTGTGGGACTCTTTTACGGCAAGCGAGACATATGATTACTCCCTCAGCATTGACAATGTATACACGAACAGCAAGCTGGAGGCGGAGAAGCTGGCCGTTAGAGCATGCGAAGAGGACGGCGTGCCCGTTACCGTATATCGCGTAGGGAATCTGTCCTGCGATTCGAGGAGCGGAATCTTTCAGACGAACATGGACAGCAACGCATTTTACCGTATGCTTAAGGCGATGCTACTGCTGGGCAAGGCGCCTCGCGTAAGCTGGCAGGTTGATATTACGCCGATTGATTACGCTGGTGAGGCCATAGCCACGCTCCTGCTGCTGGATCGAACCGCAGGGCGAATGTTCCATATATGTAATCCCGTGCAAATCTCATATGAAGATATGATCGACCAGTTTAGGGATTACGGCTACAACATCTCTTTGCTGGATTGGCCCGATTATGAAGCATGGCTGCTGGACTCCAGCCAGCCAAAGGATCAGAAGGGAACGGAGCTGGCGATGGCTCAATTGGAGGGAGACGGCGCTAAAAACTCCGTGTATCGCTTCAGTTGTCCGCAAACGCTGGAATATATCAGGGGCATCACCTGCGCCGCACCGGATCGCTTCTTATTCAAGAAGTTAATCGATCACGCGGTAACGGTAGGATATTTCAATCCTCCGAAATGAGTGCATGGAAATAGAAACGGAAGGCATAGGTACGGGAGATAGCCCAGTATCTATGCCTTTTTGCAATTTGTCGGAGAAGCGGCCGGTATCCTGGTTTGAATCACGATTTCTCTGGAAATGATAGAGAAGAGAGATTGGAAGGAGGCTTGTGCAATGCGGCAGATTATGCTGATTACGGACGGATGCTCCAATGTGGGCGAGAGCCCGGTTCTAGCAGCGGCTCTGGCCCGGCAGGAGGGAATCACGGTCAATGTTGTCGGTATCATCGACTATGGAACAATCGGTGAGCTGGGCAGTCAGGAAATTGCGGAAATCGCCAAGGCCGGCGGCGGAATGAGCCAGCTCACCGGAACGGATCGTCTTGCCCAGACGATGCAAATGTTGACGCGCAAGACGGTGGTTCAGACGGTTCAGCAAGCGGTTAATAGAGAGTTGAGGCAAATTTTGGGAAATGGGAGTATTGTAGATTTGCCTCCCGATCAACGTTCCCAAGTCGTCGATGTTATCGATGACTTTAGTGAAAGCAGTCCCCTGCAGGTTGCGCTGCTTATCGATGCCAGTGCGAGCATGAAACCCAAGCTTGCCGCTGTCGAGGAGGCAATTCGCGACATGATGCTCAGTTTGGGAGCAAGGAAAGGACAAAGCCAGCTGGCGGTATTTCACTTTCCGGGGCCAAGGGGCGAAGATGCTGTGCTTGATCTGGATTGGACAGTGGATCTCGGCGGCGCCAGGTCGATCTTTCAGCGATTGGTAATGAGGGGCGCAACGCCTACCGGGCCTGCGATCAAGAAGGTGATGGAATTCTTCCGGTATGGTACACTGGATAGAAACGGAAAAGTGGCTTGGCCGGAGGAATCCGATGAAGGAGAAGGAATGCTCGGTGACTACGTCGTTTAAGCTGAATCTGCCGCAGGGCACGCTGATTACCGGCCGATGGAGAGGCGGACGTTACCTTATCCAGCGGCTGTTAGGCCAGGGAGCCAATGGGGTCGTGTATCTGGTGAAGCAGGTGGACAGCGCAAGGCTGTACGCGCTCAAAATGGGTTTCGATACCGTAGATATTCAGTCGGAAATTAATGTGTTAAAAGCTTTGCAGCGCCAAGGACGAAGACATCATCCCGTTAGGCGGGACAATCCTGGCTATTTGGTCGAGGTAGACGATTATTCTTTCCAGGGCAAGGAGATCCCTTTCTATGTGATGCGGTATATAAAGGGGGAACCTTTACGGGCCTTTCTTGCGAGGCGCGGGAGCCGATGGATGGATGCCGCCGGAATGAATCTGCTACGGCAGCTCCGCCGCCTGCATGAGTCGGGCTGGGTATTCGGCGATTTAAAGCCGGAGAACGTTCTCGTGGGGACTTACGGGGAAGTAGAGCTGATCGATTATGGCGGTGTCAGCAGTATTGGCCGCAGTGTCAAGCAGTTTACGGAGTGGTATGATCGCGGCTTCTGGAATGCCGGAGGCCGGACGGCAGAGCCTTCCTATGATTGGTTCAGCTTTGCCGTCGTATGCATTCACCTGCTTGCCGAGCAGCCATTGAAGCATGCCGCAACGCAGCTGCCGCAAATGAGAAGCTCCGGCGATCTGCTTGATATCGTGTATAAAGCCCCTTCGCTAGCACCCTACAGAGAGTGGCTGCAGAAGGCGATTCAGGGGGAATTCCGCGATACGGCGGAGGCCTGCTTATTATGGAAGGAACTTGTGACGGCGTCCCGGCCGGAACCGGCGAAGAAGGCAGCGACGCCACGTTGGATCATTAGCGCTTTCGCAATATCTGTAACGCTGCTGGTTTATGCGTTATACATGGCTTTCCGGTTCTAATCCAAGAGTCTTGGATGAATTAGTGGGTGAGGTGGGAGACAATTGGACGATTACAGCATGTACCCCTTGGTGGAACGAGTTCGCCGTACCGGGGAGGAATACGGGTTGTGGTCTCCCGGAGATTGTATCGTTGTCGCGGTGTCCGGGGGACCCGATTCGGTTGCGCTGCTTCATATCATGCATGCCATAGCCTCACGGACGGATCAGAGGCTGAACCTCGTCTGCGCGCATATCAATCACGGGTTCCGGCCAGAAGCGTCTCGTGAGGAAGCGGAGTTCGTGCAGAGCCTGGCCAGGCAGCTTGATATGCCCTTTGAATTAGCGAATCTGGATATCCCTACATATATGAAGGAATCTGGAAAAGGGGCGCAGCTGGCGGCACGGGAGAAGAGATATGAATTTCTGCATGCGGTAGCATGCAAATACGGAGCGGCTTCTATTGCCTTGGCTCATCATGCGGATGATCAAGCAGAGACGGTGATGATGCGCATCTTGCGCGGAAGCGGCGCGTCCGGGCTTGCGGGCATGAGGATGAAGCGGCGAGAGAAGAATGTGAATCTGATTCGACCCTTGTTACGGATTTATAAAGCGGAAATCCTGAAGGCTTGTCAGGATGCAGAAATTCCTTACCGCATAGATAGCAGCAATCTGCAAAATAAATATGCGCGAAATGCAATTCGTTTGGATGTGCTGCCATTTTTGGGGCAATATAATGGACAACTGGCTGAGTCGCTGAATCGTCTGGCAGACACGCTTGGCGAGGAAGATGATTATTTGCAGCAATTGACCGACCGGGCATATCAGGAGCTGGTCACCTCGGACGGTGAAGGCTTGGCCTTTCAAATCGAGCCGTTTGGCACCTTACATGCCGCTTTACAACGGAGGTTGATTAAACTAATATTAAATTATCTGCCTTTCTGCTTGGAAGAAAGCGATTTTGTCAAGATTGAACGTGTTCGTCAAGGGGCGATTCAGAGCGCTCCCACGACATGGAGTCTTGATCTCGGGGGTGGGCTGCAGTGTGTTCGTGAATACGACACCGTCAGGTTTATACCTAATGCAGCGGGGGGGATCGAAGACCTTCGCTATACATACCGCGTGGACTCCATTCCTGCGGAAGTTGAGATTCAGGGTTTAGGCACCAACCTGTTGTTTACGCAGACCGCGGCCGGGCAAGACGCTATGAGTAAGATGACGCACGGTAAAGACAGTGCTGTGTTTGATGCGGATGAGCTGGTCTATCCGCTTACAGTGCGTTCCCGTCAGCCGGGGGATACGATGAAAGTCATGGGGCTAAACGGCACCAAAAAGGTGAAGGACATCTTCATCGATGAGAAAGTACCTCCCTCTCTTCGTTCCCGCATACCTATAGTCACCGATGGCCAGGGCCGGATTTTATGGATTCCCGGCATTCGAAGGTCTTCGATCGCTGCGGTTGGACAGCATACGTCCTCCGTCTTGTTGATGACTGTAGTACGGGATGCTGAGTAACTAGCATCGGGTTATCGCCGGGGTAAGACATTCATAGTATAACGTAGGAGGTCTACTTATTTTGCAGAACGACATTAAGGAAATTTTAATTACCCGGGAACAGATTCAGGATAAAGTAGCAGAACTAGGACAGCGTCTTAGTGAAGAGTATGCAGGACGCAATCCGCTCGTCATTTGCATTCTGAAGGGCGCTTTTATTTTTATGGCGGATCTCGTTAAAGAAATTACCGTACCGCTTGAGCTTGATTTCATGGCTGTATCCAGCTACGGAGCATCAACGAAATCGTCCGGCGAAGTCAAGATCATCAAGGATTTGGATACCTCTGTGGAGGGACGCGATGTTCTGATCGTAGAGGATATTATCGATAGCGGCCTGACTCTCAGCTATCTGGTGGATGTTCTGGAACGGCGGAAGGTCAATTCCGTCAAGATCGTTACTCTGTTTGATAAACCGGCTGGACGCACGGTCGACTTGGAGGCTGACATGTCAGGATTCGTGCTTCCGGATGAATTTGTTGTCGGTTATGGGCTTGATTATGCCGAGAAATACCGGAACCTTCCTTACATCGGAGTTTTGAAGCCAGAAGTGTACAAGAGCTAAAGCCCATATCTGGCCTTTGGCCGAACATCGCCTGCGACTTTTTTGATAATGAGTAAGGGACTATGGTAAAATAACTTAAGTTGTTTTGAGAGGAGGCAGGGGATGAATCGGTTCATCCGGAATTCTGGTTTTTATTTAATACTTTTCTTAGTCGTGGTGGGCATCGTCCAAATCCTAACCGGCACAAATGAAACGGCCGACACCCCTAGATTCGATCAATTGCGTCAGCAATTGAAAGCCGATAACGTCCAGGAAATGACAGGGAAATTTGACGGTTACGCTTACTTGGTAACCGGTAAATATAAGCAAGCCGTCGGAGAGAGCAAAACGACGAATTTCACGACTTATATTCCTTACGACCCGAATGTGTTGAAGGAAATCGTGGATTTAAGCGAGCAGAATGGCTTTCAGTTGAACTGGAAGAAGATGCAGGAGCAGAGCATCTGGCTTACGTTCCTGACTTCGCTGCTGCCGCTTGCGATTATGTTTATTCTGTTCTTCTTCCTGTTCAACCAGGCGCAGGGTGGCGGCGGCAAAGTCATGAACTTTGGCAAGAGCCGGGCGCGTCTCTACAACGAGGAGAAGAAGAAGGTGACGTTTGAGGATGTTGCCGGGGCGGATGAGGAGAAGCAGGAGCTTGTCGAGGTTGTCGAGTTCCTGAAAGATCCGCGCAAATTCTCCGCTGTTGGGGCACGTATTCCTAAGGGGGTACTGCTCGTAGGTCCTCCGGGTACCGGTAAGACGCTCCTTGCCCGTGCGGTTGCGGGCGAAGCCGGCGTTCCGTTCTTCAGCATTTCCGGTTCTGACTTCGTGGAAATGTTCGTCGGTGTCGGTGCGTCGCGGGTACGGGACCTGTTTGAGAATGCGAAGAAATCAGCTAGCTGCATTATTTTTATCGATGAGATTGATGCTGTCGGCCGTCAGCGTGGCGCTGGCCTTGGCGGCGGTCATGACGAGCGGGAGCAGACGCTCAACCAGTTGCTCGTTGAGATGGATGGATTTGGAGCGAATGAAGGCATTATCATTATTGCGGCAACGAACCGTCCGGATATTCTGGACCCGGCGCTGCTGCGTCCGGGACGCTTTGACCGTCAAATTACGGTCGATCGTCCAGATGTAAAAGGCCGCGAGGCAGTACTTAAGGTACATGCCCGCAACAAGCCGCTGACGAATGATGTCCGGCTGGATATTATTGCGAAGCGTACGACAGGCTTTACGGGTGCTGACCTCGAGAACTTGCTCAATGAAGCGGCACTCCTCGCGGCACGTCGCAATCGCAAGGATATTTCGATGAGAGAGGTTGATGAAGCGATCGACCGCGTCATCGTAGGTACGGAGAAGCGCAGCCGCGTCATCAGCGATCGCGAGAAGCGTATCGTAGCTTACCATGAAGCAGGCCATACGATTGTAGGCTACTTCTTGGAGCATGCGGACATGGTGCATAAGGTAACTATTATTCCGCGCGGACGTGCGGGCGGATATGTCATTATGCTTCCGAAGGAAGACCGGATGCTTGTCACGAAGCAGGAGCTGCTTGACAAGGTAACGGGCCTCCTGGGCGGCCGCGTGGCAGAGGAGTTATTCATCGGCGAAATCGGTACTGGAGCATACAGTGACTTCCAGCAAGCGACAAGCATCGTGCGCAGCATGATTGTAGAATACGGTATGAGCGAGAAGCTTGGACCGATGCAATTTGGCACATCGCAAGGCCAGGTATTCCTGGGTCGCGATATTGGCCATGAACAGAACTATAGCGATCAAATCGCCTATGAGATCGATCAGGAAATGCAGCGCTTCATTACAGAGATGTATGAGCGGTGTAAGCAGCTTCTGACCGAGCATTCCAAGGAAGTGCATCTTATTGCGCAGACTTTGCTCGAGAAGGAGACGCTGGAGCTGGATCAAATCAAGCAACTGATCGAGCATGGGAAATTGCTTGAGCCTGGCGAAGGCGGCGAAGGCAGCGATAATTCGGGAGAATCGGGCGAGCCGATCGTCGATAATATCGGTGATGTGCGCGTTCGTATCCAAGGCAAGCCAGAGGACAGTTCCTCAGGCGCCTCGGGCATCCCAACCGGGGACATTCCTAATGATGTGCCTAATGGATCGGCGAATGATGTGACAAGCGATCCGGTTGTGGATACGCCGGATGGAACAGTTAACGATCTGCCGAATGCTGACCGTCCTGATGGGGATGACCCAACCAAAGGCAACGGCAGCAATGGAAACAATAACCCGACAGTATAGTCGGTCGATTGCAAATGAATCAGGGCAGCCCTTGGATAGTTTACCAGGGGCTGCTCTTTTTTTCCCGTGCGTATATGTGCGTATAATTAATAAGTTCTAGAGCGGCTGAACAGTTCTATAACCACGAAAGGCGATTTGAAGGAAGCATTTGCTTGTTATTTAAGTCTAGCGAATCTCATCCACGTTGATTGCACATAGTTGCTATGATTATAGATCTAACGAATCTCATCCGCGCTATTTAACGGTAAATCTGCTGTTGGGAGCAGCATAGGATGAATTAACGCTCCCTGGTTTCGTTACATTTTAAATGGGATTGTTTCTAGATAAATAGCGATCGTGAGATTCGTTAAGAATTCTTAATTCGTGGCTGATGACTCGTTTTCGTTTTGGGCTCTCGGTTTCTTGGTCTAGAGTCTATCCTCACTCTGGCTTCGGTTAAGCTTGACGTATCTGATCTTACGTCTCGGCTATACGAATGAATTCCCAGTTTTCGATCTAGTCTTGCTCTGATCCCGGGGAGCCTGCAGGTTCGGTACAATAGTTTAGTTTGCCGTTTTCGACTAGCAACTGCTGTCATAGAGACGCCAGCCAGCGCGCGTTGGAGCTATGGTTTGCTAGTGAGATTGGCGAAGGAGCATTTGCTAAGAAAGGTTATTGGCAGCCAGGCGAGAATAACCAAAAAATCAGACCGTAATCCTTTAAATTTAATGTATTAGGGTTCAGGTCGATTGACAGGGATACCGACCTTGTGTAAATTAGTTGTTAAACAACGTAATGTGACAATGGAGTGAACCGATCGGTATTTTCATGAATAAGAACGTACCGAATTTCACATCCTCGTCAACTACATGGCAAGCAACGTGAAAATTTATACGTTCTTCTTAGCTGCCAGGGAGTTATGATGGAATTATGATCAATAGTGCAGGCGTGCAAAATCCCGCTATATAGATAGAAAAGGCGGATGAAGGATTAAGGGGGAGGATCATCGTGGAAGCTCTGGCATTAGAGCGGAAAGCGGAAATGAACCGCGAGCTGCGGGAGAGATTGCTGCAGTTGAAGAAGGAACGTAATGCAATTATTTTAGCGCACTATTATCAGCGTGACGAAATTCAGGAGGTTGCCGATTTTCGGGGCGACTCTTTCTTGCTGGCTCAGAAGGCTGCTTCGACGGATGCAGATACGATCGTATTTTGCGGCGTCCATTTCATGGGGGAGAGCGCAAAGATTTTGGCGCCAAACAAGACGGTGCTGATTCCCGACGAGCGGGCGGGCTGTCCGATGGCGGATATGGTCAACGTGGATGGCCTGCGCAAATTGAAGGCACAGCATCCAAACGCCAAGGTCGTCACTTATATTAACTCTTCCGCCGAGATTAAAGCCGAGACGGATATTTGCTGTACGTCATCCAATGCGGTTAAGGTGATCAATTCGATCGACTCTGATGAAATCATCTGGGTGCCGGATAAAAACTTGGGTCACTACGTACAACAGCATACCGACAAGAAGATGATCATCTGGGAAGGCTACTGTAATACGCATGACATGCTAACCGTGAAGGACGTCGTAGAGATGAGAGCGAAGCACCCTAACGCGGAATTCGTCGTTCATCCGGAATGTCGTCCTGAAGTAGTTGCCATGGGTGATTTTGTCGGAAGTACGACAGCTATTTTAGAATACTGCAAAAATTCCAACAGCAAGGAATTCATCGTGGGCACGGAAGATGGAACCGGGTATCAATTGCGTAAGGATAGTCCGGACAAAACATTCCATTTCGCCACGAAGTTCCTCGTCTGTCCAAATATGAAAGTAAACAACTTGAAAAAACTGGTCAAATGCTTGGAGACGATGCAGCCGCAAATTTACGTGCCGCCTGCCGTAGCCGACAAAGCCAGAACTTCCCTAGAGCGCATGTTACAAGTCAAGTAGCATGCGCTACTCTCTTGTTCAAGATAGGTGACCTGTGTAATGATACCACGATATTTGGTTGATTTTGATTTAAGTGAGCTGCCTGCCGTGGAGACGGACGTCATCGTGATCGGGTCAGGCATCGCCGGACTGTATACCGCTATTAAAGCTAGTGAGCGTCACCGCGTTATCATCATTACTAAGAAAGCACTGCTGGAGAGTAATACCCGGTATGCGCAAGGAGGTATTGCCGCAGTCATTTCCGAAGAAGATTCGCCGGAGTATCACAGACAGGATACGCTGATGGCCGGGGCAGGGCTATGTTCTTCGTCATCGGTGGATATTCTAGTAAATGAGGGGCCTGTCTGTGTGAAGGAGTTAATCACCCTTGGCACGGCTTTTGATGTGGAGAACGGAGAGCTGGCATTAACACGGGAGGGGGCCCATAGCCACCGGCGCATTCTGCATGCCAACGGCGACGCCACAGGCTATGAGATTGTGCGTGCGTTATCCGAGCAGTTAGCCGGCCACTCTAATATAGAGATATGGAATGAGCATTTTGTCATTGATCTGATTACGGAGGGTAATGAGTGCATTGGGGCGCTGGTGCAGCGTCCAGACGGACAGCGAGTGTTCCTGCGAGGGCTGGCTACAATCCTGTGTTCCGGCGGGGCGGGCCAGTTGTATCGGTATACCACGAACCCTGATGTGGCTACCGGGGACGGGGTGGCTATCGCTTACCGGGCTGGAGCCGTTCTTCGGGATCTGGAGTTCATTCAGTTTCATCCGACATCGTTATGTTATCCCGGCGCGCCGCGCTTTCTAATATCCGAGGCGGTCCGCGGGGAAGGCGCAGTGCTTCGCAATGTGAAAGGAGAGCGGTTCATGGAGAAATACCATGAGCTGCTGGAGCTTGCACCGCGTGATATCGTAGCGCGCGCCATTGTCAGCGAGATGGATGAGACGAAGTCGAGCTTCGTCTTTCTGGATATAACGCACGAGGCTCCTGAGACGATCAAGCACCGCTTTCCGACAATATACGATACTTGTCTCGGATACGGGCTTGATATGACGGCCGACTGGATTCCTGTAGCGCCTGCTGCGCATTATATGATGGGAGGAGTCCGTACCGGGCTTCACGGAGAGACGAGCGTGCATCGCTTGTTTGCCTGCGGCGAGGTATCCTCGACAGGAGTTCATGGCGCAAACCGGCTGGCGAGCAATTCGCTGTCGGAAGCAATCGTATTCGGGCGGCGTATCGTTGAACGGATCTCGGAGCTGTCTCCACTGGAGAGAACAGGCGAAGGCATACAATGCCGAGGGGCACGCGAGGATGCCGTCACATGGCCGATCGCAGAACGGCGGCTGGAGCTGCAGAAGCTTATGGTGCGAAAAGCCGGTGTACGCCGCAGTGAAGAGGGTCTGAATCAAGGACTAAATGAGCTGCGCCGCCAGCTGTCGATATTCAATGCAGCTCTCCATACCCGAGAGCAGTGGGAATATGCTAATATGCTAACATGTGCCTTATTGCTGACTGAATCTGCGCTAGCCCGGAAGGAAAGCCGTGGCGGCCACTATCGCGAAGATTATCCGCAGCGGGATGATGCGGTGTGGAGGAAGCATATTTTGCAGCAGCGGGAAAAAGGAATGTTGGAGGAAATAAGCGATGATGTTTAACGGTTATAATGAAGGCTTGATGGAATCCATTCGCCACTGGCTGAAAGAGGACGTCGGCTCAGGCGATATTACAGCAGCTGTAACGATTCCTGCTGAGCATCAATCCAAGGGAATCATCCATGCTAAACAGACAGGGATTGCGGCGGGCATACCGATTGCTTCTCTTGTCTTTGAGATGGTGGATCCTTCGCTTACGTTTAATCCCTTGGTGCAGGACGGCGATACTATAAGCAAGGGAACGGTGTTGGCCGAGGTGGAGGGCAGCACGCACAGCATTCTGACGGGAGAGCGGCTTGCCTTGAATTTGCTGCAGCGTTTGTCCGGAATTGCAACGCGGACGCGGCAGTATGTCGATGCGCTGCAAGGGCTGCCTGTACGGCTCGTGGATACGCGGAAGACTACGCCCGGGCATCGAATGCTCGAGAAATATGCAGTTCGCGTAGGTGGCGGTTCCAATCACCGCTTCGGGTTGTATGACGCGGTCATGATTAAGGACAATCACATTAAGGGTGCGGGTGGCATAGCCCCAGCGGTGCAGCGTGCGCGCGCGGCAATTCCTCATACGATGACGATCGAGGTTGAAACGGAGAATTTAGAGCAGGTGGACGAGGCTTTGTCGGCTGGAGCAGATATTATTATGCTGGATAATATGGCGCCCGAGCTGATGAAGGAAGCGGTGCGCCGGATTAAGGCGAGAGCTCCGCATGTGACGGTAGAGGCTTCAGGCAACGTATCGCTGCAGACGATCTACGGAATCGCCGACACTGGCGTGGATGTCATTTCCGTCGGAAGATTGACATATTCCTTTGACAGTCTGGACATTAGCCTGGATCTGAACGAGAAGAAAGAGGGGTAAGGCAGCATGTTCGTTGTGGTAGATGTAGGCAACTCGAATATCGTACTGGGAATCTACAAGGGCCGAGAGCTGCTTCACCATTTCCGACTAAGCACCAACCGGCAGTCTACGGCCGATGAATATGGGGTAAAGATTCATAATTTGTTTCAAATGTCCAAGATCGCAGTAGGCGATATTGAGGGGGTCATCATTTCCTCGGTTGTCCCTCCATTGATGCATGTACTCGAAGAGCTGTGCGAGAAATATTTGCGCAAGAAGCCGCTTATCGTTGGACCGGGCATCAAGACGGGACTTAATTTGCGGTACGAGAATCCGCGAGAGGTCGGCGCGGATCGCATCGTCAACGCCGTGGCCGCGGTAGAGCAATATGGTGGTCCGCTCGTTGTCGTCGACTTTGGAACGGCCACGACCTTCGATTGTATCGATGCTGCCGGCAATTATTTGGGCGGGGCTATTGTGCCGGGCATCGGAATTTCCACAGAAGCGCTATATCAGCGCGCTTCCAAGCTCCCGCGGATCGAACTGGAGAAGCCGAGGAAGGTCATCGGCCGCAATACGGTCCATGCTATGCAGTCGGGTATTATTTTCGGGTATGCGGGTCAAGTGGATGGCATCGTGAACCGGATTCGCCGGGAGATGCATGCCGAGCCTAAGGTAATCGCAACCGGAGGGCTGGCAGAGCTTATTGCCAGCGAGGCAGAATCGATTCAGGAAGTGAACCAGCTTCTTACTTTGGAAGGGCTGCGTATCATATACGAGCGTAATCAGTAGGAGACAGGCAGTAATAAGTGCAGTTTGTCAATGAGTAGTCATTACATCCAGAAAAGGAGGCTTCACATCTATGGGAACGGAACAAGAAAAAGACCGCTTAATTCGCGGGACGGCCATGAACGGCAAGGTACGAGCGTTTGCCGTCCGCACGACTGCGCTGGTAGAAGAGCTGCGCCGCCGTCATGATACTTATCCTACAACAACAGCGGCGATGGGGCGGACTGTAACGGCAGCCACGATGATGGGCGCTATGCTGAAGGGGGATGAGAAGCTCACGGTTCAGGTGAAGGGCGACGGACCGATCGGGCAGATCATCGCCGATGCGAATGCAAACTGCGAGGTTCGCGGCTATGTCAAGAATCCGCATGTACAGCTGCCGAGCAATAGTCAGGGCAAGCTCGATGTAGCCGGAGCGGTCGGAACGACGGGTTTTATCCATGTAACCAAGGATCTTGGACTTAAGGAGCCTTACCGGGGAAGTGTTCCGCTGATTTCCGGCGAGCTTGCCGAGGATTTTACCTATTATTTTGCTGTCTCGGAGCAAACTCCGTCTGCCGTTGGATTAGGCGTTCTGGTCGATACAGATTCTTCGGTCATCGTGGCTGGCGGCTTCATCATTCAGCTGCTGCCTGGGCTGAGCGATCAGGAGATTGACGTGATTGAGCGGGCCATCGGCCAGCTTCCTCCGGTTACCTCTCTTCTGGATCAGGGGCTGGAGCTTGAGGAGCTGCTAGGCTGGATCGTACCGGACTTTAAGCTGCTGGACGAATCGAAGGTCGTGTTCGCCTGCAACTGCTCGTTAGAGCGCGTTGAACGTACGCTGGTTAGCCTGGGTCACAGCGAGCTTGCCGAGATGGCCGAGGAGAATAAAGAGATTGAAGTCGTTTGTGACTTCTGCAACGAGGCTTATAGAATAAGCCCGGAGCGTATTGCCGAGCTTCAAGCCCAGACCAAGAAATAAGGTCGAAATTGTTAAAATACTTTGCCGAGCCTAGGAAATTTCCGGATTGCGCAAAGTATTTTTTCTATCCTTTCTTGACAACTGCCGCTGCTGATTGTTAAGATAATGAAAGAAGAATACCAACTTATTTACTCGGAAATAAATGAGGGCAGGAGAACCGCGGTAAATCCGACTCCGCTTTCGTTTTTTTACAACCAGATCACAGCTAGATTAGATTATCTGCAGCTTATTATTTTTATTACTCAGGGAGGTTTTCGTATGGCTAGAATCGTTAATAACGTAACAGATCTCATCGGGGATACACCGCTTGTTCGCTTGAACCGCATCGTCCCCGAGGATAGCGCTGAAATTTATGTAAAGCTGGAGTACCAGAACCCGGGTGCAAGCGTGAAAGACCGTATTGCGATCAGCATCGTGGAAGAAGCTGAGAAAGCGGGCAAGTTGAAACCGGGCGGTACGATCATCGAGGCAACCAGCGGAAACACCGGTATCGGACTGGCGCTTGTTGCCGCTGCTAAAGGATACAAGGCGGTTATCGTTATGCCTGAAACGATGAGTATTGAGCGCCGTAACCTCCTGCGTGCTTATGGAGCCGAGCTTGTCCTGACTCCAGGGGCAGAAGGCATGAACGGTGCCGTTAAGAAAGCTGAACAAATTCTGTCTGAAAATCCGGACTATTTCCTGGCCGATCAATTCAGAACGCAAGCTAACGTGAAGATCCACCGCGAGACGACAGGTCCGGAAATCGTTGAAGCGATCGATTCGCTTGACGGCAAGCTGGACGCTTTCGTGGCAGGAATCGGAACGGGCGGCACGATTACCGGTGCAGGTGAAGTGCTGAAGAAACGTTTCCCTGACATTAAAATTTACGCCGTCGAGCCGGCAGCTTCGCCAATTCTATCCGGTGGCAAACCTGGACCGCATAAGATTCAAGGGATCGGCGCCAACTTCGTTCCTGAAATTCTGAATCGTGAAATCTACGATGAAATCATTCACGTAGAGAACGAGGAAGCATTCGAGCAAGCGCGTAAAGTGGCTAAAGAGGAAGGCATCCTTTCCGGAATTTCTTCCGGTGCAGCCATCTTCGCTGCGCTTAAAGTAGCCAAACAACTTGGCAAAGGCAAACGCGTAATCGCAGTCGTTCCAAGTAACGGCGAGCGTTACCTGAGCACGCCGCTCTACAATTTCGAAGCTTAATTTCTAGCTGCGGCTTGTATATATTGAGTCAACCCCCAACCGCTTGCATCAGACGGTGTGGGGGTTGTTGCTTGTTTTATGATTGTTTTGTTGCATGTTATTGGGGATGTTCAACGGAATGAGGTTCTAGTATACTAGCTAGCAACAAGAACGCATCAAGGGCTGGAGGTAGTGACATAGCATGATTACCATTACACGATGGGAGCAATGGGAGAGCTGGGCAGCGGAGGGCTGTTGGACGATGCTGCCCTGCGCCGTCAAAATGAAATCGGATTCCCGTCTGCCGGGCGACTGGGCGCAGGCCTGGAACACAGCGCGGCCATACTCCTTTGTGTTAGAGAGCGGCAAGGACGGCCGCTATACCTTTCTCGGTTTGGAGCCTTTGTCCGTCATAAGGGGAAAAGGAACTGTTGCACAAATCGAGGACACCTCCACGGGCCATATCGTAGAAGTTGAAGGATGTCCTTTGGACGTGCTGCATGAATGGCTAAAGCCATTTAAGTCGCCAGCGGTACCTGGACTGCCTAAATTCAGCGGAGGCGGCGTAGGATATCTCAGTTATGATGTGGCCCGCTCTTTGGAGCGTCTTCCTGTGATGGCAGAGGATGACCTCCGAATCGATGATTATATATGGATGCGCATGGAAGAGCTGTGGGTGTTCGATCATGAGCTGGAAGAGATATACGCAATCGTCCATTGTCCTGTTGGAGCAGAGCAGTCTGCAATGTCACTGGCCCAGGCTTTCGAGAAAGCGAAGCGGCGGGCATCGCTGATGCTTGATCGCTGGAATGAAATCATCCATGAGGCCAAACACGGGACGATAGCTGAGAAGACAAGGAGCCGCCAAATGGCGTTGGCGACAAGGGATGTCTCATCCGCCGAGTGGGATGACATTTTAGAGCGTTCCGCTTCCGTTTCTTTTGCCCAGGATGATTTCGAAGCGGCGGTACGCCGGGTACAGGAATATATAGCGGCGGGAGATGTATTTCAGGTGAATTTGTCATTGCGACGAGGGCTTCCGCTTACAGTTTCGCCAGAGGAGATTTATGAATGGCTGAGGCTGCTGAATCCTTCTCCATATATGGGGCTTCTCCGCTTTCCCGATTTTCAGCTTGTCTCCGTTTCGCCAGAGCTCCTTGTGAAGCTGGAGCAGGGGAAGATGGCAACACGCCCTATCGCCGGCACGAGGCGCCGGGGCGCTACACCGGAGGAGGATGAGGCCATGGCCCAAGAGCTGCTGAGCAGCGAGAAGGAGCGGGCGGAGCATATCATGCTCGTCGATTTGCTTCGCAACGATTTGGGTCGTGTGTCCAAGTTTGGTTCGGTCAGGGCCAGTGAGTTGATGGTTATTGAATATTACTCGCATGTAATGCACTTGGTCTCGCAGGTAGAGGGCCTGCTGGACGCAGGAAAGACGCCATTTGACGTAATTGCTGCTGTATTTCCGGGGGGAACGATTACCGGCGCTCCGAAGGTAAGGACAATGGAGATTATTGAGGAGCTGGAGCCTGTGACCCGCGGGCCATACACGGGTGCTATGGGATGGATTGACTACAACGGAAATATGGAATTAAATATTATTATACGTACACTGGTCGTTAAGGATGGCGTAGGACATATTCAGGTCGGGGCAGGCATTGTAATCGACTCCGTGCCTTATCGGGAATACAGGGAATGCCATAATAAAGCTAGAGCTATAACGATGGCGGTCGGGTTAAGTCAGGAATTCGCCGCCGAAGGCCAAGGACAGGGGATGAAGTTATGATACTGGTTATCGATAATTACGATTCTTTTACGTACAATCTCGTGCAGTATTTAGGCGAGCTTGGGGAAGAAGTTGTTGTACGCCGAAATGATGAAATTGATTTGCAAGGCATCGAGGAACTGCAGCCGGATCACATTCTACTGTCTCCGGGTCCGTGCACGCCAAATGAGGCAGGGATAACTCTTGATGTCATTGACCGATTCAAGGGCAAGATCCCGATCTTTGGCGTCTGCCTGGGTCATCAGGCTATCGGTCAAGCCTTTGGGGGCAAGGTCGTTCGGGCGGAGCGGCTAATGCATGGCAAGACCTCGCCGATTCGCCATAAGGGCGAATCCGTATTTACGGGGCTTCCTTCGCCGTTTACGGCAACCCGTTATCATTCGCTGATCGTGGAACGCTCCAGCCTTCCCGACTGCCTTGAGATTACCGCCGAGACCGAGGAAGGCGAAATCATGGGCCTGCGCCATAAAACCTATGCCGTGGAAGGGGTTCAATTCCATCCGGAGTCGATTATTACCGATCATGGCCATCAAATTCTCCGCAACTTCCTTAGCCGCAAGGTCGGGGCAGGGGTATGAATTATATCGGGGTGAACGGAGTTCCGACCCCATCCGCTGAAGCCGTGATATCCGTAATGGATCACGGCTTCATGTACGGTATGGGGCTGTTCGAGACATTCCGGACGTACGGGGGGCAGCCTTTTCTTCTGGAGCGGCACTTGGAGCGGCTTCGGGGCGGTTGCCGGGAATTAGGCATACGTTACGAGGCCCGGGAGGAACTGCTGCGATATGAAATCGCCTCATTGCTGAAGGCGAATGAGCTGCTGGATGGGTATATCCGGCTGACTGTATCGGCTGGCGCCGGGCCGCTTGGCTTGCCGCCGGAAGATTATACGGAGCCGTGCGTTATTATCTATGTGAAGCCATTGCCGTCCTTTGATTCGGGGCTGTATACCCATGGCAAGGAATTATGGCGTTTATCTACGCCTCGCAATACCCCTGAGGGGAAGATCAGGCTCAAGTCGCTTCACTATATGAATAATATTCTCGCCAAGCGGGAGCTGGAGGAACTTATCAGAGGTGCCCATCCAGGGGGCGTACCCGAGGGATTGCTTTTGACAGCCCAAGGACATTTGGCGGAAGGCATCGTCAGTAATTTATTTTTTGTGCGCGAGGGGACATTATATACGCCGGAGATTGGGACCGGCATTTTGCCGGGAATTACCCGCTCCTTCGTATTAGAACTTGCGGAGCGGTCAGGGCTGTCGTTTATAGAAGGACGCTATACCTGGGATGAGCTGGTCGCGGCGGAAGAAGTATTTTTGACCAATTCGATCCAAGAGCTGGTGCCAGTGACGGCATTGGTTGAGCCGGGGGGGTCGAGATATTCGGTCGGGGACGGAATGATCGGTCCCGTTACGGAAATGCTTTTAGATAGTTATAGACGTAATTGCGGTGTATAGATAGAAGGGGGACGATAACATGCAGCCTACGCTATATCAGCGGACTTATCAATGCGGCGAAACCGAGCTGAAGCTTGGTGAACGGACTTTGATTATGGGTATTTTAAATGTAACTCCGGATTCTTTCTCCGATGGTGGACGTTATAATGAGGCGGAACGGGCGGTTGCCCATGCTTTGGAAATGGTCCGTGACGGGGCTGATATCATCGATATCGGCGGGGAATCGACCAGGCCGGGCCATGAGCCTGTATCGCTGGACGAGGAGCTGGAGCGGGTGGTCCCTATCGTAGAAGCGATCCATCGCGAATCCCCCCATATTCCTATTTCGGTAGACACATACAAAGCGGAGGTGGCGAGACAGTCCCTTGCTGCGGGCGCTCACATGATCAATGATATATGGGGCTGCAAAGCGGACCCTCTCATGGCCGAGGTGGCGGCGGAATTCAAGTCTCCCGTTATTTTGATGCATAATCGGCATGATCGGGATTACCGTGATTTAATACAGGACGTAGAAGCGGACCTGCTGGACAGCATAGAGATCGCGCGGCGGGCTGGAGTAAGGGATGAGCAGATCATCCTTGATCCGGGGATCGGGTTTGCGAAGGACTATGAGGAGAATTTGCGGGTGATGAAGGAACTGGATCGGCTGATGAAGCTGGGCTTTCCACTGTTGCTCGGCACGTCCCGTAAAAGATTTATCCGAACCACGCTGGACTTGCCGGTGGACGAACTGGTTATGGGTACCGCTGCGACGGTAGCTCTTGGCATTGCTCAAGGCTGCCAGATCGTGCGGGTTCACGACGTGAAGGAAATCAAACAACTGGCCAAAATGTGCGATGCTATTGTTTATGCTTAATTGTTTGCGTGTAGCTTTGTGAATAGCCTTAGCTTGCTCTGGCGCGTGAAATTGAGCTTTCTAAGGTTTGCTGGCTGCTTCTGGTTTATTTTATATGACGGAAAGGTTGGGTAATGGATGGATAAAATGGTGCTTCGGCGCATGGAATATTACGGGTACCATGGTGTTTTTGAGGAAGAGCGCAAGCTTGGTCAACGCTTCTATGTCGATCTTGAATTAGAACTTGATTTGCGGGAAGCCGGACAGACCGATGATTTGAGCAAGACGGTGAACTATGCCGAAATTCATGAGCTGCTGCGGGGCATTGTCGAAGGAAAAAGCTTCAAATTGATCGAAGCCCTCGCAGAACATATTGCATCCTCGGTTTTGGACACTTATACTATGGTAGATGCGTTAACGGTTCATGTCACGAAGCCGCATCCGCCATTTGATATTCATTTTGAAGGTGTGACGGTGCAGTTGTACCGCTCTAGAAAGTGAGACGTGCGATGAATACACATCCGACCTCTGGAACTACAGAGGCTTATATTGCTTTAGGGGCCAATCTCGGCGACCGGGAAGCGACCTTGATGGAGGCGCTGGCTCGGCTGGATGCCCACCCGAAGATAGAGGTGCTCCGCTGCTCCCGTCTATATGAGACCGATCCTGTAGGATATCTTGATCAGCCTTGCTTCCTGAATATGACTGCAGCGCTACGGACGACGCTGGGTCCTGAGGAGCTGCTGGTTGTCATGCAGCAAATTGAGCTTGAGCTGGGGCGTGAGCGCAAAATTCGCTATGGGCCGCGAACCGTTGATTTGGATCTGCTATGGGTAGAGGGGCAAGAGATAGATACCCCATTGCTGACGCTGCCACATCCGCGGATGATGGAGCGTGCCTTTGTACTTGTCCCTTTGGCGGACATCGTTGCCGAGGAGGAGTCTTCCGGCTTATACCGGCGCACCCAAGAAGCTTTGACCAGCATGGATGGAAAGGAAGGCGTACGTTTTTGGAAAATTTGCAACTGGCGCAGCGAATCCGGGCTTACCGAAAACTAAAGGGGTTCACACAGCAGCAGCTTGCGGAGCGATCCGGCGTATCGCTAGCCGTCCTCGGAGCGATCGAGCGTGGGAACCGACGTGCAGAAGATCAAATTTTAATTAAAATTGTGGATGCTTTGGGCATTTCGATGTCTGAATTGAAATCCTCAGAATAAATTGACTGGCAGGGATAATGCTACAAGTTACGAGCAAGTTCGACAACAATATGATTAGGGAGGGATGTTATGCTGAAAATTGGCGATATTGAAATGAAGAACCAGGTCGTGCTAGCACCGATGGCGGGCGTCTGCAATCCTGCCTTCCGGCTGATTGCCAAGGAGTTCGGCACCGGCCTCGTCTGTGCGGAGATGGTTAGCGACAAAGCGATCATCCATGGAAACAAGCGCACGAAGGAAATGCTGTTCGTAGATGAGCGGGAGAAGCCGCTTAGTCTGCAGATTTTTGGCGGGGATCGGGGTTCTCTGGTAGAAGCGGCCAAGGTTGTCGATCAGGAGACGAATGCCGATATCATCGATATTAACATGGGCTGTCCTGTACCTAAAGTGACGAAATGCGATGCCGGGGCACGCTGGCTGCTTGATCCGAATAAAATTTATGAAATGGTGTCCGCCGTGGTGGATGCTGTCAGCAAGCCGGTAACGGTCAAAATGCGGATCGGCTGGGACGCCGAGCATATCTATGTGGTGGATAACGCCAAGGCGGTAGAACAGGCTGGAGGCAAGGCGGTCAGTGTACACGGCCGTACCCGGGAGCAGCTGTATACCGGCAAAGCCGACTGGAGCTACATTAAGCAAGTCAAGGAAGCCGTGTCTATTCCAGTCATCGGGAACGGCGATGTTGCGACCCCAGAGGATGCGAAGCGCATGCTGGAGCAAACCGGATGCGATGGCGTCATGATCGGCCGGGGTGCGTTGGGCAACCCGTGGATGCTGTACCGGACGGTAGAATATCTGAGAACCGGGGAATTGCTGCCTGAACCGGATCCGGAAGAGAAAATCCGCATTGCAATCCTTCATATGGATCGTTTGGCCGCTCTCAAGGGAGAGAGCGTGGCGGTACGCGAGATGCGCAAGCATTTGGCATGGTACTTGAAAGGCATGCAAGGTGCGGCACGGATCAAGGATGTTATCATGGAAGAGACCAAGCGGGACGAGATGGTACGAATTCTCGAGAATTTTGTCGCTAATCTGTCCATTGAGAATGCTAAAGAAGCGGAATCCGCTTAATTTACGAAAATGATTATAAAAGGAAGATTCGCCACGTAAACATCCTTCATGAAACGTTTACATTTGAAAATTGTACTGTCATTGACATTTCGAGAGGCTTCACCTATAATTTCTCAGTATAAATTCGCCTCAGGAGATAACTTCCACGACATGGGGTGGTCTGAGCTCCATGAGTTTGCATATGATATTCTCAAATGATGCGTGAATTTTCACGGCCGTGGCATGCGGCAACTCGGACCCTTGAGGGCTTGTTAGAGAATGGGTTAGATCCATCCGTGGCGGAAGGTATTCATATTGAAGGAGCCCATGACCGCGCGCATAGTGCGAAAATTATTTCCATGACAGGAGAATCGGTTGAGATGAGCGATAAAGAAGTTATTCTTACACAAGATGGTTTGAAGAAGTTGGAAGAAGAGCTTGAAAATTTGAAATCCGTGAAACGTCGTGAGGTTGCGGAGCGCATTAAGGTTGCCATTGGTTATGGCGATATTAGTGAAAACTCGGAATACGAGGATGCCAAGAATGAGCAGGCTTTTATTGAAGGCCGTATTATTACGCTTGAGAAAATGCTGCGCAACGCCCGTATCATTAACAACGACGAAATTGATACGGACACGGTGAGCATTGGTTCCACGGTAACCGTAGAGGATTTGGAGTTCGGCGATACGATGGAATACGCCATCGTCGGTACGGCTGAATCCGATCCGCTGCAAAATAAAATTTCAAACGAAAGCCCAGTAGGCAAGGCGATCCTCGGTAAGCAAAAGGGTGCTATCGTCGATGTAACGGTCCCTGCGGGTGTGATTCAATATAAAATCGTAGATATTAAGAAATAGGGCGGTATTTTGAGTTGGAAGAGCTTCCCCAGGGGAGGCTTTTTTCACTGTTGTCGAATACTTTCCAGTAGTGAGCATTTATGCAAGATTCAGCTAATATAAGCTGTATAATAAAGTTGTAGAAGGAGTGGAGTATCAACATGAGCGAGGAACACAACACTCAGGAGCAGGAAGTCGAAATCAGCGAGCTATTACAAATCAGACGCGATAAATTGGACGAGCTGTGGAACCTGGGGATCGACCCTTTTGGTAAGAAGTACGTGCGTACTCATATGGCAGGTGCAATTCTGCAGGACTACGACGGCATGACGAAGGAAGAGCTTGAGGAGAAGAAGGTAGAGGTATCAGTTGCCGGACGGATCATGGCCAAACGGGGAATGGGGAAAGCAAGCTTCGCTCATATTCAAGATTTGAGCGGCAGAATCCAAATTTACGTCCGTCAGGATAGTGTCCCGGAAGTGAAGTATGCTGCTTTCAGCATTCTTGACCTGGGCGATATCGTAGGGGTGCGCGGTGAAGTATTTAAGACGAAGACCGGCGAGACAACCATTAAAGTGACCGATCTTGAAGTGCTGTCCAAATCGCTTTATCCGCTGCCGGATAAGTACCATGGCCTGAAGGATGTTGAGCTCCGCTATCGTCAGCGTTATGTGGACCTGATTGTGAACCCTGAGGTACAGCAAACATTTATTAAACGTTCCCGCATAATCCAATCGATGCGCCGTTATCTGGATTCATTGGGATACCTGGAAGTAGAGACCCCGACACTGCATAGCATCGCCGGCGGCGCTGCGGCGCGTCCGTTTATTACACATCATAATGCGCTGGATATGGAGCTTTATATGCGAATTGCGATCGAGCTTCATTTGAAGCGTCTTATTGTCGGCGGGCTGGAGAAAGTGTACGAAATCGGCCGTGTATACCGGAATGAAGGTGTGTCTACACGCCACAACCCGGAATTTACGATGATTGAATTGTATGAAGCTTATGCGGATTACAAGGATATCATGGCGCTGACGGAGAATATGATCGCTCATATCGCCGAAGAAGTGCTGGGTACGAAGGTTGTGCATTACCAAGGGCATGAAGTAGACCTTACGCCGCAATGGCGCCGGGTATCAATGGTTGATGCTGTTAAGGAAGTTACCGGCGTAGACTTCGGCGTCCAAATGAGCAATGAGGAAGCACACCGCCTGGCGAAAGAACACAAAGTTCCGGTTGAGCCTCATATGACGTTTGGGCATATATTGAATGCTTTCTTCGAAGAATTCGTAGAAGAGACGCTGATTCAGCCGACTTTCGTCTACGGACATCCGGTGGAGATTTCTCCACTGGCGAAGAAAAATGAGGAAGATCCGCGGTTCACGGATCGTTTCGAGTTGTTTATCGTAGCTCGCGAGCATGCCAACGCATTTACCGAGCTGAATGACCCGATTGATCAGCGTCAACGTTTCGAAGCTCAGCTGATTGAGCGCGAGCACGGCAATGATGAGGCTCATGAGATGGACAATGACTTCATCCATGCCCTTGAATATGGTATGCCGCCAACTGGCGGACTTGGAATTGGCATTGACCGTCTGGTGATGCTGCTGACGAATTCTGCGTCGATCCGCGATGTGTTGTTGTTCCCGCATATGCGTTCGGAATAATATAGATAGGAGCGAGCCTGGCTTAAAAAAGCCGGGCTCGTTTTGTCATGATGGAGAAATGCGGGCTATGTTATTAACGATGCAAATAACGGAGCGGGGGGTGGACGAAATTGGAAGCATAAAAATAGGTGTTAGGGCTTGCGCCTATGTTGAAAAGATGGTATATTAAATATCCGGTCGTTAATAACAAGCTTTATGGAGAGCTTAAACGGCAACAAAAAATAAAGCTTGCAATTGATCGCTGGATGTTGTATGATAAGAAAGTTGCCGCTGAAACAGCGGTAACGAATGAGAACAAAGTTGATCTTTGAAAACTGAACAACGAGTGAGCGGGTTTCACGGAAGTGAAATCTAAATAATAGAGTCAGATGCAAATCTGATCTCGTCAGATTCAAAATGAGCAAGTCAAACTTTAATGGAGAGTTTGATCCTGGCTCAGGACGAACGCTGGCGGCGTGCCTAATACATGCAAGTCGAGCGGAATTATTTTGGAAGCTTGCTTCCGAAATAATTTAGCGGCGGACGGGTGAGTAATACGTAGGCAACCTGCCTGTAAGACTGGGATAACTGCCGGAAACGGTAGCTAATACCGGATAAATCATTTCGCCGCATGGCGGAGTGCTGAAAGACGGAGCAATCTGTCACTTACAGATGGGCCTACGGCGCATTAGCTAGTTGGTGGGGTAATGGCCTACCAAGGCGACGATGCGTAGCCGGCCTGAGAGGGTGAACGGCCACACTGGGACTGAGACACGGCCCAGACTCCTACGGGAGGCAGCAGTAGGGAATCTTCCGCAATGGACGAAAGTCTGACGGAGCAACGCCGCGTGAGTGATGAAGGTTTTCGGATCGTAAAGCTCTGTTGCCAGGGAAGAATGTCTTGGAGAGTAACTGCTCTGAGAGTGACGGTACCTGAGAAGAAAGCCCCGGCTAACTACGTGCCAGCAGCCGCGGTAATACGTAGGGGGCAAGCGTTGTCCGGAATTATTGGGCGTAAAGCGCGCGCAGGCGGTCATTTAAGTCTGGTGTATAAACTCGGGGCTCAACTCCGAGTCGCACTGGAAACTGGGTGACTTGAGTGCAGAAGAGGAGAGTGGAATTCCACGTGTAGCGGTGAAATGCGTAGAGATGTGGAGGAACACCAGTGGCGAAGGCGACTCTCTGGGCTGTAACTGACGCTGAGGCGCGAAAGCGTGGGTAGCAAACAGGATTAGATACCCTGGTAGTCCACGCCGTAAACGATGAATGCTAGGTGTTAGGGGTTTCGATACCCTTGGTGCCGAAGTTAACACATTAAGCATTCCGCCTGGGGAGTACGGTCGCAAGACTGAAACTCAAAGGAATTGACGGGGACCCGCACAAGCAGTGGAGTATGTGGTTTAATTCGAAGCAACGCGAAGAACCTTACCAGGTCTTGACATCCCTCTGACCGGTCTAGAGATAGGCCTTTCCTTCGGGACAGAGGAGACAGGTGGTGCATGGTTGTCGTCAGCTCGTGTCGTGAGATGTTGGGTTAAGTCCCGCAACGAGCGCAACCCTTAGGTTTAGTTGCCAGCACATAAAGGTGGGCACTCTAGATCGACTGCCGGTGACAAACCGGAGGAAGGTGGGGATGACGTCAAATCATCATGCCCCTTATGACCTGGGCTACACACGTACTACAATGGCCAGTACAACGGGAAGCGAAACCGCGAGGTGGAGCGAATCCTATCAAAGCTGGTCTCAGTTCGGATTGCAGGCTGCAACTCGCCTGCATGAAGTCGGAATTGCTAGTAATCGCGGATCAGCATGCCGCGGTGAATACGTTCCCGGGTCTTGTACACACCGCCCGTCACACCACGAGAGTTTACAACACCCGAAGTCGGTGAGGTAACCGCAAGGGGCCAGCCGCCGAAGGTGGGGTAGATGATTGGGGTGAAGTCGTAACAAGGTAGCCGTATCGGAAGGTGCGGCTGGATCACCTCCTTTCTATGGAGAATCGTTCTCTGCAACGAGAACATTCAAATATTACGGACGACGAAAGTCGCCGGATGCTCACTCGTTGGTCAGTTTTGAGAGTTCAACTCTCAAAACCCTCGTTACTTTAGGTTAACACGGTTTGTGAACGATCCAAAAGTAAACGAGATTGATCCTTGAAAACTGGATAACGAAACGAAATTTGCGTTTTAGAAAATTCCTTTTAGCTGAAACTTGTGTCTAACAAGTTTTGAATTAAAAGTGGCTAGCGTAGGTTTTGGTACTGGAGATCCTTTGTGAGACGATTTCTACCTTGTATGAATTTACTTGATCAAGAAATCGGCGAACAACAGAGCGCCAGGCGCAAAACCGAAGCATTATGGTTAAGCTACTAAGAGCACACGGAGGATGCCTAGGCGCTAGGAGCCGAAGAAGGACGTGGCGAACAACGAAACTGCCTCGGGGAGCTGTAAGCAAGCTTTGATCCGGGGGTGTCCGAATGGGGAAACCCGGCTGTGTTCATACGCAGTCACTCACATCTGAATACATAGGGTGTGAAGAGGCATACCAGGGGAACTGAAACATCTAAGTACCCTGAGGAAGAGAAAACAAAAGTGATTCCGTCAGTAGCGGCGAGCGAACGCGGATTAGCCTAAACCAGGGAGCTTGCTCTCTGGGGTTGTGGGACGTCTCACATGGAGTTACAAAGGAACCGATTAGACGAACAGGTCTGGAAAGGCCGGCCATAGAAGGTAAAAGCCCTGTAATCGAAAGTCTGTTCCCTCCGAGACGGATCCCGAGTAGTGCGGGGCACGTGAAACCCCGTATGAATCTGCCAGGACCATCTGGTAAGGCTAAATACTCCCTAGCGACCGATAGTGAAGCAGTACCGTGAGGGAAAGGTGAAAAGCACCCCGGGAGGGGAGTGAAAAAGAACCTGAAACCGTGTGCTTACAAGAAGTCAGAGCCCTATTTATGGGTGATGGCGTGCCTTTTGTAGAATGAACCGGCGAGTTACGTTCCCGTGCAAGGTTAAGGTGAAGAGCCGAAGCCGCAGCGAAAGCGAGTCTGAATAGGGCGATTGAGTACGTGGACGTAGACCCGAAACCGGGTGATCTACCCCTGTCCAGGGTGAAGGTGCGGTAACACGCACTGGAGGCCCGAACCCACGTATGTTGAAAAATGCGGGGATGAGGTGGGGGTAGCGGAGAAATTCCAATCGAACTCGGAGATAGCTGGTTCTCCCCGAAATAGCTTTAGGGCTAGCCTCGGTGAATAGAGTCGTGGAGGTAGAGCACTGATTGGGTGCGGGGCCCGCCAAGGGTTACCAAGCTCAGTCAAACTCCGAATGCCATAGACTTATAACCGGGAGTCAGACAGTGAGTGCTAAGATCCATTGTCAAGAGGGAAACAGCCCAGACCATCAGCTAAGGTCCCCAAGTGTGTGTTAAGTGGGAAAGGATGTGGAGTTGCACAGACAACCAGGATGTTGGCTTAGAAGCAGCCACCATTTAAAGAGTGCGTAATAGCTCACTGGTCGAGTGACTCTGCGCCGAAAATGTAACGGGGCTAAACACACCACCGAAGCTATGGCTTGATGCTTTGCATCAGGGGTAGGGGAGCGTTGTATGCGGATTGAAGTTGGACCGGAAGGACTGGTGGACTGCATACAAGTGAGAATGCCGGTATGAGTAACGAAAAGATCAGTGAGAATCTGATCCGCCGAAAGCCCAAGGTTTCCTGAGGAAGGTTCGTCCGCTCAGGGTAAGTCGGGACCTAAGGCGAGGCCGAAAGGCGTAGTCGAAGGACAACAGGTTGAAATTCCTGTACCACCGTAATCCGTTATGAGCGATGGGGTGACGCAGTAGGGTAGTGACGCGAGCTGATGGATGCTCGTCCAAGCAGTGAGGCTGATGTGTAGGCAAATCCGCACATCGTTAAGGCTGGGCTGTGATGGGGAGGGAAAATTTACAGTACCGAAGGTCATGATCTCACACTGCCAAGAAAAGCCTCTAGCCAGGAGAAGGTGCCCGTACCGCAAACCGACACAGGTAGGCGAGAAGAGAATTCTAAGGCGCGCGGAAGAACTCTCGTTAAGGAACTCGGCAAAATGACCCCGTAACTTTGGGAGAAGGGGTGCCCCGGTAGTGTGAATAGCACGAGGGGGCCGCAGTGAAAAGGCCCAAGCGACTGTTTAGCAAAAACACAGGTCTGTGCGAAGCCGTAAGGCGAAGTATACGGGCTGACGCCTGCCCGGTGCTGGAAGGTTAAGGGGAGCGGTTAGGGGTAACCCGAAGCTGTGAACCGAAGCCCCAGTAAACGGCGGCCGTAACTATAACGGTCCTAAGGTAGCGAAATTCCTTGTCAGGTAAATTCTGACCCGCACGAATGGCGTAACGACTTGGGCGCTGTCTCAACGAGAGATCCGGTGAAATTTTAATACCTGTGAAGATGCAGGTTACCCGCGACAAGACGGAAAGACCCCATGGAGCTTTACTACAGCTTGATATTGAACTTTGATGCGATTTGTACAGGATAGGTGGGAGCCTAGGAATCCGGAGCGCCAGCTTCGGTGGAGGCGCCGTTGGGATACCACCCTGATCGTATCGAAGTTCTAACCTGGGACCGTGATCCGGTTCGGGGACAGTGTCAGGTGGGTAGTTTGACTGGGGCGGTCGCCTCCTAAAGAGTAACGGAGGCGCCCCAAGGTTCCCTCAGAATGGTTGGAAATCATTCGCAGAGTGCAAAGGCAAAAGGGAGCTTGACTGCGAGACTGACAAGTCGAGCAGGGACGAAAGTCGGGCTTAGTGATCCGGTGGTACCGCATGGAAGGGCCATCGCTCAACGGATAAAAGCTACCCTGGGGATAACAGGCTTATCTCCCCCAAGAGTCCACATCGACGGGGAGGTTTGGCACCTCGATGTCGGCTCATCGCATCCTGGGGCTGAAGTAGGTCCCAAGGGTTGGGCTGTTCGCCCATTAAAGCGGTACGCGAGCTGGGTTCAGAACGTCGTGAGACAGTTCGGTCCCTATCTGTCGTGGGCGTAGGAAATTTGAGAGGAGCTGTCCTTAGTACGAGAGGACCGGGATGGACGCACCGCTGGTGCACCAGTTGTTCCGCCAGGAGCATAGCTGGGTAGCTACGTGCGGATGGGATAAACGCTGAAAGCATCTAAGCGTGAAGCCCTCCTCAAGATGAGATTTCCCAATTTAGTAAGACCCCTTGAAGACGACGAGGTTGATAGGCCTGAGGTGGAAGTGCAGCAATGTATGGAGCTGACAGGTACTAATCGGTCGAGGGCTTATCCAAACTTTACCCCAAAAAGTGAAGCGGAGGCTTCGAAGAGTATACCGAATACTTTTCGGGGGCCCCGGTGAACCAAGTAAGGGCTAACACGCAAATGAAGTTTCGTATCCAGTTTTCAGGTGATCAAGTCATCTGAACACGTTTGGTGGCAATGGCGGAGGGGTTCCACACGTACCCATCTCGAACACGACCGTTAAGCCCTCCAGCGCCGATGGTACTTGGACCGCAGGGTCCTGGGAGAGTAGGACGTCGCCAAGCAACTGAAAAAGCACTGTTGATCCAAAGATCAGCAGTGCTTTTTTGTTTTTCTAAGTGTTGTTTGCATTGCGTCGAACACGTTCTTACGGACAAGAGATCCGCTATTTGCTGTTTTTATGTTAAATCGGCAAGCCAACGGACACAGAAGGCGCTATTCAGTGGAAATAGCCGTCGAAGCCATGGATTTTCCATCAATAGGCTCCCTTGTGTCCGTTAGGTCCAGAAAAGCCAGCATTTTTGCGAAATAGCGGAACCAGGGTCCGAAAGAGGGCAATCAAAATGAATGGCGAAAATATTTTATAATTATGATCGTATCGATCTATGCATTTTTGTCGTTTATATAAGTAAATAGAAAAATGATTAAGTGTGTAGGGAGGTGTAAAGCGTAATGAGCAGCAAGTACACAACGATGCAGCCATTTAGAACTCTAGAACAAATGAAGTCCGTACAGGAAGCGGAGCTTTTGCAAGAACCAAAGCAGCTGGAGAATATGAGGCCCGTAAAAGGCACAGTAATTGTGCACCCATACAAACCTTTGTCGAGAACGAAGTTCGTGCCACAAGTCAAACATATGAAACAACCGATGCCGAAGCTGCATCAGGATGCAAGATCCATGCAGCCATCAAAGGCACTGCAGCAATCCAATATCCGCCGACAATCCCGACAATTGAAGCCACGTCAACAATTCAAGCAACAACAGCGATTAAACCCGCATCATCAACAGTCAAAGCAGCACCAGCAACCAAACCTTAACCTTGTGGGTGCAGATCAGCGATCCACTGCTAGCCTCCAATTGGAGACAAGGCATGACAGCTTTCTGGAATGGGTTCAATCTTATCAGGGGGCACTGAGTCAATATTGCCGGTCCCTGGTCGCTACATCCTGGGAGGCGGAAGATCTTGTCCAAGAAACTTGGCTGAAGGTTTGGAGAATTTCTCTTGAAAAGGGCAGCGACTTCAGCGTCAATAAGTCGTACCTATACAAAATTGCTAACCATATATACATTGATGGACGTCGCAAAAATAGAACTGGTGCAGAGTTGTATTCGATGGACCAGACAGCAGCTGATGAGCTCCAGGCAGATGAGGCGGATGTAGCCTCCCTCTGGACGGCCATGGAAACAATCGTAAACCGCCTCCCTATCAATCAGCGCATTACGTTAATGCTTATAGATGTATTTCGTTACACGGCCGCAGAAACGGCGGAACTGCTCTCTACGACCGAAGGAGCTGTTAAAGCATTGCTTCACCGCGCCCGGACGAAGCTTAGATCGGAGCGAGAGAGTATGGAAACAGATAAAGGCTCACGGTTAGGAAAAAGAAGCGGCTCAGCACATGCGACCCCGCATAATGAGCAAATCGTATATGCGTACTTAAAGGCATTCCGGGAGCATAATCCACGGGCACTGCTCCTGCTCATGAATGAATCCACCGCGCTCGAGCAGCTGCAGCCACCCGTTCTGCAGAAGCATAGGCAGCAAAATGCTCGACATCAGGATGATCTAAAAGCCGCGGTTTCCAGGCAAATGTTCGTATGGGCAGCTGCCTAAAGAAGGACGTACATGTCTTAAATATTAATTATCCAAGGGGTTGATTAAATGAGTACATTTATTCCGTACGTCATCGAACAAACGAGCCGCGGAGAACGCTCCTATGATATTTATTCCAGGCTGCTTAAGGATCGAATCGTATTTCTCGGTTCAGCGATTGATGACCAGGTGGCCAATAGCATAACTGCACAAATGCTTTTGCTTGCGGCTGAGGATCCCGAGAAGGATATCCATTTCTATATAAATAGCCCTGGCGGTTCCACTTCAGCAGGGTTTGCCATTTACGATACAATGCAGTACATCAAACCTGACGTTCAGACGATTTGCGCCGGCATGGCTGCTTCTTTTGCGGCAATTCTACTGTTGTCGGGCACTAAAGGAAAACGGTTCGCCTTGCCAAATAGCGAGGTAATGATTCATCAGCCGCATGGCGGTGTCCAAGGGCAAGCCAGTGACATCGAAATTAGCGCTAAACGGATTCTACGTACCCGGGAGAGACTAAACGCGATTGCCGCCGAGCATACGGGCCAGTCGCTGGAGCGCATAGCCAAAGATATGGATCGGGATTACTTCATGTCCGCGCAAGAAGCGATTGAATATGGCGTCATCGATCAGGTGATTTCAAAGGCCGGGTAAGCAGGGTTTGTACGAGAGCATTGTCTTTGACAGTGCTCTTTTTCATATGCAAGGGTGGACGATTTTCTTAACTGGAATGATATTAGCGGCAATAGGGGAACAATAGATCGGCGGAGAATACCGGAAAACAGTGTATTGTATCCCTCCCGTGGACACTCGTGTGCCTGTGAAAGTCTGGTGTAATTTCCTGGCGCTTGTCCTTGACAGGCTATATGCCCTTTGCTAAGATGTACAATAATATATTTTCGTAAGTGTCTTTCCGGCCTTGATATATAAGGGAATTCGGTCGACGAGGAATAGAATATAAGGGAGGAAAAACTAAGGTGTGGGAAAGTAAATTTGACAAAGAGGGCTTAACATTTGATGACGTGCTGCTCGTCCCTCGTAAATCGGAGGTCCTTCCGAAAGAGGTAAATTTGTCTACGAAGCTGAGCGATAAGGTTAAGCTGAACATGCCGCTCATCAGCGCCGGAATGGATACAGTAACGGAGGCGGCTATGGCGATTGCCATTGCCCGGGAAGGCGGCATCGGCATCATTCATAAGAATATGCCAGTAGAGCAGCAGGCTGAGGAAGTAGATCGGGTTAAGCGCTCGGAAAGCGGCGTTATCACAAACCCATTCTCCCTTACGCCGGATCGGTTGGTATCGGATGCCGAGGAGTTGATGGGCAAGTACCGGATCTCCGGTGTACCTATCGTAAACGAGGAGCAGAAGTTAGTCGGAATTTTGACGAACCGGGATCTGCGGTTTGTGCATGATTATAACATCAAGATTAGCGAAGTCATGACGCACGAGAATCTGGTCACAGCTCCTGTGGGCACGACCCTTCAAGAGGCCGAAGTTATCCTGCAGCAGCATAAAATCGAGAAGCTGCCGCTGGTGGATGAATCCAATACGCTTAAAGGCTTGATCACAATCAAGGATATCGAGAAGGCGATCCAATTCCCGAACGCGGCAAAAGATGAGCAAGGCAGACTGCTTGTCGGAGCGGCTATCGGCGTATCCTCCGATTCCTTTGTACGGGCGGAGGCTTTGGTTAAGGCAGGCGTTGACGTTATTACGGTTGATTCCGCGCACGGGCATCATATTAACATTTTGGACACAGTACGTGAGCTTCGCAAACGGTATCCGGAACTTACAATTATCGCCGGCAACGTAGCGACTGGCGAAGCAACCCGCGATTTGATCGAGGCAGGCGCTTCTGTCGTCAAGGTAGGTATCGGACCAGGTTCGATTTGTACGACACGTGTCATCGCCGGGATCGGTGTTCCACAAATTACCGCCGTATACGACTGCGCATCGGTTGCTCGCGAATATGGCATTCCGATCATCGCCGACGGAGGCATTAAATATTCCGGAGAGATCACGAAGGCCATTGCTGCCGGAGCACATGCAGTTATGCTGGGAAGCTTGCTTGCCGGTACGGAAGAAAGCCCTGGTGAATCGGAGATTTATCAAGGCCGCCGATTCAAAGTGTATAGAGGGATGGGCTCCCTTGGAGCAATGAAGCAAGGCAGTAAGGATCGCTACTTCCAGGATGACGACAAGAAGCTGGTACCGGAAGGCATTGAAGGGCGCGTCGCTTACAAAGGGCCATTGTCCGACACGGTTCATCAACTGTTAGGCGGTTTACGTTCAGGAATGGGATATTGCGGAACAGCTACCTTGGATGAGCTTCGTAACGATACGAAATTCATCCGTATTACGGGAGCAGGCCTTCGCGAAAGTCATCCGCACGACGTGCAAATTACGAAGGAAGCACCGAACTATTCCTTGTAAAAATAATCACCACACCACTATTTTCCAACACAGGCTGGGCGAATTCTGCCCGGCCTGTCTTTTTTTGCGTATTGCGCTGTGATAGAATAGATAAAGCAATCGAACATCGAACGAGTATGAGGGGAGCTTTAAGTGCAGTGAAATTGAAAGAAAAGAAACCTAGAACATCGAAACGGCAAATCCTTCGTAAAAGCGTCGCCTCTGTTCTTTTACTGAATATGTTATGTCTATCTACGGTGCCGGCGATGGTTCTTGCTGAAGGTCAGCAAACCGAAGCGACGACGTCTACCAAACCTGTAGTAGAGCAAATCAGCTCTAGCATTCCATCCGTGGAATCTCTTGAACTTAATGTTAAATCTGCGATATTAATGGAGCCGGTATCCGGCCAAGTTCTATTAAATGTGAATGGAGATACACCGCTGCCTCCGGCAAGTATGACCAAAATGATGACGGAATACATTGTTGCAGACTTAGTCAAGCAAGGGAAGTTTAGCTGGGACGACGTAGTAACCGTACGGGAGAACGCATCGAAGACGATTGGTTCACGGATTTTCCTGGCGCAAGGCGACCAGCATACAATCCGGGAATTATACATTGCCATGGCGGTGGGATCGGCGAACGATGCAACTGTAGCGCTGGCAGAGCATGTCGCCGGTTCTGAGCAAGCATTCGTTAAGATGATGAATGACGAAGCCCAGCGCATGGGAATGACCAACACTTATTTTGCAAACTCTACAGGTTTGGATATTGGAGATATGCCTAAGGAGTTTCAGCCGGCAAATGACAAGGAAACGGTAATGTCGGCTATGGATGCAGCAATTCTTGCTAAATACATCGTGACTGACCATCCAGATTTTACTGAATTTACAACGATTCAAGAATATACGTTCCGCCCTCGCGACAAGAAGCCGATGGTGAACTGGAACTACATGCTCGAAGCGAACAAGAATGTAACCAACTTCAGACAATTTGCCTATGAGGGGATGGACGGTTTGAAGACCGGGCATACCTCCAGAGCAGGCAGCTGCTTTACCGGCACGGCCGAGCGGAACGGAATGCGGCTGATCAGTGTCGTTATGGGAACGCAGGCTACAAAGACGATGAAGGCCGAGGATGTACGTTTCGTTGAAACGCGCAAAGTGATGGATTACGGGTTCAACAATTTTGAAATTAAGCAGGTCGTTGCCCCTAAGACGACGGTAGAAGGAGCCGAGACGGTTACCGTTAAGAAAGCGAAGAATGTGGATGTTCCTGTCGTTACGGATCAAGGCGTAAGCTTCGTTGTGCCTAAGGGTGCGGATATGAGCAGCCTGCAAGCAACGGTGTCTCTGAATGAGGAGACGGCTTTGGTGGCGCCTCTGAAGCAAGGAACAGAAGTGGGGACTGTGACGTACTCCTACAAAGTTCCGGGCTCTGATGAGCCTGTAGAGAAGACAGTGAAGCTAATTACCGCCCAGGATGCGGATAAGGCGAACTGGTTCAAGCTGTTTCTGCGTGCGATCGGGGATTTTTTCAAGGATCTGTTTAACGGAATCAAAAATCTTTTCTAGTAAGTGAAACATAAATCCCGAGTAAACGGGTTGTATATTTGGCGTAAATATTGTAAAATATCAAGTTAGATTATCGCTTGCGATATTGAGACAGAAGTAATGTTTATGGGGACAAGGTCTTGCGCCTTGGCCTCCTAACATGGGGATATATTTAGATTAAAATCGGGAGGCGTGGACATGGAAACAGGAACATCACGTGTAAAAAGAGGTATGGCCGAAATGCAAAAAGGCGGCGTCATTATGGACGTCATGAATGCGGAGCAAGCGAAGATCGCCGAAGCGGCTGGAGCAACGGCTGTCATGGCATTGGAGCGCGTTCCTTCTGATATTCGTGCGGCTGGCGGCGTAGCCCGTATGGCTGATCCTACGATTATTGAAGAAGTCATGAAAGTCGTTTCTATTCCGGTTATGGCCAAAGCACGGATCGGGCATTACGTAGAAGCGAAAGTTTTGGAATCTCTCGGGGTAGACTATTTGGACGAGAGTGAAGTGCTGACGCCGGCAGACGAGGTGTTCCACATTGACAAACGTGAGTTCACCGTTCCATTTGTTTGCGGAGCGAAGGATCTCGGCGAAGCGCTGCGCCGCATCAGCGAGGGCGCATCCATGATCCGTACGAAAGGTGAGCCGGGAACAGGCAACATTGTCGAAGCTGTTCGCCATATGCGCCTGATTAACAGCCAAATCCGTTCCGTACAGAATATGTCCAAGGATGAGTTGTATGCAGAGGCTAAGAACTTGGGCGTATCTTATGAGCTATTGCTTGAAGTTCATGAGAACGGAAAGCTTCCTGTCGTGAACTTCGCAGCTGGCGGTGTAGCCACTCCGGCTGATGCGGCGTTGATGATGCATCTTGGCGCTGACGGTGTATTCGTAGGCTCAGGTATTTTTAAATCCGAAAACCCTGAGAAATTCGCTCGTGCGATCGTTGAAGCTACAACGCACTATACCGATTATAAATTGATTGCTGAAGTGTCCAAGAACCTGGGCACGCCGATGAAAGGCATCGAAATTTCCAAATTGTCCCCGGCCGAGCGCATGTCGGATCGCGGCTGGTAATTGGCAGAGCAATCCCTTTTTTGAGTCAGATAGAAAGAAGGTTTCTCCATGAAGGTGGGAGTACTGGCGCTGCAAGGCGCTGTTGCGGAGCATATAAGAAGCATTGAGAGCACGGGAGCTGAGGGCGTTGCTGTGAAGCAGCCCGAGCAGCTCCTGGATATCGATGGTTTGATCATCCCCGGCGGGGAGAGCACAACCATCGGCAAGCTCATGAGAAAGTATGGCTTCATCGAAGCTATTCAGCAATTTTCCAGCGAGGGCAAGCCTCTTTTTGGCACCTGCGCTGGCTTGATAGTAATGGCGAAGAAGATCGAAGGCGGCGAAGAGCCTCATCTGGGTGTGATGGACATCAGCGTATCGCGTAATGCGTTTGGGCGTCAGCGGGAGAGCTTTGAGACTGACCTGGAGGTCAAAGGTCTTGAGGAGCCGCTTCGCGCAGTCTTTATACGTGCGCCGTTAATCACGGAGGTTGGCGAAAGCGTCGAAGTGCTGGCGACTTATAACGATGAAATCGTAACGGCACGTCAGGGGCATTTGCTGGTATCATCATTTCATCCGGAGCTGACGGACGATGCCTCGCTGCATAAATATTTTACAGAAATGATTCAGGCTAACAAAACGGCTGCCAAGTAAAGGGCTGATCAGACACCTTGACTCTTTCCCAAGGGTTAAGGTTTGTTTGTTTTAACGGAGGACACCCGAGTTCTCTGGTGATCCCATGACGGCCTGTCTTGCTCCATTGAAGCATGCGAGCCGAGCGAGGCGGTCCGGGGGACGATTCTAGGAGGGACAACCCATGTTAGATGTAAAAATAATGCGAAATGATTTCGAACGCGTCGAGAAGGCGCTTAAGGACAGAGGTAAGTCGCTGGAGCTTATATCGGGCTTCGCCCCGCTGGACGGCAAACGCCGCGAATTGCTGCAGGAGAGCGAATCGCTGAAGAACCGTCGTAACATGGTATCGGCCGAAGTCGCCAAGCGCAAGAAAAATAAGGAAAATGCGGACGAGCTGATCATCGAAATGCGTGAGGTGGGTGACCGTATTAAGGAGCTGGATGACGAAGTCCGGGCTCTTGAAGCACAGATCGATGAGCTGATGCTCTCCATTCCTAACATTCCTCATGCAGATGTTCCAGTTGGCGGCTCCGAGGAAGAGAATGTGGAGGTTCGCCGTTGGAGCGAGCCCCGGCAGTTCGATTTCACGCCAAAGGCGCATTGGGATATCGCCACGGATCTCGGGATTTTGGATTTCGAGGCAGGAGCGAAGGTAGCTGGTTCGAGATTTACCTTTTATAAAGGGCTGGGGGCTCGTCTTGAGCGTGCGCTGATCAACTTCATGATGGATTTGCACAGTAATGAGCACGGTTACGAAGAAATGCTGCCGCCATATATCGTCAACCGCGACAGCCTGTACGGTACGGGTCAGCTTCCGAAGTTCGAGGAGGACCTGTTTAAGCTGACTGAGGATGGTTACTATTTGATTCCGACAGCAGAGGTGCCCGTAACGAACTTCCATCGCGATGAAATACTGGGCATAGAGGATCTTCCCCGGAATTATGTGGCATACAGCTCTTGCTTCCGGTCGGAGGCGGGTGCGGCTGGCCGCGATACTCGCGGTCTGATTCGCCAGCATCAGTTCAACAAGGTGGAGATGATCAAGATTGTTCATCCGGATCACTCGTATGAAGAACTGGAGAAAATGACAGCTAACGCAGAACGCGTTCTGCAGCTGTTGAAGCTTCCATACCGCGTGCTGGCACTCTGTACGGGGGATCTAGGTTTTACAGCCGCCAAAACATACGATCTCGAAGTGTGGCTACCGGAGGCGGGCGCTTACCGCGAAATTTCGTCCTGCTCTAACGTAGAGGAATTCCAGGCTCGCCGTGCGAATATCCGTTTCCGTCCGGAGGCTAAAGCCAAACCAGAATTCGTGCATACCTTGAACGGTTCTGGACTCGCCGTAGGACGCACAGTTGCCGCTATTCTGGAGAATTACCAGACGGAAGACGGCCGTGTTGAAGTACCGGAAGTTCTGCGTCCATACATGGGTAATATTGAATACATTACCAGCAAAAAATAACTTGCATGCGAATAAACTCTATGGTAGAATCTGATTTGTTACGCTAATCAGATTCACCTTTTGGAGAGGTACCGAAGCGGTCATAACGGGGCGGTCTTGAAAACCGTTAGGGTGCAAGCCCACGTGGGTTCGAATCCCACCCTCTCCGCCAGATTTATTGAGAACTCGCGAAGGTTCGTCGGAGCGTCGGCTTCGTTAGCGATAACTTAGAAATAGTGATTATGCCGCTTCCCGCTGGGGAGGCGGTTTTTTGCTGATATTAGAAAGTATTAACCTAGAGTCAAGGGGCTGATGGTCGTAAGAGAATTACCGCTTAGTAAGGCTATGTCTTCTCTGCAATACCTCGGTAGGCCGTTTGATATGATGGTGCGGGAAGGCAAGCCCCGTGGCTCGGATCGCACGCAGGGAGCGAAGGAGAAGGGGCACGACATTACAAACTACTACGAAAGGTTGCCCTTTCGTCGAGCCGCCACTTCGCCACGCAGGTACTGGGCCTAGAAATGCCACCCCAAGGGTCCATTCCAAGGAATCTACCCCGAGAAGCCATCCAAGGATCACCATGCATAAATAGATCGGGTTCCCCACACCTTAAGGGTAAATGAAACCAACCAAACTCGATAAGCAAAGGGGGATGCAGCGTACATGAGTAAACCAAAGTCCTATACCACATCGGGAACCCAGCCCGACACCAATCAGGGCCGAGAGCGAGGAAACGGGGGACCTGAGCCGTTAGCGGGTTCAAAAAAGGTCAAGAACCGGAATCACGTTAGTCATAACAATCCTCAGGGCAGTTAAGCAATATGTAGTTAATTCCTGTTGCGCAACGCTGTTATACCAGGACGAAGAGGAGCAAAGGTCAAACGTTAGCGAGTTCTAAAAGAACGAATTATACGGTAAACGGCTGTAATCGCATGACAGCATAACCGATCACCAACCATTGAATCGAGGTCAAATTGAATTCTGAATCTGGTCTGAAACTGAATCCAATCGGAAAGACCACGATCCGCTCCTCTCGACCCCTCAGCCTCTGGCTGAGGGGTTTATTTCTAATTTGCAATAATTACAGGACATGTGGTTCAAATAATGTCATAATAGAAGAGAAGCTTTTCGTAGTCAAAGTGAAAGGATAGTGATGCGTATTGGAATTTGACAATGCAGGTTCTATTCCTCCGGTCTCCATTTCACCTCAATCTATTCGTAAGCATAAGCAGCGTTCAATTGGCAGCATTATGCTCAGAGCCTTTTTTATTGTAATCGGCGCATTGATTGTATCGGTGGCCCTGGAATTGTTTCTGGTTCCGAATAAAATTACAGACGGCGGTATTACGGGCATTTCCATTATGTCTTTCTATTTGTCGGGTGTCCCTTTAGGTATGTTCTTGTTTCTGTTCAACCTGCCTTTTCTGATTATTGGATACAAGCAGATCGGCAAAACCTTCGCGATTTCCACCTTGATTGGGATTGCGGTCATGTCGGTAGGCACGGCGGTGCTGCATCCGGTGGAACCTTTTGTAAAGGATACTTTGCTGGCATTCGTGTTTGGCGGCATTTTGCTTGGACTCGGGACGGGCTTGGTTATTCGCTTTGGAGGATCTCTCGATGGCACGGAGATCGTCGCGATCCTGGTGTCACGCAAGACGCCGTTTTCGGTCGGGGAAGTCATCATGTTCATGAACTTTTTCATTTTGCTCTCAGCAGGCTTCGTATTTACTTGGGAGAGGGCACTATTCTCGCTCCTGGCGTATTATATTGCTTTTAAGACTATAGATATCGTTGTGGATGGTTTAAACGAATCCAAATCAGTGTGGATCATTAGCGATCAGATTGATGAGATTGGCGAAGCGATTTTGAGTCGTTTAGGACGGGGAGTAACCTACCTATCAGGAGAAGGCGGTTTTTCGGGCGATCCAAAGAAGGTGATATTTTGCGTCATTACCCGATTAGAGGAAGCCAAGCTTAAGGATATCGTGAACCATTTTGACGAAAATGCTTTTCTGGCAGTGGGGAATATCCATGATGTGAAGGGTGGACGTTTTAAGAAAAAGGCGATTCATTAGAATTATTCATAATTTATGTTTCAATCCTTCGCAATTATGGTTAATATAGCAAGTGGTTTAGCAAAAATATTATGTATTGTCATCTTTGAAGGGGAGAGAAATTAGTATGTCAAGAAAGTTTTTTATGTCGGTCCTTATTTTACTTATGTCTGTGACGCTGGTTCTAACCGGGTGCGGCGCAAAGAAGGAGCCGAAAGAAGCGCTGAAAAGCGCGGCAGTAACTGCGCTCAACATGGATTCCTATGTCTCTGAGAGCCAGATCAAAATTACCGACCTTAAGCTCGAGGGGGAATCGTCTCCCGAGATGGGTGTAGTTTTTTCTATGCTGAAGGACGCTGAGATTAACTTAACTCAGGTGTACCAGAAAGAGCCGATGCAGTCGGAAGCTTCGCTGGAAGTGAAGCTGACAGGCGATTTCTCAACAACAATTACGTTGCAATTCGTAACGACCAAGGACAAGATTTATGTTAAAATACCAAGCATTCCATTCCTCCCTCTGCCGGAGAAAGCCGTTGGCAAATTCCTTGAGCTTGATCTGAAGGAATTGGCGGAGTACAGCGGGGAAGAGTTCGACCCGGATTTGCTCGACACCGAAAAAACGCAAAAATTTGTGGCCGAAATTGCGAATGTAATTCTATCTGAGTATGACAATGAGAAATTTATCAAGGATATTGACCCGAAAGACATTGAACTTCCAGAAGGCTTTAAGGCTAAGCAGGTCGTTCAATTCTACGTAACGAATGATACGGCCAAGGAAGCAATCAGCATTCTGCTGCAAGAGGCGCTGCCGAAGGTACTGGATATTATCGCTAAGGATGAATACCGCGCCATGATGCAGTTAACGCCGGAGGATATCGAGGAAGCGAAGAAGGGCCTCGAAGAAATGGATCAAAACGAACTCCAGACAACTCTGGACGAAATGCAGCGCTACCTGACAATTAACCAGTTCAATATGAACACGGCCATCGATAAGGACAACTATCCTTCTTATCAAGAGATGAACATGGATGTGGCATTCAGTGATCCGGATACGAAGGAAAAAATCCAGTTGGCCTTGCAAATGAAGAGCCAATTTACGAGCATTAACCAAAAGCCGACATTCAGCATCGGTATCCCTACGGATGTCATGACAATGGATGAATTCCTGCAGGAAATGGATGCGCTAGGTTACTAAGAGCCAAATAAGCAAAACAGTTCGAACATGCACAACAAAGAGGGCGTCTCCACGGTCTGCATAGACCGTGAGGCGCCCTTCTTTTTCATTATGGATGGGGTTACTTCCTGCGCAACCGCCGAAAAAACTCCGTAAGCAAAGAAGCGCATTCCTCCCGCAATATCCCCGAGGTCACTTCGGTACGGTGATTAAAACGGGGCTCCTGGAGCAAATTCATAAGCGTTCCTGCGCATCCCGCCTTGGGGTCAGCAGCCCCGTAAATGACGCGGGGAATACGGCATTGCACGATCGCCCCCGAACACATCGGACAGGGCTCTAAGGTCACATAAAGCCGGCAATGCAGCAGGCGCCAAGCGTCCAAAGTCTGGCTCGCTTCCCGGATGGCGATCATTTCGGCATGTGCCGTGCCATCACGGATACTTTCGCGCAGGTTGTGTCCCCTTCCGACAATTTCATCGCCAAGCACGATCACAGCGCCAATGGGGACTTCCCCAATCGCTTCGGCCTTGCGCGCCTCTTTAATCGCTTCCTGCATCCAGTGTTCATCGGAATAAGTAGAGGCAGGCGGGGTAACAGGATAAGATGAATCCATGGGAAACGGTCAACTCCTTCAAAATAATGAGAAAAAAGACCTGTCCAACGAACAAATATTCGTTGTTAACATGTTGTGGGTAAGTCTGTGCATAACCGCCGATTTATCCCCACTATTATACACAACAAGGACTTTATATCTGTTGATATGTTCATAACATGTGCATAACTTTTTGAGCCCAGTCAATTTAGGCTGATTTATAGGTATTTTTACTTATTGTAGGGAAAGAGAGTGGGAATATCAACGTCTTTGCAAAACATGTCGTTACAGTTATGATGATAGAAATAGATTAATTCCAAAAATCACCAAACGGTTCAAAAGGGTGGGGGGAAGTTTGTCAATAAAAACAAAGCTGTCTCTGATCATGTCGTTTTTCGCATTAATTCTGCTTTCTTTAAATATTGCTTTAAGTTACTTCTCAACCCGGGATAACTTAAGGAATTTGAGCGAGGCCAACATGATGGTTACCGCCCGCCAGATCGCGCTGGCTGTCGAACAGAGTCGCTCCGTCAATGAGTACATAAAGAGGCACAATCAGGGGAATATCAGTCGCGTCATGGCGGAAGGCATGCTTCAGATGACTAGTCCAGAACGAATTACTCAGGAGACTTTACGTTCTAACGAGCACCTGCTTGAGATAACGGGCATGGATCCCGAGACCTTCCAAGGCGGCGACAAGCTGTTATTTGGGACTTATAGCTATGTAAATGACAGGATGGACCAAACGGCGATCAGGGAGATCATCCGCAAGGGGGAGAGCCTTCTTTATGACACCACGATCAACGGGGAAAGGGTGCTGGAGAGTTTTGTCCCCATTTCGCCTGTAAATAAAGGGCCGTACGTTATCCGGATCGTGTCCAGCTATGAGCCTATCTCATCGGTGATTTCCAAGCAGATGTTCAGCCAGGTTACGATTTCCCTAGTGCTGTTGCAAATCGTCATTTTTGCAAGTTATATTCTGGCGGGTGAAATTATTCGGCCGATTCAGGATATTCTGATTAAGGTCAACCAGCTCTCATCGGGAAAATTTGAGACGAGGATGCGGGTAAATCGCCGGGATGAGCTTGGATTGCTCGGTCAGAAAATCAATACTATGGCGGTTAGTCTTGGCCATTATACAGCAGAGCTGGAGCAGAAAAATGAAGAAATCCGCTCCATGAATGAATACCTGGAGTCCATAATTAGCCAGACTGCTGATGCGATACACTTGATTGATCTGGAGGGAAGAATCCTGCGGGTTAACCCGGCTTTTGAATGTTTGTACGGCTGGAAGAGCGAGGAGATCGTAGATCGGAAGCTGGATTATATTCCGCCATTTTTAGAGCAGGATAGGAAAGAGTGGCAGCGGGAGCTGGAACGGGGCAGATCCGTTATTCTGTCCGAAACCGTACGCAAACGCAAAGATGGGAGTCTCGTGGAGGTCAGTATCAGCGAGTCTCCGATCTTCGACAAGTTCGGAAGGATATCGGCTTATATTTGCATCTCCAGAGACATGACAGAGCATAACCGGATGGAGGAACTGCTGCGGAGGTCAGAGAAGCTGACCACGGTAGGGCAATTAGCCGCCGGCGTAGCTCATGAGATCCGTAATCCGCTAACAACGCTTCGGGGCTTCCTGCAGATGCAGCAGCATTCCAAAACGATCAACCCGCTCCATACGGACATTATGCTGTCCGAGCTGGATCGAATCAATCTGATCGTAAGTGAGTTTTTGATTTTAGCCAAGCCGCAGGCCGTAAACTATCAAACCAAGGATGTGCGCTATACTCTCGGTGACGTCGTTTCCTTGCTGGATAGTGAGGCTCACTTACATAACGTTGAATTTAGTGTTCATTTCTCGTCGGAGGCGATTCTGGTACACTGTGAAGAGAACCAATTAAAGCAGGTGTTCATCAATGTTCTGAAAAATGCCATGGAAGCCATGCCGTCCGGAGGAAAAATTACGTTAATGCTCTATTCCGATGAGCCGGATCTCGCTGTCATTCGAGTAATAGACGAAGGCGAAGGCATCCCTAAAGAACGGATGCAGAAGCTTGGAGAGCCTTTCTATACGAATAAGGAGAAGGGAACGGGGCTTGGTCTGATGATCAGCCAGAGAATCATCGAATCCCATAAGGGCTGTTTTCATATCGAGAGCGAGGTCGGCAAAGGAACAGTCGTCACGATTACTTTGCCGCGAAGGCTCGGTAAGGAAGGGCTTTCACAGGATGCATAGTATTTTCAGGGTTATTGAGACATGAAGTTCTAGCAAGAGATCAGAGATCGCATACGGGGTGACAACGAAGGTGAGAATCAACAAGTTCATTAGTGAGACGGGATATTGTTCCCGGCGGGAAGCAGACAAGCTGGTAGAGTCCGGTCAAGTTACGATTAACGGGAAGCCCGCTGAGCTTGGCAGCCAGGCCGAGAAGGGAGACGACGTAAGGATTAACGGGAAGCCGCTGACGCTGAAGTCATCGAAGCATGTGTATATTGCCCTCAATAAACCCGTCGGGATCACGAGTACGACGGAGCAGCATATCCAAGGGAATATTGTGGACTTCGTAGGGCATGAGGAGCGGATATTTCCCATTGGGCGTCTTGATAAAGACTCTGAAGGATTAATATTGCTGACCAGTGATGGGGATATTGTGAATAGAATCTTGCGCTCTGAGGGGCGGCATGAGAAGGAGTATATCGTTACAGTAAATAAAGCCATTACCCCGTCTTTCCTGAAAGCAATGAGCGAAGGGGTGCGGATTCTCGGCACGAAGACCAGGCCGTGCGAAATCACCCGAATGACGGAACGGGTATTCCGGATTATTCTGACTGAGGGGAAGAACCGTCAAATCCGCCGGATGTGTAGTGCGCTCGGTTATGAAGTGCGGAAGCTGCAGCGCATTCGGATTATGAATATTCATTTGGGGAACCAGCAGGTCGGGACATGGCGTGATTTGACGTCGCAAGAGAAGCAGGAGCTCGGGGCTGCGCTAAATTATGAATTGAAATAAGGAGCTGTTCATAACAAAACACCCAGGCCTCTAACAGGGCCTGAGTGTTCATCAGCTTGGCAAGCGGTTATTTGTTAATCGCCGGAATGCCTGTTTTCGATTCTTCTTGGTATTTCCGGATAATCGATACTTCAACTCGGCGGTTCTTGGCACGTCCTTCGCTTGTTTTGTTCGAGGCGACAGGGTGATATTCCCCTTGACCGGTCGAGCTGAACATTTTCGGATTGAGCTTATCGTTAAGCAGCAGAATTTTCATGAAATTCAGGGCGCGGCCTGAGCTCAAGTCCCAGTTCGACGGGAACTCGCTCGTCGAAATCGGAATGTTGTCTGTATGTCCAGATACAACGACCTCGTAGTCCGGGAACTGCTCCAGCATCGTGGAAATGGCTTTGGCGAGTTTCCGGGCTTCCGGCTTCACTTCAGCGTCGCCGGACGCGAACAAGGCGTTGTCGCTAATCGTAATCATAAGGCGTGAATGATTGAGCTGCGTATCAAGCTGTGTCGTGAGTCCGTTTTCTTTAATGTAATTGTCCAGACGCTTCTTGAGCGCCTCCAGGTTCGCTTGCTCTTTGCGCATGAGCTCATTTTTCTTCATCAAGCCTTCGGATGAGTCTTTAGCTATCGGATTCGTTTTGGTGTTGCTTTCGAAGGCGTTCTGATCAAGCACGCCAATTCCGCCGGTAAGGACGCTGCTGAACGCTTGGCTCATTTCCTCGAATTTCTTGGCATCCGTAGAGCTCATGCCGTAGAGGACAATAAATAGAGCCAGCAGGAGCGTCATCAGGTCAGCATAAGGAATTAGCCAGGATTCGTCAGCATGCTCCTCGTGAGGCTCATGCCTAGTCTTTTTGCTCACCGGATTCACCTACCTTGTCTAATAGACCGGCGCGCTCCGATGGAGTCAGAAATACAGCCAGCTTTTGTTGGATGGCAATCGTTGAGACACCAGATTGAATGGACAACAGTCCTTCCACCATCATCAGGCGGATTTCGATTTCCTGCTTCGAAAGGCGCTTCAGCTTATTCGCAATAGGGTGCCATAGCACATAACCGGTAAATATACCGAGCAGGGTCGCTACGAAGGCGGCTGCGATCGCATGGGCTAATGAATCCATATCGGACATATCTGCAAGGGCAGCGATCAGCCCGATAACGGCCCCTAGTACCCCGAGGGTCGGAGCATACATTCCGGCTTGGGAGAAGATGAGCGCACCTGCCCGATGCCGTTCTTCGGTCGCTGCAATATCTTCCGCAAGTACATCGCTGACAAACTCCTGGTCATTGCCGTCAATGATCATGCGCATACCGTTGCGCAGGAAATCATCGTCAATTTCCTCGACCTTGGATTCGAGCGCCAGGAGCCCCTCGCGCCGGGTAACGGTAGCCCATTCCATAAAGAGCGAGATGAGCTCTGCCTTGCTGATCATTTTTTGCTTGACGAATAATTTCTTGAACAACTTTGGAATCTTCTTCAATTCCGAGGAAGGGAAGCCTATGAACAGGCTCGCTGCGGTTCCTACCAAGATAATGATGTACGCCGCCGGGTTGTTAACCAAGTTGACGATTGGAGCTCCTTTAAGGAACATCCCCAGAACTACGGCGACTAAACCGAGAATAATACCGATGAGTGATGAAATTTCCATTATACACCTCGTCCTTGAGATAAATTGAAACCGTGCTTTCGTCCTTAAGCATCCTTGCGAAAAGACAGAAACCATCCTATAAAATAAACGGTTATCTTTTTTATCGACAGAAATCCTTTTTTTTTTAAGTGGTAATTTCGTTTATAATAAGACAATGGCTTATTTAGGAGATCGTGAAGGGAGCGAATCGCCCGTGGGAGTAAAGCACGGAAGGGAATATGAATATATTTTGGCGGAATTTACGGAGGCAGTTGGCCGTATTCCGGATTGCTATGTTTTTTTTGAGATGGAGCCTGCAGAATGGGAGGGTCTGTCCAAGGAAGAGAAGCATGAGGTGCTGGAGGCGCTGGCTGAGGATTTGTTCTTCGGACTTGGCTCCGAGCCGGTGATCACTGTGGGCAGCGCGGTTGTTATTTATGACCCGGAGGCACATCGCATTAACATATTGATCGGCGAAGAGGAACTGACATCGGTGAAGCTGGTTTAGCGGAATGAAATGATTTTGCATGCGCCTTGGGGCGTGGTAAAATATGAAGTTAGGAACAGCCAATCATCTCCTGGTTTAGGCATGAATATGGCCTGGGAAGAATAACAATAATCCAAAAGTAAAATTAATAACTACCTAATAAAGCCGTGTGCATTAAAGGTACAGGAAGTACTACATAGTTTTGGAAGTTCTTGAAAAAGAACAGGGAGGAAAAAAACATGCCGTTTACACCACAAGAAGTTGAGGCGCATTTGGAAAAGTTGGAGGGATGGGAGCTGGAGGAGGGACGCTGGATCGTTCGCAAATTTACCTTCTCCGAGTATATGAAGGGCATAGCCTTTGTGGACGAGGTCGCGGCGATCTCAGAGGCCTTTAACCACCATCCTTTTATTACGATTGATTACAAAACGGTTACGCTTCGTTTGACATCATGGGAAGCAGGTGGAATCACGGCCATAGATATTAAGGAAGCCGAGCAATACAATGAAGCATACGATAAAATGAATTCACCCGAAAAAAGCTTATAGCTGTGATGGTCATGGATTAAATACGAGACACGCCCACCGGGAACGCTTCGTTTCCTAGTGGGCGTATTTGTATCATGCTCATTATTTCTTCTCTGCAAGCCAGAGCGCGACGTTCGCAATTTCCTCATCCTGCAGCTTATCTTTGAAGCCAGGCATCATAGAGCCTTTACCCTTCGAAATAATCTTATAAAGCTGCTCGGTTGACAAGGTGGCCCCAATATGCTGCAAATTCGGCCCAGCCAAGCCTTCCAGTTGATCCCCGTGACAGCTGATGCAGTTTGCTTTGATGACGGCTTCCGCTTGCTCTGCGTTTAACGTGACTTCAGGCATTTGCGTCTTATTTTCTTGTGCTACCTGATCTTTGCCGGGCAAAGTAAAAATAAGCACCAGGGCTAGTGCACACGCGACAAAGAATAGCCCGCTCATAACCCACTTTTGCATTTAATCGTCCCTCCTATGTAAGCTACCTTATTATTATAACGGAACACGCCCTTTGATCATAGCATTTGTGACAAAAAAAGCAACGAATTCCACGTATAATCGTTCAAAATTCACAATATATTATGAGCATCCTCACAGCGCGCCAGAATCAAGCCATACGGCGTCTTTCGGAAGGGAAGTGTAAGATGGGCATATCTATGCCTGAACCGCCTTAAAGGCGTCCTCAGACGCTTTGGCAGACCATGCTATAAACGCTCACCCCGATATACCATACAATAATACGGCTTGGATATTGCTCCTGGGGTCATTTTCTCGTACAGATCGGTAATAACAAACCCCGATTTCTGATAAGCGCGGATGGCCCGCGTATTCCAGGTGAGCACTTCAAGATCGATGACGTTGGACGGTGCGCGCCGCTGCGCCTCTTTAACGATCGTTAATACAAACGACTTACCCAAACCTTGGCCGCATAAATCGGGCCGCATTCCGATTCCGAGTCTGGTGACATTCTCCATGGGAAAATACTGGGCGAATCCAGCCAAATTTCCTTCCTCGTCCAGAACGGATACATACTGCTCGGCCCGTAAGACCGGATTGCCGAATTCAACATCAAGAGCCTTCATTTGTTCCCAAGGCAGCCAGCTATAGATATCATAGGGAGAATCGTAGCGCCAAGTACTGATTGCTTCCCCATGATGCTCTTCCATAGGAACGATCTGAAACTGAATATCTCGTTTATCCATCTTGCGCCTCCTTGTACAAATGGGAAATGCCGTGCCATGGAACTTCGCCGGCGCGAACGTTTTACCACCACTGTAACGGGATTTTATTTTATTGTAAAGGCTCTAGCCAAGAGATTTTTGATGGTCAAGGGAATTATGAGGAAGGGTCATCCATTTATAGTGTAAACGGTTTAGCAAGGCGTCAAAAAAATAGTACCTATGGCGCGGATGACTGCAACCTTTTTCCCTAGCTCTTCGTTATTAAGGTAGACCGATGGAATTCCAAACAAAATGCCGCCACAATTCTGGCAGGAATTGTCGCGGCGGTGAAGTAAAAGCAGTAGACATAAATGAGGTTGAGTGATTAGGATTGAGCGGCGTGGGTAGCATAGCCGTATTTGCTGAGGATCCGTTTCGCTCCGACGTAACGTTTCTTGTAGTAGCTGTTGCTTAATTTGTCAGTGCGGATTCCTTTAGAAGAAGAGGCATGAGCGAACTTTCCATCGCCGATATAAATACCGACGTGAGATACTCCTTTGCCGGTGGTATTAAAGAATACGAGATCTCCTTCCTGGAGCTGATCCTTTGCAACAGGCGTACCCTGTTTGTACTGCGCCGCCGAGACGCGGGCTAGTTTAACACCCATTTTCTTAAAGACGTAGCTTGTAAATCCGGAGCAATCAAAACCTTTTGCGGTCGTTCCTCCGAGCTTGTAAGGTGTTCCGTAGACGGCATTAACCGCCTTGTTCAATGTCGTGTCCGAGTCGGCGTATGCGCTTGCTGTCCCCATCGTAAGAAGAATAGCCAAGCTCGTCGCCGCTGCTGTCAAAGTCTTTCTCAAGATGTTGTGCTCCTTCCAAGGCCTGCGAGGTTAGCTTAAGGATTCGGTTGAAGGTTCCCTATCATCTCTTATGTAGCGAGATCAATTCACCCATAAATGGTTCCCCCGTTTCCCGGGTGCCGGGAATTCGGCTTATCAAGTTGTATGCACCCGAAACGAAACGACTTGCAACAATAATGACAAGATTGTAACTTATCACTTTGGTTATTCTAACAAAAACGGCCATCTTTTGCAAGAAAGGCTCTGCTGCAGTATGTTGGTAAAGTTATCCTGTGCCATTTAGGAATAAAAAAAACCTGTAGGTGGGTTCGGCAAGAACCGTTACAGGTTTTCTGGACGTATTATTCTACATCGTCATGATCGTGGCTATCCACTGCAACCTCTTCGTACTTGTCTGTACTCAGGATGCGTTTGGCACCGACATAACGTTTGACATAATAATCTTCGCTTAATTTGCTGATGATTACGCCTTTCTTCGTTGAAGCGTGAGCGAAGCTCTCGCCATCAACCATAACACCAACGTGGGATATTCCATTACCGGAAGTGTTGAAGAATACGAGATCTCCAGCCTTCAGCTCATCCTTCTTGACAGCTGTTCCCATGTTGTATTGGGATGCTGATGTGCGAGGAAGCTTGATATCAAGGCTCTTGAAAACGTAAGAGGTAAATCCGGAACAATCAAAGCCGTCGGTGCTCGTACCGCCAGATACATATTTCGTGCCCAGTGCGGACTCGATGGTTGAATCCAGTTTAGAGTCTGCGAAAGCGCTGCCAGCCCCTAAGGTGAACAGGATGGACAAACTTACAGCAGCTACAGCCAACTTTTTCTTCAAAGAAGTTATGCTCCTTCCAATGCCTACGAGGTTAGCTTAAGGATTCGGTTTGAAGGTCCCCTATGATCCCTCTGAAGCGAGATCAATTCACCCAAAGTGGTTCCCCCGTTTCCCCGGTGACGGGAATTCGGCTGTGATTTTAACACCCTTTGTAACTTATTCGACAATGCTGTCTGCATCTTTGTGAATTATGACAGAAATGATTACAAATCTGTTACTTAAAAAGTACTGTTGTTATTGTAACAAGGCAGGGATCATTTGGCAATGGTTAAATTGCGAGAATTATATAGCAAGCATAGAATAAGGCCCCCGCGATTGCGCGGAGGCCTTGTGGCTCTAAGGAGGAAAGAAGATGAAGAAATTTTAACTTTTTTGTTGCCATAGACAATATAGCGAGGATATTTTCCATATTTTGAAAAAACTGCGGAAGAATGGGTATGCTTGCTGCAAAATAAGGGCCAGCAGACCCGTCCAGATCCAGGATACTGTACCGAATAAGATAAATATGATAGAGCAAGTGGCTGCGAGAATAAAGGAGATGCCAAGTCCGGGAAGAAGATGCTTCCAGCAAAGGAGCAGGGACGGCCAGGCATTGCCTCTAAATAAGTAGCCGAATTGCAGGAACAGCACCGTCTGGCGGATGAACCAGCTATAGCAGAGCCAGCCGACAGCATAAAGCATAGCGATGAGGGCAGCTGAGATGTGGCTGCCGTTTCCCTGGAGAATGGGAGACAGGGATGCGTAAGCTTTGGGCAAGAGCCACAGCATCGGGATTAGAATCAACATTAGCTCTATGAAGTAGAACAGCGTCACAGGTTTCCAAAATTTCTGCATGCCCCGGAAAAGCGGGAGGCCAGGCGCCCGTTCCTCCCCAGGAAGCAGTCCATACAAGATTCCCGCTTGAACAAGTGGAGTGAGCAGCAGGCGAAGCAAAACCATGCCGATGACTATCCATAAGTAATGATGAACCTCGGGAATTTGCCAAAATCTATTCTGCCCCTCGATGACAAACAGAATCCGGCTTAGATCGTGGGGGGGAGGGTCAGGGTAGCGGTGCAGCACCTGCACCACGGCCGTATTGACCAGCCGATATAGAAATACTCCCCACAGCAGTTGATATAGGAACAGAATGATGACGGAGGGGAACTGTCTTTTGACGCTGCTCCACCCATTGCGAATATAGGGCATGGTATTCCCTCCTCAAAGTTTTGTGAGCAACACTGCTCCGAATAGGCATCGAACAAAACTTGCATCGGAAGCATAGACCTAAGTTTTGTGAGCAACACTGCTCCGAATAGGCATCGAACAAAACTTGCATCGGAAGCGTAAACCTAAGTTTTGTGAGCAACACTGCTCCGAATAGGCATCGAACAAAACTTGCATCGTAAGCTGCTTACCATAGGAATGAGCTGGTCAGCATTTCGAGCAGCTTCGTTACGGTGACATTGGCGCGTGTGCTGACCTTCTCGTCCAGGCTGGCTTTAAAGTAGTTATTAATATGTTTGTTCTCCAGCACCAGCGTGTAATCCGGGTCGAGCATGGCCCAGGCGAGGGGTTCCCTGTAGGATAATTTCAATTGGGAACGCTCTTCCTTCCCGTCTAGTACCTTCCGTACGGTATGCCCGTCTTGGAAGGTGAAGAGGATCGGCACCTTCGCATAGGTTCCGCCCTTGCGGGCGATGTCTACGACGGCCTCGTACAGAGCATTGCTGTCCTGCCGGACCTGATAGATATCGATGTTCTCTATGGCATAGTCCGCCATTTTTCCATCATATACATACTGGTTAAAATAATTTTTCCAGGAGCGTCCCGTCGTTTGCTCAAGCACCCGCTGAAAATCCGCCGTGGTCGGATGCTTGAACCGATATTTACGCGCATAGAGGGACAGCGCCCGATTCATGGCTTTGTTGCCGATCTGCCGCTCGATGTCCAGAAGAACGAGTTTGCCGCGGTGATAGACATTCCTAGCGTAAGTATCCGCTGTGCCGAACTCCCAGGAAGGCAGAGTCAACGGCTTGGGGTCGGGGATCAATGCAGCTTGAATCGGCAGGCTGGTCGTGATCCCAAACTCCTGCTCCATCAGGCGGTCCTCGGCATAGGAAGTGAAGGCCTCGTCCAGCCAGGCTTCTTCAAATTCATTACTGGCCACCATTCCATAAAAAAATTGATGCCCGATTTCATGGATGACCGTGCGCTCCAGCTCGTCATAGCCCGGGGAGTCGCCAGTCGCCCCGAACGCCGTAATCAGGGTCGGATACTCCATTCCCCCTGCACCATTCCCGTCAGCCGGGGGTACAACGATAGATAAAGTGGAGTAGGGGTAGCTTCCATACCATTTGCTGAAATTGGATAATGCAACCTTAGCGGCATAGAAGTAACGATCCTTCAAGTCCTTGTGGATTGGATCGAGATACAGCTTGATCCGCACCCCTGGCACCTCCTCCGAAGAGAACGGCTCTTCGGCGTAGATGAAGCTTGGCGAAGCGGCCCAGGCGAAATCATGCACATCATCCGCGTAATACTGGACGATTTTGCGTTCGCCCCGCTGTATCGCAGGTTTGGTCGGAAATCCAGTAGCAGCTACCTTATACTCGCTGGGAACGTCGATATTCACGCTGTAAATGCCAAAATCGGAATAGAACTCCGAATTCCCGTGATACTGGTGCAGGTTCCAGCCCTCCGTGCTTCTTCCCCTTCTTGAGACAGGTTCGTATACGCACAGTTTGGGGAACCATTGTCCGGCCATCACAAAGTCACCGGCGGTGCCCATTCGCGCAAAAACTTTAGGAAGCTTCACGGTGAAACTCATCTTGAGCGTAATGGTCTCGCCGCCTTGCACCGACATGGGCAGACGCACTTTGGCAAGCGTCCTGTCCTTGGTGTTGCCGTCATCGGGCTGGACATACTGAATTCGGTGCAGGAGGGAAATGCCGTCCATCGTCCGGATATCGGTCAGCTCGATGGAGCCCCAGCCATCCTTCGGCATAACATCTCCACGCAGGCGTCCTCCGGATTCCTTCATAAATGTAGTTTCTGAGGAAGCGAAGGCATTGGGATATAGATGAAAGTAGAGCTCGTTCACCGTTTTTTTCCCGGGATGGGTCCAGGATAGCGTCTGGGTGCCAGTCAGCGTTCGCTCCTGTTCATTCAGCTTGACGTCAATATGGTATTCTGTAACCCGGTTGCTGAGTATTTCTGCTGTCGGCTGCTGTATACTCTCCTGCGGGGGAGAAGAGGCTTTCACTGAGGCGGTCTTGCTCTGCTGCGGGGCAAATGAGGGGGCGTCCGTGTGGTCGTCATGAAGCATGTACATGATGGAACCGCCTAAAAGACACAAGGTAAGAATAGCCATACTAATTATTATCGATCGACGGGTCATACCATGGATACCTCCTGTTGACAAGCATCTACAGCATGTATATGTTTGCATTTGGGAGATTATTAGCTAAAATAAAATTAATGTGTACGTCGGCTGAACAAGCATTCTCTATAGGGAAAGAAAACATGCAGAAACTGCCTTCGGCGAACGCTGCTCAGGTTCTGATCAAGCGACCGCTCAAGCCAGGTGGAGGGAATTATGGATAATAAAGATAAAGATACTTCACAGAAGACGGGCAAGAAGATATTCGCCTTAAATATTATTAGTAACGATGACAAAAGCAAGCATAAAGGATTCGGTGCAGGCTCCATCGATTTGAACAGCATGTCGCCGGTCATCATCGACGGGAACGAAGCTTACATCGATATCGGCGCCATGCATGCCAAGAGTAAGGTGGAGAAGGGCATCAAGTTCTCGACGAATAAGGAGGACGTTCCTAACGGACGCCAAGTATGGATCGTATGGGTAGCCGTGGACCGGACGCTGGAGCTGGGGCAATTTTACGGCGGGATGACCGCCTGTGAAATGCTGATCGATACGGAAGCGCGCCGCGGATGGAAGATTCTCGCCGATCATGTCAACAAGATGGACTATGCTCTAAAGCGCAGAGTCATTTTGGATGGGCTGGGGGCGGAGGAAAAGGCCGCCCTGAAGAAGCTGCTCATAGAAACCAACGAAGAATGGTGGGAGAAGTCTTCAGACGAGCTGAAGGCAGCTCTGGAGACGGAATAGAAGCGAATTCCATATTCAAAACAGCAATCCATCGAGATTGTCATATAAATAAGCACGCGCCAGCTCAGGGGGGATCCTCAGCCGGATGCGTGCTTATTTGATTTCTGAAGGTGATGATGCCGGCTTTATATCGGAAGATGGTGATCCTAAGGGTCAGCAGCCAGCGCGGGCACAGGCGCAGGACAGGGCCCTGAGTCATGGCATAGCCTTAGGCAGTGGAGGACTTACTCTTGGCAATGTTTCTCCTTCTGATGCTCCAGCGTCATCGTAATCAACGTTTGGATATGATGATCCTTCAGAGAATAGAACACGTTCTTGCCTTCTTTGCGTGAATTCGTAATGTCCATTTGCTTTAATAAACGTAAATGATGGGAGGCCGTAGCGACGGAGCTGTCCAGGATCAAAGCGACATCGCGAACGCATAGCTCCTCCCTCTGCTGCAGCAAATAGGCGATCTTCATCCGGTTGGGATCGGACAGCGCCTTGAACATCTGTGTCATGCCGAGGATATCTTCTTCATTGAGGCTGCTGCCAAGTTCATCTGTAATGCCGCTGTATAGGTGGGATTGTTCGCGAACTTCAGCTTGGACTAGAATCGGACTTGTCATATGTAAGGAACCTCCTATTGCTTTAAGAAGAACATTCAAGTGTTTGTTTGATTGTTGTGTATATTGTATTCCTGCTGCCCATTATAATCAAATGTCCGCTTGAATGTACGGACGAGCACTGAACTAAACAAATGCAAAAAAAGCGCCAAATAGGCGCTTCAGCAGATGCTTCAACAAAAGTTGAACTGTCTTGGAACAGGGATTGGAGAAACCGCTAGAAAATCAATTTTGCACAAACGCAGGTAGTTTGGGTCGCCGTTGTTCAGAACTCTTGAAACACGTTCATGTTCTTATCAAGCAGAGGAACATAAGGATTATCCCGCAGGAAAAAACGCCATGGCTTAGCAGCATACTCCTGTGCATACGCGATATTAATACGCGGCGACTGCATGATGGTCTCCTTCCGCAGCGGTCTGCCCGCCTCAATCCATAACGGGCCGCCCTGCTCCAGCAGAGATTGGCCATTTAGCGATTTATCGATGCGAAGTCCGCGGCACAGCTTGCCTGGACCTCCGGATAAAACAACAGGCTTCCTGGCTGCCGCGCCCCTATATTTACGCATTAGAGCTTCATCCTCCGCTGTCAGAGGCTCAACAGCCCGGATCAATACGGCTTGCGGATCATCGACGGCACCGGTAACGACGTTCAGGCAATGATACATTCCATAGATTAGATAAATGTAGGCTGTTCCGCCCCGGCCGAACATGATCTCCGTTCTAGCGGTTCTTCGCCCGCCGTAAGCGTGGCTTCCCTTATCCTCTATGCCGCCATAGCTTTCCGTCTCGACGATGCGGGAGCGGATATCTCCGTCCTCGGTTCGGCGGACGAGCGTATGCCCGATTAGCCGGGGAGCCGCTTCCAGAGCCGTCGTGTCGTAGAATGCAGGAGGCAGTGTCATACCTTCCGGATATGGGGTTAACGGTAAGCTCATGTTAAGAGATCTCCTTTTCTGTACATCATTCATGCGTCCTATGCGTGCCGAATGAGGATATCTCACATGTTACAGCATGCCTTGCGCCTAGTCCATCCACCAGCGTTTTAGATCGCTCCACCAGGAGCGGCTCTGTGTTTTTTCTTCGACGGGCAGCGGTTCAGGCTCTTTATCCCCGTGAACGTCACACGTCTCAGTCGGCTCTGTGCCCTCAATAAATACCTCGAGCTTTTTGCCGGGGCAATCCTCCGTCGCAAGCTTCCCTGTCGCGGGATCGAGATATACGCTGACGACCCCGTCGGGAATCGGAAAAATTTTGGGCGGTACTTTTTCCAGGGCCTTCTCTGTATATTTGGCGAATATAGGGGCCGCCTTGCGTGATTCAGCCGTACCTAGCATCTTCCCCTTGTCATATCCAACCCAGACGGCCGTAGACAGCTCTGGTGTGAATCCCACCAGCCAGGCATCGGTGCTTGTCGTGCCTGTCTTGCCGGCAACCGGACGCTTGATGTCCGCCGACACCCGGTTTCCGGTTCCCCCAGCTTCGAATACACTCTCCAGCAAATGGGTCAGCACGTAAGCTGCGGCAGGCTCGACAACTTGCTCGGGGGCAGCGGAGGGAGCTTCATATAATATGTGGCCCTCATCGTCGGTAATTTTCAGCACGGCAACCGGTTTGACCTGTTTGCCTTGGTTGCTGATTACCCCAAACGCCGTAGCCATCTCAAACGGACTAACCGGCGACGTACCCAGCGCCAGGGAAGGCACCGCATTCAGCGGACTGGTAATCCCCATCTTCCGGCCGAGCTCGATGACCTGATCGGCACCAACCGTCAGGATTGTATTGACCGCATAAATATTGTCCGAGGCGGCAATGGCCTGGCGCATATCGATTTCCCCCAAGTATTTGTCGCCGAAGTTTTTGGGGCTGTACGTTTTCCGGTTGTTATCATAATGAAACAAGGTCGGCTGGCTGGAGAATTTGCTGGCACTTGTCATCTTGCGGGAAGACAGTGCGGACAAGTACATAATCGGCTTGAAGGTTGAGCCGGGCTGACGGGTCGTCGCAAAGACATGGTTGTACTGGCTCCGTACGTAGTTCACGCCGCCGACGAGTGCTTTGATATGGCCGCTGCGCGGGTCGATGGAGATCAGGGCTGCCTCCAGATCGGGCGAGTCCTTCAGCTCGCTTGCCACGGCAAGCTCGGCCGCCTTTTGCGTATCCATATCCAAGGTGGTGTATATTTTGAGTCCGCCGTTCTCCAGCAGGCTCTCATCGATCCCAAGCTCGTTGATGATCACATTTCGGACGTAGTCGCGAAAATATGGAGCCTGATCTCCAGTCGTCCGCAGCTTCGGAGATTGGAACTGGAGGATTTCCTCATAGGCTTTTTCCGCCTGAAGCCCGGTGATGCTTCCCGTTTCCACCATGGCATTTAAGACGAGACGCTGGCGGTCCTTTGCATTCTTCATCTGATTGAAAGGGGAGTAATAAGTAGGCCCCTTCGGCACACCGGCCAGCATGGCGCTTTCGGCCAGGCTGAGCTGTTCCGCGGATTTGCCGAAATACATTTGGGCTGCCGCCTCGATGCCATAAGCGCCGTGGCCGTAGTAAATTTCGTTAAGATACATTTGCAGGATTTCATCTTTACCCAGCTTCATTTCCAGCTGTGCAGTGTACATCGCCTCCTTCAGTTTTCGCGACCATGTACGCTCATGCGATAAATACAGGTTTCGCGCGAGCTGCTGCGTCAACGTGCTGGCTCCCTGTACTTTGTTCATCTCCTTGAGATTGACGAGAACCGCCCGGGCCATGCCTTTGAGATCAAAGCCGAAATGATCATAGAACTGCCGGTCTTCTACAGCGAGCGTCGCTTGAATAAGATATGGTGAAATATGATTTAGCGCAACGTTGGAACGGCTCCGGTCGGAGCTGGAGAAGACGGCGATAGCCTCGCCCTGGCGGCTGAGGAGCTGTGAATGCCGATCGGAGTATGCGAGCGGCAGATCCGCTTGATATAAATAGAAGATAAGCGCTCCGGAGGCGATCAGCATGGTAACGCCACAGGCCAGGAAACATTTGAATATAAGGAATCTTCTGCGGTGCGAGCCCCGTCTGCTGCTGCGGACAAGTCTTTGCATAGCTTGCAATCGCCTCCAACCTCCGAATTTCCGCTCTTGATGCGGCTACTGTTCAGTATGGGAAAGTTTGGGGGAGATATTCATGGCGGAGGCATGGGGAAGATCGATTTTACGGATTTCCATAAATAGTTGCATTTTCACCTTGTTTTAATATAATCAAATTTGTTTGGTACAATAGGAAGAGAAACTTTGCGAGAAGTGAATCTGGACAGCCCCCGGCCTCCGGTAAGGGTTAATATGACGGCTAAACACTATTCTAACGGGAAAGAAGGGTTATACGATGGAATTGTGGTTTACGGAGAAACAGACGCCCGTCTTTGGCATTACGGCAAAAATTCGGGAAACATTGGTGAGAGAGCAGACGGATTTTCAAGATTTGGCGATCATTGATACCGAAGAGTTTGGACGAATGCTGGTGCTTGACGATATGGTCATGACGACGGTGAAGGATGAATTTGTATACCATGAGATGGTAGCTCATCCGGCGTTGTTTACGCACCCGGATCCGAAGCATGTGCTTGTTGTCGGTGGCGGTGACGGAGGCGTTATACGCGAAATTATGAAGCACCCTAAGGTGGAGAAGGCTGTTCTTGTTGATATTGACGGGAAGGTCATTGAATATTCGAAAAAATATTTGCCGGAAATCGCTTGTGAGTTGGATAACCCGCGCGTTGAGGTTCAAGTAAATGACGGCTATATGCATATTATTCAGAGCAAGAATAAATACGACGTGATTATGGTGGACTCCACGGAGCCTGTAGGCCCGGCAGCCCCATTGTTCGAGCGCGGCTTCTATCAAGGGATCTACGAGGCGCTCAAGGACGACGGCATTTTCGTAGCTCAAACCGATAATCCTTGGTTCAAAGCGGATTTGATTCAAAAGGTGAATAAAGACGTCAAGGAAATTTTCCCGATCGTCCGGGTATACGGCGCTAACATCCCTACGTATCCGAGCGGTCTGTGGACCTTTACGATGGGCAGCAAAACCCATGATCCGCTTCAAGTAGATGAGACCCAAATCCCGGAGATCGATACGAAGTATTACTCACCGCGTCTGCACAAAGCTGCATTCGTGCTGCCTAAGTTCGTAGAAGATCTCGTGAAATAAGGGGGCGTGCGGCAATGAAATTGGATCAGGCTTATTCGGGCAACGTATTTATTTGCAGCTCCGAGTCGTATGAGGATGCCAAAGCGGTCATCTACGGGATGCCGATGGATTATACCGTCAGCTATCGTCCGGGCTCGCGGTTTGGCCCTGCGCGCATTCGCCAGGCATCGGTTGGTCTGGAGGAGTACAGCCCGTATTTGGATAAGAGCATTCTAGACGCTGCTTATTTCGATGCGGGGGATTTGCTGCTGCCTTTCGGCAATGCGGCCCGCAGTCTTGACGTGATTGGCGACTATGTTCGCGGTTTGCTAAAAGACGATAAATTCCCGATCGGACTAGGCGGAGAGCATTTGGTCAGCTGGCCGGTCATTCAGGCGATGCATGAGAAGTATCCTGATTTGGCTGTCATTCATATTGATGCTCACGCCGATCTTCGTGATCAATATGAAGGCGAGCCGCTGTCCCACTCTACGCCGATTCGCAAAGCGGCTGAATTGATGGGCGGCAAGAACATTTATCAATTCGGAATCCGTTCCGGATCGAAGGAAGAATTCCTTTACGGACGCCAGAATATTAACTTCCATCCATTCGAGGTAGCCGCGCCGCTGAAGACCGAGCTTCCGAAAATGGGCTCGCGTCCGGTGTATGTAACGATCGATATCGACGTGCTCGATCCGTCCTGCGCCCCGGGTACAGGGACGGCCGAAGCGGGGGGGATTACCTCGAAGGAGCTGCTTGAAGCGGTTCATTTGATCGCTAGATCCGACGTGAACGTCGTGGGCTGCGATCTTGTAGAGGTCGCTCCGATTTATGACCCGACCGAGCAGACGCAAATCGTGGCCGCCAAGCTCATTCGCGAAATGCTGCTGGGCTTTGTGAAGTAGTTTTAAATGGCTTATTTATTGTTTAAATTCAAATGATGGAAATACCCTGCAGCGCAAATGGCTGCGGGGTATTTTTGTGCTTTGACCGGCGTTTGTCCCAGTGTATGCCCTTGGAACTATTTTGCATATCCAGTGAGAAATTTTGGCAACCTTTACCCAGTTTATGCGTCTAATCACATGGTATTTGAGATATTTACTTAGCACATGAACTGGCAGGCAGTTAAGGAGGAAAGATGAACAAAAAGAGCAATCTAAAGGGCTATTTGTTGGCGGGCGCCTTGGTCGTCTTGGCCGCTGCCCTCATCATTGGTATCGTGAAGCTGCAGGAACGGGATCAAGCGTTGAAGGTTACGGATGCTTCCGCTGCCGGTGTTGCTCTTGACGGGGAGCTGCCGGTAAAGCCAGACCTCGAGGAGCAATCTGACATATCACTGGAACAGGATCAAAATCAGGATCAAGAGGGAGAAGCACTGTCCCCTTACTTGCTGGATCACCTGTCATTCCAGGAGGAAGAGGTAAAATCCGTCTTTGCGGTTTGGAAGGGAACGAAGAAGGAAATACCGCTTGAACGCCAGTATGTGATTTTGCAATCTTTGCGTTTCACAGATATGCAGGCCGCGGCAACGGAGACGGCTTCCCCAACAGGACAGGTCATTATGCAATTTGCGCTTAGCGATCAGAGGATCATTGAATTGCCCTATAATTTGGACAATAACGCATTTGAATCCGCGGGGAAGGCATATTATGCCGATGATCAGGCGCTGCTGCTAATGCATGGTCTGATGCAGCCCGATTCGGAGCTCGGCGTGTTTGATGCCTTTGAGGAAAGGGCACGGTTGGAAGCGGAGAAGCAAGCCGAACTGCGGGAGCCCAAAGGGGTTGAAAGAGAACAGATCGCGGTGGACGGCTTAATCTATTCAGAATGGGAGGAACGGCTGGACACCGAGCCCGCCGACTGGAGTATTCCTTACTACGATAACGCCGTAGGCGAAGTCAAAGAGGTTCGCAAGTACAGTAACGGAATTCTTGAGCTTAACAACAAAATCATCTTCTGCGACGGCTCCCACGAGACGCCCGGCGGAGTGAAGGTAGGGCTGACCGCGGCCGAGGTCGGCAAGAAATTACAAGCAGACCCGATGAAGCTGCCGAGTAAATGGAGCTATAAATCGGGGGATTATTTCCGGTTCCATCTTCATTTCGACGGCTCCAAGGTCAAATATATGGTTCTAAGCCAGCCGCTTTAACTACATCATTTAAATTAGAGACACCGCTCGTGAGAGCGGTGTTTTTCATGTAGAACCGGCGGCGGGGAACTCCCGGCAAATTTGAATGATCGTTTGCTGAAGCTAAAATATTGAATTGCACCGTTGAACTGGATATAGTAGTACAATAAGAAAATGTTGAAGAACAGGCTGAATGGATGGAGAGGATAGGGTGCCGAACTGGAAGCCAGCCGTCATCGTCATTAATAGCCAGCAAGGCGATGAGGCTTCAGAACAGCGTATCAAAGGCGAGACATGGAGCAAGGGCAGCACGCTTTACGTCAGATATGTCGAGCCTGAACCAGGGCCAACGGGCGGTACGACGCGGGCCACGATCAAAATTTCGCAGAACGAGCTCAAAATCATGCGCCACGGGGAGGTGGAATCCGAGCAGACGTTCCAGCAGGGCAAGCGGCTGCCGGGATTCTACAGGTCCCCTTATACGAGGTTTAATTTGTCGACAGATACAAGCAGGTTGAATGCTCGTCTAGAAGGTTCCGGCGGCGTTGTGGCCTGGGAATACGACCTATGGGTTCATGAAGAGATGACCGGACACTTTGTAATCAGTTTACATATACAGGAGGAAGTTTAAGATGACAGTTAATCCCTTGGAACAAATCAATCAGTCCGTGAAGGAAGCGATTCTTAACGCAGTTGTAGCTGCTGGACTCGCAAATCGCGATGAGGTGCCTGCTATCGTATTGGAGGTGCCGAAGGATAAGGCGCACGGGGATCTTGCCACGAACGCTGCTATGCAGCTCACACGGATTGCTAAGAAAAATCCGCGCCAAATCGCGGAAGAAATCGTGAAGAACATCGATTATGAACAAGCTGGTGTCGAGCGGGCGGAAATTGCTGGTCCGGGTTTCATCAACTTTTTCCTTAGCAAAAGCTATCTGTACCCTGTCTTGGAGCAGATCTATGCACAAGGCGAAAAATATGGCCGGGTTCAGCTTGGAGAAGGCAAAAAGGTACAGGTCGAGTTCGTCAGCGCCAATCCGACGGGCAGCCTGCATTTGGGACATGCGCGCGGGGCGGCGGTTGGAGACGCTTTGTGCAACGTGCTTGATTATGCTGGATACGAGGTTACTCGGGAGTACTATATCAACGACGCTGGCAATCAGGTCGTGAACCTCGTGAAATCGATCGAGGCGAGGTACTTGCAGGAGCTTGGCCAGGACGTGGAGATGCCAGAGGACGGATACCACGGCGAAGATATCAAAGGCTTCGCGAAGGAACTGGTTGCCGAGAAGGGAGATGCGTTATTGTCCCTTTCTCCAGACGAAAGAGAGGACTTCCTCCGCAAATACGGATTGGAGAAAGAGCTGGACAAGATCAAGCGCGACCTGAGTCGCTTCCGGGTGGGCTTCGATGTATGGTTTAGCGAGACCTCCCTGTACGTGGACGGACAGGTGGAGAAGTCGCTGGAGGAGCTGCGCTCCAAGGGACAAACATATGAGCTGGACGGTGCGACATGGCTTAAATCCACGGAGTACGGGGACGATAAAGACCGGGTACTTGTGAAGAACGATGGAACCTATACCTATTTGACGCCGGATATCGCTTATCACCGCAACAAATACGACCGCGGCTATGATCGGATGATCAACATTTGGGGCGCCGACCACCACGGTTACATTCCGCGGGTGAAAGCGGCTATGCAGGCCCTTGGCAACGATCCGGACAAGCTGACGGTGTTGATCGCTCAGATGGTTAGCCTGTTCCAGGACGGCGAGAAGGTGAAAATGTCTAAACGGACAGGCAAAGCCGTAACGATGGTCGATTTAATGGATGAAGTCGGCGTTGATGCGATTCGCTATTTCTTTACAATGCGGAGCATGGATTCACATTTGGATTTCGACATGGATCTGGCCATTTCTACATCCAATGAGAACCCGGTTTATTATGTCCAATACGCGCATGCGCGGATCTGCAGCATCTTCCGTCAGGCGGAGGAGCAAGGCATCGTGATTCCTGCCATTCAAGACGTGAAGCTGAGCAAGCTGACCGCTGAGCATGAGTTCGATCTACTGCGCAAAATGGGCGAACTGCCGGAAGAAATCGGCGTAGCGGCCGAGAACTTCGCGCCGCATCGCCTGGTGCGTTATTTGTATGAGCTGGCGGCATTGTTCCACAGCTATTACAAAGCGGAGCGCGTCATTACCGAGGACGCGGAGCAGACCGCTGCGCGGCTGGCGCTGCTTGGCGGCGTGCGGACCGTGCTGGCCAATGTGCTGAAGCTGATCGGCGTATCTGCGCCGGAACGGATGTAGCACAGGCCAGGGTTGTCCGCTACAGCGGCAAACAGCGAGTCGTCGCGCCTGCGCATGGGGCGTAGTGCCATCTGCTGCGCGCCCGCATGCCGGGCCGCCTGGCTCGGGAGCCGTCTTCTTCGCTACTGCGAAGAGGGCGGCTTTTTGCGCGGCGGCTCTCCGCCGTGCGGCGTTCGGCAGGGCTGCGCTCCTCTGCAGCTTGCAGGCCGCCCTGCCGGGTCCTGCTGGCGTCAGCCCTGCCGGCGCCGCGATGTTTTGCCTCGCAGGAGGCGCACTGCGCTAACCTCGCCCGGCCTGGACCGCCCCCGGGGTAGCGACCCAGCCAGCGGACGCGCCGTGCGGCGAAGACGCTGCTTGATCTCGTCCGGTGTAAGATTCGGACGCGCCGCCAGCAGCAAAGCGATAGCGCCGCTGACATGGGACGTCGCCATCGATGTGCCGCTCATTTCGCGATGTCCTCCACCGAGCCAGGAGGACGTGATTTTTTCCCCAGGGGCGTAAATGTCGATATAGGGACCATAATTGCTGAAGGAGGCGACCTTTCCGTCCCGGTTCGTGGCCCCCACGGAAATGGTCTGGGCATATTTTGCCGGATAATCCGCGGTTCGCTGTTTTTTGTCGTTTCCTGAGGAGGCGACAATAACGACGCCCGCTTCATGGGCTTTCCTGACAATATTTTTAAGGGATATGCTTGTCGACTTCATGCCGAAGCTCATGTTGATAATGTGCATACGGTTTCTGATGCACCAGTCAATTCCAAGGATAATATCGGACACGTACGCTGATCCGTTATGATCAAATGCCTTGACAGGATATATTAATGAACGGGGAGCCACGCCAATCATCCCTTGCGCCCCGCCGGCCGCGGCAATCGTTCCGGCAATATGGGTGCCGTGTCCGTTATCGTCATGAGGCAGACTGGCACGGTTCAGCAAATGAATGCCGCGTGCCAGGGAATAACGCAGATCGGGATGGCTGTAATCGGCTCCCGTATCGATGACAGCTATACGGATGCGATGTCCTGTCGAGACAGACCATACTTCAGGTGCTCCAATCCGCTTTACACCCCAAGGGATCTCGGTGGCGCGTTCTTTGGTACGGGAAGCTGGCGAATTAACGCTGATGGTGGAGTCGCTTTCGACATATAGCCCGGGTTCGGAGTCCATTTGGCCGTCCTGAAGACGCAAAGGGCAGAACAGGGCTTGCAGCAGCGGCGATGAACGGATGGACTGCAGGGCGGGATATTTGTGCCGGTACTTGAACCATTGACGGATGAACTCGTAATAGTGGCTTGGCTGCAGAAATCGGACGATATGCCGTCCGCTTTTTCCGGAGGGGTCGATGGAGTCGTTCAAAAAGCGCAGTAATTTGGCGTAATCCATAGATGATATCCTCCCGAGTTAGCGTGTTGGAGTATATTATGATGAAGCTGCTGACCGGGAGTGGGGAAGTGGCCCTGTTCCAAGGAAATGGGCAAACAGGCCTGCAGCTATCAATAATAAAAATATTGTTAGAAATGCTGCAAAAGGCTGTAAGTCCCGTGTCCAAAGGAAGAATATAGACATAGGATGAAGTGAAGGCCTTAAAGGGTCTTCATGACCACCCGAAGAGAAGGCTCGCGCCTTTTTCTCGGTCGGATACAGTCGAGAGACGGCGAACGATTTGTTCCCGTCTTTTCTAATGGATTTAGCGCCGCAGGGCAATACACGATTTGGACACGTTTTAACCACACTATTAAACTTGACATCTTAATACCAAATAGGTTTTACTTAGGTGTGATATGGATATGTTAGTGAAGGAGTCAAGTTCCAATTTGATTTCGGCACCTGTATAGTGAACTTTGCGTGAGAGGAAGTGTCCGCCTGGTGAGTACCCCACTTAATTTGAAAATCGACCCGGAGAAGGTCCATGAAATTCCAATGGTTGACTTGGCCTTTTTGATTTTGAAAGCGGCGAATACACCGTATTATTACCGCGACCTGATGAACGAGGTAGCGAAGATCCGCAATATGTCGGAGGAAGAAATTAATGAAGCGATCGCTCAATTGTACACGGAGATTAACATTGACGGTCGATTTGCCTGCGTAGGCACGAACCTGTGGGGCTTGAAGCGCTGGTATCCGATTGAGAAATCTGAGGATCCTGTGGCGAATGCGAAGCGTCCACGCATCATTAACGATGATGATGACGATTTGGAAGACGAGGACTTCACGGATGAGGAAGACGATTTCACGGACGAAGACGACGATTTCGATGCGATCGATGATGAGGACGATCAAGACGAGCTGTTCTCGGATGATGACGATGACAGCGTCGACGAAGTTGATGAAGAGCCGCTGATCGATGATGAAGAACTCGATGAAGAGGACGAAGATTCGGATTCCGAAGATGAGGAATTCGAGGATGAATACGAAGATAAATAAACCCGGTTTTCATCCTTTGAGTTTGCACGAAATTGCCACAATTGTAACCTCTTGAAATGCTCTCTTCTTTACTTGACAGGGGAGATGCTAACGGGTAAACTATTGCATGGGCTTATGATTCAAACCTATAAATATGTTCTAAATTTTAAAAGTGCCCCGACCTATTCGGGTGTCACTTTTTTGTTTTTTTATGTCCATTTTAGCTATGATTCGTGGGCTAATGGGTTACGCTATGATCTGAGTCGCCTGAATTTCTGGACTATTATGTAGGAGGTTTTTTGACTGTGGCAAAATATATTTTCGTAACAGGCGGGGTTGTATCTTCCCTGGGCAAAGGGATTACGGCCGCTTCACTCGGCAGGCTGTTAAAAAATAGAGGTTTAAAGGTAACGATCCAGAAATTCGATCCTTACATTAACGTGGATCCGGGTACGATGAGTCCTTACCAGCACGGGGAAGTGTTCGTCACGGACGACGGGGCCGAGACTGACCTTGACCTTGGTCACTACGAACGCTTTATCGACATCAACCTGTCCAAGAACAGCAACGTAACGACGGGCAAAATCTATTCCTCCGTCATCGGCAAGGAACGCCGCGGAGAATACCTCGGCGGAACAGTTCAAGTCATCCCGCACATTACGAATGAAATTAAAGAGCGTGTATTCGTGGCTGGCCGCGAGGCCGGGTCGGACGTGGTCATTACAGAGATCGGCGGAACGGTGGGCGATATCGAGAGCTTGCCTTTCCTGGAAGCGATCCGCCAGATCAAGAGCGACGTTGGCCGCGACAATGTCATGTATATCCACGTCACGCTTATTCCATATATCAAGGCTGCTGGGGAAGTCAAAACGAAGCCGACCCAGCATAGCGTCAAAGAGCTTCGCAGCATTGGCATTCAGCCGAACGTGATCGTATGCCGTACGGAGCATGAGTTGTCCGAAGACATGAAGGCGAAGATCGCTCTCTTCTGCGACATCGATGCCAATGCGGTAGTAGAGTGCCGCGATGCGGACACGTTATATGAAATTCCTCTTAACTTGCAAGGGGAAGGGCTTGACGAGATTGTCGTCAATCACTTGAAGCTGAATGCACCAGCTCCAGATATGAGCGAGTGGGTGAAGCTGGTTGACCGGATCAACAAACTGGAGAAGACGGTTGAAATTGCAATCGTCGGCAAATACGTAGCTCTTCATGATGCGTACCTGAGCGTCGTAGAATCGTTGTCGCATGCCGGCTTTGACAATAATGCGGAAATTAAAATTCGCTGGGTGAATGCGGAGGATATTACCGCAGATAACGTAGCTGAGCAGCTGAAGGGCGTCGGCGGCATTCTGGTGCCCGGAGGATTTGGCGACCGGGGGATCGAAGGCAAAATTACGACGATCCGTTATGCCCGCGAGCAGAAAGTTCCGTTCTTCGGCATTTGCCTGGGCATGCAGGTAGCTGTCATTGAAACTGCACGTGCGCTTGCTGGCCTGGAAGGCGCGAACAGCTCGGAGATCAATCCGGCTACGCCGCATCCGGTGATCGATCTTCTGCCAGAGCAGAAGGATATCGAGGATCTGGGCGGAACCATGCGTCTCGGCTTGTACCCATGTAAGCTAGTGCCGGGCTCCTTGGCTGAGCAGTGCTACAAGTCAGAGCTGGTGGATGAACGGCATCGCCATCGTTATGAGTTCAACAACAACTATCGTGAACAACTGGAAGCGGCAGGCCTGCGCATTTCGGGAACGTCCCCAGACGGCCGTCTCGTCGAAATCGTCGAGCTTCCTGACCATCCGTGGTTCCTGGCTGTTCAATTCCATCCTGAATTCACGTCCCGTCCGAACCGGCCGCAGCCGTTGTTCCGCGAGTTCGTGAAGGCGTCGATTGCGCATAATTCTTAATTTTTTTCTCTTCCTGTAGGAATCACGAATGATTTTAAGTATCTTTTTACCAAATTAGAAGGGATTTTCTAAATCGAGGCGAATTATACCTTATGAGAATTACAAGGGCTAGACTTGTAGGAGGGTGTCTCAGTGGAAGAGAAGAAAGTGTTAATTGTCGATGATCAGAACGGAATCCGTATTTTATTAATGGAAGTGTTCAGCAGCGAGGGCTATAAGACATTCCAGGCTGCCAATGGCAAGCTGGCTTTGGAGATCGTCCGCAGCGATTCACCGGATCTGGTGCTTCTCGACATGAAGATCCCCGGCATGGATGGACTCGAGATATTGAAGCATATTAAGGAAGTCAATCCGGCCATTAAGGTTATCATGATGACAGCTTATGGCGAGCTGGATATGATCAAGGAAGCGACAGAGCTTGGCGCGTTGAGGCATTTTACGAAGCCTTTCGACATTGATGAAATGAGAATGGCGGTAAATATGGAGCTGAAAGGCGGCGCCGTCCTTTAAGCGAAAGCAGCAATCAAATATGTCGTAAAGACAGCCTCCTTCGGGCATGGGGAATTTCGTTTCCCTTCGCTTGAGGGAGTTTTTTTTACATATATGTGGGTAAGGTTTTTAGGTGGGGATCAACTATCGGTTGGCGGCATAATTTCATAAATAGATGGAAAAGCTTGAATAGTATTTTTGTCGGGTTGTGTTATAATAATTACGTGTGAATGTCGGCAAAATGAATACAAACAAACGTCCTAGGAGGATTGGAGCCATGCCATTAGTAAGTATGACAGATATGTTGAACAAAGCTCTTAAAGGAAAGTATGCAGTGGGTCAGTACAACATCAACAACCTGGAGTGGACATACGCGATTCTTGAAGCTGCCGAAGAAGAGAAATCTCCGGTAATTCTTGGCGTATCCGAAGGTGCAGCTCGTTACATGGGCGGATTCAACACCGTTGTGAAGATGGTGCAAGGCCTGATGGAAGACTTGAAAATCACAGTTCCTGTAGCGATTCATCTTGACCACGGTTCGAGCATTGAGAAATGTAAAGAAGCGATCGATGCCGGATTTACTTCCGTCATGATTGACGATTCCCACAGCCCAATTGAGAAAAATATCGAAACGACGAAAGCTGTCGTTGAATATGCGCACGCTAAAGGCGTATCCGTTGAAGCCGAAGTAGGTATGGTCGGCGGACAAGAAGACGACGTCATCGGCGAAGTAATGTACGCGAAGCTGGATGACTGCGTACGTATCGTGAAAGAGACAGGCATCGATACGCTTGCGCCGGCTCTTGGCTCCGTACACGGTCCTTACAAAGGCGAACCGAATCTTGGCTTCAAGGAAATGGAAGAGATCTGCAATGCGGTTAGCCTTCCGCTAGTTCTGCATGGCGGTACGGGAATTCCTACGCATGACATTAAGAAAGCCATTTCCCTCGGTACTTCCAAAATCAATGTGAACACGGAGAACCAAATGTCCTTCACGAAAGTGGTTCGCGAAGTTCTGGCCGAGAAGGCTGAAGCTTACGATCCTCGTGTATTCCTTAAACCTGGCCGTGAAGCTATCAAGCAAACGGTTATCGGTAAAATGCGCGAGTTCGGTTCCAGCAATCAAGCCTAAGCCAATAACTCCAGGCACAGTTTGCAATTCATATCACAAGAAAGACACCGCTCCTCGGGCGGTGTCTTTCCTATTTCAGTACATAAGTGGTATTATGGATAAGAATCGTTGAGTGCTATTGAGCAAGATGTATTATGTCCAATGGATTGAGGAACTATTTTCGGCTTCAGGGGGATTTTCTTCTTATGGAAAAGTTAATGATTCATGGCGGACGCCCGCTCAGGGGGACCGTTCAAATTAGTGGAGCCAAGAACAGCGCGATTGCGCTCCTTCCTGCCGTCATCCTGGCGGAATCGGAAGTAACTCTGGATAATTTGCCGCATCTTAGCGATGTGGCGGTATATACGGAAATATTGGAGGAGCTGGGAGCGAGGGTAACCTGGACGGACGGCAAAATCAAGATCGATCCGAGCCAGATTCGCCCTATTCCGATGCCTAACGGCCCCGTGAAGAAGCTGCGGGCCTCTTATTATATGATGGGCGCCATGCTGGGCAGATTTGGGGAGGCAACGATTGGGCTGCCAGGGGGCTGTAACTTCGAGCCACGTCCCATCGACCAGCATATTAAGGGGTTTGAGGCGCTGGGAGCCACGGTTACGAATGAGCACGGCTCCATCCATCTCCAGGCTAAAGAGCTGAGAGGCGCCAAAATATATCTGGATGTGTGCAGCGTCGGTGCTACGATTAACATTATGTTGGCGGCCGCGAGAGCCAAAGGCTCCACGATTATTGAGAATGCTGCGAAGGAGCCTGAAATTATAGATGTTGCCACATTGCTGAACTCGATGGGAGCCAGCATCAAGGGCGCGGGGACCGAGACGATCCGAATTGAAGGGGTTAGGGAGATGAGCGGCTGCCGCCACTCGATTATTCCTGACCGGATTCAGGCGGGTACTTATATGATCGCTGCAGCCGCGACCCGCGGCGACATGATCATCGACGGGGTTATTCCGAAGCACCTTGAGGCGCTTACGGCGAAGTTAATCGAAATGGGCGTTACGGTCGAAGAAATGGACGAGTCCATTCGTGTTCTTGGCGCGCCTCGGTATGAGCATGTTGACGTGAAGGCCCTTGTCTATCCAGGCTTTCCGACGGATATGCAGTCTCCGATGACCAGTCTGCTTACACAGGCGGAAGGGGTCAGTGTATTAAGCGATTTCGTGTATAGCAGCCGGTTCAAGCATGTCCCGGAGCTCGTACGGATGGGCGCGAAGATTCGCGTGGAAGGGCGCTCGGCCATTATCGAGGGCGGCGAGCTGAACGCGGCTAAGGTCAAGGCGACCGATCTGCGGGCAGGGGCGGCGCTCGTCATTGCGGGCCTTACCGTCAAGGAAGGGGTCACGGAAGTATCCGGCGTCGAGTTGATCGATCGCGGGTACGATCGTCTTGTGACCAACCTGCGTGCACTCGGTGCCGATGTGTGGCGTCAGGCAGAGTAGAAGTTCTCTGCCGCTCGCATATTTTTGCTGGAACCGGGTAATATTAGTAAAATGCGTCTATCAATTTTCTGATTTTTAGACTTATACTGGTTTCATAGTGTAATAGACAATCAATCATTGCTGCACAACGAAAAAATTGAATAGGTGGTATACTATATGGATTTACAAATTGCCGACTTGGAAGAAATGAAACTGACCGAGCTGTACAAGCTGGCGAAGCAGTATCAGATTCCTTATTACGGCCAGCTTAAGAAGAAAGAACTTATCTTTGCGATCCTGAGGGCTCAGGCGGAACAGAGCGGTCTGATGTTCATGGAAGGCGTCCTGGAGATCTTACCCGAGGGCTACGGCTTCCTCCGCCCGATCAACTATTTGCCCAGTACGGAGGATATTTATATCTCGGCCTCCCAGATCCGGAAATTTGATTTGAGGACAGGTGATCTGGTGTCCGGCAAATGCAGGGCGCCCAAAGAAAATGAACGATACTTCGGACTATTGCAAGTGAATGCCGTTAATGGCGAGAACCCGGCCATCGCAGCAGAGCGTCTGCACTTCCCGGCATTAACACCTCTTTATCCGCAAAGCAAGCTCGTGCTTGAAACAACCCCTAACCATTTATCCACTCGCATTATGGATGTTCTAGCCCCTGTTGGACTTGGACAACGCGGTTTGATCGTGGCACCGCCCAAGGCAGGAAAGACGCTGTTGCTAAAGGAAATCGCCAACAGCATTTCTACTAATCATCCCGAGATTGAGCTATTTGTGTTACTTATCGATGAACGCCCGGAGGAAGTTACGGATATGCAGCGTTCGGTAAAGGGGGAAGTGATCGCTTCCACGTTCGATGAGCTGCCTGAGAACCATATCAAGGTGGCTGAGCTTGTGCTGCAGCGCGCGCTTCGTTTGGTAGAGCATAAGAAGGATGTTGTTATTCTGCTAGACAGCATAACTCGTCTGGCCAGAGCCTATAACCTGGTCGTTCCGCCTTCAGGCCGTACGCTGAGCGGGGGGATCGATCCCGCGGCCTTCCATCGTCCGAAGCGTTTCTTTGGGTCGGCTCGGAATGTAGAGGAGGGCGGAAGCCTGACCATTTTGGCAACGGCTCTAGTAGATACGGGCTCCCGCATGGATGACATCATTTACGAAGAGTTCAAGGGGACTGGAAACATGGAGCTTCACTTGGATCGGAAGCTAGCGGAGCGCCGGATTTTCCCGGCTATCGATATCCGCCGTTCCGGGACGAGACGCGAAGAAGTGCTCTTGACGAAAGAAGAGCTTGATACGATTTGGTCTATCCGCAAAAATATGAACGACTCCTACGACTTTGTGGAGGGGTTCTTGAAAAAGTTGCGTGACAGCAAGACTAACGAGGAGTTTCTAGCTTCCTTCGACACCGCTGGCAATAACGCAGCTTCGTCTGGCAGTGGAAGCAGCACGCGCCGTACGACCCGTACCGCTGCGCCTTCAGGCTCCGGATCGGGTTCGTCATCTTAACAATAGGCCTGGCGCCATGGAATGGCTGAAGCATTCCGCAATCGAAAGGCAAAGAGGAGAACGACATGTATTTAGTATATGCAGACAACAAAGGGCAAGTATATGATCACCCCTCAATGTACGGTTTGGCTCGCAGCGGGGACATGATCGTGGAAATTCTGGAGGATGAGCTCATTCCGCTGCCAGAAGGGGCGACTCTGGTCGGGCTTCCCTCAACGAGGCCGGTAGGGATGGATCCAGACACCGGTGAAATGATGCCGGTCCCTGGAGATGTCCAGGCCGTGGGGGCTCTGCTTCCACAGGGATTTACCCGCCTCTGTCTTCCGGGTTATGTAAAAACGGATAAAAAATATAAGCTCCCGCTGTTCGGATATTCTGCGGTGGTATGGAAGGACGGCCAATTTTACGTAACGGCGCGTTTATCCGACGATCCCGAGAAATGGAATCCTTTGAATTGCGATCCGCTGGAGCTGAAGAATCAAGTCAAGGCGCTGCGGACAAAATATCCCGAGAACCGCTTATACGAGCATCTCTCGAATTGTGCCCTGGGATATGAATGTTTGACTGCTTCGAACACGTTCCTGAATCGCTGGGAGGGTGCGGTTCCCGTGTCGTACTCTTGTAATGCGGGCTGCTTTGGCTGCATCTCGGAGCAGCCGGATGACAGCGGGTTCGTCGCTCCGCAGACGCGCATGAACTTCCGTCCGCGCGTCGAAGAAATCGTTGAAATCATGCTGGAGCATTTGAAGACCCCGGAATCGATTATCAGCTTCGGTCAAGGCTGCGAGGGAGAGCCTTCGACGCAAGCGAAGCTGATCATCGAAGCGATCCGCGAGGTTCGGCGCCAGACGGATATAGGTTATATCAATATAAATACGAATGCGGGGCTGAGCGACCATATCCGCGGCATTGTCGATGCCGGGCTTGATTTGATGCGCGTGAGTACGATTAGTGCGTTGGATGATCATTATAATGCTTACTACAAGCCCCGCGGGTATTCTTTGGCGAATGTAGAGAAGTCGCTCCGCTATGCCTCGGATCAGGGCGTGTATACGTCGATTAACTACTTGATTTTTCCGGGCGTGACGGATCGGGAGGAAGAGATCGAGGCGATGATTGAATTCGCCCGTCGTACAAAGCTTCGCCTGATTCAGCTTCGCAACCTTAATATTGACCCAGAGAGTTATTTGCAGCTTATTCCTCCAGCAAAAGGGGATATATTCGGCATGAAGCAGGCGATTGAAATATTTCAGCAAGAGCTGCCGGATGTAGTCATCGGTTCTTATACCCATGTACCCCCTGCTGAATTAGCACGAGTAAAAGTACGGGGGTAAACCTCATATATTCCAATTGCGCGACAAAACATGGCGTGATATAATCACGTTATGTGTCATTATAACTCTGTGCACGCTTGAGGCCCAGGGCGGAAAGAAGGTGAAGTCATGAACGAAGCTATTCAACCTAAATATCACGTGACAACGGTAACTTGCGCTTGCGGAAATACCTTTGAGACAGGTTCTGTGAAACAAGACCTGCGCGTTGAGATTTGCTCCAACTGCCATCCATTCTTCACAGGTAAACAGAAATTCGTGGATGCTGGTGGACGTGTTGATAAATTTAAGAAGAAATACGGCATCTAATCTACGTTTGATAGAGACATGCTGCGTTGCGGCATCGTGAAATACATGGAAAATCCCCTGCCATCAGGCGGGGGATTTGTTGTCGTTACCGATTTTATTTTTTGAATTCGATACTTTGTTGCATTTGTGTCCACTCGTCGCTGCTGACTAACCCGAGTCTCCATATCGCTATGCCTTTGAGGCTGTAGCGTTTTGCTAAGCCGATCAGCGTGTTCACTGAATGGGTATTCTCGCTGTTAAGGTTCAGACCAAGCACCAGCTTGTCCTTCTTCGTCTCCTTCAGGGCAAGGCGAATCGCTTCATCCACTTTATCGGCAGGCTCCGGCTGTCCTGTTCCGCCGCTGCTGCGGTAATCATAGGCCATGATGATGATTTCGTCGGCAATTTGGCCTAGCGCTTTGTAGTCATAGCCTTGATACGAGGAGTTCAGCGGATGGAGCGCAAGAGCCAGCCTCAGATTCTCGGATTTGGCTTGCAAGGATACCTCCTTGACGAAGGCAGTGAAGGAAGAACGGGTCTTCGCTTTGTCCGTGGTAAGTCCCAGCCCTTCGAAATCCAGCAGGATGCCTTGAAATTGATTGTTTTTAGCGGCAGCGATCATTTCTGTAATGGCCTGTTTCCGGGCGTCGGCATTTTCGATGATTTTGGTTAATTCGCCATGAACGTCTCCCGAGTAGACCATTAAATAGGGGAGGGTCCGTGATTTGGCCGCTTCATTGACCAAACTCTCGGGGGTGATGTCTCCCGCAGGCTGGGGCCATTTGAAATCTTTTCCGCTTAGCGTAAATTTGCCGTTCTCGTCAATCCGGCTCCAACCGAAGGCGACGGAGTCCAGGCTTGGTATGACCGATGCGTCGGAGAAGGACGAGATGGCGTAGAAGCCCATGGTATACATTCGCTGCTTCGGGGAGGAGATTGAGACGGTACGCGTTTTCTGATCCCAGTTGACTTGGGCGCCGAATTGCTGGCTGAAGAAGCTGAGCGGGATTAAGGTATGCCCGTCTGAAGTCTGGGGCGCTACCGCCAGGTCTACACTGGATCCATTCACGGTCGACTTCCTGCTGTTTAGGGTGAGCTGTACGCGAACAGAACTAGGACCATTCCCTTTGACGGCGGAGATGCTCTTTGTGTTTGCGTCCCAAGTTACTTGAATGCCGAGCGCTTCTGAGATCGCGCGAAACGGCACAAGAGTAGTTCCCTCTTTAATGATAGGCTCGGCTGGAAACTGCAGGGGGTATCCGTCAAGCATGATGCGGATTGAGGTGTCGGCATGAGCTTGCTGCGGCAGCGACGTTACTCCGCTAAGAGTGCCGATCCATATCGAGGCGGCGAGGGCGAATTTACCTATTCTTCTCATTAAGGTACATCCTCTCTATGAAGTTCCATATTATTCTATAAATATATCAAACTTTGAGAGAGAAGGCATGTGTTCACGAATAATCTTAAATAGACAACTTTTACCGTCAGTTGCATTTTGGACAGGTATGAGCTATACTTATTTTCACCGTGCTAGATGGGGAGGTAGCGGTGCCCTGTAACTCGCAATCCGCTATAGCGAGGTTGAATTCCTGTTAGAGGTCTTGCTGATGTGAGGTCCGGTCTTTACGGCAGACGTTGACAGACGGGTCCTCCGCAATGAGTACCTGTGAACCTGGTCAGGTCCGGAAGGAAGCAGCCATAAGCAGTCATACTTTTGTGCCGGGGGGAAGCCTGTCTCGAGTTGCGCCGTAAAGGTGCCGCTTGGATCGCAATGATCAATAACAGGTGCACGGCTACATAGGTTTATAGAGCGACATCTTTGTCTTTCGGACAGAGATGTTTTTTTTTTTGTTTTTATTTACCGGACCCCTTCGTCCGAAATCATCCGCAATCTTCCTGCTTGTATTGAAGGGAGTGAAGGGTTAATCTTTTACTCGGGGACATGTCCGGATAGAAGTTTTTCTCGTCCCTCGAGTATAGTATAATGGGAAAGTGACGATTATCGTTTCAAGAAGAAAGAAGGTGCCGCATATGGAGCATATTGCGCTGTACCGTGCTTGGCGGCCGCAGTCGTTTCAGGACATGGTAGGACAACAGCACATTATTCGCACGCTGCAGAACGCGATTCGGGAGCAGCGGCTGTCGCATGCTTATTTGTTTAGCGGGCCTCGGGGAACGGGGAAGACGAGCGCGGCCAAAATTTTGGCCAAAGCCGTGAACTGCAAGAAGGGGCCGGCTTCGGAGCCGTGCAACGAATGTGACGCTTGCCGCCGGATTACGGCAGGGGCTGTTATGGATGTACTTGAGATTGACGCCGCTTCCAACAGGGGAGTCGAGGAAATTCGTGATTTGCGCGAAAAGGTGAAATATGCCCCTACCGAGGTGCGGCAGAAGGTTTATATTATTGATGAAGTTCACATGCTGACGACGGAAGCATTTAATGCGCTGCTTAAGACGCTGGAGGAGCCGCCGCCGCATGTCATGTTTATCCTTGCGACAACGGAGCCGCACCGGCTTCCAGCAACGGTAATATCCCGCTGTCAACGCTTTGACTTCCGCCGGGTATCCCTGGAGGAACAGTGCGAGCGGTTAAAGCTGATTTGCGAACAGGAGGGCATTACGGCCGAGGATGAAGCTATCCAGTATATCGCGCGGTTGTCGGATGGCGGCATGCGGGATGCGCTGAGCATCCTGGATCAGATCGCTTCGTTCTCAGACGGGCATGTATCCTACAAGCAGGCGCTGGATATGACAGGCGGGATTCCTTCGAAGCAGTTCGCGGAAATCGCGAAGACGCTGATCGAAGGCGATGTCGGCGGTATGCTGCAGTTGATTGAGGGTCTTATGCAGGAAGGCAAAAGCGCTGATAAATGCATGGAGAATCTGCTGTATTACTTCCGGGATTTATTGATGATTAAAATGGTGCCGAATGCGGAAAAAATGACGGAGCGCGCGCTGGATCTCCAGGAATTCAGAGAGATGGCAGAAGTGTTTACGCGCCCGCAACTGTTCCGGATTATCGACACGCTGAACCATTATCAGACCGAGATGAAATATGCGCTGCAGCCGCAGACGCTGTTTGAGGTAGCTCTTTTGAAGCTCTGCAGCATTCCGCAGAGCGAAGAAGCGGTTAATGTACAGGCTGCCTCTGCTGTTACTGCGAGCTCCCCTGCCGATCCATCTGAGATTCAGCAGCTTCGCCGGCAGGTGGCGGAGCTGGAGAAGAAGCTTGAGCGCGCAATGCAGGGGGGACTCGGTGGCGGAAGCCAAGACGGGGATAACAGAGGGAATCGCCCGGCATCGCGGACGACGGCGCCTCGCGTGGCCTCGAAGGCCAAGATCCCAGCGGGGATTGACCGCTATGTAGCCCAGCGCAGCAGCCCGGAATTCATGGAAGTGCAAGGAAAATGGAATCAGGTGCTGCAAGGGGTTAAGGATGAGAAGATTACCATTCATGCCTGGTTTGTGAACGGCGAGCCCGTTTCCGTGCTGGATGATGCCATCCTAGTCGCATTCAAGAACGATATTCACCGCGAAACTACAGAGAAGCCTGCGAACAAGCAGCTCATTGAAATGGTAATGGAGCGGGTGATGGGTTCACCGTACCGTCTGGTGACGATGATGCTCAAGGACTGGAATGACAGTATTGAAGGCGCTGGGTCAGAGACATCGAAGGAGGAGCCTTTTCAGTTAGAGCCCTCGGATGATGGCGGCGGCAAGGAGCCATGGGTAGACGAGGCTTTGAACATGTTTGGGGATGACCTCGTTGTTGTGAAGGAGTAACAGGCTGGATTTTTGTACAATTCTGATTAACATATAAATGACTAAGAAGAAGGAGATGTTGGACAGATGAACAATATGAACCAAATGATGAAGCAAGTGAAGAAAATGCAGGAGCAAATGCTGAAAGCCCAGGAGGAGCTCGGCAGCAAAACCGTCGAGGGAAGCGCGGGCGGCGGCGTAGTTACCGTTGAAGTGACCGGACATAAGAAAGTGTTGTCCATCAATATCAAGCCAGAGGCTGTAGATCCGGACGACGTGGAAATGCTGCAGGACTTGGTGCTGACCGCGGTAAATGATGCGCTTGGCAAAGCGGATGAGCTGGCTAACAACGACATGGGTAAATTCACAGGCGGAATGAAAATTCCAGGCCTGTTCTAATTATACGACTGAAGGAGATCACGCTCATTGTATTATCCCGAACCGATCGCCAAGCTGATCGACGCTTTTACTCATCTGCCGGGAATCGGCCCTAAGACGGCCGCGAGGCTGGCGTTTCACGTGCTGAACATGAAGGAAGACGATGTGATTGATTTTGCCAAGGCTCTGGTTAGCGTCAAACGGAATCTTCACTACTGTTCAGTATGCTGCAATATTACGGATACCGATCCTTGCCGGATTTGCCAGGACAAGACGCGGGATTCATCCGTAATTTGCGTAGTCCAGGACTCCAAGGATTTGGTGGCCATGGAACGGACGAAAGAGTTTGATGGTTACTATCATGTACTGCAAGGCGCTATTTCACCCATGGAAGGACTTGGTCCGGATGATATCCGGCTGAAGGAGCTGCTTAACCGCCTTAGCGATGAGCGGGTTAAAGAGCTGATTTTGGCGACTAACCCCAACATCGAAGGAGAGGCTACGGCGATGTATATTTCTCGCCTCGTGAAGCCGTTCGACATCCGGGTTACCCGGATTGCCCATGGGCTGCCGGTCGGCGGCGACTTGGAGTATGCGGATGAAGTAACCTTATCCAAGGCGCTCGAGGGGCGGCGTGAATTAAGGTAACTTTAAAGAAGGTTAATTCGGAAGCACTGGTTTTATGACCAGGGCTTCTTTTTTACTTTTTATAGCCCATTTGTACGCGGTAGTTCTAAGTTTGTCCCTTTCCCGATACACATGAAATATACCGATCTGGGGGGCGGATAAAACGTGAAATTGAGGCAATGGCTGCTGAGCAGGAAGAAAATGAGACAGTACGATAATGAGCTTGAATATAAGGAGCAATTGTATCGTGAGGTAATGAAAGCCCGGCGACAGTGGGAGCAGGCTTATTGTGCCCTTCAGGAGGCAGTGGGTGCGGATGAGGTAGATATAGCCATATATACGCTGGAAGCCGCGGAAAGAAGGTACCAGGTTCACTTAAGGGCGGCAAAGCAGGCGAATGTGACATGGGAGCCATTTCAATTTGGGTCATACTCAAAGGACGGATTCTATCTTCGAGACTGATAGGCGATATATGTTTCTGTTAGGAGGGGGGACGAATGATGAAAATGATATTGTCTCTGGTGCTTATCGGGTCATTGCTGCTGCTAGGTTATATCGTGTTTTCGCGCAGACTGGGATTGGCATGGCTTACTCGCCTTGGCCTTCATGTTGTGTTGGCTGCACTCGGAATATATATCGTCAATTTCTCGGGTCTGCTCACGGAGACATATATTCCGATGAACCCGGTCACGATAAGCACGGTGCTTATTCTTGGCCTGCCTGGTGTAGGTTTACTGCTTGGGCTTAAATTAACAATGTTATAATCACATTTCGTGGTTGACGTTAAATTGAGTTCTGTGATACATTATAAATCGCTTCTTCAAATGGCCGTGCTTGGCAGGGTCAGTCAGTAAAATATTTTTTTAAAAAAAGTATTGACTTAAGAAGAGTGAGTATGATATATTATAAAGGTCGCTGCTGAAACAACGGCGACACGCGAAACAAGGTTGATCTTTGAAAACTGAACAACGAGTGAGCGGGTTTCACGGAAGTGAAATCTAAATAATAGAGTCAGATGCAAATCTGATCTCGTCAGATTCAAAATGAGCAAGTCAAACTTTATTGGAGAGTTTGATCCTGGCTCAGGACGAACGCTGGCGGCGTGCCTAATACATGCAAGTCGAGCGGAATTATTTTGGAAGCTTGCTTCCGAAATAATTTAGCGGCGGACGGGTGAGTAATACGTAGGCAACCTGCCTGTAAGACTGGGATAACTGCCGGAAACGGTAGCTAATACCGGATAAATCATTTCGCCGCATGGCGGGATGCTGAAAGACGGAGCAATCTGTCACTTACAGATGGGCCTACGGCGCATTAGCTAGTTGGTGGGGTAAAGGCCTACCAAGGCGACGATGCGTAGCCGGCCTGAGAGGGTGAACGGCCACACTGGGACTGAGACACGGCCCAGACTCCTACGGGAGGCAGCAGTAGGGAATCTTCCGCAATGGACGAAAGTCTGACGGAGCAACGCCGCGTGAGTGATGAAGGTTTTCGGATCGTAAAGCTCTGTTGCCAGGGAAGAATGTCTTGGAGAGTAACTGCTCTGAGAGTGACGGTACCTGAGAAGAAAGCCCCGGCTAACTACGTGCCAGCAGCCGCGGTAATACGTAGGGGGCAAGCGTTGTCCGGAATTATTGGGCGTAAAGCGCGCGCAGGCGGTCATTTAAGTCTGGTGTATAAACTCGGGGCTCAACTCCGAGTCGCACTGGAAACTGGGTGACTTGAGTGCAGAAGAGGAGAGTGGAATTCCACGTGTAGCGGTGAAATGCGTAGAGATGTGGAGGAACACCAGTGGCGAAGGCGACTCTCTGGGCTGTAACTGACGCTGAGGCGCGAAAGCGTGGGTAGCAAACAGGATTAGATACCCTGGTAGTCCACGCCGTAAACGATGAATGCTAGGTGTTAGGGGTTTCGATACCCTTGGTGCCGAAGTTAACACATTAAGCATTCCGCCTGGGGAGTACGGTCGCAAGACTGAAACTCAAAGGAATTGACGGGGACCCGCACAAGCAGTGGAGTATGTGGTTTAATTCGAAGCAACGCGAAGAACCTTACCAGGTCTTGACATCCCTCTGACCGGTCTAGAGATAGGCCTTTCCTTCGGGACAGAGGAGACAGGTGGTGCATGGTTGTCGTCAGCTCGTGTCGTGAGATGTTGGGTTAAGTCCCGCAACGAGCGCAACCCTTAGGTTTAGTTGCCAGCACATGAAGGTGGGCACTCTAGATCGACTGCCGGTGACAAACCGGAGGAAGGTGGGGATGACGTCAAATCATCATGCCCCTTATGACCTGGGCTACACACGTACTACAATGGCCAGTACAACGGGAAGCGAAACCGCGAGGTGGAGCGAATCCTATCAAAGCTGGTCTCAGTTCGGATTGCAGGCTGCAACTCGCCTGCATGAAGTCGGAATTGCTAGTAATCGCGGATCAGCATGCCGCGGTGAATACGTTCCCGGGTCTTGTACACACCGCCCGTCACACCACGAGAGTTTACAACACCCGAAGTCGGTGAGGTAACCGCAAGGGGCCAGCCGCCGAAGGTGGGGTAGATGATTGGGGTGAAGTCGTAACAAGGTAGCCGTATCGGAAGGTGCGGCTGGATCACCTCCTTTCTATGGAGTACCTCGCTTCCGTAGCGAAGCGGTACAAATACAGCTCACTCGTTGATCAGTTTTGAGAGTTCAACTCTCAAGCGTTTGGTGGCAATGGCGGAGGGGTTCCACACGTACCCATCTCGAACACGACCGTTAAGCCCTCCAGCGCCGATGGTACTTGGACCGCAGGGTCCTGGGAGAGTAGGACGTCGCCAAGCGCACCCCGTTTTATGGGTGTTATTTAAATTGAACATTCCCTGTATGGGCCCTTAGCTCAGCTGGTTAGAGCGCACCCCTGATAAGGGTGAGGTCGGTGGTTCGAGTCCACTAGGGCCCACCATACAACTCCATAATATGCGTCATGCTTGATGAAGCTCCCGTGATTTGTTACGGGACAAGTTTCGGAGTGTGCCGTAAATTTTTTGGGGCTTGGATATGGGGCCATAGCTCAGCTGGGAGAGCGCCTGCCTTGCAAGCAGGAGGTCAGCGGTTCGATCCCGCTTGGCTCCACCATACACAATATCTCTTCCATAACTTACCGCTTGAACGGTGAGCGCGGATTTGATAAGATAGTCTTCCGCCGGTAAAATGGGGGTTGGACAGATTGACAGGAATTTTGAACGTCACCGTAGGTGATCATTATAAAAGTTCCGTCCTTGATCCTTGAAAACTGGATAACGAAACGAAATTTGCGTTTTAGAAAATTCCTTTTATCTGAAACTTGTGTCTAACAAGTTTTGAATTAAAAGTGGCTAGCGTAGGTTTGAGACTGGAGATCCTTTGTGAGACGATTTCTACCTTGTATGAATTTACTTGATCAAGAAATCGGCGAACAACAGAGCGCCAGGCGCAAAACCGAAGTATTATGGTTAAGCTACTAAGAGCACACGGAGGATGCCTAGGCGCTAGGAGCCGAAGAAGGACGTGGCGAACAACGAAACTGCCTCGGGGAGCTGTAAGCAAGCTTTGATCCGGGGGTGTCCGAATGGGGAAACCCGGCTGTGTTCATACGCAGTCACTCACATCTGAATACATAGGGTGTGAAGAGGCATACCAGGGGAACTGAAACATCTAAGTACCCTGAGGAAGAGAAAACAAAAGTGATTCCGTCAGTAGCGGCGAGCGAACGCGGATTAGCCTAAACCAGAGAGCTTGCTCTCTGGGGTTGTGGGACGTCTCACATGGAGTTACAAAGGAACCGATTAGACGAACAGGTCTGGAAAGGCCGGCCATAGAAGGTAAAAGCCCTGTAATCGAAAGTCTGTTCCCTCCGAGACGGATCCCGAGTAGTGCGGGGCACGTGAAACCCCGTATGAATCTGCCAGGACCATCTGGTAAGGCTAAATACTCCCTAGCGACCGATAGTGAAGCAGTACCGTGAGGGAAAGGTGAAAAGCACCCCGGGAGGGGAGTGAAAAAGAACCTGAAACCGTGTGCTTACAAGAAGTCAGAGCCCTATTTATGGGTGATGGCGTGCCTTTTGTAGAATGAACCGGCGAGTTACGTTCCCGTGCAAGGTTAAGGTGAAGAGCCGAAGCCGCAGCGAAAGCGAGTCTGAATAGGGCGATTGAGTACGTGGACGTAGACCCGAAACCGGGTGATCTACCCCTGTCCAGGGTGAAGGTGCGGTAACACGCACTGGAGGCCCGAACCCACGTATGTTGAAAAATGCGGGGATGAGGTGGGGGTAGCGGAGAAATTCCAATCGAACTCGGAGATAGCTGGTTCTCCCCGAAATAGCTTTAGGGCTAGCCTCGGTGAATAGAGTCGTGGAGGTAGAGCACTGATTGGGTGCGGGGCCCGCCAAGGGTTACCAAGCTCAGTCAAACTCCGAATGCCATAGACTTATAACCGGGAGTCAGACAGTGAGTGCTAAGATCCATTGTCAAGAGGGAAACAGCCCAGACCATCAGCTAAGGTCCCCAAGTGTGTGTTAAGTGGGAAAGGATGTGGAGTTGCACAGACAACCAGGATGTTGGCTTAGAAGCAGCCACCATTTAAAGAGTGCGTAATAGCTCACTGGTCGAGTGACTCTGCGCCGAAAATGTAACGGGGCTAAACACACCACCGAAGCTATGGCTTGATGCTTTGCATCAGGGGTAGGGGAGCGTTGTATGCGGATTGAAGTTGGACCGGAAGGACTGGTGGACTGCATACAAGTGAGAATGCCGGTATGAGTAACGAAAAGATCAGTGAGAATCTGATCCGCCGAAAGCCCAAGGTTTCCTGAGGAAGGTTCGTCCGCTCAGGGTAAGTCGGGACCTAAGGCGAGGCCGAAAGGCGTAGTCGAAGGACAACAGGTTGAAATTCCTGTACCACCGTAATCCGTTATGAGCGATGGGGTGACGCAGTAGGGTAGTGACGCGAGCTGATGGATGCTCGTCCAAGCAGTGAGGCTGATGTGTAGGCAAATCCGCACATCGTAAGGCTGGGCTGTGATGGGGAGGGAAAATTTACAGTACCGAAGGTCATGATCTCACACTGCCAAGAAAAGCCTCTAGCCAGGAGAAGGTGCCCGTACCGCAAACCGACACAGGTAGGCGAGAAGAGAATTCTAAGGCGCGCGGAAGAACTCTCGTTAAGGAACTCGGCAAAATGACCCCGTAACTTTGGGAGAAGGGGTGCCCCGGTAGTGTGAATAGCACGAGGGGGCCGCAGTGAAAAGGCCCAAGCGACTGTTTAGCAAAAACACAGGTCTGTGCGAAGCCGTAAGGCGAAGTATACGGGCTGACGCCTGCCCGGTGCTGGAAGGTTAAGGGGAGCGGTTAGGGGTAACCCGAAGCTGTGAACCGAAGCCCCAGTAAACGGCGGCCGTAACTATAACGGTCCTAAGGTAGCGAAATTCCTTGTCAGGTAAATTCTGACCCGCACGAATGGCGTAACGACTTGGGCGCTGTCTCAACGAGAGATCCGGTGAAATTTTAATACCTGTGAAGATGCAGGTTACCCGCGACAAGACGGAAAGACCCCATGGAGCTTTACTACAGCTTGATATTGAACTTTGATGCGATTTGTACAGGATAGGTGGGAGCCTAGGAATCCGGAGCGCCAGCTTCGGTGGAGGCGCCGTTGGGATACCACCCTGATCGTATCGAAGTTCTAACCTGGGACCGTGATCCGGTTCGGGGACAGTGTCAGGTGGGTAGTTTGACTGGGGCGGTCGCCTCCTAAAGAGTAACGGAGGCGCCCCAAGGTTCCCTCAGAATGGTTGGAAATCATTCGCAGAGTGCAAAGGCAAAAGGGAGCTTGACTGCGAGACTGACAAGTCGAGCAGGGACGAAAGTCGGGCTTAGTGATCCGGTGGTACCGCATGGAAGGGCCATCGCTCAACGGATAAAAGCTACCCTGGGGATAACAGGCTTATCTCCCCCAAGAGTCCACATCGACGGGGAGGTTTGGCACCTCGATGTCGGCTCATCGCATCCTGGGGCTGAAGTAGGTCCCAAGGGTTGGGCTGTTCGCCCATTAAAGCGGTACGCGAGCTGGGTTCAGAACGTCGTGAGACAGTTCGGTCCCTATCTGTCGTGGGCGTAGGAAATTTGAGAGGAGCTGTCCTTAGTACGAGAGGACCGGGATGGACGCACCGCTGGTGCACCAGTTGTTCCGCCAGGAGCATAGCTGGGTAGCTACGTGCGGATGGGATAAACGCTGAAAGCATCTAAGCGTGAAGCCCTCCTCAAGATGAGATTTCCCAATTAGTAAGACCCCTTGAAGACGACGAGGTTGATAGGCCTGAGGTGGAAGTGCAGCAATGTATGGAGCTGACAGGTACTAATCGGTCGAGGGCTTATCCAAATAACACCCCAAAAAGTGAAGCGGAGGCTTCGAAGAGTATACCGAATATTTTTCGGGGGCCCCGGTGAACCAAGTAAGGGCTAACACGCAAATGAAGTTTCGTATCCAGTTTTCAAGGATTAACTTCCTTGAATTTATGGCTTGGAGAGGTACCCAAGTGGCTATAAGGGGACCCTCTGCTAAGGGGTTAGACTGCGTAAGCGGTGCGAGGGTTCGAATCCCTCCCTCTCCGCCATTTTGTACAAGTATATATGTTTGGCGGCGTAGCTCAGCTGGCTAGAGCGTACGGTTCATACCCGTGAGGTCGGGGGTTCGATCCCCTCCGCCGCTACCATAATTTTCGGAGGCTTAGCTCAGCTGGGAGAGCATCTGCCTTACAAGCAGAGGGTCAGCGGTTCGATCCCGTTAGCCTCCACCATATTTATATAACTCACCTATGCCGGTGTAGCTCAATTGGTAGAGCAACTGACTTGTAATCAGTAGGTTGGGGGTTCAAGTCCTCTCGCCGGCACCATTTTTTCTTGGAGCTGTTATTGCGGAGCCGTGGTGTAGAGGCCTAACATGCCTGCCTGTCACGCAGGAGACCGCGGGTTCGAATCCCGTCGGCTCCGCCATTACTTCCTTGAATAAGGGATGAGAACCCGTCAAGGGTTGGCAGAATCAAAATAGTGTTTCCACAAAAGTGGGAAAGTTATAAACTTAACCGCTTTATTTTTTTGACCAAATTTAATATGGCTCGGTAGCTCAGTCGGTAGAGCAGAGGACTGAAAATCCTCGTGTCGGCGGTTCGATTCCGTCCCGAGCCACTTTTATGCTCTCAGGAAACGCCCTGATCTAGCATGAAACCTGGAGGCTTAGCGAAGTGGCCAAACGCAGCAGACTGTAAATCTGTTCTCGTACGAGTTCGGTGGTTCGAATCCATCAGCCTCCACCAGTACGAGCCATTAGCTCAGTTGGTAGAGCACCTGACTTTTAATCAGGGTGTCGAAGGTTCGAGTCCTTCATGGCTCATCCTAAAAGCCGTCAATCTAAGATTGACGGCTTTTTTGTTGTTGTACGCGTTTTTACGAGCGAGGCAAATTTTATTTTATTCCGGGGAACATGATACAATATGGACTATAGTCAATAAAAAACGGGGATTGTCCGGAAAGGCCATCTTATGGAGATCAACTTACTCAAGAAACAGCTTGAACTCATAGTTAAGGCTCCTGTCCATTTGTCCAACATGGAAATGCAGGAGTGGGAAAGATTGACGAATGATCATAAATCAAAAGGAGCGGGGATCGCTCGCTCTGCGGTGCTGAAGGATCGCTCACTGTGGTTGGGGGGCGTTGATCAGCAAACGGTTCAAGTGCTTGAAGCGGATACGTCCAACCTGTCGGAAGCGGAAGTAAAGCTGATCGAGCTTTTAATGGCAGCTGTCGTAGGGGAAGCATGTTTGCCGGCAGCAGGTGCGAAGAAGGATGACGAGCATCGAAGCCGTCAGTTGGGCGCATGGATTCAAGAGCAGTTAGAGCAGGGCGAAGATAAGGCGAATGCCCCAGAGTCGTTAACTTTAACAACCAAGATGGATGGAATGATGATTCCTTTTTTGCTGGGCTGGGAAACTCATTCGGTTACAGATATTTCGTATGCGAAGTTAAATAAACTGCTGCGCAGTTATTTTGGCGGCGATATCGTACTGCTGCCGCTTAAGGAAGAGTGGTATGTGCTTGTCGGCGAGAAATTGCTGGCCGATCTTCGCGACGAGAACGATGAAGGTTTGGATACGGAGAGGGATATGCTTGGTGCACTCAGTCAAGGCATGTATGAGCTCGTCGCCAATGAATGGGGCGGAGGCGGATTCCATTTGGCGGTAGGCGATCCGATTGCACCAGAGCAGGCGTTGGTCTCGACAGCGCTGCTGCTCCGGGAGACACTGACGTTAGGCCGGCTGTTCCATGTCACGGAACAAATTCATCTGTCCTGGGAACTGCGTCTGGAACGCCTTGTCTACAGCATCCCGGATGCCCAGCGGCAAAGATTTATTGAGGATACCGGAAGCCAGATCAGCTTGATGCAGGATGAAGAGATTTTATCCACGCTGGATACCTTTTTTCAATTGGATTGCAACGTGAGCGAGACTGCCAAGCGATTATATATTCATCGCAATACACTGCTGTACCGGCTGGATAAGTTCAAGCAGGAGACTGGCCTTGATGTGCGCAGATTCCATGATGCGGTCATAGTCAAGCTGGGGATGCTATTGTATAAAGTGACAAATAGGGAATAGGTTTTTTGTGCATTTTGTGGATAGCGCTTTATTGCCCAGGTAGGTTAATATAAAGATACGAAATGAATCCGATTACATTTGGATTAATCTATAATACTAATTTAATTCTAGGAGGCAGAACTCATGGCAGGCGTACGCTTAGAACACATTTTTAAGAAATACCCAGGTGCTGACAGGGCAACCGTTATCGACGTTAACCTAGACATTGCAGATAAAGAATTCCTCGTATTGGTTGGACCATCCGGTTGCGGTAAATCTACAACTCTTCGGATGATTGCTGGTTTGGAGGAAATCACTGAAGGTAAATTGTACATTGGCGACCGCGTCGTTAACGACGTAGCTCCTAAAGACCGTGACATCGCGATGGTTTTCCAATCCTACGCTTTGTATCCGCATATGAACGTGTATCAAAACATGGCATTCGGTCTTAAGCTTCGCAAAGTGAAAAAAGAAGAAATCGACCAACGTGTACGCGAGGCAGCAAGAATCCTCGATATCGAACACTTGCTTGACCGCAAACCGAAGGCACTTTCCGGTGGTCAGCGTCAACGGGTTGCCTTGGGACGCGCAATTGTCCGCGATCCGCAAGTCTTCCTCATGGACGAACCGCTTTCCAACTTGGATGCTAAGCTCCGTGGTCAAATGCGTGCGGAAATTACGAAGCTCGTTAAACGTCTTGAAACGACTTGCATTTATGTAACGCATGACCAAACAGAGGCCATGACGATGGGTGACCGTATCGTTGTTATGCAAGACGGTATCATTCAACAAGCAGCTTCTCCGGAAGAACTGTACAACCAACCAACGAATATTTTCGTTGCTGGATTTATCGGTTCCCCTACAATGAACTTCATCAACGGTAAAATTGTAGAGCAAAACGGTGCAGTATACTTCCAATCCGATGCGCTCAAAGTTGAAGTACCTCAAGGTAAAGCTGTTACCCTGAAGGAAAAAGGATACGTAGGCGGTAAGGAAGTCATCATGGGCGTACGTCCAGAGGATATCCATGAAGAGCCAATCTTCCTGGAAGGATCTCCAAATACTGTATTTACAGCAAGCGTAGACGTAACAGAGAACCTGGGTCACGAAATGCTCTTGTACTTGAGCAGCAACTCTCCGCTGATCGCTCGTGTTGATGGTCGTTCCAACACTCGTGAAGGCGACAATGTGAAACTTGCCATCGATATGAACAAAATTCATATCTTCGATAAAGAAACGGAGAAAAACGTATTTTTCAGCTAATCTTATTAGATGACAAAACCGCCCTACGGGGCGGTTTTTGGCTTATAAATCACTGGTAATTGATTTGCGTCGTATTTTCCTTTACGATGAATACAGTGAAATGAATGTAGTTGCTGCTAATTTCTATTTTACATATTGCAGGCTGCTCTCTGTCATAAGGGTCAATTGCGGATGAGTGGTTTGGAGAAGGAGAACGCCATGGCTAAAAAAGTGAAAGTATCAGAATTGGTCAACCAATTCGGGCTTGAGGTTGTGTCCGGAGAACAAGGGTTGAAACGGATCATTACTGTCGATGACTTATACCGCCCTGGCCTGGAAATGGCCGGTTATTTCGAGTACCATCCGCCAGAGCGGGTACAGATCTTGGGGAAGACGGAGCTGGCATTCTTTGAGATGCTGCCGTCTGAAGAGCGGCTTGATCGCATGGAGCGTCTATGCTCTAGCGATGAAACGCCTTGCATTATCGTGACGAGATCATGGGAAGTGCCGCAAGAACTGGTAGAGATCAGTGCGGTCAAGAATATTCCCGTCCTGAGGAGCAGCATGGCTACAACGATCTTGTCCAGCCGCATTACGAGCTTCTTGGAGAAGAAACTCGCACCTACGGCAACGATTCATGGCGTTCTTGTTGACGTGTACGGGGTAGGCATGCTTATTACCGGCTCTAGCGGCATAGGTAAAAGCGAGACCGCGCTGGAGCTCGTTAAGCGCGGACACCGCCTTATCGCCGACGATGCCGTAGAAATTCGTCAGACTTCCGATTTTCAGCTGCATGGAACCGCGCCAGAGCTGATTCGCCATTTGCTTGAAATTCGGGGCGTCGGCATCATCAACGTCATGACGCTATTTGGCGCAGGCGCTATTCGCAACAATAAGCGGATTTCCCTCGTTGTTCGACTTGAGGCCTGGCAGCAAGAGAAGCAATATGACAGACTAGGGCTCGATGAAGAAACGACGCGAATCATTGACACCGATGTGCCGCTCGCTACGATTCCGGTTCGGCCTGGACGGAACCTGGCTGTCATCATTGAGGTGGCAGCGATGAACTTCCGCCTGAAGCGAATGGGATATAACGCGGCATTGCAGTTTACGACAAAGCTCACCGAGACGATTGCCGAAGATATTGACGATTTGGACTAGGAGCGTGAATGATGGGCACTTTGTTATTGGATCCAATAGCTTTTTCTATCGGAAGTATCGCCGTACGCTGGTACGGCTTGATTCTCGGAACGGGCGCTTTGGTTGGTCTGCTTCTGGCCATTCGAGAGGGGAAGCGTTTTGCGATTCCGCAAGAGTTCTTTATGGACCTATTGCTGTTAGGCGTTCCCTCGGCCATTATTGGGGCCAGAATTTACTTTGTCGCTTTTACATGGGATCAATACAAGAATAACTTATGGGACATCTTCAAAATTTGGGAAGGCGGCATAGCGATATACGGCGCGCTTATTGGCGCGATTATATGCGCGGTCATTATGGTGCGCAGACGGGGCTATAATTTCTGGCGTATCGCCGATATTTGCGCGCCTTCGCTGATCGTTGGCCAAATGATCGGCCGCTGGGGGAACTTCGTGAACCAGGAAGCCTACGGCGGTCCTACGACGGAAGCCTTTTTGAGAGATTACCTGCATTTGCCGTCTTTCATCGTAAACCAGATGAACGTGGAGGGCGTGTTCCATCATCCGACGTTCCTCTATGAATCGCTATGGAATCTGGTTGGCTTGCTGCTGTTGTTCGTGCTTCGAAGACAGAAATTCCTGCGGGCAGGAGAGTTGTTTTTCTCATATTTTATTTGGTATTCCATCGGCCGATTCTTTATCGAAGCGCTGCGTACGGACAGTCTGGCGTTTCAAGGGCCGGCGTGGCTGGCATCATTTGTAGACGGACTCTGGTCTCCGATAACTTGGCTTGGATTCGAGCAGGGGTATTTGGATCCTAACTATGGCAATGTACGCATATCCCAGCTGTTGGCTTTGCTTATTATCGTTATTGCAATTATCCTTATCATCGTTCGCCGTAGAACAGTCACTAATTTGCCGCGGTACAGCGATCCGATCATTTCTACTAAAAATCAGGAGATCGAGAGTGGATCAAGCGCCAACGCCGCTGTCCTCAGCAGACAGGCTGTAGATACAGACAAGGCAAATGAAGCGGATACTCCTGCGCCAGAACAAGATGAGGAACCGAAAAAGGAGTAGCTCAATTTGAATATAGACACCGTGTTATTCGATTTAGACGGAACGATTGTAGATACCAACGAACTGATTATTGCGTCGTTTCAGCACGTGTTGGACAAGCATAAACAGCCCCGTACCCGGGAGCAGATCATACCTTATATGGGAATGACGCTGGAGCAGCAGTTTCAGGCTTTTTCAGGCTGGGCGGATGTTGCGGAACTTGTGACCGATTACCGCTCGTTTAACACCATGCACCACGATACGATGGTCAAAGGATTTCCGCATGTCGATGAGGTCATCTCCACCTTGAAAGAGAAAGGAATGAAGCTTGGAATAGTGACGACCAAGATCAGACCCTCGACGATGCGCGTATTGGAAATGTTTGACTTACTGAAATATATGGACGCAATTGTAACCGTTCAGGATGTTACGTATCCCAAGCCGCATCCAGAGCCGGTGCTGACAGCAATACAGCAGCTCAATGCCGATCCGAAGCGCACGCTGATGGTGGGGGACAGTCCCGCTGACATTAAGTCAGCTCAGGCTGCGGGAGCGCTCTCGGCCGCAGTAGCCTGGTCCCTTAAAGGGGCGGAAGAGCTGAAGAAGTACAATCCGGACTATATCCTGGAGGATATGCTTGATTTGTACGGAATTTTAGGATGGGAGCTTGTGAAGAAGTGAGGAGAGTGCAGCGTTATCCAGTAGAAGGGCCAAATGCGCTGTGGCAGTTATACCGAACGGTAAGTCCGTGGAAGGGAGTCAAAAACTTCATTTTCATCCAATTGGCCAGGTATTGCCCGGTGCTGCCGCTGAAAAACTGGATTTATCGCCGCATTCTCGGCATGAAGGTCGGGGAGCATACCGCTTTTGGCCTCATGGTGATGGTGGACGTCTTCTTTCCCGAGCTGATTACAATTGGACGAAACTCGGTCATCGGCTACAATTCGACGATTCTGGCTCATGAATATTTGATCAAGGAATATCGTCTGGGCGAGGTCCACATCGGAAATGAAGTCATGATTGGCGCAAACACGACGATCCTTCCCGGAGTTACGATCGGAGATGGGGCCGTCGTCGCCGCCGGATCCGTCGTACATAAAGACGTGCCCCCGGGAGCATTCGTTGGCGGCAATCCGCTTCGTGTCATTGAGCGGAAAATGCCGGAACGAACAGGCCTTGAGGCTGACAAAACAAACGAACAGTAAAAGAGGATCGCCTTTAGGCGATCCTTTTTTGTTGCGGCTTTAGCCAGTTGAGCTCGCGAAGCGTGCGAAACAAAAAACCACCCGCTATGCGGGTGGAGGGAACCAAGGTTTGACCAACAAGACCATTCCCATAAAATTGAGATGTTCAGGCTCAATTCAAGAAAGGAATGGTCTTAGATGGCAAACAAGAGCTATAGTTTAGCTCACACGAAGTGGATGTGCAAATACCATATCGTGTTTACCCCGAAGTATAGACGGAAAGAGATCTATAATCAAGTGAGGAAAGACTTGATCGAAATATTTAAGCGTCTGTGTAAATACAAGGGAGTGGAGATAATAGAAGGCCACATGATGCCCGATCATGTACATATGCTAGTGGCAATTCCTCCCAAAATCTCAGTATCCTCATTTATGGGGTATTTGAAGGGAAAGAGCTCACTAATGATATTCGAAAAGCATGCTAGCTTGAAGTATAAATATGGCAATCGAAAATTTTGGGCGGAGGGATACTACGTCAGCACAGTGGGCTTGAATGAGGCTACCGTCGCTAAATATATACGCGAGCAGGAAGCACATGACCAGGCAATTGACAAACTGAGTGTGAAAGAGTATGAAGATCCGTTCAACAGAAACAGTGCCAAGAAAAAGTAAACCAGTTTAACTGGTAAGTGAAGGCGACAAATTACACTGAGCCTGAACAATTTTATTGTCAGGCTAGCGTCTTTAGGCGCAGTTTGGCAACAAGGGGTTATACCCCAAGAGCAAACCACCCGTTGGACGGGTGGTTATGATTGGCGGTGAGGTCATATTTTTAAAAACGGTGGTTATGGCTCATTTGCAGGATTGTTTCCGGAGAGAAGCGGAATTTCAAAAGGCTGGTTGATATCTGTTCCTGGATAGGACAGAAGCTTAAAGGTTAACGGCTGGGCATAATTTCCCGGCTTTAATTTATAATGAACCGTTTGGAAGGCATCACCGGATCGATAGCTGGACCGTCCCACCATTAGTGTATGCTTCTTCCCGTCTCCATCTGTGAATTCCTCATCTAAGTCGAAATATAGAGCTCTTCGGTCGGAAGCGTGATCCATTTCAAAGTAGATGTCTATAAATTCTTCGCTAGGAACCACGCGGCTAAGCCGAATGGAATCATCCGGAGCAGAGACGATTTTCTGTTTCTCCGTATCAAGCACAAGCTCTAAATCTTTCCCCAGCGCTTCTTCCATTCCCGATGCACCAAAGGCTAGATCCTGCCACTTGGCATAATACAGGCTGTCAAATTGGATAAGAAGTTCATTTGGCCCGGCATTCATTGTAGACATTTGCATCGTAAGGGAGTTTCGTGAGCCTTCTTGCGTGATCCATAGAACAGGATCGATGAGACTCTGATATAAATTCTCCTCGGCGGACTCAATTTGGAGATAGACCCTTGTACTTAATGGATTCAAGATAACATCTGTAAGGGTTAAAGAATAGGGTCCCATTTTTGCCGAACGGTTAACCTCGATTCTGTGCTCCAACCCGGCATATTTACTAGAATCCAGTTGAATAGGAAACTCAATGAGCTCATGGGCCTCATCCGATGCTTGGGGATGACCCCATTTTGCGGAGAAGGTGAAATGAGCAGGGACATCGTTCTTAGGAAAAGAAAGCGTAAATTCACCATGCTGCACATTCGTTGGCGTACCTGGATTAACTTCAGAAGATGGATATTCTATCATCGCATTCAGGCTATTTCCATGGGTATCTAAGAACTTGGCGTCCCGGGGAGAAATGGGGACATTCCCCGGCAAATTAACCGATGTATAGAATACAATCATCTCGGTACGGTCAGCAAGAACCCCGTCAATCGTAACTTGGTAATTGCCCTGCGTGATCGTTTCATTTATGGGCTGGTACAGACCATGGTTGGCTGCATCCTTAAGCTTGGGCGTCATGCTGTTGTATACGAAACTTGGGATATCCGAGCGGGACGCATGAAAGGCAGAACGGCCTAAGTTGTCCGATGTCCACATCTGCCAGCCGCCGAACAGCAAGAGGCAGCAGGCAAGCAGCGCGCCCGTAAGCTGCTTCCAAGGGAAATGATGAGCGAAGCGTTTATAGCGAGAATGGCCTGATGTGATCCCGGCAAGCAATGCCTGGTCTAATTTCTCTTCATGGATTTGCTCCGCAGCGGCATTGTGGGATTTATAATAATCCGTCAGCAGTTCTTCCTCTCGATGAAAATCAAGCTTCCCCGGCATATCCTTCGCCTCCCTTTCTTATATGTTCCCGTACTTGCTTTAATCCTTGATGCAGCCAGGTCTTCACCGTGCCTTCCGGCCGCTGGAGAACCCGTGAGATTTCGGTCAGAGTCATATCCTGATAATACTTAAGCATCAGTACGTCGCGATACTTGGGCTTCAGGCGCTCAAGCGCCAGTTCAAGATCCAGTTTATAAACGCTGATCATTTCTGTTTTCTCCTGGGCTGCCTCGGCAGGATGCGGCCATGTTCTTTTGCGGTATTTTAATTCATCGTGACAACAGTTGATCAGAATGCGGATGAGCCATGGCACAAAGGCATCAGGATCCCGCAGCTTCCGGCATTTGATCCAGGCGCGGCAGACCGCTTCTTGGACTGCATCCAAGGCATCGGCCTCATTTTTTAAGTAGCTGTGGGCGATGCCGAATAATTTTCTTTTCTGGGAAGACACCAGCATGTAGAAGGCTTCTTCATCTCCGAGGCATGCGGCTGCCGCCCATTCTTTTTCTTGCACTTTCCGGCTCCTTTCTGTGTGTGGCTGTTCGTTCGTGTTGAAGCCTGGCGCTACATGAGCAGGCCATTACATTTATATAGTTAAGACGCTGGTGAGCCGCAAACGGTTTTATCCGATTCCCTGTCAAATAGGCGCAGGTATGTTAAAGTTGTAATAGCTGGTATTTTTGCTGTCGCATGCAGCCATTTAGCTGTGCGTTGACGATTCGGAAGCAAGTATGATAAAATATGCCATACCCTTTAATTTGGTAGTATGGTAGCACTTTAATATGATAAAGCAAATGATATTATATAGTTAATCTGCTGAGAGGTGAAAGTCTTGTCTAAACCGAAAGGATTTGAAAAACCCGCTGGTGTGCGCGATTACCTGCCTTTTGCGGTAGAGAAGCTGCGGGCTATCGAGCGCAGCGTACTGGATTGCATGTCCAGTTGGGGTTACCGCCAAATCATGACGCCAACGCTGGAATATTACGATACGGTCGGCGTAGCGAGTTCAACGTCCGATCAGAAGCTGTTCAAACTGCTCAACAGCCGGGGAACGACGATGGTGCTTCGTTCAGACATGCCTGCTCCGATTGCGCGGGTGGTCTCTTCATTATTAAGGGAGGAGCCTTTGCCGCTTAGATTATCTTACCATGCGAACGTGTTCCGGGCGATTGAGGAGGAAGCGGGGAAGGAAGCGGAGTTCTTCCAGACAGGCGTGGAGCTCGTCGGGGACGACTCTCCGGAGGCGGATGCCGAGGTGGTTGCCCTGGCGGTATCTTCGCTGCAGGCGGCGGGCGTTACAACGTTTAAGATTGCTTTGGGTCATGTCGGCTTTCTGAACGGATTGCTCGAGGATGCGATTCCCGATAGCGAGGAAGTTAGGGACACGCTGAAGGAAGTACTCATGCATCGCGATTACGTGGGATACCGCGAGACGCTGGCAAAGCTGACCTTGACCGAAGCGCAGAAAAATGAGCTGGAAGGCGTTCTTAAGCTGCGTGGAGGAAAGGAAATATGCCATCAGGCTCTTGAACTGAGCAGCAATGCACTTGCCCAGGCTTCGATAGAGCATCTTGGCCAAGTATGGGATGCGCTAGAGGATTACGGCGTTGCCCAGCATGTGATGATCGATTTGACGATGATCGGCGATTTCTCGTATTACACGGGAATGACCTTTGAAGGATACGCGGCGGAGCTGGGCTTCCCGGTTTGCAGCGGGGGGCGCTATGACAACTTGCTCCAGCAGTTTGGCCGGCCAGCTCCAGCAACGGGATTCTCCTTGAAAACCAATCGGATACTGGACGGCGTGGACGGCATGCAGGTGGAGCGTGAGCTCCCGATCCTGCTGCAATATGATGCAGTGAACCGCAAGCTTGCTTTTGCTGAGGCGGCCCGTCTTCGGGCGGGAGGGCGCAGCGTAGTGATGAAGCATACCGACAGACCGGAGGATCTATTATCTGAGACCGTGGCCAGAAACATGCGCAGCGGCCCGCTAGGCCCGGCATACGGCGAGATTCTCAGCTTCGTCAGTTTCTGACCTACATCAGTTAAGGAGGGAGGGCTTTGGCTTTGGGAGAGATCATTAAGGTAGCAATGCCCAAGGGGCGTATATATAAACAGGCGGCGGCTATGTTCCGCGAAGCGGGATTATATATTCCGAACGATGTGGATGAGTCGCGCAAGCTCGTCATTCCTTTGCCGGAGATCGGCATGGAATTTATTATGGCCAAACCGGTGGACGTGCCGACTTATGTGGAGTACGGGGTAGCGGATATCGGCATCGTGGGCAAGGATGTGCTAATGGAAGAGAACCGCGATGTGTATGAACTGCTTGATTTGGGAATTGCCCGCTGCCGCATGTCGGTTATCGCACTGCCGGAATGGAAGCCCGGCATTCATCAGCGCGTAGCGACGAAGTACCCGAATGTCGCTTCACAGTATTTCCGCGAGCAGGGGCAGCAGGTTGAGGTGATCAAGCTGAACGGCTCCATCGAGCTGGCGCCGTTGATCGGCCTCGCAGACCGCATCGTCGATATGGTAGAAACCGGCCGGACGTTAAAGGAAAACGGTCTTGTGGAGATGGAGAGTCTTTTTGAAATCACGAGCCGTTTGGTGGCGAACCGGGTCAGCTACCGCATGAAGAACAGTGAAATCCAGGCGGTATGCGACGCTCTAAACCGGGTGATTCAAGGCTCGGGAATCGAGAGCTAGGAACGGAATAGGAAGAAAAAACGCAGGAAACGGAAAGAACATAGCCAGTGATGGGGGGCAATCAGGGATGAGAATTGTATCGGCGGGACAATTTCAGCTGAAGCGGGAGGTAGACTACGGTTCGCCGGAACAGAATGCAGTCGTCAAGACAATCGTAAGTGCTGTAAAAAATGAAGGGGACGTCGCGCTTCTTAAATATACGGAGCAGCTCGATGGCATGAAGCTGTCGCCGGAAACGCTGCGAGTGACGGAGGAGGAAATGCGGGCCGCTTACGATAAGGTCGAACCCTCCTTTGTAGCGGCGATATCGGCTGCGGCCGCGAATATCCGCGCCTACCACGCCAGGCAGAAGCGCAATTCCTGGATGGACTTGCAGCCTGATGGCAGCATGCTGGGCCAGATCATTCGCCCGCTTAAGCGAGTTGGCGTATACGTACCCGGCGGTAAAGCCTCTTATCCCTCCTCGGTGCTGATGAATGTCATCCCAGCCCAGGTGGCAGGTGTGCCGGAGATCGTTATGGTGACGCCGCCAGCGACGAGCGGGAAGGAAGGAATCGACCCTTATATCCTTGTGGCTGCTGCGGAAGCCGGCGTGAATGAAATTTACCGGGTCGGCGGAGCGCAGGCTGTCGCCGCTCTTGCCTACGGCACGGAGACGATCGCGCCTGTCGATAAAATCTGCGGGCCGGGCAATATCTATGTCGCTTTGGCGAAGCGGGAAGTGTACGGAGCGGTCGACATCGACAGCATCGCGGGGCCAAGCGAAATCGCCGTGCTGGCCGATGACAGTGCTGACCCGGCTTACGTCGCTGCCGATCTGCTGTCACAGGCCGAGCATGATGAGATGGCATCGGCTATTCTCGTCACGACCTCGGAGGCCTTCGCCAAAGCATGTCAGGAGGAAGTTCAGCGCCAGCTGGCGGTTCTGCCTCGTCGTGACATTGCCGCGGCCTCGATCGAGAAGTACGGCGTCATTCTTCTTGTCGATTCCATTGAAGAAGGAATCGGCGTAATTAACCAATTGGCGCCGGAGCACTTCGAGCTGATGGTAGAAGAGCCGATGGCATACCTCGGCCTGGTTGAGAACGCCGGGGCGATCTTCCTCGGACCATACAGCTCAGAGCCAGTGGGAGATTATTTCGCGGGTCCGAATCATATTATCCCGACGAATGGAACCGCACGTTATTCCTCCCCGGTCGATGTGGATGATTTCATCAAGAAATCAAGCCTGATTTATTATAGCAAGGAAGCATTGCTTAAGAATGGCGAGACGATTATGGAACTGGCGCGCCGCGAAGGTCTCGAAGGCCATGCGCGGGCGATCGAAATACGGATGCGTAAAGAAGGAAAGGCAGGGAATGTTGATGACAACGAATTATGAAGAGGCAAGAGAGCGGAGCGCGAGCGTTAGCCGCAAGACGAACGAGACGGATATTAAATTGAGCTTCTCCGTGGACGGCAGCGGACAGTCCGATCTACAGACCGATGTGCCGTTTCTCGATCATATGCTGGACCTGTTTACGAAGCATGGCCATTTTGATCTGACGGTGGAAGCGCATGGCGATATCGAAATCGATGACCACCATACCGTCGAGGATATTGGGATTTGCCTGGGACAGTGCCTGCGGGAGGCATTGGGCGATAAAAGAGGCATCAAGCGCTATGCAAGCGTCTTTGTGCCGATGGACGAAGCCCTTGCGCAAGTGGTTATCGACTGCAGCAACCGCCCGCATTTCGAGTATCGCGCGGAGTATCCATCAGATCGGGTGGGCAGCTTCGATGTTGAACTGGTGCATGAGTTCTTGTGGAAGCTGGCTTTGGAGGCACGGATTACGCTGCATGTCATCGTCCATTACGGGCAGAACACACACCATATGATCGAAGCCGTGTTCAAGGCACTCGGACGTGCCATCGATGAAGCTACAAGCATTGATCCGCGCGTTAGCGGCGTTCCGTCTACGAAGGGAGTGCTCTAACTTTGGCCATTGCCATTGTAGATTACGGAATGGGCAATTTGCACAGCGTCAGCAAAGCCGTCGAGCGCCTCGGCTACGAGGGGCTCGTCACCGGCGACGCTGCGGAGATCCTCGGTGCCGACGGCGTGCTGCTGCCGGGCGTGGGCGCCTTCGGCGACGCCATGGCGCATCTGCGCGGCACCGGGCTGGACGCCGTCGTGCGGCAGGCTGCCGCCGGCGGCACACCGCTGCTCGGCATCTGCCTCGGCATGCAGCTGCTCTTCGGCGAGAGCGAAGAGCATGGGCGCAACGAGGGCCTCGGCATTTTGCCGGGCAGGGCGGTGCGCTTTGCGGGCGGCGAATACAAGGTGCCGCACATGGGCTGGAACCGGCTGTCGTTCCTGCAGCCGGACAACCCGCTGCTTGCGGGGCTGGAGGAAGGGCATGTGTACTTCGTCCATTCCTACCATGTTGAGACGCAAGCGAAGAGCGATCTGATCGCCGTGACCGACTACGGTCATCCGGTGACGGCGATCGTAGGCCGTGACAACGTATACGGCATGCAGTTCCACCCAGAGAAGAGCGGAGAGCTGGGCATGTCGCTGCTGCGCAACTTTCTGGCCTTGGCAGAGGCGAAAGGCAACGCGTAGGAGGAGCAGCGGCTGCGGTATTTAGGCTGCGGCGGCATGCATGACCTGTCCAGATGGAAAAGGGCATCAAGCAAAAGATAGCGTGAAATCGAAATCACTTTTTCAGATTGAGGAAAAGTATAGAGCGGAGGAACGAGGGGTTATGTCTTCATTTATCATCTACCCGGCAATTGATATCCGGGGAGGCAAGTGCGTTCGCCTGGTTCAGGGCGATTATGGACGCGAAACGGTATACAACGACAATCCGGTAGAGGTCGCCAAGTCGTGGGAAGCGCAGGGCGGCACGTTCATTCACCTTGTCGATTTGGACGGAGCGAAGGCAGGCCATCCGGTAAACGATGAGCTGATCGGGGAAATCGCCCGCAGCGTCCAGGTTCCAGTACAAGTAGGCGGCGGCCTGCGGACGCTGGAGGATGTGAAGCGCCTATTGTCGCTGGGCGTCAGCCGGGTTATTCTCGGGACGGCGGCCATCGAGGATCGCCAGTTTACAGAATCCGTGCTTGGCACCTACGGCGACAAAGTTGCTATCGGCATCGATGCGCGCAATGGCTTCGTTGCTACGCGCGGCTGGCTGGAGACCTCGGAGGTTCAGGCGGAGGTGCTCGCCAAGGAGCTGGCGGCCAAGGGCGCGGAGACCTTTATTTTTACGGACATTTCCCGCGACGGGATGATGCAGGGGCCGAACGTAGAGGCCATTGTCGCTTTGGCGAAGGCTTCAGGACGCACGGTTATCGCCTCGGGCGGCGTAACCGTCCAGGATGACCTGCTCAAGCTTGCGGCTCATGCCCAGGAGGGCGTAGGTGGCGCGATCGTCGGCAAAGCGCTGTACACCGGCAGCATCGATCTGGCGGCGGCCATCAAGGCGATCCAGGGCTAGCGTCAGGCGGCTAGGATCAAGATCAAGAGGTCTCAAAGGGCGCTTGAAAACAGATGCGGCAGCTTTAGGCCGAAGGAAACTATTCTAGGAAGGATTGATCCAATATGCTCGCAAAACGGATTATTCCCTGCCTTGACGTGAAGGACGGGCGGGTCGTGAAAGGCGTCAATTTTGTAAATCTGCGGGATGCGGGGGATCCGGTCGAGCTCGCGGCGCTCTATGACCGGGAAGGCGCAGATGAGCTTGTCTTCTTGGACATCTCCGCTTCAAACGAAGGACGGGCGACGATGGTCGAGGTCGTAAAGCAGACCGCTGGAGAGATTTCCATTCCATTCACCGTAGGCGGAGGCATTTCCCAGGTGGAGGATATGAAGCGAATTCTGCGTGCGGGTGCGGACAAAATCGGCATTAATACCGCAGCCGTGCTGAATCCCGATCTGATCTCTGATGGAGCGAAGCGCTTCGGCTCCCAATGTATCGTTGTCGCGATCGACGCGAAATATAACGAGGAGCTGAAGGATTGGGAGGTCTACACCCACGGCGGACGGAAGGCGACGGGAATGAGTGCGGTCCAGTGGGCGCTGGAGGCCGAGTCGAGAGGCGCGGGCGAAATTCTGCTGACGAGCATGGACGCTGACGGTACCAAGGATGGCTTCGACCTGTCCTTGACGAAGGCGATCAGCCGTGCAGCAGGCATTCCGGTCATTGCTTCCGGCGGCGCGGGCAAAGTGTCCCATTTCTATGACGTATTTACCGAAGGAGAGGCGGATGCTGCCTTGGCAGCAACGATTTTTCATTATAAAGAGATTGCGATCCCGGATTTGAAAAAGGATCTGATATCCAGAGGAGTGGAAATACGATGACTCAGCAACTTAAGCAGCAGCTTCCGCTGAATCAGCTGGAAGAGGCCATTCAATGGGACGAGAGCGGCCTTGTGCCGGCCATCGTGCAGGACGCCGCCTCCAAGGATGTGCTGATGCTGGCCTACATGAACCGGGAATCCCTGAAGAAGTCTCTGGAGACCGGGCAGACCTGGTTCTGGAGCCGCTCGCGCGCCGAGCTGTGGAACAAGGGGGCTACCTCGGGCAATACGCAGCAAATTGTAGCCCTTCGCTATGATTGCGACGGCGATACCTTGCTCGTTGAGGTGCATCGGCAAGGCCCGGCCTGTCATACCGGGGAGGACAGCTGCTTTTATCGCACGGCTGCTACAGCTGAAGATCAGGCTGCAGGGGCCGGCGCTGCGAATGGCGGCACGGCAAGCGGCCGATTCGCCGTTCTGGCCGAGCTCGAGCAGCTAATTGCCGAGCGGTACAAGGAGCGTCCTGAAGGGGCTTATACGACTTATCTTTTTGATAAAGGGATCGATAAAATCCTGAAAAAGGTCGGCGAGGAAACTGCGGAGTCAATCATCGCCGCCAAAAACGGGGATAATGACGAGCTGCGTTACGAGGTCAGCGATTTAATCTATCATTTGCTTGTACTGCTGCGCGAGCGGAATCTGCCGCTTGACGACATTATGCAGGAGCTGGAGCGGCGTCATGAACGTCCGCGCCGGGATTAATAAGGCGCAAGCGAGGGATTATAAATGGCAGAGAAGAGGAATTATTGGATAGACTATCATACGCATCATGCCCGCTGCGGCCATGCTGTAGGCAGTCTGGAGGAATATGTCGTCCGGGGCATCGAGATCGGCCTGTCCGAAATCGGCTTATCCGATCATATGCCGCTTTTGCATGTAGACCCGGAGACTTACTATCCTGAAATGGCTATGCTCAAGGACGAACTGCCGCATTATGTGGAAGAGGCCTTTGCCCTTAAGGAGAAGTACCGCGGCCAGATCGACGTGAAGGTCGGCCTGGAAGGGGACTATATCGAGGGCTGGGAAGCCGATATCGAGAAGATCATTCAGGCCTATCCGTGGGATTATGTCATCGGATCAGTGCATTTCCTGGGGGAGTGGGATGTTTCCGACTACCGCCAGGTACATAACTGGGACGGCCAGGACGTCTTTGCCGTGTATGAGCGTTATTATAAAGCAATAGGCCAAGCCGCCAAGACGGGCTTCTATGACATCATTGGGCATTTTGACGTCATCAAGCGTTTTGGCCAAGTCCCGGGCATGGAACGGGAAGCAGAGACAAAGGCTTTGGAGCAGGCCGCTTTGGCGGCTATTGCCGAATCCGGAATTGCGATGGAGCTCAATGCTTCGGGATTATCCAAGCCTTGTGCTGAAATGTTCCCGGCCAACCGTATCTTGGAGTCGGCAATCCAATTGGGAATACCGCTGACGGTAGGCTCCGATGCCCATAATCCTCTGAAGCTAAGCGAACACCTGGATAAGGCGCGGGCCACGCTGTACGGATTGGGAGTCCGGGAGCTGGCGACGTTCACGGAACGGCAGCGCAGAATGATTCCACTGGAGCAGGATTAGAAGAGCAATGAATAACCCACATAAACGACTACAATAATGATCCAGGAGGCAGTTATGGGATCCAAGCTGAGAATATTTGCGGGTTCATCGAATCCAAGATTGACGGCGGAAATATGCAAGCGGCTCGGGGTCGAGCCCGGTAAGGTTAAGCTGTCCCGATTCAAAAGCGGAGAGATTTATGTGCACTATGAAGAGAGCATCCGCAACTCCGACGTGTTTCTGGTGCAGTCCCTTTCCCATCCGATCAATGAGCTGTTCGTCGAGCTGCTGGTCATGATTGATGCAGCCAAACGGGCTTCCGCGCGGACGGTTAATGTCATTATGCCTTATTACGGCTATGCGCGGCAGGAGCGAAAATCAGCTCCGCGGGAACCGATCTCCGCGAAGCTGCTGGCCGATGTGCTGACCACAGCGGGGGCGAGCCGGGTTGCGACAATCGACTTGCATGCGCCTGCGATTCAAGGATTCTTTAACATTCCTGTCGATCATTTGACCGCGCTTGATCTGATGACTGAATATTTGAAGGCACAGAACATTCCGAATCCGGTCGTTGTATCTCCTGATGCCGGGCGGGCATCGATGGCGGAGAAGCTGGCCAGCGGGCTGGATTCTCCCTTCGCCATTATGATCAAGAAGCGGCCGGCTCATAATGAGTCGGTCATTACGCATGTCATCGGAGATGTTGCGGGTTATACACCGATCATTATCGAGGATTTGATCGACACCGGGAGCACGATCGTGAACGTCGTGGAGGGGCTGAAGGAACGCGGGGCCAATGACGCCTACGTCTGCGCGACGCACGGCTTGTTCTCGGATCGGGCTGTTGAGCGCCTGCATCATAAGAACATCCGCGAAGTCGTGGTAACCGATTCGATCGAGCTGCCGGAGCAGCCGCCGGCCCATTTTAAGGTGCTGTCCGTTGCGCCGATGCTGTCCCAGGCGATCCAGCTTATTACGGAGGGCGGATCAATCGCTGCTTTGTTCAGGGATCGGGGTATTTAAATTCTTGGTCAAGAGGCAAGCAGAACAGAAAAGAGCCAGAAAATCTTCTGTCAAAGGGGATTTTCGGCTCTTTCTTGGTTTTAGGGCTTGCGGCGGCTTTTTCCTAATATGAGCCAGACAACCAGTCCGGCAATCAATGCGAGGGGGACGAGGATAACTAACAAAGTAAGGATGATGTTCTCCCATAAAATAGTCAACAAACTCACTCCATTTGTAAAATTTTGTATCCCTAATTATACTTCGGGACATGCTGGATTTTTCCTCTAAATCAGGCGATAATCCGTATTTTACCTCCTCGATTTCCCGTGGGAGGACCGCTCCCTCTATGGTATACTGTGTTGAGAGATAGAGATAGAAGGAGGTGCCTTGAGTGAAGAAGAACAGAATCCCAATGGAGGGCATGCAGGCGAATGTGCTGCGGCTGTCCATGGATGCGAACTTTTTCTTTGAGAGAGCTGTCTCATCGCTGGACCGCAATCGCTATGACAAGGCATTGAAATATTTTCGTAAAGCGGTGGAATATGAGCCGGGCAACCCGGTGAATCATTGCAATATGGCGGGCATACTGTCGGAAATGGGCGATTATGAGGCGTCTAATGCTGTATTGTCTGCCATTTTACGGGACATTGATCCGTCTTTGACGGAATGTTATTTCTACATGGCTAATAATTATGCGAATATGGAGCAGTTTGAGGCGGCAGAAGAGGCATTAATTACGTATCTGCAAGAGGATGAAGGCGGACAATTTCTGGCCGAAGCTGAAGAGATGCTGGATTTGCTGCAATATGAGCTGGAGCGTCCGGCGAAGCTGAAGCGCATCAAAGCGCGTGAGGGCATGATCGAGCATGAATTGGCCCGTGAATTGCTCGAAGAAGGGAAATTCACCCAGGCTGTGAAGCTGCTGGAGGAGATTGTCGAGCAGCATCCGGATTTTCTGGCCGCCCGTAACAATTTGGCATTAGGATATTATTATTTGGGGTTGTTCCCGCAGGCGATGGAGGCCATTAACGGAGTATTAGAGCGGGATGCCGGCAATCTGCACGGCCTCTGCAACCTGGCTATATTTCTGCAGCGGGAGGGCCATGCTGCCGAATTGGACAGGCTACGGGGGCTGCTCCGGGCTGTGGTTCCTTTCCATCAGGAGCATCTGTTCAAGCTGGCTACGACGATGGGGATACTTGGAGAGCATGAGGCGGCTTATACGCATTTCAGGCGGCTGCTCAAAGACCATGAGGTGAACCGCGATCCTGTTCTATATCATTACACGGCGGCGGCGGCTTGCAATACCGGACGCTATCCGGCTGCGCGCGCGCTTTGGCGGCAGTTAAGCAAGCTGGATCCCGGTTCGGGCATCGCTTCTTTTTATTTGAATCGACTGGACGATGATGAACTGCAAGGGCAATATCCTTCGATTAGCTATCATTATAACCTTCCTTTTGAAGAGCAGCTGAAGCATCCGGAGAAATGGGAGAACGGCTTCCCTCCGGAAATTCGGGATAATCCCCTCATCCGTGCTTCCTTCTTCTGGGCGCTGCGCCATGGAGATCACCGTACGAAGCTTCAAGTCATTCAGGCCCTCGGCATGATTGCCGACCGGGAAGTAGAAGAGGCGCTGCTCGCCTTCTTGCTCGTTCCAGAGGAGAATGTGTATTTAAAAGACATCGCTGTTCTGGTGCTGCGGTCTATTGGGGTAAAAGCTCCGGTGCCCGTATGGAAAGACGGGACAACGATCATGGTCGATCCCAGCAAAATAGGCTCCGGCTTGCCAGTATGGCGAAGCGAATGGCAGGCGGTGGTCGATTTGGCCATCAAGCGGATTGGCAAGTCTTCGGACCTGCGGTTGCAGCATGACATCGAAACGTTATGGGTAGATTTTTTGACTCGTTTATATCCGGACATTCCGGCAATGGCCCATATCGAAGGTTGGGCGGCCGCGCTCGATTATCTGACGGCAAAAATGCACCGCAAAGCGCTCACCTATGAGGAGGTGGCGAAGCGATACGGGATTTCCGCATCGACGGCCAGCCGTTACGCCCGGCGGATGAATCAGGTATGCAAGGTGCAGGATAATGGGAAGGAAAAGGCGGATACCTTTCCCTTCGTGCAATAATAACTATGCCGGTCCGTCCGCCGATTGCCGGACGGAAGGGTAAGACAGGCCTTTCTTGGGTAAAACTTGTGTATAGGATCAATTACATAATGTATCATAGGCGAATTATGAATTGATTTGATGAACAATGACTACCAGGGAGGTTCGGTTAATGTACAAAGCGATTGTAATTGGAACGGGGCCGGCGGGTCTGACGGCAGCGATATACTTGGCCCGCGCCAACTTGAATCCGCTCGTGATCGAGGGTATGCAGCCCGGAGGGCAGTTGACGACCACTACGGAAGTTGAGAACTTCCCCGGCTTCCCGCAGGGTATTATGGGTCCGGAGCTAATGGATCAGATGCGGAAGCAGGCCGAACGCTTTGGCGCCGAGTTCCGCAGCGGATGGGTACAGGAGGTGGAGCTTCGCCAGCGGCCGTTCAAATTGACCCTAGAGGGCGGCGAAGTTCTGGAGGCAGAGACCGTCATCATTTCCACGGGGGCTTCCGCCAAATATTTAGGCATTCCCGGCGAGAAGGAGAACGTGGGGCGCGGAGTAAGCACCTGCGCAACCTGTGACGGCTTCTTTTTCCGCGACAAGAAAATTATCGTGATCGGCGGCGGCGACTCCGCGATGGAGGAAGCGAGCTTCCTGACGCGTTTTGCCACCAGCGTGACCGTCGTTCACCGGCGAGACGAGCTTCGTGCCTCGAAGATCATGCAGGATCGCGCTCGAAATAATGAGAAAATCGAATGGGCGCTGAATCGCACCCCGCTTGAGGTTTCGACGGACGAGCATGGCGCAGTTATCGGCCTTAAGGTCCGGAACAATGCAACGAATGGGGAAGAGCTGATTCCGGCAGACGGCATCTTCGTTGCGATTGGCCATACGCCGAATACGAAGTTCCTTGGCGGACAGATTAAGACGGACGAGCATGGTTATATCCTTGTTAAGCCGGGAACGACGATCACGAATGTCGAAGGCGTATTCGCTTGCGGCGACGTGCAGGATACGCGTTATCGCCAGGCGATTACCGCAGCAGGCTCAGGCTGTATGGCGGCGATGGACTGCGAGAAGCTGCTGGAGGGCGCGATGGTGCGTGACTGGAGCGAGACGCTTAACCCCTGAAATACAAGCTGAAGGCTGTTCTTAGGTCATCTTCGGATGGATGACGCTAGGAACAGCCTTTATCTTTTGATGGGCTAAATCCATCCCTTGTCCTCCGCGAGACGCACGGCTTCAATCCGGCTCTTCACTTCAAGCTTGTTCAATATTTCGGAAATGTAATTGCGGACGGTTCCATAGGACAGATGCAGGGATGAGGAGATTTCGCCGGCGCTTAGCCCGTCTGCCGCGAGCTTGAGGATTTCCCGTTCCCGGGCGGTCAACGGGTTCTCTTCGCGCACGGCTCCGAAGATCAGCTCGGGCGATATTTCACGATGCCCGGCCATCACGCGGCGGATGGATTCCGCCAGCTTCTCGGAGGGCTCGTCCTTGAGCAGGTAGCCGTGAACGCCAGCCTGTACCGCCCGCTCAAAATACCCCGGCCGGGCAAAGGTGGTCAGAATGATGACGCGGCAGGGAGAGGAACGCTGTTTGAGGAGCTCAGCGATATCCAGCCCGCTCTGGCCGGGCATTTCGATGTCCATCAGCAGGACATCGGGCTGAACGCGTTCAACTAAAGCCAGCGCTTCTGCTCCGTTCTCTGCCTGACCGATGACTTGAAGGTCCTCTTCCATATCGAGCAGAGAGGCGAGCGCTCCCCGCAGCATGCGCTGGTCTTCAGCGATGATAATGGAGATCATGCTGTCCATCCTCCTTTCCGTCTTTCGTGATGATCGGAACAACGATGCGCAGCAGCGTTCCGCCTGATTGGCCCGGCGATATGGTCAATGTCCCGTTAATGAGGGACAGCCGCTCTGCCATGCCCTTTAAGCCATTGCCGGTCGTCAATTCAGCGGCAGCCGAATGATCCAGGCCGATACCGTCATCCTCGACGGCCAATTGGACGCTTGCTTCCGAGCGCTCTATTGCAATACGGCAGCATTTGGCCCGGCTGTGCTTCACCGCATTCGTAACGGCCTCCCTAATGCAGAGGCTGACGATGTTCTGGGTTAAATCGGGGATGTCCTGTATGCTGCTCGAATCGCCGGATACCTCAAGCTTGATGCCGGCAATGCGCAGAATTTCCTCGGCTTCGGACAATTCCTCACTGATCATGGCCGCACGCATGTCGGATACCAGCTCGCGTACTTGGCGCAGCGCAGCCCGGGAGGTGCGCTGTATCTCCCGGGCCTCCTCCTGAGCCCGCTGCGGATCGAGGGGAGCGAGCCTCTCGACAAGCTGGCTTTTGAGCGTAATCAAAGATAAGGTGTGGCCCAAGGTATCGTGGAGGTCACGGGCGATGCGCAGGCGCTCCTCCCGCTTAATGAGCGCCTCGATTTGCTCATTGGCCTGGTCGAGCTCCTTCTCGAGCTGCTGCCGCGTGTTTAAGGAGCGGATGCCGAACGGAGAGGCGATCATGATCACCAGGAAGGGGAGCAGGAGCAGCAGATCCGTTCCTTTAAACCGCGGCAGATTCAGCATGATGGATAGAGCTTGCATGAGGAGGAATGCCGCCATGCTTATTCTGAATTTCTTCCGGTCGGTATACCAGCCGATGAAATTGGCCGTGAAGAAGCCCATGTAGAGGTTATAGGGACTGTACAGGATGCTCATGGCCAGAATGATCGCCATTTGCAGAGCGAGCCATCCATTAAAGGCGCGCCCGGTGACAAAATACAGCTGACGATAGCTGATGACAAACAGTGTAATCATGAGGCATCCCCCAAGAAGCATAAATCCGCTGTAGCTCCGCAGGTTAAAGATCGGCATGGCAATATAGATAAGCCAGACATAAGGGAAGAAGCCTAACTTCTGGGGAAGAAACTCGAACGCTTTGCGCGACATGTTTGTTTTACACCGCTTCCTGTTTTTTTCGAATATAGGTGGATAGTAACATAAACAGGAGAAAATAGCCCAGCAAAATCAGTACGTTGCTCCACTGGGGCGTTTGTCCGCGAATGATCGCCCAAGCGCCGCCGCCGAAGTTGTAAGAGGGCAGCCAGTGCGCGATGCGCTGCATGATCCGCGGCAGGATATCGATCGGTATCCACATGCCGCCGCAAATGGCAAGAATCATATAAACGGCATTGCTGACCCCGCTTGCGGTATCGACCCGCTTCATCGTGCCGACCAGCGTGCCGAGCGCGAGAAATGGCAGGGAGCCGCCAAGAATCCACAACCCGCTGAGCAGCCATTGGTTTGGTGAAAGGGAGATGCCATTGATGAGATAGCCCGCCAGGAAAATGACAATGATCGAGAACAGATGCATGACGGTTTGACCGAACATTTTGCCGAAGAAGTAGGTCGTGCCCGGCAGCGGGGTGACCCGCATGAACTTATCCCAGCCGTTCGTCCGCTCCTGGACCAGCCGGATGCCGAGGGTCATGATCGCTGAGCCCATCACGCTAAAGGTGGTCATAGACATGAGATAATGCGCCTGCCACAGCTGGACGTCATCGGCCCCGGTGTTGAAAACTCTCGTGAAAATGAAGTAAAACGCAATAGGCATCGCCAGTGACCAAAATACATAAAAAGGATTGCGTAGAATCCGCAGCATTTCTGCTTTGCACTGCAGTCCGATAATTCTCATGATGATTTCGCCTCCCCTGCATACATCGTGAATTGTTCAAAAGCTTCGTCCAAACGTCCCTGGTCGATCCGGACATCGCGGAGGGGCAGCTGTTCGGCGAAAATGGCCGCGAGCGCTTCGTCCGTATTGTCAGTGCTGATGTAAATGCGCCCGTCTTTGTCATAGCAGTCCGAGACAGGAGGGAGCTTCATCAGCCGCTCGCGGAGCATCGGGCTGTCCTCGCTGGATGTGAAAGAGATGGAGCGCTTCACGATTTGGGATTTGATCTGCTCGGGCGTGCCGTCAGCGGCGAGCTGTCCCTGGTTGAACAGCAGGATGCGGTCCGCGATATCGTCGGCCTCCTGCAGGTAATGGGTGGTGAACAGGATCGTGCGGCCTTCATCGGCCATGCGCCGGACATTATCCCAAAAACGGCGGCGCGCGGCAATGTCAAGTCCGACGGTTGGTTCATCGAAGAAGACAAGCTCGGGATTGCCTGCCATCGCCAGCGCGAAGCCGAGACTGCGCTTCTGGCCCCCGGACAGCTTCTCTCCGTAGCGGTTCAGATCAGATTTGCTGAGCCCCGTCAGTTCGATGAGGGCATCCATGTCCAGGGGGGCGGGGTAATAGGACCGAAACAACATCAGTAATTCCCGGACCCTGAGCTTATCCAAAACGCTGACTTCCTGCAGCATCGTGCCGATTCTTTCCCGCACTTTGCGATCTTTCGGATGGCCGCCGAGCAGCCGAACCGTTCCTTCGGTCGGCTCCAGCAGGCCGAGCATCATGGATAAGGCCGTCGTCTTGCCTGCTCCATTCGGCCCGAGGATGGTGACGATGGAGCCTTTGGCAATTTGAAAAGATATGCCGTCAACGGCTTTTTTGTCTTTGAATGATTTAGTGACATGATTCATTTCAATAATAATAGGGGCATTTGTATTCATGAGGATCGCCTCGCTTCTTTGTATCATGTGAGATATTGCTGTTTAAGTTCATGATAGAAGAATGCGGCGGGGGCCGTTAGTATGGACTGTCATGAATTTCAGGTGACAATTGTCAATTGGACAGATGGGGCAGGGCTGGCAGCTGGGGGATAGCACCCGAAGAGGAAGTATTATGGCATATGGCATGGGGATAGGGTACCCCTGCACTCATTCATGAACAAAGCGGGATGGTCAATGGGTACCGAAAATTGGATGTGGGACCGCTTGTTTTCCATTTAATTTTTTTTGTACTGATTTTTTGAGGAGGAAAGCAGCGAGGCGTGTGCGTGCCGCCTTCAGTAGATTGTGGGCGGAAGCCACAATTCCAGATTTAATAGGAACCTTTTCCAGATCCTGCAGGGAAAACACTGGCGGAACGATCGGGTTGTCCTTGATGTGACTAAGCACGCTCTCCAGCTCCACTTTACGCCAAGTGCAAGATCACGTCCTTCTCGCTCGGTAATTTTTAAATCGAACGTACCGGCCATTCGGCAAACTAAACGGTCATCCATCTCTTCATGTGTCCAGTTGATGCTTGCCGAATCTCCTTCCTGTAGCGCCGGGTTTTCTAATTCAAATAGCTGCCGTAAGGAAAGAGAAAAAATCAAACGAGGCTCCCTTTCCTCGCCTATAGCATATAAATAGTTCTCCTCACTGCCATAGCTTTTTTAATAGTTCAACTTATTAAATGGATTTATAGTAGTTAGTTTCTGTTGCAAGGAGAGGGAAGTAGATTTAAGTGGATTTCATGTCGTTAGAAGAAGGGAGAAGGCTATTATGGGCTGGATTCTTGATTTTAGGTGCATATAATCCATCTAATCCCTTGAAGTGTTCGTTTAGAGCATTATTAGATACATGAATTCCATTATTAGTGTTCGGCGCAGCTTGTACATGGCAGGTTAGTGTCGACTTAGTGTCGACTTAGTGTTTGACTTAGCGTTTGACTTAGCGTCCAACCATTTAGCGTTCGACAGCTAAGTATCCGACAGCTTATATAAAATAGCTAAAGAATGGGATGCAGGCAAGGGAACAAGTGGATTCCGCAGAAGCGTAAGGCCTCCTGAAAGAAAGGGGCGCCCCTCAGTCATCTAGGATGACTTTAGGACAGCCCCTCTATAAATTAATGTGCCGGCATTAAATTATGGCACTAAATTTCTTTTCGGCGGAAGTAGGTCAGACCGGCCAGGAAAAACAGCAGGAAGCTGCCCAGTACGGTGATCAGCAGGCTTTGGTAAGGCAGGTTAAAGGCGCCGAAATCGGCTTCACTGCTGGGCATCATCGCCAATACTGGCTGGGCCCAGGGATAGAACGGGCCGTAGGTGGCCGAGTTGACGATGAGCATGTTCGGAATCGTCAGCGAGACATTCAGCGACAGCGGTGCTGCAAAGCTCGCCCAGTTCAGCGATACGCCCAGCTGCAGCGCCACGAGCGGCAGGCAGGCGACCCAGCCGCCCAGTATGCTCTTCAGGAACATGCCCCATGGCATGGCCCCTGGGAAGGCGTGGTACTTCGCCGCACCGATCAGTGCCAGGAGGAAGAGGAGCTGGCTTAGCGCAAGCAGGCTGGCCACGACAGCGAATTTGGCGAGATAGACGCCTGTACGCGATACGGGCAGCACAAGCAGCTGCTTCCAGCCTCCGCCGGTATGCTCGTAACGGCAGACGAAGGCGGCGAATAGTCCGGCCATGATGGGCAGGAACAGCATGCCGTGCAGCATGACCATGCTACCGAGCATGATCGGCCATGGGTCGGCGCCCGCGGGAATCGACACCAGTGCTCCGATTAGCAGCGAGAGAAGCGGGCTGGCCAGAATAATCAGCCAAATGCCGGATCTGGACATTTTCAGCATTTCCGCCGACAGGATTCGCAGGAAATTTCGCATCGTTAGTCCACATCCTTTCGGTTAAAATGCAGCAGGCTGATCATTAGCATGAAAAGGCCCAGTGAAACGCCGCCAAGGATATAGGCCAGCGGGCTATTGTCGCTTATGGCCAAAGTAGCCCAATTCAGCGGCAGCCATACGGATACATCCAGCGTAAAAGGCGAGAGTATCGCGGCGGCAATGCCGATCGAAACCGGAAGGGCCTGATTGCGGAACGTCAGCGACAGCCAGAGCTGCAGAGCCAGCAGCGGCCAAGCGGCCAAATAAGGGTAGAAGCCCATGGTTAATAATTCCCTTATCGGCAGCGGCGTTTGAAAGCCGAGCAGGAGGCCGAGTCCTGCGGTAAAGACCGGGAGCAGCAGGCAGGAAATGCTCAACACGATCACGCACAGGGTGAATTTGGCCAGGAATACGGCGCTGCGCGACACCGGCAAGGCCAGCAGCTGCTTCCACGAGCTCATCTGATGCTCTATGTTGGCGACCAGAGAGCTGATCAAGGTACAGCCGAGGAACAGCGCCATCGGGACGAACAATTCGATATTGTGGATTAACCCGCCCCAGAGATCGTCTTTGTATACTTTGGATAAATAGTCGAATCGCAGTCCGAAATTCAGCCCCTGCATTGCGACGAGGCCACTCGGTGCGAGGAACACCAGGAACCAGATGCCCTTGCGGCGGATTTTGAGGAAATCGGCGCGAAGCGAGCGCATCATCATAGCGCTCCCTCCCCGATCACTTGCATGAAGATATCCTCCAGAGATTTCTTCTTCTGCTCGACCCGGTAAATGGCGTGCCCGTTCTCGACGAGCCGCTTGACGAGATGGGCGACTTGAGCATCCTTCATGCCGGGGAAGGTCATAATCCCGCCCTGGAGGATACCCGTCTGGCCCATGTCGCGGGCGATCCAAATGGCGGAGTCCGGCTCGGATACGACCAGCTCGATGTCATGCTGCGCCTGGAGGCGCAAATGATCGATCGTATCCTGAAAGACCAGCTGCCCTTCGCGAATAATGCCGACCTTATAGGCCATCTGCTCGACTTCGCCCAGCAGGTGACTGGAGACGAGCACGGTGATGCCGTATTGCTGCGGCATATTCTTGATCAGCTCGCGCATTTCATGAATTCCGGATGGGTCGAGCCCGTTGGTTGGCTCATCCAGAATCAGGAGCTCGGGACTCCCGAGCAGTGAAGCGGCGATGCCCAGCCGCTGCTTCATACCGAGGGAGAAGCCCTTGACTGGGCGCTTTGCTTCCTTGGTTAAGGAGACGATCTCCAGCACCTCGGCGATTCGCGATTTCGGCACATCCAGAATACGGCGAATCGCCTCCAAATTGTCGATAGCGCTCAAATGCCCGTAATAGGACGGATATTCCACAAGCGATCCGATCCGGCGCAGTATGTTCAGTTTGTCCCGCTTGAGCTCTCGCCCAAAAATGGAGATCGAACCGCTCGTCGGCTGAATCAGTCCGAGCAGCATGCGGATCGTTGTCGTCTTGCCCGCTCCGTTCGGTCCGAGGAAGCCATAAATATCTCCCTTGGAGATTTCCAGGTTTAGTTGATCAACGGCCGTCCGGCCGCGGTATTTCTTCGTTAATCCCTTGGTTTGAATGATCAGTTCGCTCACTATAAATCACCTCGGTAACCAGCATAGCTTCCGAAGTTTAAATGCAGCGGAGGTTGAAGTTTAAATTTAGGTTAAGAAGCGGGACAGATGACGAACCGGGTACCTTTGGCTGAGGATTCCGCATCGAGGCGAAGCCCCATCTCCCGTAGCAGCAGCTCTACGATGGCCAGACCCAGACCTGCGCCCTTGGCTGCTGAAGCGGCATCAAGGCCTGGACCGCGATCCGAAATAATCAGAGCGGGGTATCCCTTCCAGCGAGCTGTATGGATGCCTACATACTTGCCTGAACCGGCGTGGCGGACGACGTTCTGGAACAGGTTATCCAGGACGCGGCGAAAGCCCTGCGTGTCGACCGCCCACCTCAGGGGTTCATCGGGGAGATCGATGTCCACGCTCATGCCGGCCTTTTCCCAGACGGGGTACCAGGCGGCAGCGCTCTCCCTGACGATGCGGTGTACGTCCTGCTGCTCCATGGACAAGGCGTATTTCCCGCTGGTGAGCAAATTATAGGACAATAAATGATCGATCAGGTGGTCGAGGTCGTCCAGCTTGGCCTCCATCAAAGCTAAAGATTGCCGACCTTGCGCGGATAAAGGCTCTTTACCCATGGAATAGAGATGCCCGGCGAGCACGGTCAGCGGCGTACGCAGGTCATGGGACAGGTTGGCGATCAGATTCTTGCGCAGCTCCTCCTCCTTGCGCTCTCGTCTGCGGCCCTCCTCCAATTGGTTCACCATATGATTAAAGGCCTGCTCCAGCCTGCCGATTTCATCCGGGCGCCCTTCTTCCGTAGGCGACGGAAGCCCGTTCTCTCCGACGCGTGTCATGGCCGCTTCCAGCCGGAGAAGGCGTTTGCGGATGTCCCGGAAGAACAAATAGGACAGCAATATGAAGATGCCGAAGATGAGCGCCATGAACAAGCCATAGAACCGGGAATCGCTAGGACGGCCTTGGGGCGTCAAATAGGAGCGCGGCAGCTCGAAGACCATGAATCCCTGCTTCGCCTGCTCGTCTCCTCCGATTAAGGCCACGACGGTGTAGGGGTCGGCATTGATTCCAGCCTTCATGAAGGCAATGGTATCCTCCGCCGACCACTGCTTGGGCAGCGCTGCCTGTACAGGCAGCTGAAGCTGCGTGATCCCCGCGCCGTCAACCCAGAACAGCGCGGCATCAGGGTATTCCTCCTTCAGCGCGGAGAGCCTGGCATCGATTTCCGCGGGGGAGGCTGCGGCCAGCGCCTTGGCGTGCTTATGCCACATCTGCTCCAGCTCATAGGCAGAGCCGTAAGGCAGCTGGTAGGTTTCCTGCCCGCCCGGCATCAGCATCCGGTTAACGGCCCAAGAGGCCATGAAGCTGGCTGGAATCAGCACGGGGATAAATACGAGAGCCGTGACGATGATCAGCACGTATCGCGATAAGAGGGAAGTGCGAAGGCGCTGCAAAGGGCTTTGTTTTATAAATCTCATGCCCGCACCCTGTATCCGATGCCGCGGATTGTTTCGATAATTTCCGGGGCGGCGGGATCGCGCTCGATTTTTTCACGCAAATGCCGAATATGTACCATCAGAGTCTTATCGCCTTCCAGGTAGGGTTCTCCCCATACGGCTTCATAAATTTGCTCCTTCGTCATGATTTGACCGAGGTGGCGCAGCAGGTAATGGAAGATATGGAACTGCTTCCCTGTAAGCAGAATCTCTTCTCCGGTATTCTGGTCGATAATGAGGTTCTCGCGTTCATGGACGAGCAGATGCCGCAGTCTGAGCGGTTCCGGGGAAGCATGGCCGCTGCGGCGGAGCAGCACTTCAATTCGGGCAGCGAGCTCGTCCGGATGAAAGGGCTTCGTCAGGTAGTCATCCGCGAATTCCAGGCCTTGCAGCTTATCATCAATCGAGGTTCTGGCCGACAGCATCAATATGGGCAGATTCGGGTGCTGCTTCTTGAGCCGCTGTCCGACCGTGAAGCCGTCCAAGCCGGGCAGCATGACATCGAGAATGGCGAGCCGGCAGGAATCGGCGTGTTCCAGGGCATGCTCTCCGCTCGTCAGCCAGGTTACACGGTAGCCGCGGTCCTGCAGGGTTTCGTTAACCCACTTTCCGATCTCGGGATCGTCTTCAATATATAGCAAATGAATGGAATTCATCATCAATAAACCTCCTTTAGCTCCTATTGTGACAAATCTGCATAAAAAAATAAACTGTGCTGGCAAAGCACCTGCATCCTTGTGATTGTAATCACAAGTTGTCGGGGCGGCCTGTGCTACTTTGAATATGAGAATGGTTTTCATTCAAATTTGAAGAAATGCGGTGAGGGCTTATGGGGAAAAAGATCGATTTGCATAAAACAGTCTACGAGTTATGCACGGCCGATCCTGAAATCATCGATATCATGGTGGGCTTGGGCTTCGAGCAGCTGGCCAAGCCGGGGATGCTGCAGAGCGCGGGGCGCTTTATGACGATCCCCCAGGGAGCCAGGCTGCGCAAGGTGGAGCTCGATGCGATCAAGGACGCGTTCCGCGCCAAGGGCTATGAAATCACGGAGTGAGCTCAGGCGGCGCGTTGTATGTCCGGAGTTCAGGATATTTTTTAAATAATAGGCTTATAAATAGAGGAGGATACGGCGATGAGCGAAATGATCAACAATCGCGAGCATGCAGTACCGGAGCAAGGACGCCGGCAAGAACTGCTGAAGGAGATCATTAAGGAGCTGCATGAAGGGAAGAGCGTGGAGGAGGTCAAGGCCCGGTTCGAGGAAGCAGTCGGGGACGTGACAGTAGCGGAAATATCAGCGATGGAGCAAGCCTTGATGGAGGAGGAGGGCATCCCAGTCTCCGAGGTGCAGCGCCTGTGCTCTGTGCACACGGCTATTTTTAAAGGCTCGATTGAGGAAATTCACCGTTCGTCCAAGCCGGAAGAGCAGCCGGGGCATCCTGTTCATACCTTGAAGCTGGAGAATCGCGAGATTGAGCGGCATGTCAATTTCCGGCTGGAGCTGCATAAGGACAAATTCCGCCGGGAGGACAGCACGGAAATCGTCTATAAGCTGGTGGAGGATTTAAATCTGCTGCTAGATCTCGATAAACACTATAGCCGCAAGGAAAATTTGCTGTTCCCGTATTTAGAGAAATACGGCATCTATGGCCCGACCAAGGTGATGTGGGGTGTAGACGATGCCATTCGTGCGATGATCAAGGAAGTGAAAGAGAAGCTGCTGAGTTACAACGGTGACCGCGCCGATAAGGATATACTCATCATCGATCTGGAGCGCGTGATTACTGAGGTAAACGAGATGATTTTCAAAGAAGAGAATATTTTGCTGCCGATGGCCTTGGAGAAGCTGACGGAGGACGAGTGGGTAAAAATAGCCGCCGAGAGCGATGAGATCGGCTATTGCCTGACTGCCCCGGAACAGAAATGGGTTCCCGAGCGTGTGCCGCTCCCGTACGACGAAGGTACGGAGGGAGCGGAGAACGGCCAGCTTCCAGTGGGGCTGATCCACTTCGAGACAGGAATTCTGACCGCCGCGCAGCTGGAAGCGATAATGAATCATCTGCCTGTCGATCTTACCTTCATTGACGAGCAGGATGTTGTCCGGTATTTCTCGCACGGGAAGGAGCGCATTTTCGCCCGGACCAAGGCCGTCATCGGCCGTACGGTGCAAAACTGCCATCCTCCGCAAAGCGTGCATGTCGTGAATGAGCTGCTGGCGGATTTCAAGGCCGGACGGAAGGACTCGGAGGACTTCTGGATTCCGTTTAAGGATAAGTTCGTGTATATCCGGTATTTCGCGGTTCGCAGCGCTGAAGGACGATACATGGGCACCTTGGAATTCACGCAAAATATCGCGCCAATTCAAGCACTCGAAGGTCAGAAGCGAATATTGTCTTGAACTTGGTATAAATGGTATGCTCGCCTATAATATGCAACCCCGTCTTCGGCGGGGTTTTTTGCTGGGAAATTGTAGGATTGGACAGCATTTGGAGGGTTGCCGCAGCGGATGCATTCTCTACATAAACACCGCTTGTGAATTTCATCATTTGCGCTGAAAGCCTTGTATTTACTGGATTTTCTGCTGTTCGCTTCTCTTGACCGAACGGTGTGGTTCGCTTATAGTTGGTACGTAGGATAAACAATTTTATTTGAAGAAAAAGGTGGCTTGTACAATGTCTGAAAAAATCTACATTGGTGTTGATCTTGGCGGGACTGCGATCAAAGTCGGCATCTGTAATGAGGAGGGGCAGCTTCTTCATACTTATGAAGGGCCAACCGAAGCTGATAAAGGTGCCGATGCCGTTGTAAGCAATATCGAGCAGTATGTCCGTCATATCGTGGAGCAATCTCCTTTTGACTGGGAACAGGTAGCAGGCGTCGGAGCTGGAGTTGCCGGATTTACGGACGTTCGCGAAGGAATCATCATTCTAGCACCGAATGTAGGTTTGAGGGATCTTCCGATTCGCGAGATTCTGGAGGCCCGCCTTGGCAAGCCTGTCAAAATAGACAATGATGCCAACGTTGCAGCGCTGGGCGAAGCCTGGGGCGGCGCGGGCAAGGGCATCGATCATTGCGTCTGCGCTACGCTGGGTACGGGAGTAGGCGCCGGCATTATTATTCATGGCAGAATCTATCAAGGCTTCGCCGGATTTGCGGGCGAACTAGGCCATATGTCTGTCGTTCCCGATCTGGAAGCGATTCAATGCGGCTGCGGCGAGACCGGCTGCCTGGAGACCGTATCCTCGGCAACGGGCATTATCCGGATGGCCAATGATGCAGTAGCCAGAGGAGAGCGCACGGCCTTGTCGCAAGTAGAGAAAATTATGGCGAAGGACGTATTCGATGCGGCGAAAGCCGGGGACGAAGTTGCGATTCGCATCGTGAATCGCGCCGCGTTCTATTTGGGGAAAGCGCTGGCGGCTGTAGCTGTCGTGCTGAATCCGGAAGTGTTCATTATCGGCGGCGGCGTATCCAAGGCGGGGGACATCCTGTTCAATGAGGTGCGCAGCGTGTTCCAGAAGCTGACGCCGGAAGTAGCGCAAAGAGGGGTAAGCATTGTTCCTGCAACGCTCGGTAATGATGCCGGAATGGTTGGCGCAGCAGGCCTGTTCACGCGTTCCTAAGAGAATCACGGCAAGCAGATATGCTCGCAGGGGCAGCAGCCTTCGGGCTATAGTGAACACTCGGGTTCGACAAGTCACGCTCACAAGCTCGCAGGCAATCGGGGGTCTGTTATCAAATTCTGTCGATATATAGTGTCGATTTTAGTTATATAATAGATAGAAGAAGACAGGAGAACTATACGAGGAGGGAAATGCATGTCAGACAAGGAGAAAGCTTCAGTAGCCAATTTGATTATCATTACAGGCATGTCGGGCGCAGGGAAGTCGCTCGCCGTTAGGAGCCTGGAAGATCTAGGATTCTTCTGCGTGGACAATTTGCCTCCAGTACTCATCCCCAAATTCGCTGAGCTGATCGAGCAATCGAATGGGAAAATCGCCAAGGTGGCACTGGTCATCGACCTGCGCGGCCGGGAGTTTTTTACTGCTTTATCTGAGTCGCTTGGCTATGTAAAAGATCATTTTACAATTAATTGTGAAATTTTATTCCTGGATGCGACCGATTCCGTGCTGGTGCAGCGCTATAAGGAAAGCCGCCGCCGCCACCCGCTTGCACCGGACGGCATGCCGCTCGACGGCATCCGGCTTGAGCGCAAAATGCTAGAGGAGCTGAAACTTTCTGCCACCCAGGTCATCGATACGAGCAATATCAAGCCTGCCCAGCTTAAAGAGAAGATCATTTCCCGCTTTTCTCATTTGGAGAGCAATCATTTATCCGTAAACATCACTTCCTTCGGATTTAAATACGGCATACCGATCGACGCCGATTTAGTTTTTGACGTCCGGTTTTTGCCAAACCCTCATTATATTGAGCAGCTTCGTCCACACACCGGACAAGACAGTGATGTATATGATTATGTTATGAAGTGGCCGGAGACACAGTCCTTCCTGACAAAACTGTTAGACATGCTGCATTTTCTGCTGCCTCAATACCATAAAGAGGGAAAAAGCCAGGTCATTATCGCCATTGGCTGTACCGGAGGGAAGCACCGTTCGGTCGCCATTGCCGAATATTTGGGCCGGATGCTCGGAACTAGTGAAACGGAGACGGTTCGCGTAAGCCATAGGGATGAGGGCCGAGACCGGCATTAAGAGGGTGAATCAAGACGATGAATCGAGCTAACGATACGAAAGTTCCGCGAATCGTAGTGATGGGCGGTGGAACCGGCCTATCCGTCATGCTTCGCGGGTTAAAGGAAAAACCGCTCGATATCACGGCCATTGTTACCGTCGCCGATGATGGGGGAAGCTCCGGGATTCTCCGGAATGAGCTGCATATGCCGCCTCCCGGCGACATTCGTAACGTATTGACCGCGCTTGCGGACGTAGAACCATTGCTGTCGAATATGCTTAGCTACCGTTTTTCCAACGGTTCTGGACTAGCAGGGCATAGTCTGGGCAATTTAATACTAGCGGCAATTACGGATATATCCGGAGATTTCGTCACGGCCGTCCGGGAGCTGAGCCGCGTGTTCGCGGTACGCGGCCGCGTGCTTCCCGCCGCCGATCAGGCGGTGGTGCTGCATGCGGAGATGGAGGACGGGACGATCGTGACCGGGGAATCGAAGATTCCCGAGGCCCGGGGGAAGATCAAGCGAATTTTCCTGGAGCCGGAGGAGGTCGAGCCGCTGCCGGAGGCGTGCGAGGCGATTCGCGAGGCTGATGCCATTCTGATCGGCCCGGGCAGCCTATACACGAGCATTATTCCGAATCTGCTCGTTCCGAAGCTGACGGAAGCGGTTCTGTCCAACAAGAACGCGATCAAAATTTTTGTCTGCAACGTCATGACCCAGCCTGGCGAGACGGATAACTATGCGGTAAGCGACCATCTCCAGGCCATTTACGATCACGTAGGCCATCATTTATTTGATTATGTCATCGTCAATGACGGCGAAATTCCGACTCAGGTTCAGGATTTCTATGCCGAGCAAGGCGCTAAGCCGGTCGAGGTCGACTGGGATGTCGTTACGGGCCGTGGCTACAAAGTCATTGCCGACACGCTCGTGTTGTTCCGTCGCTATTTGCGCCATGATGCCGACAAATTGAGTCAGCATATTTACCAATTGGTGCAAAACTGGAATTTACGAAAGAGGTGAGATCCTTGTCGTTTGCGGCGCAAACCAAAAAGGAACTAACGATGGTCGAGGCTGATTCCTGCTGCGAGCAGGCCGAGCTGTCCGCGTTAATCCGGATGAATGGCTCGGTACAGGTTTCGAACAAGAAGGTTGTTCTGGACATCTCTACGGAAAACGCCGCGATAGCAAGGCGAATTTATTCCTTACTGAAGAAGCACTTTCAGGTTCATACGGAACTGCTTGTACGCAAGAAAATGCGGCTTAAGAAAAATAATGTCTATATCGTACGAATTCCGGCCAAGGTTCAGGAAATACTGAAGACGTTGAACATCGTGTCTGAAGGTTTTATTTTTACGCCGGGGATTAATCCAGAATTGACCCGGAAAAACTGTTGTAAACGGGCCTACCTGCGCGGGGCGTTCATGGCGGGAGGCTCCGTTAATAACCCGGAGGGCTCCTCGTATCATCTGGAGATCGCCTCCATGTATGAGGAGCACTGCAAGGCCCTGGTGGAGCTCGCTAATGAATTTCATCTGAATGCGCGATGCATCGAACGTAAGAAGGGCTTTATTTTCTACATCAAAGAGGGAGAGAAGATTATCGAGCTGCTGAACATTATCGGTGCCCACCAGGCGTTATTCAAATTCGAGGATGTGCGTATCATGCGCGATATGCGCAACTCGGTCAACCGGATCGTGAACTGCGAAACGGCGAACTTGAATAAAACGATCGGAGCGGCCGTCAGGCAGATCGAAAATATCAGGCTCTTGGAGAAAGAAGTGGGACTTGAGAACCTTCCGGAGAAGCTGCGCGAGGTTGCGGAAGTGCGTCTCGCTCATCCCGATATGAACCTCAAAGAGGTCGGGGAGCTGCTCAAAAGCAAGGTCAGCAAGTCAGGCGTTAACCACAGACTGCGGAAAATCGATGAGCTGGCGGAAAAAATTCGCGGGGGTACAGGCCTATAGCTAGTCTGTTACAGTCTGTATATGATATAATGATATAAATTTACCATGATCACATAGTTCTACAACATGCTATTGAATTCGTAATAGGGGGTAAGGTTTCATGATCAAACACCCGGTAACTGTTCGATTGAAAACGGGTCTACACGCTCGGCCGGCAGCGCTTTTCGTCCAGGAAGCGAATAAATACTCATCTGAAATATTTGTTGAGAAAGACGATAAAAAAGTAAATGCTAAAAGTATCATGGGTATTATGAGCCTTGCCATTAGCACCGGAACGGAAATCTACATCAGTGCGGATGGCGCAGACGCGGAGCAAGCCGCAAACGCTTTAATTAATCTGGTTAGCAAAGAGGAACTGGAGAACCAGTAATAGGGTTTATGCCAGTGTTCTTGAAGGGATGATTTCGGGGTTCCTGCCGCGAAGTCATCCCTTTTTAAATTGAAATGGCCCAGGATCATATTTTTCCAAAAGAATGAATCCATTGCTGCAACATTTGCATATGAGCCGTCGTTTAGTAGTTAAACTCACCCTATATTGGAGGTCATTACTAATGAAAAAATGGTTCAAGCCGATTGGCGCAGTTGTGATCGCAAGTGCATTAGTGGTTGGAGGAACTTGGATTGGCGGGGGACTGGATATGGCACAGCCTGTATACGCTGACAATGAGGCGCAGCGCAATGTCATCAACGTCACTGGCAGCGGTGAAATTATGATTAAGCCGGACGTAGCGTATATTTCCGTAGGGGTAGAGACACAGGCGGCTACGGCGAAGGAGGCGCAGAGCCAAAATGCAGCCCAGATGGCCAAGGTGAACGCGCTGCTCAAGGATACGTGGAAGCTGGATACAAAGGATATGAAGACAGGCCAGTTCTCCGTGCAGCCGAACTACAGTTATTCCGAGAAGGAAGGCCAGAAGGTCAAGGGCTATTCCGCTTACCATACACTGTCGATTACTTACCGCGATCTGGAGAAGGTAGGCCAACTGCTGGACGAAATTACGAAGGCAGGGGCTAACCGCATTGACAATGTCCGCTTCTCCACCGAGAATCCCGATCAATATCAGGAGCAGGTGATCGAGAAGGCGATGGCTAATGCGGACATGAAAGCCGCCGCAATTGCCAAGGCCGCCAAACGCCAAGTCGGTGTTGTGCTGAGCGTCACTCAGGCCAGCAACGATTACGCGCCTTATATGAATGTGAGCTTCGCCGTAGCGGAGAAGGCATCCATGGATCAGAGAACCTCCATCGAGCCGGGAGAAATCAGTGTAAAGACAACACTCTCTGTGATGTACGAGATGAAATAATCTGGAAGCCTCTAGGGCCTTGTACCAGGGCCGTGATGCGGGAATCTGTCCAAGGACAGCGGCATCGCGGCTTTTTTAATGAGCCGAATTCACGAAAAACCTTCACAAAACTTCCTCTAGTTCTGCCAAACGGCCTAGAAAAGTGTTGTATCTAGGGACAAAACAAGGTATAGTGAATATGCAAAAAATGAATCGACTGACCTGTTAAAAGCCATACCAATGGATATGGCTTTTTTTTCTTAGTAGACTTAAAGGAGTTGGTGCATACATGATTGAACTGTCCGAAGTTGAGAAAAGCTTTGCAGGACAAGTCGTTGTGCATCCGCTATCGCTCACCATACAAGAGGGGGAGTTCCTAACCCTGCTGGGCCCGAGCGGCTGCGGCAAGACGACGATTTTACGCATGATCGCCGGGTTCGAGCATCCGACAAGCGGCAAAATTATGCTGGACGGCAAGGACTTGACCGATCTGCCTCCGAACCGCCGGGATTTGAACCTGGTATTCCAGCACTATGCATTATTCCCGCATATGACGGTAGAGGATAATATCGCATTTGGACTGAAAATGAAGAAAATACCGTCCAAGGAGCAGCGCCAGCGGGTTGAGGAAGCGGTTACGATGACCCAGCTGACTCCGCTGATCAAGCGTTATCCGCATCAGCTGTCCGGCGGACAGCAGCAGCGCGTAGCGATCGCCCGGGCGATTGCGAACAAGCCGAAGGTCCTGCTGCTGGACGAGCCGCTGAGCGCCCTTGATTTGCAGCTTCGCAAGAATCTGCAATCCGAGCTGAAGCAATTGCAGCGCAGCTTGGGGATTACGTTTGTATACGTCACCCACGACCAGGAGGAAGCGATGATGCTGTCCGACCGGATCGTGATTATGAATAACGGACAAGTGGAACAAATCGGCACGCCGCGTGAAATTTATGCTAAGCCAGCCACCCTGTTCTCCGCCACCTTTGTAGGAGAGAATAACATTTTCTCCAGCGATGGGCGGCTATTTGCTGTGCGTCCGGAGAAATTACGGGCGAGTAGGCAGGTGGAAGGCTCGAAGCGCAGCGGAGAGGTCATGGATGTGCTCTACCTGGGCAGCATTCACAAGCTGATCGTTCAGTTGGATAACGAGCCGATGACGGTGTCCATCATATTTGATATTACGGATGATCGTCCTTGGAGCATCGGCGACAAGGTAGGAGTAGACTGGAATGCCGAGGACGAGGTGGTAATCGGGCCATGAGGAAATCGAGCCTGTCGGTACTGCCGGTGGTGTTATGGCTGGGCGTTTTTATGCTCATTCCGATGCTTATTGTTGTCGGCATGTCGTTTATGGGCCGTGACCAGGTTGGCGGCGTCGTAGCCGGCTTCAGCTTGGATGCTTATGCCCGCTTTTTCGATCCGCTGTATTTGGGGATATATTGGGATACGATCGTACTGTCCGTCATGACGACGGTGATCTGTCTGCTGCTGAGCTATCCGCTAGCTTATTATATTGCCAATGCTGGACCGAGAAGACAGACCTGGGGACTGATTCTGGTGACAATTCCGTTCTGGATCAACTTCCTGATTCGCACCTATGCCTGGGTTCTACTGCTTCGCACGCAGGGCGTCGTCAACAATTTGCTGATCGATATCGGACTGATTCACGAGCCGCTGCAGCTGCTGTATACGCGGGGAGCCGTTCTGCTTGGTATGGTCTATACGTTTATTCCCTTTATGGTGCTGCCGATCTATGTTGCGCTGGAACAAATGGACAAAAAGCTGCTGGAGGCGGCCAGCGACCTTGGCGCATCGCCATGGAAGTCGTTCTGGCACATTACGGTGCCGCAGACCAGATCCGGCATCATGACGGGTTCGGTGCTGGTCTATGTCTCTACCACGGGAATGTTCGTTGTAACGGACATTCTGGGCGGCGCGAAATCGGCGATGATCAGCAACGTCATTCAGGCGCAATTCTCGGGAGCGAGGGATTGGCCGTTCGGTTCGGCGCTGTCGATCATTTTTGTGATCACGTCGTTGATTATGATCGCGCTGTTTAACAAAGCAATGACTTCCAGGCACCTCAAAGTAAAGGAGGGGCGCTGATGAAGACGAAGACGCATCCATTGCTCGGCTTTCATTCGCTGCTGATGATGGTGTTTATTTACGTGCCGATCGCTTTTATAATTGCATATTCCTTTAATAGTTCGCGTCTGGCTGCCGACTGGAGCGGCTTCACGCTGGACTGGTATTTCTCTTTGTTTAAAAACCGCCGGGTCATCGAGGCGCTGAGCAACAGCTTAATCGTTGCTGCGGTATCCACTGTAGCATCTACCATTCTGGGAACGATGGCCGCGCTGTCGATGAGAAAGTTGAACCGCAAGATGCGGGCCGGGATGGGCGGTCTGCTCTACCTGCCGATCATCATTCCGGATATTATTATGGGATTATCCTTGCTTGTCCTGTTCACCCAGTTCCATATTCCGATGGGCAAGCTGACGATTATTCTAGCCCATATTACGTTTAGCATGTCCTATGTTTACGTTGTGGTCAGCACGAGGCTGGCGGACATGGGGAAGCAGCTGGAGGAAGCAGCGAACGACTTGGGGGCGGATGCGTGGCAGACGTTCCGTTATGTCACATTTCCGCAAATCATGCCTGGTATCGTGGCTGGTGCGCTTATCGCCTTTACGTTGTCCTTGGATGATTTTATGGTGAGCTTCTTCGTCAGCGGGCCTAGCTCGACGACGCTGCCGATCTATATTTACGGGCAAGTAAAACGGGGTATTTCCCCGGAAATTAATGCGTTGTGTACCATTCTGATCATCGTCAGCGTCACATTGATTTTACTGGCGCAATATGCGTTGAATCGGGGCAAAGGGCAAAAGAAAAAATCCCTCCTCCCATTCTAATGAGAGGTAATGCACTGAAAAGTTGACTTTTTGAACATGATTAAAGTAAATAAGATTAATTAAAGAATGGATGCAGGCAAGGGAGAAAAATGATTCCGAAGAAATGAAAGCTTTCTGAAGGAAAGCTGCTTCGGAAGCATAAGCTTGTGACTCGGCTTTGTGATCGGATTTCTGCCTCATATGAATTTATATACTCCAAGAAATCCGGGAACAACAGCGATCGTAGGAGCAATTTACGTACTTGCCCTACATCCTTCTCAACTGTCCAACTTATAATAGGTTATTAAAGAGAGGAGATCAAAGAATTGAAAAAAATGAGATGGGCCGGCGTACTGCTGGCGAGCATGTTAGTTATTTCCCTCTTGTCCGGATGCGGATCATCTGGCAAGGAAACGTTGAACATCTACAGCTGGGCGGATAACTTTGACGCCGACGTACTCGCTGATTTTGAAAAAGAATATAACGTAAAAATTGTATATGACGTGTTTGCCAACAACGAGGATCTGCTTGCGAAGATCAAAACGGGCGGCAGCGGTTACGACTTGATTCAGCCTTCCGACTATATGGTCGACACCATGATTAAAGAGGGGCTGCTGGCACCGCTGAACATGGAGAACATCCCGAACTTCGAGAACATCGATCCTGCGTTTAAGGATCCTGTGTTCGACCCGGGCAACAAGTATTCCATCGTTTATATGACCGGCGTGACGGGAATTGCATACAACAAGAAATACATCAAGGACGAGATCGACAGCTGGGAAGATCTGTGGAACCCGGCTTACAAAGGAAAGGTGTTGCTGCTGGACGATAACCGCGAAGTGATCGGGATGGCTCTGAAAAAAGCCGGCAAATCGAACAGCTCGACAGACGAAGCAGAAATCGGCGCTGCGGTGGACGACTTGAAGCAGCTGCTGCCAAGCGTGCTTGCTTTTGATACGGATAATATTAAGAATAAAATGATCCAGGAAGAGGGCTGGATTGGCACAGTCTGGTCGGGCGATGCTTCCGTGATTGCCAGTGACAATCCGGACGTAGCATATGTTGTGCCTAAAGAAGGCGGTACGATCTGGGCCGATAATTATGCGATTCCGAAGGATGCGAAGAACAAGGAGCTGGCAGAGAAGTTCATCAACTACATGCTGGAGCCTGAAGTAAGCGCGAAGAACTACGAGTCGATCGGCTATAGCGATCCGAATATCAAGGCGAAGGAGTTCCATAGCGACGAATATAATGCCGATACGATGATCAACCTTTCTGCGGATGAGCTGTCCCGCACAGAATGGCTTGGCGACGTTGGGGATAAGCTGCAGCTCTACGACCGTTACTGGACAGAGCTGAAGAGCGGACGGGAATAACGGCCATCGATTGGCAACAATAATTTACAACAGCGAGGCGCATTTGCGCTTCGCTTTTTTTGTGGTCTCATACGCTTAATCGGATGTTGGGCATGATTTTGCTGGAAGAGGGACATAATTCGACTATCCAAGGAAAGAGGTGAGGCAAAGATGATGATGTGGAAGAACTGCCGGATTGGGTTAGGCCTGCTCGCGGCCGTGTTGTTATCGGCGGGAATGCTGCTTGAAGGCAACGTTGGCGCAGAGGATGGGGCTCTGGGAATGGGAGTTCAAGCCAAGCAGACACCATTCGCAGGGACAACCCAAGCAACAGCAGCTGCCGAACAAGGGGTTAAAGTCGAGACGCGAACAATAACGAAGTCCTTGCCAGGGGCATCGATTAAAGCGGAATATCCCCATATAAGCGGTTTGAAGAGCAAATCGGTCCAACGGAAGCTTAATTCGTACTTCACAGCCCGCGCGGAGGATTTCGTGAAGAAATCCGTTAAGGAAGCAAAGCAGAACCAGCCTTCCCCAAGCGGGAATAAGTATGAATTTCTGGCTAACTATACGGTCACCTATAACAAGAATTGCATTCTGAGCCTCTATGAGCAGACCTATGCTTACACCGGGGGAGCACATGGAAACAGCTACCGGGAAGGGCTGACCTTTCGGCTGAAGGACGGCAAGCGGCTAACGCTTGACGAGCTGCTGCGGGCGAATCCGAATTATCGCCAGATCGTCGATCCTGCCATAGCTCAGCAATTACAGCAGACGCAGGGCTATTTCGGCAATTTCAAGACGATTGGCCCGAATCCGTCGTATTACGTCAAGGACGAGGGTGTCGTCATCTTTTTCCCGTTGTATGAGTATTTGCCTTATGTGAACGGATTTCCGGAGTTCTATTTTCCTTTCTCGCAGCTGCTGCCTTCAGGTACGAATCCGTTTGATTTCACGAGACACAAATAATACTATTATGTTTTGCGATAGTGGAACAATTCTATGGTTACGAAAAAGCTCCCCTCATAAGGACGGGTATTTAACCTGCCTGTGATGAGGGGAGCTTTTGTCAGTTCTGGATGAGCTCCTAAACGGAGCAAGAGCCGTCCGAGCAGGAGGGGTCGGAATTCGGGCCTGTGTCCGAATTTCCGCCAGCCTGGCCAGAAATCACTTGCAATGGCTGCTGCTGTTCTTCCTGCCACACCTGCTCAAGCACTTCCAGGAATGTTCCGCTTGGCTGCGCGCCGGATACGGCGTATTTATCGTTGAAGACAAAAAAAGGAACACCGGTAATTCCAAGACGAGCGCCCTGCTGGAGTTCGCCGATTACTGCGGAATCGAAGGCGCCTTCCTCAAGAACGCGAAGAGCCTCCTGTTCGTTGAGGCCTACTTCGGCCGATAGCCGGGCAAGCGTAGGATGGTCGCCGAGATCAAGACCTTCCGTGAAATAAGCTTGGAACAACCGTTCGGCCAGCTCGTTTCCTTTGCCATGCTGTTTGGCGAACTGCGTCAATTGATGGGCATCATGGGTGTTCGTGGGGATGACGTTATCCATGTGGTACTCCAGCCCGACTTCAGCGGCTTGCATAGTGACTTGCTCATTCATTTGTTTGGCTCGTTCGTAGGGCATGCCGTATTTCTCGGCCAGCACCGTGTTAATATCCTTGCCGGTCTTCTTCTCGGCATCGGGCGCGAGCTCGAAGCTGCGGAAGCCAACTTGGACTTGGTCGCCATGAGGGAATTGCTTCAGGGCTGCTTCGAATTTGCGTTTGCCGATATAGCAGAATGGGCAAGCAAAGTCTGACCATATGTCTACTTTCATGGGATTGCCTCCTTAAATTTACTCTTCTATCATTCAATAATTTCTACAGGAATAAGCTTGAACTCGGTGACGTCAACCAGACCGCGATTTGAAATGCGGATCTCCGGAATGACCGGCAGGGCGATCAGCGAGAAGGTCATGAACGGTGCATTCAATGGACAGCCCAACTGCTGCCAGGCCGCAGCAAGCTGCTTCACTTCCCTGGTTACAGTCTCCAGCGGCTGATCGGACATCAAGCCGGCGATGACCATAGGCACCGAGGCGAGGACTTGGCCGTTCTCCACCGCAATCATGCCACCGCCAAGCCGGGCTAGCTCATTGGCTGCGAGAGCCATATCCTCTGCATTCGTTCCCATGACGAGCAGGTTGTGGCTGTCATGGGCCACTGTAGAAGCAACCGCTCCGCTTCTCAATTGGAAGCCCTGGGCGAAGGCCAGAGAGATTTGTCCGGTGCCATGATGACGCTCAATGCACGCCAGCTGTACGATATCCTGCTTAGGGTCAAGCTGGATAATGCCGCCGGAGACCTGCAGCGTCGCTGTTGCCTTCGCCGTGCGGGCGCTGTTCTCGATTGCTTGGATGAGATGCACCTTGGTGCTTGTTCCCTGGCTTCGGCTGCTCAGCAGGAAGTCCGCTGCAGTAAGCGGGCGGGCTAAATGAACCGATTGCCGTATTTTCTCCGGATAGACATAGCTGGGAAACTGAGCTATCAGTCTGCCGCGATCATAGACCAGTTCGCCGTTCGTAATAACGCTGGAAGGCTCCATTTGCCGCAAATCATCGATAAGCAGCAGATCGGCGCATTTGCCCGGGGCGATTCCGCCGATATCGCCATCGAGCTTGAAGTAGCGAGCTGTGTTGATCGTCCCCATCTGAATAGCGGTAACCGGGTCAACACCTTCCTCTATAGCACGGCGGACAACATGGTTGAGATGTCCCTTCTCAACCAGCGTTTCCGGGTAGACGTCATCGGTAACAAGCATAATGTTGTCGGTTCTTACACGATCTTCAGTGACGACCTTGATAACCTCCTTGACGTCATGCCAGGCGGAGCCCTCGCGGATCATCAGATGCATGCCGAGCCTTAGCTTAGCCAAGCCTTGCTCTCTTGTAACCGTCTCGTGACAGGAGGTCACACCCGCGGCAATGTAGGCCTGAAGCTGCTGCTCGTCGTCGCTAGGGAAGTGGCCGGTGACCGCTTTGCCGGCTTCCATGGTGGCTTTGATTTCCCCGGTCATTTTCGGTTCGCCATGCACGACGCCGGGGAAGTTCATCACCTCGCCCAAGCCCGCAACACCGTCCCAGGTCATGCCCTCTGCGATGTCGTCGACATGCAGCTCGGCGCCGGCATCCTCGAGATCCGTCGTAGACGGAACACAGGAAGGGAAGGTGGTGTATACCTTCAGTGGCAAACCGCGGCCTTCTTCATGCATGAGGCGGACCCCTTCCGTTCCGAATACGTTGGCGATTTCATGCGGATCCATAAATATAGCAGTGGTTCCTTTGGCTAGCGCCGCTTTGGAGAATTCGGTGACAGACAGCATCGTACTTTCAACGTGCATATGTCCATCCAGCAGACCTGGTGAAATATACCGGCCAGCGGCGTCGATCACCTGCGTACTAGCTCCTATTGTATGTAAGGCATGGCCTACATAAGCAATGCGGCCATGCTTGATGGCTACATCCGTGTTCTCGATCAGTTCGCCGGTGTATACGTTCACCAGCGTACCGTTAGTGACGACCAGATCGGCGGGCTCTGCCCCCATGGCAACCTGGCCCAGGCTGTGGCTGACGTCATATTGTTTGTTCGTTCGGTTATGGCTCATTTCTCTGGTCTCCTTTACACCTAGCACCCTAATTGCAAGAAAGACTGTCCTCCAAGCTATGCTTGGAAGACAGCCTTATTTACAATCGTTACACTCCAGCAGGAGTGACTTTCTCAATCACTTTGTCCACAATGCCATATTCCATTGCTTCGGCAGCGCTCATAAAGTAATCGCGGTCCGTATCCTTCTCAATCCGCTCCAACGGCTGTCCAGTACGCTCCGCAAGAATATGATTCAGTTTATCGCGCATTTTCAGGATGCGGCGAGCCCGGATTTCGATGTCCGTCGCTTGTCCTTCCGCACCGCCTAGCGGCTGATGGATCATGATCTCGCTGTTAGGCAGCGCATAACGCTTGCCTTTCGCGCCTGCGTTCAGCAGGAAAGCGCCCATAGAAGCAGCCAGTCCGACACAAATCGTCGATACGTCTGATTTAATAAATTGCATCGTATCATAAATCGCCATCCCTGCGGTAATTGAGCCGCCAGGGCTATTAATGTACAAATGAATATCTTTGCCTGGGTCTTCTGCATCCAGGAATAGCATTTGCGCGATGATGGAGTTGGCAACGACGTCATTCACTCCGCTACCAAGGAAGATAATACGGTCTTTCAGCAGTCTGGAATAAATGTCGTATGCGCGTTCTCCGCGGTTGCTTTGTTCAACGACCATTGGAATATAACTCACCGATAAAACCTCCTTAGATTGGTTCGAGCTCCTACTAGCGTCTCTTCGATAAAGGCCGGGCCAATCGCGAAGCGAGCAGTATAGCCTCCATTGTAATATAGATTCATGTATCGATTCAATCAATCTCATAATTGACGAAATCGAGAATTATTAACCTCATCATAAACAATTTTAAGTAGAAAGTCAAAGATGGTCAAACTATAAAAAAAGAAAAAGCACCACTTGGTTTGGTGCATTCATGATCCGTTCCGGTTCTGACAGTAATAAGAACGCTGCTTGCGTGCTGTAGAAAAATAAAAAAAGCCTTATTTAAGGCTTTGCGCGTTTGAAGGTTGAAATTTAGATGGCGCGCCCGCGAGGAATCGAACCTCGATCTCAGGCTCCGGAGGCCTACGTCATATCCATTGGACCACGGGCGCAAATTTAGCGTAACAAAAATGATTATATGGCATCGGGGGACAAATTTCAAGTGGCAAATTTTATTCTGCGCCAACACGTGTGTAGACGGCATGTCCGTCTGCCCCCAAGAGCCATACTGCGGGTTGAGAGACTGCCTAGCGGGACAAACTCGGCCGAAACGTGTTGGCGGCCTGTATTTACTTTGCGCTTTACTGCTTCAGCTCAAGCTCGGCGAGTGTTGTATCGACCGCCTCTTGGCCACGCAGCTCCGCCTCCGCGAGCGCTTCCTCCAGCGTCAGCTCATTTTGCAGGAGCCGATCCAGCACGGATTGAGCGGCAGATTGAAAAGCATCCAGCACATTGGCGTCGACCTGGGTATACGGGTCGATGTAATCGGGGTTAGCCTGAAGCGAATAAAGGGGAGAGAGATCATGCCCGGTTACCGGGTGGACATATTCGGTTACGGCCGGCAAGCCGTAATTGGGCTGTTTCTGAGCCAGCAGACGGCTGTTGAGAGCATCACCAGCAATGAATTTGACGAGTTCAAGCGCTTCTTCCGGATGCTCTGAAATTGAAGAGACGCCAAAAAAGTCAAAGATCTCATAAAAGTTGGAGGTGTCAGGATTCAGCGGGTCAATAGGCGCGCTAACCACTCCCCAGTCAAGCATTGTACCGCCTTCAAAATGGGAGAAGGGCTCGAAGTTATAAGCGAGAACATTGGAGCTCACAGTCATTGCCGCATCCTCTGTCAAGAATGCGGGATGCTTCATTGAATCAAGCTCTTCTCCTAGGTCATAAACGACACCTGCACGGAAAGCCTGAACCGCGTTGGACCAGATCGATTTCCAGTGTTCGGTATTCATTGTTACTTTCATGGTATGGGGATCGAAATAAGACAAGTTCTCCGTCTCCCCGGCTTTAAGGATATAGTTCATCGTCACGTTCTTGTAATAATTCATTTGGATGCCGTACAAGCGGTTGCCTTCTTTATCTTCAGTAGGAAATCGCTGCGCCAGAGCAAATACATCGCTCCAGCTCATTCCGTCGTACGGATAAGCAATATTATATTCATCAAACAGCTTCTTGTTGAAATATAGCGCTTCGCTATGAAAAGTAGGAGCTAACGCATAGTAGCGGCCGTCCTCGGAAGCTGAGCTAAGTAGTGCGGTAACGATTGGCGAGAGATCTCCTTCGTTCGTTGATGGATTTAATAGGGGCGGAGGGATCTGTCTAAGCTTACCTTGCTCTATTGCTGCTTTGTATTGGTCCATTCCGTTTATATAGATTACATCAGCCTCTGCATCGAAGCTGCCACCGTCCGTTCCGGGTTCATCCTGGATGACCTGGATTTCAATATAGGGATGCGACTTCTGGAAAGCAAAGCCGAACATTTTATAGAACTGCTGTGCAGACGGATAGCTGACTTTGATCGTAATCGGTTGAACCTGCTGGGGCCTTTGGCAGCCTGTAAGTGACGAAAAAACGATGATAAGAAGTAAAGGTATGAACAGTCCGCGTTTTATGGGCATATGTATGTTCCTCCTTGTAAGTGAAGAATAGGGCGGGATAGACCCGCCCTATTTATTACCAGCTATCTGATGCATAATCCTGGGCGTATTTGCCTCCAGAGAAATAAGTTCTTGATGCTTCCCGATTACATCAACCTAATTGCAGAGTCGGTACAGTTATTGAATTTCTTTCTTCGCGATTTCAGCTAAAGCCTGTTCTGCTGTTGCATTACCGGTGATGGCCTGTTCTATCGCTTCATTTAGAAGCTCATAAATGGTGCTTGGAACCGGGCTTGTACGATATGCGGGTCTAAGCTTGTAGAAGGCTTCTATATCTGAGGTGCTCTGCCCCATGGAAGTGTAAGCCGTGAGTGAAGAAAAGCCATAAACGGAACGATACGACCACTTGGCAGTTTGATCTGACATAAAGAAACGGATTAATTCCCAGGCTGCATCGCTTTCGGTCGAGCTGGCAGGGATCGCCCACATGCCGTCCAACCCATAGTGGTGGCTTGAATCCGGCTCCGATGGATGGGTTGGCATGGTCACCAGCTTCCATTCCAGATCCGAGCCTTGCTGCTCCAGCTGAATCAATTCTTCGTATGTGATAATGCCCATGGCATACTCGCCTGTTAAAAATAAATTGTCATTTAAATCATGAAGGGCAATGTTACCTGTTCTTAGCGGCTCAAGAGTAAGCTCCAGCAAATTTGCCCATGAGGAGCTGTCCAAAGTGATTTGCTTCGTATCCTCATTGTAGGCTTGGAGGTTCTCGGTTTGCCCAACGTTAATTAAAAAGTGGGCGTTCGACGGGTAAGAATGCGTCAGGCCTTTGGGGAATTGATGGGCTAAATCAATGATTTCCTCCCAGGTCATCTGATCCTTGGGATATGGAACGCCATATTGGTCAAATAAACGAGAGTTGTATACAAGTGCCCGGCTATAGAAGGTTGGGGCCAGCCCGTATAGCTTGCCATCTCCATATTGCTTCATGAGTTCTACGGCGCTCGGTACGAAAGTATCCAGAGAGAAGGAGGTTTTTTGTATGTATGGATCAAGCTCCTGGAGAAATCCGTTATTTGCCAAATATTGCAAATAAGCCGGCGGAAGGTAGATTAGGTCTACAGTGTTCTCAGCAGTCCATTCTTGTACGGATATCCTCTCCGTTATTAAGTCACTTGTCGGTATTACATTGTAATTTAATTTCGGATATTCAATCGACAGCAAGGATGAATATCTATTCTCGAACTGCTTCTCTGAGAAGTAGCCGATGTTTAGGGTGAGTTCGCTGTCGTTCAATTCGGAAGGGGAGGGCTGACCCGTACATCCGGTTATAAAAAACAGGCAAATGATAAGAATATATGTTGTCCGAACACGCAATGAATACACCACATTTCCCAAAATTGTAATTAGATGAAAATTTAAGTATACCCTCGTCTCTACTCTTTGTAAATCAACAAACTAGATTGCTAGCATGCTGCTGCCGGCTTGCCGCAAAAAAGTCATAAAAACGCCGTTTTTCATGTCTTGGCGAATTTCATCGAAAATAATTGAATAAGCCTCCAGAAGATAGAGAAATATAGGGACATCACACTTGCAACTGGGACCAAAATTGGTTAAAATATCAGTGGGACTTAAAACGTTAACCCGGGACATTTTAAGGCCAAGGGAGATGGAGAGGAAGACGAAGCTTGCAGGAGTGGAAAGCATGCGAAATATTTTAGAAATGCAGAAGCAGCTTCTTCCAGATCTCATGGAAATTCTCAAAAAAAGGCATACCATACTTCACCAGATCATGTTATCGGATGTGATTGGTCGCAGAACCTTGGCGCTTTCACTAAACATGACGGAACGTGTACTGCGTGCCGAAACAGATCTCCTGAAGGCTCAAGGCCTGATTGAAATCGAGAATATAGGCATGAGGATTAGCGATTCGGGCAGGAAACTGCTAGAGGATATGGAGCCGATCGTAAAGGAAATATTCGGCCTCGCTAATTTGGAGGAGAGGATTCGCAAAGCCTTTGGATTGCGCAAAGTTGTGGTCATTCCTGGAGACTGGGAGACCTCTCCGCTGACGAAGCGGGAGCTCGGTCTGGCAGGTGCCAAAGCGTTGCTCGGGGCTATGCGCGGCGGAGACGTCGTAGCGGTCACAGGCGGCACAACGATGGCCGAGGTAGCGGAACAGCTGAATCCGCCGGCGAATGCAGCGTTCAAGCAGAATTGGTTCGTTCCGGCGCGCGGAGGGCTCGGCGAGAGCCTGGAAATCCAGGCCAATACGATTGCTTCTGGCATGGCTAAGCGGGTTGGAGCAGGGTACCGATTGCTGCATGTGCCTGATTTGCTCGGCAAGGAAGCGTATCAGTCACTGGTGCACGACCCGAACATTCAGGATATCGTGAGTACGATTCGCCAGGCGCGGATTGTTGTGCACGGCATCGGGGATGCTACGGAGATGGCCCGCCGCCGCAAGCTCGACGCGGCGATGATCGAGGACTTGCAGAAGGATGGCGCGGTCGCAGAATCATTTGGATACTATTTCGATGAAGAAGGCGTAGTTGTTCACAAAATGCTGACCCTGGGACTCCGTCTGGAAGACATCAGGAAGACGGACACGGTGATCGGAATCGCGGGCGGCAAAAGCAAGGCCAAAGCTATACACGCGGTGCTGCAGTTCGGACATGAAGACATTCTCGTCACGGACGAAGCCGCGGCAATGGACATCGTGAGCGAACTGGAGCACAAAGAAAGACAGCAGAACAGCGCAATTTGATCGTTTAACCTTATTTACTCATGACTGCCTATCAGGTGGTCTTGAATAATAAAAAAACAAACACACTGGGAGGATCTATCAATGAGTGTAAAAGTAGGTATTAACGGTTTTGGACGTATTGGACGTCTTGCTTTCCGTCGTATTCAAAACGTAGAAGGCATCGAAGTAGTAGCGATTAATGACTTGACCGACGCTAAAATGTTGGCTCATCTGTTGAAATATGATACAACTCAAGGCAGATTCGAAGGCGATGTAGAAGTTCACGACGGCTTCTTCAAAGTGAACGGCAAAGAAGTTAAAGTTCTGGCTAACCGCAACCCTGAAGAGCTTCCTTGGGGCGAGCTTGGCGTGGACATCGTTCTGGAGTGCACAGGCTTCTTCACCACGAAAGAAAAAGCTGAGCTTCACTTGAAAGGCGGCGCGAAGAAAGTTGTTATCTCCGCTCCAGCTACAGGTGACATGAAAACGATCGTTTACAACGTTAACCATGAAATCCTTGACGGCTCCGAGACGGTTATTTCCGGCGCTTCCTGTACGACGAACTGCTTGGCTCCAATGGCTAAGGTTCTGAATGACAAATTCGGTATCGTTGAAGGCTTGATGACAACAATCCACGCTTACACAGGCGACCAAAACACGCTTGACGCTCCTCATGCGAAAGGCGACTTCCGTCGTGCTCGCGCAGCTGCTGAGAACATCATTCCTAACACGACTGGTGCAGCTAAAGCTATCGGTCTGGTTATCCCTGAACTGCAAGGCAAACTTGACGGCGCAGCACAACGCGTGCCTGTAGCTACAGGTTCCCTGACTGAGCTTGTAACTGTTCTTGAGAAGAACGTAACGGCTGCTGAGATTAACGAAGCAATGAAAGCTGCTGCTGATCCAGAAACTTACGGCTACACAGAAGACGAGATCGTATCTTCCGACATCAAAGGAATCACTTTCGGTTCCCTGTTCGACGCTACGCAAACTAAAGTTCTTACTGTTGGCGACAAGCAGCTGGTTAAAACTGTAGCTTGGTATGACAACGAAATGTCCTACACAGCACAACTCGTTCGTACGCTGGAGTACTTCGCTAAAAAAGCTAAGTAATTCCGTTATATAGCACCCTATATACCAAAGAGGAGCGACCTGGCTGCAGGACTCCTCTTTGGTTCATGAAGTTATAGAATCGACATTCACACACACAAATTATAGAGATACAAGCACCGCTTAGGAGAGAAATCATTCAAGAGAACCCGTGGCGTATAGTGGCCTGAAGCCATAGCCGCATACCTTAGGAGGAACGTGGAGATGAACAAGAAAAGTGTACGTGATGTGGAAGTAACCGGCAAACGCGTGTTTGTCCGCGTCGATTTTAACGTCCCAGTTCAGGATGGTAAAATTTCCGATGATACTCGTATTCGTGAGACGCTGCCTACCATTAACTATTTGGTGGAGAAAGGCGCGAAAGTAATCCTTGCCAGCCATATGGGACGCCCGAAAGGCCAAGTGGTTGAATCGCTGCGCCTGAACCTGGCTGCAGAACGCCTGTCCGAATTGCTCGGCAAAAAAGTAGCGAAAGCTGACGAAGCTGTCGGCGAAGCAGTTAAAGCACAAGTAGCTGCCATGAACAATGGCGATGTACTTGTACTGGAGAATGTGCGCTTCTATCCAGGCGAAGAGAAAAACGATCCCGAGCTTGCGAAGCAATTCGCCGAACTGGCTGATCTGTTCGTTAATGACGCGTTTGGCGCGGCTCACCGTGCCCATGCTTCTACGGAAGGCATCGCTCATCATCTGCCAGCCGTATCCGGCCTGCTGATGGAGAAAGAGCTTGCTGTTCTTGGCAAAGCATTGTCCAATCCGGATCGTCCTTTCACAGCGATCATCGGCGGTTCCAAGGTTAAGGACAAAATCGATGTGATCGACAACCTGCTTAACATTGCCGACAACGTATTGATCGGCGGCGGCCTGACTTATACCTTCTTCAAAGCACAAGGCTATGAGATCGGTAAATCCCTGCTGGATGAGAGCAAGCTGGACGTTTCCCTCGGATTCATCGAGAAAGCGAAAAAGCTGGGCAAAAACTTCGAGCTTCCGGTAGACATCGTTGTTGCGGATGACTTCAGCGCGGATGCCAACCATAAAGTCGTTGATATCGACAGCATTCCTGCAGATTGGGAAGGCGTGGACATCGGACCGAAGACGCGCGCAAAGTATGCGGAAATTATCAAGAACTCCAAGCTGGTTGTATGGAACGGACCGATGGGCGTATTTGAAATTGATATTTTCTCAAACGGTACTCGCGAGGTAGCAGAAGCTTGCGCTTCGACGGAAGGCTACACGATTATCGGCGGCGGCGACTCGGCAGCGGCAACCGAGAAATTCAACCTGGCGGATAAAATGGACCACATCTCCACGGGCGGCGGCGCTTCCCTGGAATTCATGGAAGGCAAGGCGCTTCCAGGCGTTGTGGCTCTGAACGACAAGTAACACTATCAGTGAAAGATAAGGAGTGAACCGCATGAGAACACCGATCATTGCAGGGAACTGGAAAATGTTCAAAACCGTTCCTGAAGCAAAAGCTTTCTTCGAAGCGGTGAAAGGCAAAGCGGAGGTAGAAGGCGTTGAGAGCGTAATTTGCGCTCCTTTCACGAATCTGCCAGCTTTGGTCGAAGCGGCTAAAGGAACGAAAATCAAAATTGGTGCTCAAAACCTGCATTTCGAAGATGAAGGTGCATTTACCGGTGAAATCAGCGGTGGAATGCTGAAGGATCTGGGCGTCGATTATGTCATTATCGGGCATTCCGAACGCCGGGCTTACTTCGGAGAGACGGATGAAATCGTGAATAAGAAAGTTCACGCTGCATTCAAGCATGGCTTGACTCCGATTCCTTGTGTCGGCGAGAAGCTGGAGGAGCGCGAGGCTGGCCAAACGAAGGAAGTCGTTAAGGTGCAAACCGAAGCGGCGCTCAAAGGATTGTCCGCAGAGCAGGCCGCACAAGTGGTTATCGCTTACGAGCCGATCTGGGCGATCGGAACGGGCAAATCCTCTACGGCTCAGGATGCGAATGAAGTGATTTCCTACATCCGCAGCCTGGTTAAAGATTTGTACAATGAAGAGGTTGCCGGCAAAATCCGTATTCAATACGGCGGCAGCGTAAAACCTGAGAATGTGAAGGAATATATGGGCGAAAGCGACATCGACGGCGCGCTTGTCGGCGGTGCCAGCCTGCAGCCTGCTTCGTATATTCAACTGGTCGAGGGGGCGCAATAAATGGCAGCTCCAAGACCTGTAGCACTCATCATCATGGACGGCTTCGGCCTGCGGAATACGACGGAAGGCAACGCGGTTGCCCAGGCTTATAAGCCGAACTACGACCGCTACCTGAAGGAATATCCGAATACGACACTGACGGCTTGCGGCGAGGCGGTAGGCCTGCCGGAAGGGCAGATGGGGAACTCCGAGGTAGGTCACTTGAACATCGGTGCAGGCCGCATCGTGTACCAAGATTTGACCCGGATTTCCAAGTCGATCCGTGAAGGCGAATTTTTCGAGAACGAGACTTTGGTCGATGCCGTGCGCAGCGCCAAGGCTAACGGGAAGAAGCTGCATCTGTACGGGCTTCTCTCTGACGGCGGCGTACACAGCCACATTGACCATATGTTCGCGATGCTCGACCTGGCGAAGAAGGAAGAGATGAACGAGGTCTATATCCACGCATTCCTGGATGGCCGCGACGTGGCTCCGGACAGTGCGAAAGGCTTCATCGAGCGTCTCATTGCCAAAATCGAGGAAGTCGGAGTAGGCAAAATCGCCACAGTGCAAGGACGCTACTATGCAATGGACCGCGACAAACGCTGGGATCGCGTAGAGAAGTCCTACCGCGCCATGGTATATGGCGAAGGGCCGAAATACACCGATCCGATCACAGCCGTGACGGAATCCTACGAGAAATCGGTCTTCGATGAATTTGTTATGCCGACTGTCATCGTGGACGGACATGACCAGCCGATCGCGCTTGTCGAGTCCGGCGATTCGGTTGTGTTCCTGAACTTCCGTCCTGACCGGGCGATTCAATTGTCGAACGTATTTACGAACAAGGATTTCCAAGGCTTTGACCGGGGGCCGAAGTTCCCGCAAGGTCTGCATTTTGTCTGCCTGACGCTGTTCGCAGAGACGGTAGAGGGATATGTAGCCTATAAGCCGAAGGATCTGGACAATACGTTTGGCGAGGTTCTTGTACAGCATGGGAAAACTCAGCTTCGCATTGCCGAAACGGAGAAATACCCGCACGTCACATTCTTCTTCAGCGGCGGACGTGATGTTCAGCTGCCAGGCGAAACGCGTGTGCTGATCAACTCGCCGAAGGTGGCCACGTACGACCTGAAGCCGGAAATGAGCGCTTATGAAGTGGCTGAAGCTGCCGTGAAGGAGATCGAGTCCGATAAGCATGATGCGATCATTCTGAACTTCGCGAACCCGGACATGGTAGGCCATTCCGGCATGCTGGAGCCAACGAAGAAAGCGGTGGAAGTCACCGACGAATGCGTAGGCAAAGTGGTGGATGCCGTTAAGGCAAAAGGTGGCGTCGTCATCATTATCGCCGACCACGGGAATGCCGATATGGTATTTGATGAGAACGGCCGTCCGTTCACTGCGCACACGACGAACCCGGTTCCTTTCATTGTAACTGATGAGAATGTTATACTACGTGAAAGCGGCATCCTGGCGGATGTGGCGCCAACGCTTCTGGATTTGATGGGTCTGCCTAAACCGGAAGAAATGACAGGCACCTCGATGATCGCCAGCCGCAAAGCATAAAAAATACACATATCAAAGGAGACTATACAATGACTATTATTTCTGACGTATACGCTCGCGAAGTCCTAGACTCCCGCGGTAATCCGACGGTAGAAGTTGAAGTATATCTGGAGTCCGGCGCAATCGGCCGCGCTATCGTTCCTTCCGGCGCTTCCACGGGCGCTCACGAAGCAGTTGAGCTGCGTGACGAAGACAAATCCCGTTACCTGGGTAAAGGGGTATTGAAAGCTGTTGAGAACGTAAACGAAATTATCGCTCCTGAAGTGATCGGCATGGACGCTTTGGATCAACTTGGCATCGACAAGCTGATGATCACTTTGGATGGAACGCCTAACAAAGGCAAGCTCGGCGCGAACGCGATCCTGGCTGTGTCCATGGCTGTAGCCCGCGCAGCAGCTGACGCTCTGGATCTGCCGCTGTACGTATACCTTGGCGGATTCAACGCGAAGCAGCTTCCAGTTCCAATGATGAACATCGTGAACGGCGGCGCGCATGCGGACAACAACGTTGACGTACAAGAGTTCATGGTTCTGCCTGTAGGCGCACCTACTTTCAAAGAAGCACTTCGCGTAGGCGCTGAAGTTTTCCATAACCTGAAATCCGTACTTAAAGCAAAAGGCCTGAACACAGCAGTAGGCGACGAGGGCGGCTTTGCTCCTAACTTCACTTCCAATGAAGATGCGCTGTCCTCCATCATCGAGGCGATCGAGAAAGCAGGCTACAAACCAGGCGTAGATGTTATGCTTGGTATGGACGTTGCTTCTACTGAATTCTTCAAAGACGGTAAATACCATCTTGAAGGTGAAGGCAAATCCTATACTCCAGCTGAGTTCGTTGATTTGCTGGCTTCTTGGGTGGACAAATACCCAATCGTTACGATCGAAGACGGCTGCTCCGAGGACGACTGGGAAGGCTGGAAATTGCTCACTGAGAAATTGGGCGACAAAATCCAACTGGTTGGTGACGACTTGTTCGTAACGAACACGGAGCGCCTTGAAAAAGGGATCAAAGAAGGCATCGGTAACTCCATCCTGATCAAAGTAAACCAAATCGGTACGCTGACTGAAACCTTCGACGCGATCGAAATGGCGAAACGCGCAGGCTACACGGCAGTGATCTCGCACCGTTCCGGTGAGTCCGAAGACAGCACGATCGCTGACATCGCTGTAGCGACAAACGCTGGCCAAATCAAAACGGGTGCTCCTTCCCGTACAGACCGTGTTGCCAAGTACAACCAATTGCTTCGCATCGAAGACCAATTGGGCGAGCTGGCTCAATACAACGGCTTGAAATCTTTCTACAACCTGAAACAATAGTCTGGAGCAGATCTTCAGCATCTATTGATAGTTACTCCCGTATTCTCTGGAATGCGGGAGTTTTTTTGTTGATGATCTGAGATAAATATTGTATAACCCTAAAATAAACGACAGGTCTGTCCCAGAAGTCATCAAAGATGACTGAGGGGCGCCCCATTCTTTGGCTCATCTTATATAGGCTATCGAACTCTAAAATCCCACTCTGTGGCCTATGTTATATAAGCTGTCGAACTCGAACACTAAATGGAATTCATGTATCTAATTATGCTCTAAACGAATGTTTTAGGGGAGTAGATGGATTTCATGTACCTAAAATCAAGAATCCCGCCCATGGTGGACAATTCCCTTCTTCTAACGACATGAAATCCATTTAAATCTGCTTTCCTTTCTTTGCCGCAGAAACTAACTACTATAATTCCATTTAGAATTAGAAACCTGCGATTCATGCTCGGCGTAAAAGCGAGTGGAGAGCCGTGTAATTGATAGTATTTGATGAGCCTACAAATGATTTAGGTTAGTCCCAGAAGATTCAGAAAACAAGAGCATACTTTTTGTTGGCTAATTTCTGAGCTTTAGAAGGAAGATGAATCTATGAATAAAAATGAAAAGTACAGAGAGTTTACTGTTAAGTATGATCACAATCAGGTCGTGGCATATACAGATCCAACATATGTCTTAAGAATAGGAGCAAAGAACGACAAAATATATTGAAATGGACAGTACTTCTACGTGCAAATTAAGGATGGAACTTTATCCTGAGCTTCTCGCAAAAATAATGAAGCACCTGCAACCGTTGGATTAGCTGCATCGAATGTTTGGATGGAAAACGCAGGAGGTTCTTTGCTTATTTAGGTTGTCATTCCATGGATGCTATGGTACAATGATAATGCTGTTTTTCTGTTTATGACATGATACCATCATCATGATACTCGTTGAAGCAATTTGGATGTTCTCACTTAGGAGGTGGATTCAATGGAATTGTTTTTGAAAATATTGCTTATTATTTTTTCCATCGGTGTAATCACGGCAGTCCTTCTGCAGGAAGGTAAAAGCGCGGGTCTGACCGGCGCCATCTCCGGAGGAGCGGAACATCTGTTTGGCAAAGCGAAAGCGCGCGGCATGGAGCTTGTTCTGGAGCGGGCTACTGTTGTACTTGCTGCTGGATTCTTCATTCTGGCCATTGCCGTTGCCGTTGTTATTAAATAGGATACCGTATATAAGAGAGCCCTCGTTCCTTGCGAACGGGGGTTTTTTGCATTGGTTTTCAGGTGAAATCAAATTGGGGGAAAAATGCAGCTCGGCGATTTAAGGAGAAACGGATGCGGACGGTTAATTTCGTGTATACTAGGGTATATACATGAAGGGTAATTCGTGGAAATTGGTTCCCAACATATAAAATACATAACCGGTTAAGGACAAGCCGAGCCGGGCCGAGGTGAGTTTATGGTAACAGAATCAGAGCTGCTTGATTTTATGCGGGAGACCGCTTATAAACCGATGACCTATCAGGAGCTTGAAGAGCATTTCCATATTGCGGACGCGAAGGAATTCAGGGAGTTCCTGAAGCTGCTGAATCGTTTGGAGCAGGAAGGGAAAATCATACTGACGCGAACTCACCGTTACGGCATGCCGGAGCGGATGGATTTAGTGCGGGGGCGGCTGCAGGCGCATGCCAAAGGCTTCGCATTTCTCATTCCAGAGGATCGCGAGCACCCTGACGTATATATTCATGCCAATGATCTCAAAAGCGCGATGAACGGCGATACCGTGCTCGTGCGCGTCAATTCGAAAAGCATAGCCGGCGGCAAGCTGGAGGGCGAGGTGGTACGGGTCGTTACCCGGGCCGTGACCCAGGTTGTCGGCGTATTTCAGAACGAAGAGGCTTATGGCTTCGTCATCCCGGATGACAAGCGGATTAATCGCGATATTTTCATTCCGAAAGAGGGCTTTAACGGTGCGGCCAACGGCCAGAAGGTCGTCGTGCGGATCGTGCAGTACCCGGAAGGGAGAGCCGCGGCCGAAGGCGAGATTATCGAAATTCTCGGGCATAAGGATGACCCGGGCGTCGATATTCTGTCGATCATTCGCAAGCATCAATTGCCGGAGGCTTTTCCGGACGATGTGATGGAAGAGGCGATGAGCGTCCCCGATGAGATCGACCCGGCGGAAATTGCCAAGCAAGGGCGGCGCGATCTGCGGGATAAGGTCATCGTGACGATCGACGGTGAGGATGCGAAGGATTTGGACGATGCGGTGAACGTGGAGCGTCTGCCGAACGGCAACATTAAGCTGGGCGTGCATATCGCCGATGTCGGCTATTATGTACGCGAGAAATCGAAGCTCGATCAGGAGGCGTATAACCGCGGGTGCAGCGTGTACCTTGTGGACCGTGTAATTCCGATGCTGCCGCATCGGCTGTCGAACGGCATATGCTCCCTGAATCCGAAGGTAGACCGGTTCACGCTGTCGTGCGAGATGGAATTCAACGAGCAGATGAAGGTCGTGAAGCATGATATTTTTACGAGTGTGATTCGCACGAAAGAAAGGATGACCTACACGAATGTGCGCAAGATCGTCGAGGACGAGGATCCGGAGGTAACGGCGCGCTACAGCGAATTGGCCGATATGTTCCGCCTGATGAAGGAGCTGGCGCTCAAGCTGCGGAGCAAGCGGATGCGCCGCGGGGCGGTGGACTTCGACTTCGAGGAATCGAAGGTGATCGTGGATGAGAACGGCAAGCCGACGGATATTGTCAAAAGAGAGCGCTCGATCGCGGAGCAAATCATCGAGGAATTCATGCTGGCGGCCAACGAGACGGTGGCGGAGCATTTCCACTGGCTGAAGGTGCCGTTCATTTACCGGATCCATGAAGACCCCGATCAGGAGAAGCTGCTCAATTTCATGATGTTCGTCGCCAATTTCGGATACTCGGTTAAGGGCGGCAAAGGCGACCGTGTTCATCCTCGCGCGCTGCAGTCGCTGCTGGAGGATATCCAGGGGACGAAGGAGCAGACGGTCATCAGCACGATGATGCTGCGTTCGATGAAGCAGGCGAAATACGATGCGGAGAGTACGGGGCATTTTGGGCTGGCTGCTGAGTTCTACACGCATTTCACCTCGCCGATCCGGCGTTATCCGGATTTGGTCATTCACCGGGTCATTCGCGAGGTTATCGAGAGCGGTGGGACCCTGCCGGCGGCGCGGGAAGAATATTTGGCCAGCCGGATGCAGGAGATCGCCCAGCAATCGTCCGAGCGCGAGCGGGTCGCTGTGGAAGCCGAGCGGGATACGGAGCAGCTGAAGAAAGCCGAATTTATGCTCGATAAGGTCGGGGAGGAATTCCCGGGCATTATCAGCAGCGTGACGAGCTTCGGGATGTTCATCGAACTGGAGAATACGGTGGAAGGCTTGATCCGCCTCAGTGCGATGACGGACGATTACTACCACTTCCATGAGCAGCATATGGCGCTGATCGGTGAGCGTACGTCGAAAATCTACCGCATCGGCGATGAGGTCGAAATTCGCGTGGCCCGGGTCAATATGGACGACCATACGATCGATTTCGAGATGGTGAATATGAAGCCGCGGCGCCGGGGAGAAGGCATTGAAGACGGCTTCGGCGGGCGCCCGGGCGGTAAAGGCGGCGGCAAGCCGTGGCAGGCGGCAGGCGGCAAAGGCGGCAAGAACGGCGGCGGTAAGGCCGGGAAGAAGGCTGGAGCGGGCAAAGCCTTCGGCAAAGCCGGTAAAGGCGCCGGCGGCAAGGGCAAGGCTGCGGCCGGGGGCAAGCGCGGCAAGCGTGGCGCTGGGGCGGCTGGGGATGCCGGGCCAGCGGTAAGCTTTGGCTTCGGCTCCGGCAAGGGCGGCTATGGCGCCGGGCCGGCGGCCACGAGCCGCAAAGCGGGCGGCAGCAGCGGCGCGGGCAAGGGCTCGCGGCGGAAGAAGACGTCCGCGAGCGGGATTTTCATCGGCGGCGGCAGCAGTGGTGCGCCGGGCGCCGATGGGGAGCCGCCGCGCAAGAAGCGGTAGCTCTTGCGCGAGCGGCTCGCCCGCCCGTGGGCTGTGCCCGGGCTGAGGTGGCCGCGCCCACGTGTGGTGGCGGCCGGGGCTTTGCGCCGCGCCGCGGTGCGGGGGCGCCTTGATTTTGCCTCAGGGAGTTGATACAATTAATTTCTGGTTGTACTAGAGTCAGTGACCTGGCAAAAATGGCGGTGGGGAGGATGAACATGGGCAAGAAGAATGATGGTAAGGTATTGGCGCAGAACAAGAAGGCTTCCCATGATTACTTCATCGAGGATACCTTTGAGGCAGGAATGGTGCTGACCGGTACCGAAATCAAGTCGATCCGGGGCGGCAGAGCGAACATCAGCGATGCATTTGCGACGATCCGCAACGGCGAGATTCACATTCACAATATGCATGTGAGCCCGTTCGAACAAGGGAATCGGCATAATCCGACGGATCCGACACGAGCACGCAAGCTGCTGCTGCATAAGGCACAGATCAACAAGCTGCTCGGCCTGTCGAAGCAGGAAGGGTATTCGATCGTGCCGCTGAAGATATATATCCGCAACGGCTACGCCAAGCTGCTGATCGGCCTTGGTAAAGGGAAGAAGCAGTACGACAAGCGGGAAGCCGCAGCCAAGCGCGATGCACAGCGCGATATTCAGCGCATCCTTCGCGAGAAGCAGAAGGTGGCGCGGTAATTTACTACAATAACAGCCAAAACCTCGGATCGCAGCGGCATCATGCTTGCTGCAATCCGAGGTTTTTTTGATGCCTCCTAAAGAGAGGTTGGCGGCTTTTTATTTTCCTCTTCCAATTCGAATTTGGATTTGAATCTCGAGTCTTCGTCAGCCTCCTGCTGCGGATCGCTTGGATGGGAGCTGTGATCTGCTCCGTCCGCTTGGTTAGTCTCTTCAGCCGGATCTTCCTGCTGTTTCTTCTTGCCTTTCCCGCGGAGCTTGTTGAACAGCCATACGAACGGCAGGATTAACACGAACCAGAATTTTTTGATCAGGACGGCAAGCAAGCCGAACAGTCCTGCTTTTTTGGCGACCGCCAGTCCCGCTCCGCCCAGAATGAGTCCGGTCAAACCCATCGAGGATTTTTTATCGACGGCAGGATCAAAATCCTCATAGGTTTTCCCTGGGTTAATTACGAGGTTGGGCAGGATGTCGCGCTCCAGAGTCGCGCGGTCTGCGGCCAGGTGCTCAGGGTCGGAGGCCAGAATGACGGATAGGTAACCCGTACGCGTCAATATACGGACGTGATAGTTAATGATTTTTTCTCCTTTGTAATTGTGGAGAAGCAAGGACCAGGTGAGGCTCCGCAAGGATTCGTCATATACCGGTGCGATGTCCCAACCATCCACATAAAGACGGCTATGCTCTGCAACTTCTTTGTTGGCTTCTTCCGTGCCTGCTTTGAAGCTGTCCAGAAGCTTGTCGGCATCAATTTTGGTCTTCTCGTCATCCGATATATGACCCGAATCTACGTATTCAAAGTAAGCGATCCAGTAAGCATCTTCGTCTATAGGAAAAACAGCTCCGATCTCTAAATCAGAAGGGATCTGCCCATATTCTCGGATATAGGTCTTGATATCAGTACCATTTAAAAATACGTAATCCTCATTAATCGTAACTTGTGCGATGTCTCCCACGGGAAGCGGTTGATTCGAGCCTTGAATCCAGTTCAGGCTGGTTTCGTTGACAGCTTCAGCACTGACGGATAAAGGCGCGGCCAAGGTACTGATGACTAGAATCCAGGCCATCATAAAATGTGTTGCATGACTTTTGAAAAAACAGTTAATTTTCATAACATCCTCCAATATTCGTTTGTCCAACCATTTATATCGGAGAATGTTGTTATATTTTGTAGATTAATGTTTAATATTACCTTGAAAGCTATAATTAGCGGCCGAGAAACTTGCATTTCGTTGTTCGGGTTGCTACAATTATGGTCTACCTGCCATTAAATCACCAGACATGAAACGTGGTGAAAGTGGTATAATGGTTATAGTCCAATTGAGGCGATATTCGCTGAGTTGGTTATATTAAGTGCAAACAGCACTTATGCTCGGATTGAACCGGCAATCGCAGCCGACGCATTCGAGTCGCCGTTTAAGGCGGGCGGTTCGTTGTAGACCGCTTATCCTTATTTCGGGGGCGTTTTTGGATTCGACGGGGGTAGATCGAGCATAGGTAGCGGGTAGTGGGGACGCGTCCGCTTTATCAACGCTAAAGCCAATTAAACGGCAAACAACAAACAAACTACGCTCTCGCAGCTTAATAACCTGCAGACGTGCTCTCGCTCTGTATCGCCCATGTACCGGGATGAGGGCTCAACTTTAGTGGGATACGCTGTCTAGTCTCCGCCTGCGGCTAGCTGAAGAAGACAAACAGGCTGACCCGAAGGGAATCCGGTGACGGGGAGTCTCTAGGGTGACATCAAAACTGTCACTACACCCGTAGAAGCTTATGTGGCGTTGCCTTCGGACAGGGGTTCGACTCCCCTCGCCTCCACCATGAAAGCCCAGTCCTCATGCGGACTGGGCTTTTCTTATGCTCATATTTGTAGACCACCGTAGACATCAGGATTTTGAGTGAGTTTGAAGTAGTTTATTCGTAGACATTTTGTCTACTGGGTTACTTTTGTTGTTGTAAATATTATGAACTTGTAGTTTGGAGGGAACTGTAACATTTTAAACGTATCTAAATACATTAGTACATAAGATTCTACTCCAAGGGGATAATAAGGATATCGTTTTTTTCATTTCCACTTGAGTTGTTTTTTACTTTTAAATGTGGTAATATGGTCTCAAAGCGGAGAGGTCCTGCCATAAAGTGGACGATGAAAAAAGCGGAGAGGTCCTACCACAAAGTGGACAATGAAAAAAGCGGTGAGATCCTACCACAAAGTGGATCTGAGAAGAAGGCGACGGTTAGATCGTCGTCTTTTTTTATTGAAGGAGAGGCTGTGGGGAAATTAAAGATTTACGAGGTTGATAGAGCCTACACTGATTATTTGCGGAAGTTTGATGATCGTATCCCAGAAGAGAAGGCTCACATACAAGCAAAAACAAGAAAGTATGTCGGTCTACTATTCGAAATTAATTCTTGTAAATACTTTGCTCCTCTGAGTTCTCCAAAGAAAAAGTTTAAAACGATGAAGAACGATAAGGACTTCTTGAAAATTGAGGGTGGTCGTTATGGAGCTATTAATTTCAATAACATGTTCCCTGTTCATGATGATGCAATAAAAAATTATAATATTAATGCCGAGCCAGATAAAAAGTATCAGATTGTTTTAAAGAAACAAGCTATTTTTATTAGGAAGAATAAGGACAATATTTTGAGAAATGCACGGGAATTGTACGATTTGATGACCGAAGATAATGAAGAATTTAAAAGTGAGAGATCAAGACTTGAAAAACGATGTTGTCGGTTCAAGTTGCTCGAGGAAAAAAGTAAAATGTACGGAAGCTCATTATCTAAGGTGTAAGGAAGCTAGTCTAAGAGTCATGGCGACCATATTCTTAGTCGCCACCACTGCATTTTTCGTGCCGAAAGCACAACTAAATAGATGAGCATACCTTGAACCCCCCCCCAGGAAGCTAACATACACCAAACTGAAGTGCACCCCTTAGAATGGAAATTGGAAAAACCCCTTGGTTTAACCGATGAATTCTAGGGGGTGCATTTTTAATGGCGATTAAAGGTCAAAAGTTTAAATCTTATTCAGAGGAACTCAAGATGGAGGCCATACGCCTGCACGTAGAGGAAAAATGGACATACCGGCAGATCAACGAACATCTGGGTATCCAAGACAAAGACCGAATGAAACGGTGGATGCGGAAATATCGAGAGCAAGTTGAGTTTGGATTACTGGATCAGCGAGGAAGGCGAAAGGAGTATTTGGATCAAGAACGATATGTGCAGCAGCTGAAGCGGGAGAATGAGATGCTAAAAAAGTGTTTGGAAATTGGGATGAGGGAGGTAAGAAAGAACGTTTCAAACTCGTCGAACAAGCAGCCCAGCGAGGGCAGGTAGCTGAGCTGTGCCAGCTATTTGGTGTTTCCAGAAGTGGTTACTATGCCTATTTGAAGCGGAAGAATTATGACCGGGATGCCGAGGCCAAGCGTCAAGTTAGCACAGTGTATCAACGCTATGAAGGAAGGTATGGTTATCGGCAGCTCCAACTTTCCTTGTGGCAGGATGACGGCGTATGGATGAACCACAAGAAGGTATTACGCCTGATGCAAGAGCTTGGTCTTCAAGCCAGTATTCGCCGGAAACGCCGGCTTAATATGAAGTACCAGGTTGGAGAACGTGTGGCTGAGAATTTGCTTAAGCGAGACTTTACAGCAGATCAACCCAACCAGAAATGGGTGACGGATGTGACTCAATACCGGGTGGGCGAGCGCTGGCTGTATCTTTCGGCCGTAAAGGATTTATTCAACAATGAGATCGTGGCTTATCAGCTCAGTGAGCGTAATGACAATGAACTCGTTCTGCAGACATTCGCCAAAGCCTTTGCCAAGCAAAAAGACGTGACCGGACTCGTCGTTCACAGCGACCAGGGATTCCAGTACACGTCTCATGCTTACCACGACATGCTGCCAAAGGTTGGCGCCCAAATCAGCATGTCTCGTCGGGGCAATTGTCTAGACAATGCCTCCATGGAGAGCTTCTTCTCGCATCTCAAAACGGAAGGGCTCTACCCCTATCATATCCGAAGTTTAGCTGAAGCACAAAGCCGAATCGAAAAATACATACGATTTTATAACCGACGGCGACCACAGCGCAAATTAAATAAACTGACGCCGATAGAGTATCGGCGCCAGTTTACAGCCTAGGTGTTTTTTTCAATGTCCACAAAATTGGGGCTTGACAAGTTAGAGCCTTAGATAAGATTAAGGTTTTTTACTTCTCTGCTACCGGGTACCCACATTGCGCGAGGCACAAAACGACCAATGGAACCGGTGAATTTCCGGGTCGCTTGGTCGTTTCGTGGGTGGTGAGCTGAGGGATTCTAAAATCCAATAAGGACAGAATTAGTTGTATTTATAATTCACATAAGAAGAAACTAAATGATCGTAATCCGCATATTGTCTAATACTACCTACAAAGAGGGAATCAAGTACCGTTTTAAAAACTCCTAATGTGGAGAGGTAAGGACCTGCAACTGGAAGAAAAGAGGCTCCAAACCATGCAATACCTTCATAAATTGTTGTTTCGCTTTTCCTATGTTCTTGCATCCGTAGGATTTAAATAAAGTTGATGTATTTCAACATCAACTCTCCCACCAGCAGCAAAGTACCGAGAATATGCATATCCTCCCTTAAGGGGTACGTCGGTTTCTGCAAAGGGACTTACTGAACCTTTTGGCAATTTTCGTTCAACAAAAAAATCCGCTGGAACTTCTACATCTTTAGGAAGTACATCTCGAATTGCTTGTTTTACTGGGTCAACGGAAGGAGCTACTACTGGTGCTGCAGAAGCCCCAACTGCTCCCAAAAGCATTGAAACAAGAGTAAGAGACAAAACAATAGACAAAATTCTCGCCATTATATACCTCCATATGAATTATTTTACATATTTAGTATATAACATATAATAATATTTACCTACTATTTTTTTATATAATATTCCAAATATGTATATAATAATACCTAGAGCGAATATGATTAACGCTGTACCTATACTCCCCAATTTGAGAACAACAAATAAAATAGAGAATCCCATCAATAATTGACCTAACCAATGAATGTATTTGAGCATTTTAAAAGCCTCCTTGTAATAACAAATGAACTTAGAACTACATGCGGATCAAGTGTAGTGAAAATCGCCTTATGGAACACCACTATAAACCATATTTTACTTAAATAACATATATTAGTATTAATTATATCGAACAAACAATGAAAATGCACCATAACAATCATCCTGTTACGCCAGTGACATCTGGCAACCGCCGTGCCGGCCCCAGTCATAATTACAATCTCCAGCCCAGAAGCGCTCCATAACTTTGGCGAGCTTCTTCTCATAAAAGCTCGAGTCTGGGTATTGTTTTCCGGCCATTCTCGGCCTCCTTCTTGGACTTTGCTTAGCACTAAAATCTAACTTATAATTATAGGCTAATCTATACTGCGTTAGGAGGAGACCATGGAATTTATCAAAAATCAACTAGACGGATATGGCATGAGCGAACAAACCATTGGATATCTTTCGAATATGATCATGGTCGTTTTTATAGCTGTGGTCTGTATACTGGCTAATTTCATAGCCAAAAAAATTGTGTTGAAGACGATTATTCATATCGTTCATAACAATAGGTATACGTGGGATAATATTATTTTGGAGAAAAAAGTGTTCCATAAGCTGTCGCATCTCGTGCCAGCCATCATCATCTATTATTCTGCGTCCACCTTTCTGCCCTATCAAGCTTTGATTGAAAAGGCCGCATTAACGTACATGATTATCGTAGCCATCGCGGTGTTTAATGCGCTGCTCAATGCTTTTGATGCGATTTATCGCTCGTATGAAGTCTCTAAGATCAGACCGATTAAGGGATACATTCAGGTAGCGAAAATCGTTCTATTCATCGTTGGCGGCATTGTGGTGATCTCGAACCTCATCGGCCAGAATCCCTTGATCATTCTCAGTGGCCTTGGTGCTTTATCGGCTGTTCTGATGCTCATCTTCAAGGATTCCATATTAGGCCTGGTGGCAGGCGTTCAATTATCATCGAATGATATGGTGCGTGTCGGTGACTGGATTGAAATGCCTAAATATAATGCGGACGGCGATGTGATCGACATTACGTTAAACACGGTAAAGGTGAGGAATTTCGACAAGACGATCACGATGATTCCGAGCTACGCCCTCATCTCGGACTCGTTCAGGAATTGGAGAGGCATGCAAGTATCCGGTGGCCGAAGGATTAAGCGAAGCTTCCATATCGATACGAGCAGCATAGGCTTCTGTACCGAGGAAATGATTGAGGAATTCAAGAAAATTCACTACCTTACCGATTATGTCACGACAAGATTAGATGAGATTAACGCATACAATCGGGAACACCAGATTAATACGGAAAGCAAAGTGAACGGTAGACAGCTTACAAATGTGGGTGTATTCAGGGAATACATCCATCAATATTTGCGGAATCATCCGAAAATTCATCAGGAAATGACGTTGATTGTCAGACAGTTAGCACCGGGAGATAACGGTCTGCCATTGGAAATCTACGCTTTCAGCAATGATACTAACTGGGCAGTGTATGAATCGGTTCAGGCGGATATCTTTGACCACATTTTTGCGGTTGCGCCGACATTTGGGCTTCGCGCCTTCCAAAATCCAACGGGCCACGATATCGCCCAGCTCAAAGAAAGCACGCAATTTTCGCGCGGGTATTGAGATCGGAAGTAAGTTGAAGCGATATGCAAGGTGAAGGAGCACCCGTAGACACCTATGTGGCGTTGCCTTCGGACGGGGGTTCGACTCTTCTCGCCTCCATTCTCAAAACCTGCTCATTGAGCGGGTTTTTCTTATTAAATGATAAATTGTAGTTTAGATGTAGAAACAACAAGGAATTGTCAAGAACTTTGTCAAAGAAAAACTAGAGCTGAAAATGAAGCTAGAACAGGTTTTGAACAATTAAAGGATTGGTAAGCTGAATGCTTATACTCAAATGGGCATTGTCATACATTTAGTTTAAAATAGATCGTAAGAGAAGGTGTCTGCATTGGGTACCTTAATAAAATGGAGGTTACAACATGATTACAGGTGAGATCAAAAACAAAATTGATAGCATTTGGACGACATTATGGACAGAGGGGAATACAAACCCTTTAACAAATATTGAGCAATTAACATACTTACTCTTCATTAAAGGCTTAGATGAAGGTGAACTGAAAAAGGAAAACGAAGCAGAATTTTTAGGGCTTGAATATCAAGGGATTTTCTCGGAAATGCCAGCAGACGTCAATGAAGTGCAAAAGAAGCACTGGCCAATGATGCGTTGGACACAGTTTAAGAACTTACCTGCCCAAGAAATGTATGAAGTAATGGTGAGTACGATTTTCCCTTTTATCAAAACGTTAGGTGGTAAAGAAGAATCTGCATTCTCAAAGTATATGAAAGATGCCATGTTCCAAATTAATAAGCCTGCTACATTACAAAAAGTAGTAACCGCACTGGATAGTATCCCAATGGAAGAGCGTGATACAAAAGGGGACATTTACGAGTACTTATTATCGAAGCTACAACAAGCGGGGACAAATGGTCAATTCCGTACACCACGTCATATCATCAATATGATGGTAGAACTCATGAAGCCGTCACCAGAAGATATCATTATTGATCCGGCAATGGGTTCAGCGGGTTTCCTGGTTTCAGCAAGTGAATATTTACGAAAGAACCATCAAGACTTGTTTTTAGTACAAGGGTTAAATGAGCATTTCCACAACCACATGTTCTATGGTAACGATATGGATACAACGATGCTACGTATTGGGGCTATGAACATGATGTTGCACGGGGTAGACGCTCCAAATATTGATTACCGTGATTCACTATCTGAGGAAAATAGAGACGCGGATAAATACACATTAGTACTAGCGAATCCACCATTTAAAGGATCGTTAGACTATGATGCGGTATCGAATGACTTATTAAAAATAGCGAAAACGAAGAAAACAGAGCTACTATTCATATCGCTTATTTTACGTACGTTAAAGGCTGGTGGACGTGCTGCGGTCATTGTACCGGATGGTGTTTTATTTGGTAGTTCAAATGCACATAAGGCCATTCGTAAAGAAATTATCGATAACAATAAATTAGAAGCTATCATTTCAATGCCAAGTGGCGTATTTAAGCCGTATGCAGGAGTTTCAACAGGGATTATGATTTTCACGAAAACAGGTACAGGCGGAACGGATCACGTATGGTTCTATGATATGAAAGCAGATGGTTACTCGTTAGACGATAAACGCGCACCAATTGAAGCGAATGATATTGAGGATATTATTGCCCGTTTCAGTAACTTACAAGGTGAAGTAGAACGTAAACGTACAGAGCAATCATTCTTTGTGCCAGTGGATGAGATTCGTGAGCAAGGGTATGACTTGTCAATTAATAAGTATAAAGAGGTTGAGTATGAGGAAGTGGAGTATGATTCACCAAAGGAAATATTATCAAGAGTAAAAGCTTTAGAGCACGAAATTCATGAGGGTATAGAAAAGCTTAAACAATTATTGGAGGGGAAATAACATGGTTGAAAATCTAATCGAATTAGGTGACTATGTTAAAATTCTATCCGGTTATGCATTTAAATCAAGTTTATTTAATGAGAACCAAGAAGGCATGCCTTTAATTCGTATTAGGGATGTCACTACAGGAATAATTAAAACTTTCTATAACGGCGACTACCCAGAACAGTATATCGTTAAGTTTGGAGATTTATTAATTACTATGGATGGGGAGTTTAAAATCAAGAAATGGGTAGGGGAAGATGGTTTATTGAACCAACGGGTATGTAAAATAGAAAGTGCTAGTGAATTACTAGATACGGAATATTTACTATACCTAATGCCTTCAATCTTGAAAAAAATTGAAGACCGGACTCCTTTTGTAACAGTTAAGCATCTATCTGTAAAGGATATTCAGAAAGAAGTGGTCAATTTACCCAGTTTAAATGAACAAAGAAAGATTGTTGAAATACTACATGATACAAATAATATTATTGAAAAACGCCAATCCCAAATCACAGCGTTAGATGAATTAACGTCAACATTATTTGTGAATACATTGAAAGGAAGACTTGAAAATGTTTACTTAGAAGATTTGATTATCAGTACTCAAAATGGAATGTCTCGAAGAGGCGATGATGCGAACGGAAAGATAGTATTAAAATTGAAGAATGTGAAAGGTAATACTATCAATTTTGAAGAGATTAACCGAATCGACTTACAGGAAAAAGAAAAAGAAAATTATAAATTGAATGTGGAAGATTTATTGATTGTAAGGGTAAATGGAAACCCAAACTATGTAGGTAGAAGTGCTGTATTTACAGGCTTTGATGAAGATGTCTATTTTAATGATCATATTATTAGAACGGTCGTGAAAAATGTGAATGTTGGATATCTGTCTTTTTGGTTGAATAGCCCATTAGGAGTATCTGAAATTCAAAAGAATGTAAAGACTTCTGCAGGACAATACACTATAAGTCGTGATGGTTTAAATAAAGTTAAATTGAGATTACCACTGCAAGCAATTCAAGATGAATTTATAGATAAAAAGAGTGTAATAGATAACCAAAAGAGGAAATTGAATGAATCTTTAGAGCAAATGAATATTCTATACAACTCCCTACTCCAAAAAGCCTTCAAAGGCGAACTCTTCCAAGAACAATAACTATCTCGCATAGGAGATGAGTATATGTTGAACTTCAATTTTTTAAAGGAGAAACAGTTATTTTCTAGCTTTGCCAATGCCTGCTTTGAAGCGGAAAAGGCGATGCAAGTTAGCCCGGCCACGGTTGCGATTTTATCGCGCCGTGCGCTTGAGCTTGCGGTCAAATGGGTGTATCAGTTTGATAACGATGTGAGAATACCCTATCAGGATAACCTCTCAAGCTTGATTCATAATCGTCACTTCTTGGGCATCATTGATGAAGAACTGTTGCCGATGATGAAGTATGTGGTGAAGCTTGGTAATGCAGCTGTACATACGAATGTGGCAATTACCCGTGATGAAGCGGTGTTGTCTTTACATAATTTACATCAGTTTGTGGCATGGATTGATTATTGTTACGCAGAGGAATATACCGCATCTACGTTTGATGAAGCGTTACTGTATGATGCAGTATACAAGCGAGAGCGTCCTGAGGAATTAAGTGATTTATATGACAAGCTAAGTGCTAAGGATCAGTCACTTGAAGAGCTTCGTAAGCAAAATGAAGGGCTCCGGGCGCAACTCACGGCTAATCGTGTAGATTCACAGCGAGATTACGATTTTGATGTCGATACGATTTCAGAATTTGAGACGCGTAAACGCTATATTGATTTAGACTTAAAGTTAGCGGGTTGGGAAATTGGCAAAAACGTTGAGGTAGAATATCCGGTAACAGGTATGCCAAATGCAAAAGGCGAAGGTTATGTAGATTATGTGTTACGTGGTACGAACGGTAAAATTTTAGCCGTTGTCGAAGCAAAACGTACTTCACGTGACCCCAAAGAAGGACGTAACCAAGCAAAACTGTATGCGGATTGTGTAGAGCAGATGCAGGGGTTACGACCAGTTATTTTTTATACCAACGGCTTTGAAACGCATATTTGGCATGATCCATATGCAGCGCGTAAAGTGTCAGGATTCTATACACAAGATGAGCTGCAATTGTTAATCGACCGTCGCCAAATGAAGCAGCCTTTAAAGAATATTGAAATTAATGATGATATTACAAACCGTTACTATCAAAAAGAAGCAGTTTTAGCTATTTGTGATACGTTCAGTAACAACCAACGAAAAGGCCTGCTTGTAATGGCCACAGGTAGTGGTAAGACACGAACGGCGATCTCATTAGTCGATGTGTTAACGAAGCATTATTGGGTGAAAAATGTACTGTTTCTTGCGGATCGTACATCTTTAGTGAAGCAAGCATTCCGTAACTTTAACACACTTCTTCCGAATTTATCATTAAGTAATATGCTTGAGAAAAATTCGAATCCAGAAGCTGCTCGTATGGTGTTCTCGACGTATCCAACGATGATGAATGCGATTGATGAGGTGAAGCGTAAGAACGGTAATCGTTTATTTACGATAGGGCATTTCGATTTAATTATTATCGATGAGTCACATCGTTCGATTTATCAGAAGTATAAAAGCATTTTCGATTACTTCGACGGGATGCTTGTCGGTTTAACAGCAACGCCGAAAGATGAACTTGATAAAAATACGTACACCATTTTTGATTTAGAGAACGGCGTACCGACCTTTGCTTATGAATTAGCGAAGGCTGTTGAAGATGGTTACTTAGTTGATTATCGCACACGAGAAACGACGTTGAAAATTTTAGATGATGGTATTCGTTACGATGATTTATCCGAAGACGAAAAAGAAGAGTTTGACGAGATTTTTGAAGATGAACCGCAAGTAAGGGATATTGATAGCTCTGCCATAAATAATTTTGTATTCAACAAGAACACAATCGATCACGTGTTAAATGACTTAATGGAACATGGCTTGAAGGTTGAAGGTGGAGACAAGTTAGGGAAGACCATTATTTTCGCAAAAAACCACAAGCATGCGATGGCCATTAAAGAACGTTTCGATTTGAAATTCCCTGAATACGGTGGTAATTTTGCAGAGGTAATCGACTATAGTGTGGAATATTATCAGACGCTCATTGATGACTTCTCCACACCGGACAAAATGCCACAAATTGCGATATCGGTTGATATGTTAGATACGGGAATTGATGTGCCTGATGTATTAAACTTAGTCTTCTTCAAAAAGGTACGCTCGAAAACGAAGTTCTGGCAGATGATCGGTCGCGGAACACGTCTCCGTAAAGACTTATTTGGACCAGGATTGGATAAGGGTTACTTCTTAATTTTTGATTATTTAAGAAACTTCGAGTATTTCCGTGAGAATGAAAAAGGCGAGGAAGCGAGAATAACCCAAACCTTAACGGAAAAGTTGTTTAACGCTAAGGTAGACATTGTACGTGAATTACAATCGCTTCAATATCAAGAAGCACCGTTTATTTCATATCGTGAACAGCTATTGAAGGAAATTGTATCGGACGTTCGAGCATTAAATGATGAGAATTTCCGAGTGCGCCAATACTTACAATATGTGCACAAGTATCAAAATGAGGAGAACTGGCAAGCGTTGTCGGTCGTGCAGACCAATGAAGTGAAAGAAAACATTTCACCGTTAATTACACCGATTGAAGATGATGAGTTAGCCAAACGCTTTGATCTGCTAATGCTGACGATTGAATTAGCGAGCTTGCAATCAAATAATGCCACAAAGCCAATTCGCCGAGTTATTGAAACAGCCGAAGCTCTTTCAAAACTAGGTACAATTCCAGAAGTATTAGCACAAAAAAAAGTGATTGATGACGTACGAACGATGGAATTCTGGGAAGAGGCTTCGCTTGTTGATTTAGAAAGGGTACGTGTTGCGCTGCGTGATTTAATTCGCTATATTGAGCGTTCGAATCAGAAAATTTATTACACGGATTTCCAAGATGAAGTGATAACTGTTGCAGAAAATGCATCGATTTATAATGTGAATGACTTACAAAGCTATCGAAAAAAGGTGGAGCATTACTTAAAAGAGCATCAACATGAGGATACATTAGCGATTTATAAGCTGCGTAACAACAAACCATTAACGAAGCAAGATGTGGAATACTTAGAGCGAATCTTGTGGAATGAACTTGGTTCCAAAGAACAGTACGAAAAAGATTATGGCGATACCCCTGTCACAAAGCTCGTTCGTAAAATTGTTGGTCTTGACCGCCAAGCTGCTGTTGAAGCATTTTCAACGTTTATTTCTGAACAGAACTTAAACTTACAACAAACGAAATTCGTTGAGTTGATCATTGATTACATCGTTAAGAATGGTACATTAGAACGCCAAGTATTGCAGCAAGATCCGTTTAGTTCAGTAGGTGGGATCATGGTTGTGTTCAAGGACCAGCTTCCAAAAGCTCGAGGAATTTTGGATATCATTGATCATATTAACCGTAATGCGGAGGATATTTCCTAAGGGCTATTTAAAAAGTCCTTTTTGACGTAAATTTAAGTGGAATTTTTAAAAGCAGGAATGTTGTTCAATTAACGTTTCTGCTTTTTGCTATTGATTATTAAATACAGCGATAGTGACTGATTCCCTTGCATTGAATGAGATGATTTACAATATGAAAAAATGACAACGCCTACGAAAAAGTCATATGAGATTACGACGGTACATACCTTTTATATTAAAAGGATACTTTTAGTTATGATTTTTATTTGATACTTTAGGAATGCAGCAGATCATGCGGCAGTATTCCTAAAGAAGGTGTGCTAAGCGTGTTTTCCGCTCTGAAAGATTCTACTAAATCAATCGTATTTATCGCGCTAGTTATGCAAAGCCATGGTTCGCCTCCACCATCATGAGCACCATCCGCATGAGGATGGTGTTTTTGTTTATAATAAGTAAAGCATTTCTTATAGATGGAGTGAAATAGATGAATCATAATCATAATGAGGGAGGTACAATGATATCGGTACTCAATATAGATGGTCAAGAACTAACACCATGTTTGCCTCATCGAGCTTGGCGGGAAGTCGAGCGTTCGCGTGCCGTCTGGATTGATGAGGAGACGATCCAATTACTTTATAACCCGTTCTTATTTCGTGACTATCGAAAAGTTGCGCTAAAACGGGATCATCACACTTGTTTGTGGTGCGGACGTCCCGCCACGACAGTGGACCATATTATCCCCTCAAGCAAAGGCGGCTCGGATCTTCCACACAATCTGCTTGCTTCATGTAGCGATTGTAATACGAAGCGAGGAAACCGTACTGCGTTCTCCTATCTTGCCGAAAAAGCATATTCGGTTCCTAATCTTATCAAGCTTTGTTGGCGCATTTTTAGAGCTAAATACAGACATCGTTAATTGTAAAAAACGATACTTGAGCAAAGGTAGAGAATTGTCGTTTCTACCACTAAAGTCGCTACAGGAATCTTAGCAGGCGTTTGCTTTGCCGACATTAAAACTGTGACTACACCCATGCGAAGCTTGCCTATGTGGCGTTGCCTTCGGACTCGACTCCCCTACCCTCCACCAATTACTATAATATTAGATTTGGAGTGAATATAATGACCTTAATGGAAATTTCAAATTGCAGATTACAAGAATTTGATTGAAAAATTGATCAAGGGGGGGGGCGTTATTTAATTTATTCAAACTTCAAACAGAAATGATTAGAGAGTTAACTGCTGATTTTCTGAGCATATTAAAAGAGGTAACTGATGATTGCTTAACATGCTCGAAATGCCAACAACCATATACTTTTAGGATTTGCACGGGGCTAAGCGATGAAAAGGATAATGGAATCGAACTGACTTGCAACAGCTGTGGTGATTGTTTTACTCATTCTGAGAAGAGAAGTCATGTAACTCATTTTAATTTCGAAGCGTGGAGAGAAGTAGACAATTTAAGGAGAAGGTGCAGGGGATTCACGATAAAATATCGATTTATTCATTCACCTATGAAGGCATTTCATTATATATACGATAAAAAAGAGATACGTCCTGAATTATGGATTAATGGCTATAGAATCTTTAAAGGGGACATGCACGGAAGCAAGCAAGAGAGTCAGGTGCATCTATTTATTATATAAAGAATAACAAACGTGTTCGTGAAGACGCAGAGGGCAATAAGTTCGAGATCATTATTGATGCAACCGGAAAGCGGCAGGAATTTGAATATCATGAGTGATACCAAACCCATCATGACAGTTTTTGCTGATACCAATGGAGCCGGCAAAAGTACGATTAGCTTACAAATGAGGGAATGGATCGGTGAACTAATTGACCCGGATCAAGATTGCTGGAGAATTAAGGCCAGACGATCCGCGGAGTGCTGATCTGTCTGCTGGAAGGGAAGCTGTGAAAAGAATTCGTTCTCTTATCAAAAGTGGCCTACACTTTGCCATTGAAGCTACATTATCAGGCACCTTTGTTTTAAAACATATGCAAATTGCAAAAGATATCGGTTATAGCATTGTCGTTTACTATATCGGCCTGCAAGACGTCCAAATGCATATAGACCGTGTAGCTTCTCGTGTTGAGCAGGGTGGACACTGGATAGCAGAAGAGGATATTCGCTTTCGATATGGTCAATCATTGCAAAATCTAAAACCTGCTTTGGCCATTGCAGATCAGTAATCATTATTGATAATACATATGAGTCTTCCATCGTGGCTGAAGTCATGAATGGTAAGATGATCTACTGTGCCGAGTCGACACCTGCTTGGTCTGAGACTGTTCTTTTGGGGTACAGATGATCGAGTGACACTATAATACCGCGTGACTACGCCCAAAGTCCGTAGATACCTATGCACGTGCCATCGGAGGGGCTTATTTTATTATCTATTTTATATAAATCCACAGCCGTATGAGGTTGTGGATTTTTCTATGCCATTATTTCACACCCCACTCGCTCCGATATAGCTTTTAGCTATAACTAGTTATGACTTTTGGGTGTTACGTTATAATACCTCTTCCATGCTACAATCAGAGCATTACGAGATGAGACAACGAGGAGGTTTTTTGAATGAGCAGTAAATTCCAAACAGTAGGCAGCTTGTTGCGGCCGTCTGAACTATTGAAATATAAAACACAAATAGAACACCGTGATGACATCAGCTATCCGTTTTATCAAGATTTTGAGGGCTATGAGCAGTGTGAAACAGAGGCAATTAAGGCTGTAGTTGAAAAACAAATTGAGCATGATTTGTCCATTATTACGGATGGTGAATATTCCAAATCCATGTGGCATCTAGATTTTGTGTGGGGATTTCAAGGAGTTGATCGCTATATTGCGGATCATGGATATTTTTTCCGCGATATTGATGGAAGCTCGAAATATGAGACACGAAAAGATATTGGTTTGCGCATTACAGGTGAATTGAGCGGAAAGAATCATCATTTCATTGGCATATTCAAACAACTCCAAGCTCTTGCTGGCGACCGTGAAACGAAGCTATGCGTACCTTCGCCATCCCATATTTTTGGTGAGTTGTCATGGTCGGATAACATTGGCGGCAAAGATGCGGTTTATAAAGATAGACATGAGCTTAAAAATGGCCTCGTCCAGGCATATAAAGAATTTGTTGAGGAATTTGCCGCGGCTGGCGGGAAAATCCTGCAATTTGACGATTGCTTATGGGAACTGTTTGCGGATGACAACCCGAATTCTCCATATACCGGTGAACATATCAATCAAGAGGAAGTACAAGCTCTTGCTGCTGAATTTATTGACATTAACAATACATTGATTGATTTTGGTCATCGCTTAGGTTTGAAAATGTGGACGCATAACTGCCGCGGCAACTATGATTCCCGGAATATGGGTGGCGGCTCCTATGTGAAAATTGCTAATCTGTTCTTGAAGCAGCTTAAATATGACCGTTTCTTCCTGGAATGGGATGATGAACGTGCAGGTTCGCTTGAGGCGCTTGCCGTCTTCAAGGATAAGCCGGAAACAGAAATTGTACTTGGCTTGTTGTCATCCAAAACGAATACGCTGGATGATGAAGAGCGTGTCTTCAGAATGCTTGATGAAGCATCGCGTATTATTGACAAGGATCGATTGCTGCTGTCCCATCAATGCGGATTTGCTTCTTGTGATGGGGGTAATGAATTAACTGAGGCTGAGCAGTGGGCAAAAATTAAACAAGGACAAAGAATTGCCCAGCAATATTGGAACAAATAGGAATGTGTAGGGATATATATATGGGGGTTGGTTGACTGGGATTCAACTCCCCTCACCTCCATACTGAAAACCCGCTCTTTGAGCGGGTTTTCTCATTTTAAGAGTAAAATTGTAGACATCGCACAGGCTTTTTGTGGATTACATAAAATACAAATAAAATAATATATTTACAATTTTAATTCTTGTTGTATAATATTTTCAAATTGCATATTCACAAATTGTTCACATTTTGTTAAAGGTGGTGGCCCTTAATCATTTGACGGGATGTTGGAAGCGCTTCGTATTTATACTTTGCAGGTAAATTAAATTGAATGAGAGGGGATTACCGATGGTAAGTAAACCGTTAACCGCTGACCGGAAAAGGCAGAAGCTAACTCCCGCACAATACTCATCCATCGCGAAATCGGATCAATTCAGAAAGCTGATTCGAATCAAGAAAACATTCATTATTCCTTTCACGATCTTCTTCCTCTGCTTCTATTTCGCTCTGCCGATTCTGACTTCCTACACAAACATCCTGAACCACTCCTTTTACGGCAGTATCACATGGGCCTGGGTCTTTGCTTTTCTGCAATTTATTATGACCTGGGCGTTATGTATGATCTACTACAAAAAAGCGGCCAAGTTCGATGAAATCTCCCATCAAATTATAGCTGAGAAGGAGAGGTAGACGATGAATACAGCTGCATTTATGATGTTTCTAGTGATCGTTGCCCTGACCCTCGTTATTACATATTGGGCTTCGAAAAAAAATAATTCACCCAGCGAATTTTATACGGCTGGCGGCGGATTGACCGGCTGGCAGAACGGAATGGCGATTGCCGGAGACTATATGTCAGCGGCTTCGTTCTTAGGGATTGCGGGCTCGATTGCGTTAGCAGGATTTGATGGATTCTTCTATAGTATTGGATTCCTCGTCGCTTACTTAGTCGTTCTATTCTTGGTTGCGGAGCCTTTAAGAAATTTAGGGAAATATACGTTCGCGGATATGATCGCCGTTCGCTTTAAAACGGCAAAAATTCGCGGGTTCGCAGCGTTTAATACGATGGTCATCTCCATCTTCTACATGATTGCTCAGCTTGTAGGTGCAGGAGCTTTGATCAAGCTGCTTCTCGGCATTGACTTTGCAACCTCTGTGATCATCGTAGGGATTCTTATGACCGTCTATGTCACCTTTGGCGGGATGCACGCGACGAGCTGGGTACAGATTACTAAGGCGGTTCTACTGATGGCCGGAACGCTTCTCATCTCGATTTTGGTGCTGCACAAATTCAACTGGAGCATCACAGGCATGTTCGATCAAGTCAAAGAAGCAACGCCACTCCAAGAGAAATTTCTTCATCCTGGCGTGAAGTATAAAGATGGGCTGGATACCCTGTCCTTGACGATGGGATTAGTCCTTGGAACTGCAGGCCTGCCTCATATTCTTGTCCGCTTCTTTACAGTTAAGAATGCAAAAATAGCCCGCAGCTCCGTTGTATACGCAACTTGGATTATCGGGCTTTTCTATGTGATGACGATTTTTCTGGGCTTTGGGGCTGCTGCCTTTGTTGGAAATAGCGATATTACTGCTGCCGATAAAGCGGGGAACATGGCTGCTCCGCTGCTCGCACAAGCGTTGGGCGGCAATATGCTGTTTGCCTTTGTCTCGGCCGTAGCTTTCGCGACCATTCTCGCCGTTGTAGCAGGACTTGTGCTTACCGCTGCGGCTGCCTTCTCCCATGACTTCTACAATCAAATTTTGAGAAAAGGGAAAGCGACCGAGAAGCAGCAGGTCAATATGGCACGGTACGCTTCCATCGGCATTTCTGTCATTTCGATTATCCTGGCCTTATTTGCCCAAAACCTTAACGTTGCTTTCCTGGTATCGCTGGCGTTTGCCGTTGCGGCAAGTGCGAACCTGCCTGTGATCCTATATACGATTTTCTGGAAGCGATTCAATACAAACGGGGCGATCTGGGCTATGGTGGTGGGTCTGATCGTTTCCGTGGGACTCGTTATCGTCAGTCCAAACGTATTTCATCCGGAAGCCGGAAAGGCGATGTTCGTGGGGGAACCCTGGTTCCCGCTTACGACTCCGGGTATTGTCTCTATTCCGCTTGGCTTCCTAGCTGGTTTTATGGGCACAATGCTGTCGCGTAAAACAGGCAAAGCAGATCATCAAGTCGAATTCGATGAAATCCTCGTACGTTCCAATACGGGAATGGATAATACGGTGATGTAAATCCAACAGTTTATTATATGTATTTTGGCGTTGAGGCATCAATGCGCTTTTGCTAAAATTTCCAGGTGGTGGTTGAATAAGATGGCAAATCATTTTACCGGCATGATATGCGGCTCAGGCAAAGCCTATTCTTAGGGCGAACCTTTGCATGGGCGGATGATAAGTAACGGTGTTCGCCCGCGTGATATTTCTAAGGATGGGCTTTGCACTCTACTGTTCTAATAATAAAAGGGAGTTGAGTGCATTGACCAATCCATGGAACAAAAAACGCCAAAATTTCGCGGACCTTCAACTTCAGGTCCAACAGTTATTGGATGAACTCGCGAAAGAAGATATCGGTGCTGGATTTCAAGCAGCAGCCTATACAGTTCATTTTCAAGGCGCAAAGCATTTAAGTCTGACGGATTTGCCGCTTGTCTCGCCTTTACTTGCCAATATACTGCAAGGCGGGAAGGCGGATATTGATCCATACTACTGCATCGAAACCGAGAATGAGCTTATTCTCAAATTCTTTGATTCAACATGAAAGGGTATGGGCAGCTTCACATCCGAGGGAACCTATGGCCCAGGCCTTTGAGATATGCGCGCTGTTGAGCTGCCTCTATTGTGATAAAATAACGAATAGAGCTGGTGAACTTTATAATTTCTATAAAAGTTTACCAATATTTTTGCAAAATAGAGGTGTCAAAAATCCTCCACAAAGGGGCTGTTGAATCATGTCCATCCGGTTAACAGATCAAAGGATCGTTCCGCATTTATGGTACGACAAGGAGGCCAAAGAAGCAGCAGAGTTTTACGTCTCCTTGTTCCCGGACTCAAAAATGACGAGTGTCACCACATTACATAACACACCGTCTGGCGATAGCGATCTAGTCTCCTTTGAAATTTGGGGTCAGAAGTTTATGGCGATCAGCGCGGGACCCCATTTTAAAATCAATCCGTCAGTGTCTGTCATGGTTAATTTTGACCCCTCTCGAGACAAAGATGCGGAAGAGAAATTGAATGAGGTTTGGAGCAAATTATCGGATGGCGGCACAGCGTTAATGCCGCTGGATAAGTATCCGTTCAGTGAGAGATATGGCTGGATTCAGGATAAGTACGGTATGACATGGCAATTAATTCTTACCAACCCGGAAGGCGAGGAGCGCCCTGCGATCCTGCCGTCGATGTTGTTTGTCGGTGAGGTATGCGGGCAAACGGAAGAGGCGATTCATTTTTACTTGTCCGTATTTAAGAACTCAAAGCAGGGACTTACTGCCCGCTACCCCAAAGGCATGGAGCCCGACAAAGAAGGGACGATCATGTTCGCTGAATTCATACTGGAAAATCAGTGGTTTACCGCCATGGACAGCGCGCATGAGCATAGATTCAGTTTCAATGAGGCAGTTTCATTTGTCGTGTATTGCGACACGCAAGATGAAATTGACTACTACTGGGACAAGCTCTCTGCAGTTCCTGAAGCCGAACAATGCGGCTGGCTGAAAGACAAGTATGGTCTGTCCTGGCAGATCGTGCCGAGAGAAATGGACGAGATGATGAGCAAGGGCACACCGGAGCAGATGGCTTCCGTAACAAAAGCATTTCTTAAAATGAAGAAATTTGATCTTGCGGAGTTACAGGAAGCGTACAAAAGATAGTATGATTCAGCTATTTTAGATCAAATCCTTTGCTTCTCACATATTCCGTATATCCGCCCAATGGCAAATCCTTATCCAGCATAGCGATGAATTTCCCGGACCAGCTGGCCTTCTGCTTGTTGTTCGTTCGCGCGCCGTAATATTCCTCAATTTCCCGGTCATACCGCTCGACTTGTGCTTTAAGATCGTGATTGTACCGGTTTTCAAAAAACACGGCGGACCTGGGCAACCGCGGCTTTTGCTCAGGGAATTCATCGGGGACGCCTACCGCAAGACCAACCAAAGGAATGACGAAGTCCGGCAGTTCAAGCCATTGGTCCAGTTCCGGCAGAGCCCCGGTAATCCCGCCGATGATCACGGCGCCTAGCCCCATCGATTCGGCCGCCAAATTGGCGTTTTGCAGGGCAAGCGCGGAGCTTAGTACAGCAGTCTGATAAAAATACGAGAAGTTCAGGTTGGCGCCCATTTTTTCCTGCTGGTCCGGGGCGGCGGCCAGCATCATGCGATGAAGATCCGCGCAAAAGATAAAAAAGTAGCCGCATTCCTCGATCCACGGATTTTCCGAACGGGCTGCGATCTTCTTTAGCAGCTCCTGATCTGTGACGCCGATGATCGAGAACGGCTGCATATGCGCCGAGGTTGGCGCCATTTGCGCTGCGTCGATGATGGCCTCGATTTGCTCGCCAGTCAACGGAATATTTTTAAACTTGCGGATGGAGCGATGCTGGCGGATGACTTGGATAACCTCATTCATAGAATTTCCCTCCAAATAAATGGTTTCTGTAGAAGCTGCATGAAGACCATATTTCGCATTATGGTTTCCATGGAAACAATATTAACAAGGCTGTAACGATCTGTCAAATGGTTTCCGTGAAAACCATGGTATAATGGAGAGAAAAAAGGTAGGCTTGCCTTATGCCAGATATAAATGATGATTTGCTTCAGCTCAAAAATCGCATCGAAAAATCAATATACCGGATCCTCATCAGCGAAAGCGACGAGGATCAAGATCGGCTATGGCTGACGGAGCGCGTCGCCGACCATCGGCTGAAAAAGCTGGTGTCTCGCCTATCTATCTCCAGCCTGCACGTTTTGGATGTCATCCATGCGCATGACGGTATTATAGGGATCGATATCGCCCGCGAAATGGGCTTAACAAAAGGTGCCGTCTCCAAAATTACCCGCAAACTGCTGGAGCAGGGCCTGATTCGGAAAGCCCAGCTGCCGGACAACCTGAAGGAAATTTATTTCTTTGTGACTCCGCTTGGCGCCGAATTGGCCGAACTGCATCGGCTGTTTCACCAGGAGAAGGATCAGAAGGCAATGGAACTGCTGGCGAGCTTCGACGCGCCGTCTTTGGAAATTGTGGCAGACTTTCTGGAGAAGCTGTCCAGTCTGAAGTAGCTTGCGGGGTTCCAAGCCGGCACGGGCAGAGGGGGCTTCCCTACGAATTTGATTTTTTCAGCAGTTCTTTTATTTCATGCAGCTGTTCTTTAGTCATCTGTTGAGATTGATGCATTGTATTTAGCTTTTCCTCTACTTTTTCTAATCGGAGCTGGGTTTCTTGTTGGATTTTCTCAGCGTCCTTTTGTGTTTTGGAGTTATCCATGATGACTAGGATGGTGAGGCCTGCGCCAAAGATGGTTAGTCCTCTAGCGATTTGATTTAAATCCAGTTGATTCAGGGCGATGAGGGAGTCGGCAAGTCCTGCCCCGATTAATATGCCGCCGATCGTTACAATCCCATTTCGTTTCCACTTATCCGGGATAATACTTAATGGTTGGTTCATTATGAGATCTCCTTCAGCCAGGTGACAAGGTTTATATTCATACTAGTATTCTACTATATAAACGATATCTACATAGAGATGCAACATCAAGACCGAACGGAAAAGAACCCTATGATATAATTCAGTTATATTTATTTCTTCGCGGGAGGATAGAACTTGGAATGGCTATATTGAAGAACGACTGGACGTCAGAATTAGAGCAGGAGTTTTCGAAGCCATACTACTTGAAGCTGCGGCGATTTCTCATTGATGAATATCGAACGAAGACCATTTTTCCGGATAAATACGACATTTTTAACGCTCTGCACTATACATCGCTAGCTGACACTAGGGTGGTCATTTTGGGTCAGGATCCTTATCATGGACCGGGACAGGCTCATGGCTTAAGCTTCTCTGTTAAAGAGGGCGTAAGCACACCTCCATCCTTGCAGAATATGTTTAAAGAGCTGCAGGATGATTTGGGCTGCTTCATTCCGAATAACGGTCATCTGCTTACATGGACACAGCAAGGGGTATTGCTTCTAAATACTGTGCTCACGGTCAGAGCGCATGAAGCGAATTCTCATAGAAACAGGGGATGGGAGAGTTTCACGGATAAAGTCATTGAGACGGTGAACCGGAAAAGTGAGCCTGTCGTATTCCTGTTATGGGGAAGCCATGCCCAGAAGAAGGCAGAGCTTATTACGAACCCGCGGCATATGATCATTCGTTCGCCGCATCCGAGTCCGTTGTCTGCCCATAGAGGTTTTTTTGGCAGCAGGCCGTTTTCTCGTACTAACGCATTTCTGCGAAAGATGGGGCTTCAAGAAATAGATTGGCAAATCCCTAACCTGTAAGAAGGTTTGATTCCCTCGTTTTCCTTTCATACATCCACGCCGGTATAAATAATACAGAAAACCCGCTCAATTGAGCGGGTTTTGCTGCTGAGGTTTACTCCGACTACGATACAGCCTCTTTTTTTGTTCTCAATAATTTGTGATGCGCAAATGTACCTGATATCCGATCATAGTTCCGGCGTTTATTTCTGTCGGGTACGCTATGAATAGAAGTGCATTCCTGTGTTGAAGGGTTACGTCAAAGATCGTAAAGCCGGGTAATCAAAGAGTAAAGCCAAGGGTATTATAAACGAGAAGGGATCCTACCATAAAAGGGAGGAATGAACCAAATGGCGCAACAGAACGGCGAGCTATCTGGAAAGACAGTCTTGGTGACGGGAGGAGGATCAGGCATTGGCCGGGCTGCAGCAGAGCTTCTGGCGGAGTATGGTGCGCAGGTATGCGTGGCCGATATCCATCTCGTTGGAGCGGCGGAGACAGCTGATCATATTGTGGCTGCGGGCGGTGAGGCCTTGGCGGTTCTCTGCGATTTGACGAAACCAGGCGATGTCGAAGAGGCGGTACAGTCGGTCGTCAAGCAGTGGGGGAAGCTCGATGGCGTCTTTGCAAACGGTGGCATCGTAGGCGACTTAACGTCCATAGAGGAGATGGAGCCCGCTAATTGGGATCAGGTCATGGACACGAACCTAAAAGGCGTCTTTCTAACGGTCAAGTATTCCATTCCGCATCTGAAGCGCCAGGGAGGGAGCGTTGTGATTACAAGCTCGGTGAGCGGCAACCGGGTAATCTCCCAGGTCGGGATGTCGGCGTACAGCACATCAAAGGGAGCGCTGAGCACCTTTGCCAAAATGGCTCCGCTCGAGCTGGCGGGATACGGCATTCGCGTGAATACCATCTGTCCCGGCGGCGTGAAAACAAATATTCAGGCGAGCATAGATGAGAAACCCGAGCTCGAGGCTGTGGAGCTGCCGGTTCAATTACCGCATGGCGGCATGCCGCTTGAGCATCGGCCGGCCAGTCCACAGCAGGTAGCAGAGCTGGTTTCGTTCCTGCTCGGGAATCGGTCGTCTCACATTACGGGTACAGACGTCTATATCGATGGCGGGGAATCTCTGCTGCGTGGTTAGTACGCTAAGGCAGACCCGAGACCCGAGCTGGCGAATAAAGCGCCTAGGTCCAGCGGGCCGCCCACAGCTTCATCTCGTGGCATATGACGTGCAGATCCTGCCCCTTCGGAGTCAGCGAATATTCGACCGTCACGGGCACCGTCGGGAATACATTCCGCTCCAGAACCCCTTTCTCTTCCAGATGACGGAGCGTACTGGTCAAGGCACGAGGACTTACGCTGGGAATTTTTCGCTGCAGCTCCCCGAACCGGAGCGTGCCGTTGAACAGCTCCCGAATGACAAGAAATGCCCATTTACCGCCTAGAACATCCAAGGTTTTTTCGATGTTGCATTCGATATGTTCAGGCGTTTTTGGAATGTAGCTGCTGGTTTTTTTGGCCGTTGTCATAAGAACACCCCTCCAATATTCATACTATATTATGTATAGTACCTATACCTCATATAATTAAGTGAACAACATTTCACTTCTTCAAATTGTATATGAGATTATATAGAATGAAAAGGGAGATTGAAAAGGGTTACAAACATTTATGAAGGAGGCCTATAAAATGAAATATAGAAGATTAGGCGGAAGCGGACTTAAAGTCAGCGAAATCAGCTTGGGCAGCTGGCTTACATATGGTGGTTACGTGGAACGCGAAAACGCGGTAAATTCCATTAAAACGGCCTACGACCTGGGGATCAACTTTTTCGATACAGCCAATGTTTATGAGAAGGGAGCCGCGGAGGAGCTGGTGGGGAAAGCTCTGAAGGCTTACCCGCGCGAATCCTACGTGCTGGCAACGAAAGCATTCTGGCCGATGGGCGAAGGGCCGAACGACCGTGGACTGTCGCGCAAGCATATCGTTGAACAGGCCAATGCCAGCCTTAAGCGCCTTGGACACGATTATGTGGATATTTTCTACTGCCATCGCCATGATCCGGAAACGCCGCTGCATGAAACACTGCGCGCTATCGATGATCTGATTCGCCAAGGCAAAGTGTTATATGCTGGCGTCAGCGAGTGGCAAGCTTCCCAAATCGCGGAAGCGCTTGGCGTGGCCGACCGTTATTTGCTGGATCGTATCGTCGTCAACCAGCCAGTGTACAATATGTTCGACCGTTATATCGAAAAGGAAGTCATGCCGCTCTGCGAACGTTCCGGCATCGGGCAAGTCGTCTTCTCTCCACTTGCACAAGGCTTGCTGACCGGCAAATACACGTCCGCTACCGACATCCCGCAGGACAGCCGCGCGGCGAAGCTCGAGTGGATGCGCAAAGGCATCACGGAGGAGAAGATTGCCAAGGTTCGGCAGCTTGAAACAGTTGCGGCAGAGCTGGGAATTACCGTGGGTAACCTTGCGCTGGCTTGGATTCTGAGCCATGAGAACGTAGCGAGCGCGCTCGTGGGCGCCAGCCGTCCAGAGCAGGTCACGGAGAACGCCAAAGCGTCGGGCATCGAGCTCAGCGAAGACGTTTTGAGCCGTATTGAAGAAATTTTGAAATAGGAAGCCCCCCGCTTCATACAGATAAAGGCCGTACTCAAAAGCGATCCGCTTTGGGGCGGCCTTTTTGTCGCGGCAGGGATATATTTCCGTATGTCGAATAAATACATAACATTTAGATTTGGATAAAGGAGCGGGGGATATGGCAAAGAAACAGATTCGGGTCCAAATTTTTCCCGATGGACAAATTAAAGCAGACGTTATCGGAATCAAGGGGAAATCCTGCACGGATTATATAGAAATTCTCGAACAGCTGCTCGACGCGGAAACGATAGATTCTGAATATACGGATGAATATTATGAAACGGAGCAAGTGGAAATTCAGCAGCAGGATGTAAATCAGATCAAGACCAGAGAAGGAGGAGTATAAATGTCGGTTTCTATCGCACTGATTCCTGTCGCGCTTACGCTGCGCCTGGTGATGGGTAAGGACAAATTTGACAGATGGGCCGAATCGATGCAAGTAAAGGAGCCCTCCACCTTTGAAAATGAGCTTGAACTCGTGCGCACGGTACGCAAGGCCGGATACGATGCGGAAAAATGGGGAGGAAGCTATAAAACCCATATCGACGGGGAAGATCTGTTTTTCTTCTGGGAGCTCGATGACGGTAAATGGACAGCGGTCTTTGGAAGATCTGATTCCAGGCAGAAAATCAGGCAATTCATGGCTGAGATCAATCAGGCGGCCGGGCGGCAGATTTTCGAGCAGCTTCAGGTACAGGGCGACACGATGACCATGACATCAGCCACAGAGACTGCCGAGTCCGTAGCGACCTTTCCTACCAATTTTCGGGACGGGGAGCTTTTGTTCAGAACACTGAAGGAATTCGGCGTTAACCCGGTCCGTGAGGGCTCGGGCATGAAATGCAGAGTAGAGGATTCCCTGCTGATATTCAGGCAGTCCCAATCCCATGACAGCCCATTTTACGTCGAGGTTCACAATGCGCCGGATTTGCGCAAAGTATATCAATACCTATCCGAAGTAGATGAGGATTATAAACGCTGCCTGCAGTCCATGGTCTATGAGAAGCTAAAGGAACGTGTGGAAGCAAAGAACATGACTGTCGAAAGTGAAGAAGTGCTGGAGGACAACTCTATAGTACTTACGATCAACATCAGGGGTTGAGCAGGATGAGATCCATAGATTTTAATAAAATTGAGCGCATTTGCGCGGGTTACTGGGGGTCTGGCTATTTCGTCGCAGAGGCGATTCCGCTCAACAAATTGTCTAAGTTTTGTAGAGCGATACCGATCCCGGTTCAGGGCCATGCCATTGCTTTTATAGACGCTACCGTATTTGGCAGCGGTAAAAATGGGCTGCTGATTACCGAGGCCGGAGTATATTGGCGCAATGACTGGGCGACGGATACCAGGAAGAATTATCTGAGCTGGGAGGAGCTCATACAGGTCTCGGTCATGCGGAGCGGAGATTATGACATCGAGCTTGGTCCAGGCAATTATTTCAATATGTCCGCTGGTCAATTTGATAAGGACGCCTTGGTTCAGCTGCTTCAGGATATTCAGAGCTATATCATTACGTTATTTGAGGATCAAGAGCAAGCTGAATTGAATGAAAAAGTCACGCAGGATGAGGTGATCGCTCCACCGCTGCCTGCGCCAACAGAGAAGTGGATGGTGGCCATTGCCGGGCAGTCCTATGGTCCGTACGATATATATCTGATTAAAAGCTTATTGGGCAGCGGGCAAATTCGGCCGGAAGAGGCCCATGTTTGGAAGCCGGGAATGCCGGACTGGATTCCGTTCATGAGGCAGCCCGAAATGGCCGAGCTTGTCCTTCCAGCTCTATCGCCAGCTGCGCTGGAGCCCCAGTTTATGCCGCCCCTACAATCTATAGAGGGCTCGATTGAACTAGCCTTGGACCGGGTGCAAGCGAAGGACACGAGCGAGCCAGCATCTGTGGATATCAATACCGCGTCCATGGAGGAGTTGATTGAAGTTCTAGGCGTCGGAGTGGCCGGAGCCGGGCAAATCGTGCAGCAGCGTGAAGCCATTGGCGGCTTCCGGTCTCCCGAAGAGGTGGGGGAATTGTTAGGGTTGAAGCCTCACCAAGTAGAGAGATTGCGTAAGCAGGTTGTCTTTACACCAATAGATGTATCTGTATCCCCAACGCCAACACCGCTGAAGCCAAACGCACGGGTGGTGGATTACTGATGCTGCTGCGCGTACATCAATTTATACCTGCGACAAGAGTGGAGGGGCCCGGCATACGGGCCTGCATTCAGGTACAGGGGTGCCCCATTCACTGCCCTGGCTGTGCGGTTCCGTTTACTTGGGCGGCAGACGGGGGGATCGCGATGGAGGTAGAGAAACTGGCGGAACAGATTCTTCAGGGTCCTGAAGTTGAAGGGGTGACCTTTCTGGGCGGGGAGCCTTTTGCCCAAGCCCGGGCATTGGCTCAGCTAGGCGGCATCCTAAAGAATTCGGGGCTGTCAGTAATGACCTTCACGGGTTACCTGATTGAAAACTTGCGGAGCTCGGGAAACCAGGATTACCTTGACTTATTGGCGGTGACCGATCTGCTGATTGACGGGCCATTTCAGAAGGACAAGCTGGATACGAGCCGTCCCTGGGTAGGGTCCTCCAATCAGCGCTATCATTTCCTGACGGACCGGTACCTTCATCTCCAGGATCAGCTGGCAGAGATTCCAAACAGGCTCGAGGTGCGTCTTGCGCCTGACGGCAGGGTGAAGGTTAACGGGCTAGCTGAAGTTAAGGATTTGGAGGATCTGTTTGGACGGCTGCTATCATAGTTTGTGTATGGATTAACGAGATAGGAAGATGCAATATGAGATGTGGCGAGAAATGTTTTCTTGTAACCTATGAAATCGGCGGTGAACAGCAAGTAGCTCCGGTGACGGCCAGAACGCCGGTGGAAGCGAGAAAAAAGCTCCGCCGCACCATCGGAGCAGAACCGAGTATTATTGCAGTTAGGCGGGACTCAGCCCAATAGACTTGGCGGAAAGACACTGATCTATCCAGGCTAGTGTCTTTTTTTTCTTTGTGGGCTCTTGGCATATGGTGGTTATTGTGCTATATTTGACTTCAATTGGTCAACCAACCAAATTTAGAAATGCGGTGATTGCATGGTACAACAGAAGCGGGATAAAGTCGTTGATGCGGCATATAAAGTGATGTCAGAAAAGGGATACGAGAAGGCATCCATTAAAGATATAGCCAGTGAGGCGGGGATTACGCCCGGATTGATTCATTATTATTTCCGCAATAAAGAAGAAATCCTGACCGATCTGCTAATAGCTTCCTCCAGGCAGTACACGCAGGATATGCAGAGGCTTCAATCGAGCGTACCTGCGGAGCATCTCGCGAAGGCGGCTCTTAACGAACCTAAGGATCGTGTCGAAAGGCAGCCCGATTGGTATAAACTCCGATACGAATTATTTGCCCTGGGGCTTCGCAATCCGCAAATTTCGGATAGTGTAAATGCCTTGCTGGGAAATGCACGAACCGGGATTGAGGCAATTCTGCACAAGATTGTTGGCCATGCCGGAGAAGAAGCAGCTTCGGTGGCGGCCATTATGCTGGCCTGCTTTGACGGGTTGGCTTTGCAGAAGCTGTTAAATCCAGAGTTTGATATAGACGGTGCATACTTAGAGTTAGAGAAAATGCTGCGAGCTAGATATAATATTACAGATTAAGAGGCCGCTTTTCTTTTTTTTAATAAAATTTGGTTGGTTGACCAACTTAGAATGATAGTTAAAAAGGAGATGTTTACGATGTTCATGCTCATCTTGCAAGCCATTGAAAATTTTGCACTGGCCCTCATCATTGGCGGGGGGATCGTGATGGCCGCAGCGGTTCGTCCGCTGTTGTCCGGCAAGCTGGCGTTAAGCTCTGGTTCGGATCTGGCTCCGATGCTTGAGGAGATATCCATTAACGCCTGGAACAGGTATAACCGGTTGGCGCTAGTCTCGGCCGCGGCATTATTGATCGTTGACGTGATCCGGGTCCTCGCTCGGCTGTCATCGGCCTATTGGCACTTGGTCTTAGCCTTTCTGATGCTGGCAGCTCTGATTGGCAAGCTTGCCGTCGATAAACAGCTGAAGCAGCGTCTGAACACTTATGCCGCCGATGCAGTTGGCAGCAAGGAACAAAATGCGGGCCACCGTCTGGTTGAACGGCTAACTAAGCTGATTCTTGTTATTGCTCTGATATTGGTTGTATTACCGGAATAGATACGAATCAATTAATTATACGGGGACGGAGGTTACGCTTCAGTTTACAGGATGGGGGACGCCTCCCGGACAGCCGGATGCGACGTTGTCGGAATCGTTCAAGATTCCGGTCGTTTCAGCGCAATTATTCCACTTCTACTTCGAGGAGAAATGGAAGACGGTTTGGAATTACTTTAATCGCAACGACATTCCGGAGCAGTTTAAGTTAAACGGCAGAATGGTCAAGGTGTCGTATGATCACCTTACAGGCATTTTAACGATGAACATAGGCAAGAAGTCGTCTTAGACTCCTTAACACGGAAGACACTAACTCTGAATGGGTTAGTGTCTTTTTTTATTGTGCTTAAATGAGTGATTCGCCTAATTCACTTTTTCTTTCCGGTCATAAGATGGTTAGAAAATGATTAAGGGAGGATTGACATGGCGGGGCAAGTAAAGGTAAGTCCGCAATTCAAAAGGCTGTGTAATCAATTTGGAAGAATTCTGGGGGGCGAATCTGAAATTGAGGAGGGGCCGGTTTGTTTTGTCACGCGGATGACGAATTTAAGCGAGACCATCCTGGGCAGAAGAACGCGGTCCCCGTTGGTTCAGATGCAAATGTTCTCGTTTGAATCGCTGGATAAGTCGGGGCGCGCGCTTTGTCTGGGGGAGACAGCCGTACATCAAAACCAGGTTAACCGTTTGCTCTCGAATCTCCGTAAACGGGGAATAACAGTGACTGCCCTTCATAATCACTGGCTCAAGGAAAACCCGCGCTTAATGTATATGCATTGGGAGGCCATTTCGAATCCTGTAGTGTTTGCCAGAAATACAAAAGAATCGATTGCATTTTTGGGTTGACGCAGTTGGGGTTGAGTTTTTTATTATGAATGGAAAGGATGAACTCATTTGGCGGAGCAAGTGAAAGCAAGTCCTCGCTTTAGAAGATTATGTGATCGGTTCTCAAGCATCTTAGGTGGAACGGAGCACGAAATAACCAAAGGGCCGGTGTGTTTTGTATCTCGAAATAGGAGAATAAACGCTTCTATTCTGGGCAGAAAGACAACATCTCCATTGGTGCGTTATCAGCTGTTCTCGTTTGAATCGCTGGATAAGTCGGGGCGCGCCCTTTGTTTAGGGGAAACGGCACTCTTCCAGAACCAAGTCAATCAATTGCTAAGCAATCTTCGCAAGAACGGGATTAAAGTAACGGCAGTCCACAATCACTGGCTGTTTGATCAACCGCGTCTCATGTATATCCATTGGGAATCGATCGACAATCCTATTGCATTCGCAAGGAAAGTAAAACGCTCTATTGCTTTCTTAGGCTAAGATTTATGGAGGAGTAATCCTAACATGTGAAGTCGGATGGTTAAGCCCAGCCGCATGAAGGCCGGGCTTTTTTATGCTCAAACGGAGCCTCTTGACATCTCAAAATGACATGTTACGATGTAATAGACAGGCAGTCGGTCGGTAAGGCGATGCAAGGTCAAGGAGGCATATCAATGAGAATTGTAAAAAATGCAGAGGAGCGCAAAAACGAAATACTGGATGCGGCGGATGAGCTCTTTGGTCTAAAGGGCTTTGATGGTACAAGCACCAACGATATTCTCGAGAAGGTCGGAATTGCGCGGGGAACATTGTATCATCACTTCAAGTCGAAAGAAGATATTATGGACGCGCTCATTGAGCGGTATAGCGCCCGGCTTCTAGACGCAGCTCAGCATGCTGCCGCAGACAGGAGCATCCCCGTTGTCGAGCGTATGATCCGTGTTGTCATGGCACTGAACCTAAGCGGCGGAAGCAGCAAGGAGATTATGGAGCATATCCACAAGCCGCAGAACGCGCTGATGCATCAGAAAATACAAAAGGTCATTATCCATGGCGTTCCGCCGATATTAACGGACATCATCCGCGAGGGGATTGAGCAGGGAATGTTCCACACGCCGTATCCCTATGAGTGCATGGAAATGATTGTGATTTATGCGAATACCATCTTTGATGATGACATGGTTGCATTGACGGATGAGGAGCTCCTGTCGCGAATGCACGCCTTGATCTGCAATGTGGAGAGGCTGCTTGGCGCAGAGAGCGGAAGCCTGAGGGACACGATGAAGATGTTTGGGATGAATCCTGAGGCACAGGGGTGACTTATGTATTTTAGATTAATCCGCAATGATATTTCAAACAGCAAACTAATCACGCTGACGACCACGATATTTGTAGCAGCGGCAGCTATGCTTGTCTCGCTTGCGGCGATACTCATTGTCCATCTGTCGGGAGCGATAGATACGCTGATGACACGGGCGGAGACGCCTCATTTTATGCAGATGCATGCAGGTGAACTTGATTCTGCCCGGCTAACGGAATTTGCGGATCAGCACAGCAATGTGGATGAATTTCAAGTGCTGGAGTTTCTCAATATGGACGGCGCCCGGATCGAGTTAGGAAATCACTCGCTTGCGGACAGTGTCCAGGATAACGGATTCAGCGTACAGAGCGATAAGTTTGACTATCTGCTTGATCTGAACGGGAACATCATAGACGTATCTGACGGCGAGCTGTATGTACCCGTCAACTATATGAGGGATAACACGGCCAAGCTTGGCGACAGGGCAGTCATCAGCGGCAAGGAATTTACCGTAGCGGGATTTCTGCGCGACTCGCAGATGAACTCCATGCTCTCTTCCTCCAAGCGATTTCTGGTCAGTGCCCAGGACCACGCCGATTTAAAAAGCCTGGGCAGCACAGAATATTTGATTGAATTCAGGTTAAAGGATTTATCGGCATTAGGGGCTTTCGAGACGGCCTATGCTGCGGCAGGGCTCGAAGCGAACGGGCCGACGATTACATATCCGCTTTTCAAAATGATCAATGCGATTTCTGATGGGATGATGATCGGGGTTATCCTGTTGGTGGCTATCGCCTTGATGTGCATCCGGTTTACGCTCCTTGCAAAAATCGAAGACGATTACCGCGAAATCGGAGTGATGAAGACATTAGGGCTGCGTATTTCCGACATCAAGAAGATTTATCTCGCCAAATATGCGGCCATTGCAGTGGCTGGGAGCTTGGCGGGTTTTGGACTGTCCTTGGTCTTCAAAGATCTGCTTCTTGAAAATATCCGGCTGTATATGGGGGAGAGCCGCAACGCATCCCTGGCGCCGCTCTTTGGAATCATCGGCATTCTGCTTGTTTTTCTCGCCATTATGATTTATGTGAATGGCGTGCTGAGACGTTTTCGGCAGATTTCTGGAGCGGAAGCCATTCGTTTCGGCAACTCTCAGGAAAAAGCGACAGTTACAAAGCACTTGCGCCTAAGCACGAACCGGCTGTTCAACACGAATATTTTTCTAGGGGTCAAGGACGTTCTGGCCCGAAAAAAACTGTACGCCACCATGCTGATCGTGCTGATCATTGCCGTATTTATCGTGATTGTGCCGCAGAATCTGTACAACACGATTTCCTCCAAAAGCTTCATTCAATATATGGGTGTCGGGAGCTATGATTTGCGCGTTGATCTCCAGCAGACCGACCGCATTTCCGACAAAGCCGCTGAAATTTTAAAGACAATGAAAGATGATAAGGCCATTTCCGAGTATGCCGTGTTTGCTACGAAAACGTTCAAAACGGAGGCAAAACGGCAAAGGCAGTTTTCAATGACCATTCGTCAGACGTGATGTGGTACATCATCTGTGCAGAGCTTGCAGATCCATCCCTGATCCACAGCAAGGTTACGGACTATGCGGGCAGATTTGCTTACGCCAAGGTATCGGATATGGATGCCTATATTGCACAGACGTTTGGTTCCACCATAAGCTCCATCGAAAAGGCCTCTTATGCGGCCGTTGCAGTGGCCCTCATGATCATGGTACTGGTTACACTGCTGTTCATGAAACTGCTTGTCGCCAAAGACAGATACTCTATCGCTGTCATGAAAGCCTTCGGCTTCACAGGTTCCGATATACAGGCACAGTATGTATCACGTGCGGTATTCGTGCTGATCATCGGCATTGTCTTTGGGACGCTTCTGGCCAATACGCTAGGCGAGATGCTTGCGGGGGCGGTGATCTCCTCCTTTGGAGCGGCAGCGTTTCGTTTTACGGTCGAGCCGCTTGCGGCCTATTTGCTAAATCCGCTGATGATGACCGGCACGGTGCTGATCGCCACCATCCTCGGCACCTTGGGCGCGGGTCGAATCACCATTTCCGAACATATAAAGGAGTAGGCCTATGAAGAAAATCATTATTGGAGATCATCTCGTAAAAACCTTCGGCGAGGGCGATGAAAGGCGCAACGTATTGGGCGGCGTGACCGTGGAAATAGAGGAAGGCGAGTTCGTGGCCGTTATGGGGCCTTCGGGCTCGGGAAAATCAACGCTGATGTTTGCACTGAGCGGTACGGATCGCGTAAATGACGGCAAGGTCTTGTTTGACGGCAAGGATCTATCCAAGCTTGGGGAGAATGAGCTTGCGGATATGCGCAGAACCCAGATGGGCTTTGTATTTCAACAGCCGACGATGCTGAAGCACCTGAACATCCTTGACAACATCATTCTTCCGTCCATGCGGGGGAGCAGAAAGAACGCCGCAGAAATTACGGCAAAGGCAAGAGCGCTGATGCAAAGAGTAGGCATTGCCGAGCTTGAGAAACGTGACATGACCCAGGTATCCGGAGGCCAGCTGCAGCGGGCGGGAATATGCCGCGCGCTGATGAATAGCCCGAAAATTATATTCGGTGACGAGCCTACGGGCGCGCTCAATTCTAAATCGGCACAGGAGATTATGGACCTATTTTCCGAAATCAATGCAGAGGGGACCGCGATTCTGCTTGTCACTCACGACGCCACGGTTGCGGCACGGACGGAACGTATTATGTTCATGCGCGATGGAACCATCGTCAGCGAATTGAAGCTTCCGAAGTATAACGGAACGGACACCGATGGAAGGGTCGGGCAAGTAACAGCGAAGATGAGAGAAATAGGAATATAGCAATAGTAAGATTGGATGCATAATCCACAGCCGGTATGGCTGTGGATTTTTGTTGATCATTGTTACATTGTGTTTCACTAAAATTCATATATTTTCTTTTTTTATCGCTAATAAATGAATATTAATGAAACTTATTGACAACATGGCGTCACTCAATTACTATAAAATCATAACAGATCAATATTTTTTATTATTTTTCACTATGAGACAAAAATCGTCAAAAAAATTAAGGAGGGTTGATAATTTTTGAAAAAACCAGCTATATTTTGCTGGCAATAGAGAAGATAGATAAGAGAGAACCGAACTGAAAAGGAGAGTTATCCATGAAATTCGCAACTAGGTTGAATTCTTTTCCTAATAGCTCTATCGTCGAGACGATTGACCAAGTCGCTGCGGTATCTGGCGTGACTCATGTCGATCTGAATTACCCGGAGCATTTTCAAACCAACTCTGTAGAAGAGATCAAGGATGCGTTGAAGCGCAACGACATTAAGCTGAATGCCATTAATCCGAGATTCCGGAAGGAGTTTATTAACGGAGAGCTGGGGAATTCTGACGCGGATGTGGCGCGCAAAGCCATTGAACTGTGCAAGCAATCCATTGATGTTTGCAGGGAGCTGGGCGGGGAGCATGTCATCATCTGGCTCGGTTATGAGGGCTTTGATTACTCCTTTCAAATCAATTATGCACAGGTGTGGAACCAGGTCGCCCGCGCGATCGAAGAGATTTGCCGCTACGGCTCCGATTTAAAAATCAGCATCGAGTATAAGCCGTTCCAGCCGCGAGCATATTCATTCATCTCCAGCTACGCCGATACTCTGCTCATGGTTGGAGATGTAGGGGCTTCCAATCTGGGGGTTACCCTTGATTTCTGCCACATGCTTATGAAGGCAGAGAATCCATCTTATGGGTTAAGCCTGGTAGCCGAGCGCGGGAAGCTCCATGGCATTCATATAAATGACGGTAATAAGCTCAATGATGACGGGTTGATGGTTGGTTCAGTCAACTTTATTCAAACGCTGGAATTCATCTTTTATATGAAGAAGTATAATTATCAGGGAGTTGTTTACTTCGATACGTTCCCGGTTCGTGAACAGCCATTAGACGAGCTTAAGGCAAACATTGCGATGTTCAGCAAATTGGAGCAGTTAATTGATCAAATCGGTGTCGAGCGGATCCAATCGATCATTGACCGGAATGATGCTGTTGCCGCGCAAGAAATCATGTTGGCTTGCCTGAAATAAAACACCATCATAGCGGCTGTATTCCTGCAACCTAAACCGTGTTTATCACGGCTGGTTGCTTGAAACTTATACTATCTTAGGGGGATAAAGAGAATGAGAACAGGTATCTTGAAAACATTTGTTATGCTCATGTGTGTCGTAGTTTTTGCAACCGCTTGCGGCGGAACTAGCGAATCAGGCAATGCAGGCAATAATAAGCCCGAATCTGCCGACCCCGCAAATGCGGTTGAATTCAATCCTGATGAGGCTGACGGTGTAGAATTCAAGCAGCTGAGAGAACAATATGGAGCTGTCCCGAAACCGGCTAAGCCGATTATATTGGGCGCGGTTTCTAAAGCTTTTGAAAATGAGTATTGGAGAACGCTCAAGGAAGGAATGGAGCTAGGCGTAGAGGAAATGGCAAAGGGTGGCATCGACCTTAGCATCGACGTGAAGGCGGCTCAAGGGGAAGGGGACGAACAAGGTCAGCTGTCCGTTGTTAAAGATATGATTAATAAGAGGTATTCCGCATTGCTGCTCTCTCCGATTTCTGACGGCAACCTGACGCCAGGTGTGGAAGACGCCAAAAAACTAGATATTCCGGTGATTAACGTTAATGATGGATTGATTGCAACCGCTCCATATTTTGTAGGTCCAAAAGCGATTGAAAATGGGGAGTTGGCTGCGGAATGGATCGCAGAGAAATTGAATCACGAAGGTGATATTGCTATCGTTATCGGAATGCCGAAAGCGTTTGCAGCCCGTCAGCGAACAGCCGGCTTCGAGAATTGGATCGCAAAGAACGCACCTGACGTTAAAATTGTCGAGAAACAAAACGCGGACTGGGATCGTTCCAAAGCGAGAGATCTTGCCGAAACCTGGATCAAAAAGCATCCTGATTTGAAAGCGATTTTTGCCAACAATGATACGATGGCGCTCGGTGTTGTGGAAGCGGTTAAGGCGTCCGGCAAAGATATTCTTGTAGTTGGCGTTGATGGTATTGGCGAAGCTTACGAGTCGATTAAAAAAGGCGAATTGTCGGCAACCATCGACTCTTTCCCTAAATACAAAGGGCAAATCGCCGTAGAAGCGGCGCTTCGTGTACTTGGAGGGCAGGAGATGCCGAGAGTCATTTGGACTCCTCAGGCTCTCATTGATAGTTCTAACGTCAATACGCCGGCAGAAGAAATTATTGGTTGGGAGAAAGCAGTGTTTGAGTAATCCATAAATCTGATCCAAATGAACGGCCGGACAGACCGCTGATCTTCCGGCTGTTCTCATAAAGAAGGTGGAGAACGATGTCAAATCCAATGATTGATTTCAAGGCCATATCAAAGACATTTCCCGGAGTAAAAGCACTCGATAACATTAGCTTCAATGTGCTCGAGGGTGAAATCCATGCGTTAATTGGCGAGAATGGAGCCGGCAAGTCCACTTTGCTCAACATTCTGCATGGCATCTATAACGAATACGAAGGTGAAGTTTGGATTGATGGAGCAAAGGCTTCCTTCAGGAATGCCAATGATGCCATTAAATCAGGCATTTCCAAGGTTCACCAAGAGGTAAGCCTGATTACAGATTTAACGGTTGGACAGAATGTTGCCCTCGGGCATGAGCCGAAGAAGGGTGTTTTTATTGATTTTAAAACGATGAACCTCCGGGTGGACGCGATACTCCAGCGTCTGCGATGCAAGTTTAGAAGCTCGGATTTGGTGAGTACCTTGAGCACAGGCGAAATGCAAATGCTGTCAATCGCGAAGGCTCTTTTTCATGAAGCCCGTATCATCTCCTTTGATGAACCTACAGCTGCGCTGACCGAAAATGAGACGCGGGCGTTATTTGAGATTATAAGGGAACTAAAGGCCAATGGTATCACCGTGATTTATATTTCGCATCGCCTTGATGAGTTATTTGAAATTTCCGATCGCATTACAGTGCTGCGGGACGGTAAATTCGTAGGCACTTATCCAACAAAAGAAATGACGCGCCAGAAGCTGATTCAAAGTATGGTTGGCCGGGAAGTGGCCGCGTTCGCTGAGCGCAAAAAGCCGGAACTCGCTACAGATGAAATTGTACTGGAAGTAAAGAATCTGTCCAGAAGCGGCGTCTTCGAGAATATAAGCTTTCAATTGCATAAGGGCGAGATTTTAGGGTTTTCGGGTCTGGTCGGTTCTAAACGTACGGATGTGGTACGAACGGTATTCGGGGCTGACCGGAAGACAACCGGCGAAATATTTATAAAAGGCACGAAGCGGGAGATCAGGACACCAAAGCAAGGAGTGAAGCAGGGTATCGGGCTCATCCCGGAGAACCGCAAAACCCAGGGATTCATTCGCAATCTGACGAATGCGGATAATATGGGCCTGGCTGCTCTGGACAAGTTCTCACCAATGGGCTTCATTCATCAAAATTTGAAAATAGATAACTGCAAGCAGCTAACGAATGATCTGCAGCTGAACCCCAAAGATCCCAATTATATGACTTATAACCTCAGCGGAGGTAACCAGCAGAAGGTGGTATTAGGGAAATGGCTCTCTACTAACGTTGATATCTTAATCTTCGACGAACCGACTAAAGGGGTTGACGTCGGTGCTAAAGCAGAGATTTATAGGCTGATGGAGGAGCTTCTGGAAGCTGGAAAATCTATCATTATGGTATCCTCAGAGCTTCCGGAAGTCATTGGAATGAGCGATAGAGTCATCGTCATGCATGAAGGAAAAATGATGAAGGAACTTCAAAGGCATGAACTTGATGAAGAGACCATATTACATTATGCCATGGGGGGTTCGAAGAAGTAGCCATGAACTTATTTAACCGGATGATTAAAAATATGGGCAGGGAAGTAGGCTTGCTTGTCACTTTGTTTCTGTTGGTGGCCGTTTTTGCTATCATTGATCCTATTTACTTGAGTCCTGCCAACCTGCTGGACATCGTCGACCAAAGCACGATTAACGGCCTTTTGGCGATAGGGATTACTTTTGTTATTATTACGGGCGGCATCGATTTGTCTATTGGATCAATTATGGCGATTGTCATTGTCAGCGTAGGATGGTTTTTGACGAAAAGCGGGATGAACCCTGTTCTAGCTATCATTCTAGGGATTATGCTTGGTGCGTTAATTGGGGCGTTTAACGGTCTGCTTGTCACCAAGTTCAAGCTGCAGCCTTTTATTGCGACATTGGCGACGATGAGTATTTTCCGCGGTGTGGCTTATATCATCACCAAAGGCTGGCCTGTACTGAATATTCCCCAGAATTTCCGCAATATGATGGATGGGGATCTGGTCGGGGACTTCCCGATATCCATTCCAATTCTATTAGCATTTGCAGTTATAAGTCATGTCATCCTGAAGAAGACCAGAACAGGAACCTTTATATTCTCAATTGGCGGTAATGAAGAGGCCACACGGCTATCTGGCATCAATGTCGATTTTACCAAAGTTGTGACTTATGCATTGTGCGGCGTTGGAGCGGCGCTTGCCGGAATGGTGATGCTGGCCCGGTTAGGCACAGGCGAACCAGCCGCCGGACAGAGCTATGAGCTCTATGCGATCGCCGCAGCCGCTATTGGCGGGACTAGTCTGGCTGGAGGGAAGGGCAGCATCATCGGCACCCTGCTTGGCGCTCTTATTTTGTCCGCATTAAAGACCGGCCTGGTTGTCGTTGGCGTGGATTCATTCTGGCAGTATATAGCTACAGGAGCTATTATTGCAGTAGCGGCTTATTTTGAAGTCGTGCAAAGCAAAATCAGCGGTTTTGGCAAAAGATTATTGGGCAAAATCTGAGTGGGCAGACATCAAAGTTCGCAAGCGGATGGAGTGGAGTTGAGTGAAGGACAAGGTTATTACTGTGATAGGGAGCATCAATTTTGATATTATTTTTAAACAGCAGCGCTTGGCAGCCATAGGCGAAACCTATTCAGCCGAGCACATGTCCGTTGCAGGCGGGGGCAAAGGAGCGAATCAAGCGGTGCAATGTGCCAAGCTTGGTGTTCCCACCTACCTGGTTGGTTCGACCGGCAAGGATGTTATGGGGGATCAACTGCTGCAAGAGCTGAAGAGTTACGGCGTGAATACGGATTATGTAGCCAGAGTAAATGAAACAACAGGCGTAGGCGTCGTAAATGCGCTGGAAGATGGATCATTGATGGCCACCATATCCAAAGGGGCCAATTACACAATGACAAAGGAGAGAATCGATGCGATTGAGTCTCTTCTGAAACGCAGTTCCATCGTTATTTTGCAGCTTGAAGTTCCGGTTGAGGTCGTGGAATATTGCATTCATCGGGCTCATGAACTTGGCTGCTATGTGATCCTGAATGCGGCTCCTGCTGCGGCAATTTCCGCTGATGCACTTGCGAAGGTAAATTGCCTGGTCGTCAATGAACCGGAGGCTTCATTCTATTGCGGCCAGGAGATTGATGATCTGGAATCTGCATTGAAATATGGACGAGAGCTCTATAACAAAACAGGGGAGCTGCTGATCATTACATTAGGAAGCAAGGGGAGCGTGCTGTTTAACGACGCCTCTAATATTCACATTGAAGCACGGCCAGTCCATGCGATTGAAACGACCGGTGCAGGAGATTCCTTTATCGGCGCATTGGCTTATCAGCTTCTGCTAGATACGGAGATTACCGCAGCGGCGGAATTTGCGACAAGGGCAGCAGCTATAACTGTAACCAGGATCGGTGCGCAGCCTGCGATGCCGACATTAGAGGAGCTTGCAGCGCCCCGTTCTTAAAGACGGGGCATATGATATAATTAGGTTAGATTTAGGCCGGAATGGCTGTAGTGTTAAAGGGCTGAGGTGACCAAATTTGATTCCATATGTTCGCAGAAAACAGATTCTTGAAGAGGTAGAGAAGAAGGAGATCGTATATGTTGGAGAATTGGCCCAAACGATTAAAAGTGCTTCGTTGTCTACCATTCGCCGTGACCTGAAGACGCTTGCCGAGGAAGGGCAAATCGAGCTTCTGCGCGGCGGCGCCGTCCGGATCAAGGAGGACTCCTATGAAACTCCAATCCGTACGAAAGAGTTAATCAATATCGAAAAGAAGGATCAAATCGCCAAATTTGCGGCGTCTCTAGTCAATGAGGGAGATGTCATCTATATCGACTCCGGGACAACCGTGTTCGAGATGATCAAATATCTGAAAGACAAAAACATAAAAGTAGTTACTTCCAACACGAAAGTAATCCCTGAAATTTATGATGCCAAGTTCAGTTGTATCGTCTTAGGCGGAGAAGTCACGAAGTCTCTGGCATCTATTTCTGGCCCCTTAACGGAAACTCAATTAGAAAGTATGTTTTTTGATAAGGCATTTCTAGGAGCCAGCGGTTACGCTCTGAAAGGCGGGATTAATACGCCGGATCCGAAGGAAGCCAAGAAGAAGGAAATCGTGAAGAACAACTCGACCGATGTATTTGTTCTGGCAGACAGTTCCAAGGCTGATAAAATGACCTTCTGCAAGGCTTTTGATATCGAAGAATGCACGATTATTACCGATGAGTCGAACGATACTTTGGAGAAGCATGCAAAGTATTTTATAGCGACATGATCAAAATAGGATTCATCCGTCACGGAATCACGGATTGGAATTTAATTGGACGCATGCAGGGGATGACAAATATTCCTCTAGCCGCGGCCGGAAGGGACCAGGCTTTATTGCTTGGACGAAGGCTTGACGCTGCGGAGTGGGACGGAATTGTATCCAGTCACTTGGACAGGGCGAGGCTGACGGGAGAATTGTTGGCGGGATCTTCGGGTATTCCGTTCCTGGGAGCGGATGAACGGCTTCGTGAACGCAGCTTCGGAGAATTGGAAGGAACGACGCTGTCAGAAAGAATCGAGCGCTGGGGAGAGAACTGGCGCGAGCTGGATTTAGGAAGAGAACCACTGGATTCTGTGCTTCATCGCTGGGATTCCTTTTATGAAGAGATGGGGAGAATCTATGAAGGGAAGCGGTTGCTGATCGTCAGTCACGGGGGCATGATCGAACCCGTAATCGCTAATCGTTACGGAACGGTGGTGCAGGGCCACTTGACGAACACCTCTTTGACGATTTTAGCCTATGATCAGTCAGGCTGGCGCTGTAATTTATTAAATTGCAGTAAGCATTTGGAGTAATTGAAAGCCCGGCCCATTGGGGTGGGGCTTGTGTGTTATGAGGTTGTGGATTTATTCTGTCGCCCATCGGGCAATTCTAAATGATGCTGATCCGCCATGCCAATCCCTCCTTACTTCGACGTATCGAGAAGGTCTGCTTCCTGCAGGTAGTCTTCTACGATCGCTCTTAATATTTCCGAAATGGAATAATCAGAGTTGTAGCAGCGCCGGTCGATTTCCGCCCATAGGCGGGCGGCAGCGTCAAGGATATTTTCCGGGTCAGGCCGATAGGCTTGCGGCCGGCTCCGGGTCGTTTGCCGCCTTTTTGGGCGTTGGAAACTTTATTCCCGACGATATTGTTATTGTTTGGAATATCCATACTCATCACCTAACCCAAGTTTTTCATATTTGTGTATAGCAGTCAATTATTGCTACCTTAATCCAAATAAAGAGCTGACACCGGTATGAGCCGGTGTCAGCTTGTTTGTTATCCGTGCCTACAGCTTCCAAATGCGGTACAGGATGGCCGCTGCCTCAGCGCGGTTGAGTGAATCATGCGGCGCCAGCTTGTCGTTCTTGCCGGCGATGATGCCGCTCTTCACCAGAGCTGCGATGCTGTCTTTGGCATAGTCAGCAACGCTCTCTGCATCCGTATAAGCGTCCAGGGCTGCGGTGCCTTCGGATAGCTTGCCAGCGGCTGCAAGTGCGCGTGCTGCCAGCGCCATCATATCCTGGCGCGAGATCTCGGTGTCAGGTCTGAAGGTATTGTCCGCAAACCCGGCGGCGATACCGAGCTCCCTGGCAATGGCCAATTCATGGCTGTAGTAAGCCGTGGATGGGACATCGCTGAAGGCGGCCTCATTGCGGCCAGTGCCTTTCAGCTCCAGGGTTCTGATCAGAAGCGCCAGAAAGTCCGCTCTGTTGATAGCAGCTTCAGGAGAGAAGCTGCTGTCATCTGTTCCTTGGATGATATCGCGAGCCGCCAGCGCATCGATGGCTCGTTTGGCCCAAGGAACATGGTGCAGATCTCCAAAGCTCTTCGATGAGAAGGCTACAGCGTAGGAACCGAAATGGTCAGTTTGGAAAACAACCGTTCCCGCTGCTGCATCATATCTTCCGTTCGGAATGGCTGTCGCGTTGCCATTGCCGTCAATATACAGAACAACGATCTGTTCCGGATGGTTCAGCTCTTCCGCGGACGGCGTGTAAGGAATGGCTACCGTGATTGGGGCATCAGGGTTATTCCAGGCGATGACATTATCACCTGCCGTGATGCTCAGGTCGATCGCCGGGTGACTGCCGATCCGTTCCCGGGCAGCCGCACTCCAGCCCTCAGTAGAGGCTGCGCCTACGCGGACAGATACTTGATCAGCGTCTACGGCCGCGTTGGACAGCAGTCCGCTCGGAATTTGCAGTGTCGCTTGATCCGTCTTCAATAATAGCTGGAAGGCTTCCTGCCCCTTCAGGCTCTGCGCTGGCAGCTGCACTTCATAGGACGCTGCCTCCGCCTGCTCCGGCACGTCAATGACGATTTGCTTCTTGCCGTTAGCGGCAGGAGCGGTCTGCTCGAGAGCTTTGCTCAGGGTGTCCTCGGAAATCGTAGCCGTTGCACGTCCGTTATCGACTTTGACTCCCGGTTTAATCGTGACTACACCGTCTTTGCTCTCCACGTTTCCTTCTTGAGGGGCAGATCCGCTGCCGCTATTGGTGCTGCCGCTGCTGCTTCCGCTTCCGCCGCTGTTGCTTCCGCCTGGGGCAGCTGGCTTGCCGATGAGAGACAGCACACCGTACACGGAGGTGTCCTGGTATCCGTTGCCGGTCGTGTCATTCCACGTGGCTACGCTTTGGCGGGCGCCGTCTTTGGCGTCATTGATCTGGGCGTCGAAGCCTACTTTCATATTGTTGGCCGGTGTAATCGTTTTGAACGGAATCTTCATTTCCACCGTGTAGTTCGAGCCGGAGACCTGGACAGCCGATTCGAAGCCTTCAGCGAGGCTTGGCGGATTAAACGAAGTCTCGTTAGCAAAATTGATTCTATACTGCCCGTCGTCATCTTGATAGAACGAGGTTTTGGCATTGTTCTCGTCCAGGAAGACTTCGACGGAATCATGCTCCCATACGTTAGCGCTGGATTTGTCGAGCTGGGAGTCGCTTACCTGGATCAACACGTACAGGTTCTTGTCGTCCCACAGCGCTTTGGCAACTCCATTTGCTCCCTGCCAAGCCATCTGATACCGGTTAATTGGCATGCCCGGGGTGTCATTCCATACGGCGTCAACCGTTCCGTCAATGACCGGAGTGGCAAATTTGGCCGTGGACTGGTTGGCATTGCCTGTCTCAGGCTGATGCTCCTCGATGAATTTATCCGGGTTAATGACACCGTAATAAGCCGGTTTGGCCTGGAGGTTTTTATCAAATAGCAATGGATTGCTCGAGGCTCTCCAGCTTGTGGCATCATCGAGGCCCCAGAACGTAACGCGGGCGATATGATCGGCGTGCTCCTTATAGATTTTGAACAGCTCTGCGTATAAATAGCATTGCGCATTGGCAAGTTGATCGGAAAGCTGATAGTTGCTGCCGGCTTGAATATCGAGCTCGGTGACGCTCACTTCCACGCCTAAGGAAATGAACTTCTCCAAGGACAGCTTGACGTTGGCCGGGTTCGTGTTCACCGAATAATGCCCCTGCATGCCGACGCCGTCGATCAGCAGCTTGCCCGGGTGTGTCTTGGCGTAATTCTCATTGATTTCTTTGACCATGCTGTAGATGGCCTCGGCTTTGTTCTGGTTATCATCGTTGTAATCATTGTAGTACAGCTTGATGTCCCAGCCTTTCTCGTCCAGTACTTCCCGGGCGGCGAGGAACGCTTGCTCGATATAGTCCGGGCCGATGGCCTGATACCATGGAGCTTTGCGCAGCGCCTCTTTCCAGTCGGACGGATTAGGCGGATTATCGTTCATCGCTTCATTGACGACGTCCCAGGAAATGACTCTGTCGCCGAAATGCTCAACGACCGTTCGGATGTGGGCTCTTAAGTTCGCGAGCGCCTCATCCCGGCTCAGGGGAGCCGTATTGCCTGCTGCATCCGTCGTCGTATTCATCCATGCCGGCGATTGCTGATGCCAGACCAGCACGTGTCCGTGCATCTGCATTCCCTCGGCTAGAATTTTATCCACCATCGCATCGGCGGCATCAAAGGTAAAGTCCCCTTTGCTCGGCTGCAGCGCATCCGGCTTCATGGCGTTGCCCGCCGTGGCTACGTTGTGATGCATCTTCAGCAGCTCAAGCCGAACGCCGTCGAGATCCTCCGCGGATATGGCGCTGCCGATCAGAAAGTCAGATTGATAAACGTCCTTGATCGGAAGCAGGTCCTTTTCGATATCAATCGGTCCGGCGCTTGTTTTCTCGAAGCTGATATCGTCGATATAGAAGGAGGCCGCGGCGTTATTGGAGCTCTCCACATAGATCGTTAAGTATTCATCGCCGACGCTGTTATAACGATAGGTTCCCTCAAACTGGACCCAGCCGTCGCTGGCATTGATCGTTTTAGGGGCGAGTGCGACATAATTCGCGCTGCCGCCATTGCCGATTTGCGTGGACAGCTGAAGCTGCGAGCTTGCAGGGTCGATCAGCTTGACCCAAGCGGAAATCTTGTATTCGCTGCCCTTGTCGACGTATTCCTCGACGCGCAGCGACGGGCCATGCCAAGTCGATGTTCTGCCTTCTACCTTCAAAGCGCGGGAGCCGCCTTCGGTATGATTGGCTTCTTCGGTGACGTTCAGCGTTTCTGTGCCTGCACGTCCCTCAAATCCGCCGGTTGTTCCATCCTCGAAGGTGATGGTGGTGAAATCCTTCGCTGGCGGTCTAGGCGGTTCAGGATTGCCACCGCCGGAATTGGCCTTCTCGGTGATCAGGATATCCCCGATGTAGAAGGGAACGGAGGCTCCTTCATCATTGGATTGAATGCGCAGAGCCGTATCCTTGCTGGTATCGACGGTAAACTCTCTGGTCAAAGTAACAGCTTTGCCAGCTTCATAGTTAACGCCGGTCCAGTTCCCATAGCTATTCACAGTTAGAAGAACAGCCTGGGCACCGCTTGGTATGCTCTCGTTCGCATCCACATAGACGGATGCTGTGACGGTGTAAGTTTTGCCATTAATCAGGTGAATGTCGGCAAATTTGAAATCAACTGCGTCATAGTCGTTCGTTCGGTTGCTGACATATAGAGCCGCTCCATCATCGTTCCCGTCAAAGACCTTGCTGGTGACCGGTGCCAGTTGAGCGCCACCCGACTGTGTCGCCGCGCCTTGGCCGCCGGCAAAGGTCTCGTGATAGACGGTTACCGCATCATTCGTGGCCGATGGCGCCGCCGCATTCGCTTCTGGAGGCAGCCAGCCTAAAGGAATAAGCAGGATTACTGCAAGCAAAATCGAGATGCCTTGCTTGAACATTTTTCCCATTCGTTGCATTCCCCCTACAGTAGATTGGTTAAAATGGTAAAGCGCTTTCAATAGATTGAAGGAGTCCTCCTTTCCCAACCCAAATCATAGCATCCGTGCAAAAAACGCTTCTAGCTAGAAATTAAAGATTATTCCGTAGTTTTTAAAGATAAATTTCCATTTGTGCTCTTTAGGATGGGGAACAGAGGGGCTGTGTTAAATGGATTGCATCAATAATTAATACTACAGGATAATTACAGTTTTAAACTATTAGGGGAATACCTGTTATATTCTTGTGTAATATCTAAAGTTTTATATGTAACATTTATAGTTTTGTGTATTCATTGCAGATGAGAAATTTATTATATTATTTGTTAATAATTAAGTTATTACTTAAGGAATGAAGAGGATGTTTAGGTACAGAACATTTTAATTGTAGGAAGGGAGGCTTGTTAGATCGCGGTGGCGGACGTCTCAGCCCTTAGATTTTAAGCTCTTTTTTAAAAAATACATATGCTAAATGTAAAACATGCTGGTAGTTTGCCTGAATTGGGCTAAATCGTCGAAATAACCTAAAACTAAATGTAAGTTTTACAATTAGTTCCCTCTAACATGGCCAAAACCGAGGATCTAACTGCATGAAATACAATCAATTTCCTCGCTGAAGAGAGGATGGACGGAAGCATGGAAGATGAAGATGGGTAAATTAGAGGAAACTATAGTAGGTTGTATGTTGTGTGCCAGAGGATTACATGAGCAGCATTCTGAATAAACGGAGGGAAGCAATTATGAAGCTTTCATTAGGGGATTCACCGGTAATTGGCTATCAGCATCATGCTTACAGGCTGTCCATTATGGCGCAGCATACTGATTTTTTCAACTGGTTTTATTGCAATTACATTCAGTTAGTGCTGGTTAAGAGGCCATATACTCCTGTGCTTGATTTCTATGAATTTCAAAAATCCAGCCCGCTGCTCGGAGAAATGTACATTCCGAAGTCGTTAATTACCAAGTACACCCCGCTGATTCCATTTCTTAAAGATAGGTTGGAGGAAGGTAAATATATCATCACATTTGCTAATGAGTATTACGTGCCCAACAGGTTAAACTATCAAAGAAGGCATAATGCACATGATATATTTTTGTACGGGTTCGATCCACAGCGGGATGAATTTCACATTGCCGGCTTTAATGAAAATTTCCTCTATAATTCCGGAGAGGTGAGCTCTGCCTTAATGGAAAAGGCGCTACTCCAGTTTGACCAATCGAAAGGTGATCTTATTGAGTGGGCTGATGGTATGCACTTCTTAGATCTAAAACACTCTAATACGTTTACCTTTGACAAGAGAATTATGCTGGAACAAATGGAAGAGTACCTATATAGTCGTAATTCATCAGACCGTTTTCGTATGTATGCCAATTCTGCTGAAAATGTCTTCGGGCTAGCGGTGTATGATGAAGTTATCGATTATTTACATAATTTACGTAGTCACGTGACCGATGTAAGGATATTTCACATATTGTATGAACATAAAAAAGTTATGCATGCTAGGCTGCGCTTCTTGGTTGAGAATAAAGGAGTCCAGTTGTCCCTCGAACATATTGACCGTTATGAACAGTTGGCGAAACAATGCCTTGTCTTGCGTAATCTTTGCCTGCGTCTGCACATAAGCAAACAGCTAGAGGTTGTGGAGCGTATGATTAAACTTCTCGACATAATTAAAGAAACGGAGAAGGAACTACTCCAGGAGATTATTGGAGACTTGGCGGCTCAGTAAGTTAATGAAGTGATAAAGATTGCCCCGCTGAACTGTATCTCTAATTGTTAGATTGTATCTGATGATTGGAGTTACAGTTTTTTTATTATGTGTTTTCTGTTTGCGACAGATAATTTATGCTCACATAGGGTAAATTAGGAATTATGAAGACTTCGTGAAGATGTTTGACAATGAGAATCAGTAGCATATAATAATGATTATAAATAAGAATTAGTTTTAGTTGAGTGAGACGGTGTGATAAACTAGTCTTAAGCTTCTATCACTAATTGCGAAAATTTAGGAGGTAAGATTAACCATGGCATTGATTGGAACAGAGGTACTACCGTTTAAAGCAATGGCTTTCCACAACGGTGAATTCATCGAGGTATCTGACGAGAACTTCAAAGGCAAATGGAGCGTAGTTTGCTTCTACCCAGCAGACTTCACATTTGTGTGCCCAACTGAGCTTGAAGACTTGCAGGATCAATATGCTACATTGAAAGACCTTGGCGTAGAAGTATACTCCGTATCCACGGATTCCCACTTCGTGCACAAAGCATGGCATGACAGCTCCGAGGCCATCAGCAAGGTTACTTACATTATGATTGGTGACCCATCCCATACCATTTCCCGTAACTTCGACGTGCTGGATGAAGCAAGTGGCATGGCGAACCGCGCTACGTTCATCATCGATCCAGACGGCGTAATCCAAACGGTTGAAATCACTGCAGACGGCATCGGCCGTGATGCAAGCACGCTTATCAACAAAATCAAGGCAGCTCAATATGTACGCAAACATCCAGGCGAAGTGTGCCCTGCGAAATGGAAAGAAGGCGGAGAAACATTGAAGCCTAGCCTTGATCTCGTAGGTAAGATCTAAGGAGAGAGAAATCATGAAACTGGATGCAGACATTAAACAACAACTGGAGCAATATCTTCAGCTTTTGGAAGGCGATGTTCTGCTGAAGGTCAGTGCAGGTAGCGATTCTGTATCTAACGACATGCTGGATTTAGTGAATGAACTATCCAGCATGTCGGATAGAATTACTATAGAGCATGCGCAATTGGCTAGAACGCCAAGTTTTAGCGTCAATCGTGTAGGTGAAGATACTGGCGTAACTTTTGCCGGCGTTCCATTGGGACATGAATTCACTTCGCTCGTTCTGGCACTGCTTCAAGTCAGCGGCAGAGCTCCAAAGGTGGAACAAAGCGTAATTGATCAGATCAAGAGCATTAAAGGCGAATATAACTTCGAGACTTACGTAAGCCTATCCTGCCACAACTGTCCTGACGTTGTGCAGGCACTCAACTTGATGAGTATTCTGAACCCTGGCATCACACATACGATGATCGACGGCGCAGCCTTCAAGGAAGAAGTGGAGAGCAAGGACATTCTGGCCGTGCCGACCGTTCACCTGAATGGCGAATTCTTCGAGAGCGGCCGCATGACGATCGATGACATCCTTGCGAAGCTGGGTACTTCGGATACCTCCGAGTTCGAGAACAAGGAGCCGTTTGACGTCCTGGTCATCGGCGGCGGACCAGCCGGCGCGAGTGCGGCGATTTATGCGGCACGCAAAGGAATCCGCACAGGTATTGTGGCCGAGCGCTTCGGCGGACAGGTTAATGATACCTTGAGCATCGAGAACTTCATCAGCGTGAAGTACACGGAAGGGCCTAAACTCGCTGCCAGCCTTGAAGAGCATGCGAAGGAATACAACATCGATATTATGAAGGCACAACGTGCGAAACGTCTGGAGAAGAAGGATCTTATTGAAGTTGAGCTGGAAAATGGCGCAATTCTGAAGAGTAAGACCGTCATCATTTCCACAGGAGCCCGCTGGCGCAATCTGGGCGTACCTGGCGAAGCAGAATATAAGAACAAAGGCGTAGCCTACTGCCCGCATTGCGATGGTCCTCTATTCGCAGGCAAGAAGGTTGCCGTAGTAGGCGGCGGAAACTCCGGTATTGAGGCAGCGATTGATCTTGCAGGTCTTACCGACCATGTTACCGTTCTGGAATTTATGCCAGAGCTGAAGGCAGATTCTGTACTGCAAGAGCGTCTGAATAGTTTGCCAAATACGACTGTTATCAAAAATGCGCAAGTGAAAGAAATCACGGGTTCGAACCGAGTTGACGGCGTCAGCTACATCGAGCGCGAGAGCGGCGAGACAAAGCATCTTGATCTCGAGGGCGTATTCGTTCAAATCGGTCTGGTTCCGAATACCGACTGGCTCGGTGACACGATTGAGCGTACTCGCATGGGCGAAATCGTTGTTGACAACCATGGCGCAACGAGCATCCCTGGCGTATTCGCTGCCGGCGACTGCACGAACTCGCCTTACAAGCAAATCATCATTTCGATGGGATCCGGTGCTACCGCAGCTTTAGGTGCATTCGATTACCTGATTCGGAATCAATAATATATTTATGAACGGCCTTGGTCCCGACCTGTGTTGGGACTGGGGCCGTTTTTAGTTGTGCTTGTCACCATATTTCCTTTGATAGTGGCTCAGCGCCAGGAGCGGCCAGATATAGCGGTAGCTGTGATAATGGGTATAAAAATGGCCGGGAAGACCCGCGCCTGTCGGATAAGTGCTCTTCCAGTTGTCTTCATGCAGTAATGCGATAAGCCTGCGGATTCCTGCATTTACCGCAGACGTTGGCTGCGTGTGCACAGCGATAAGCGCGTCCAGTGCCCATGCGGTCTGGGAGGGGGTGCTGTTCCCTAAAGGCAAGTAACGCTGCAGCCGATCGCTGTGGCAGGATTCGCCCCATCCGCCGTCTGGGTTTTGGATGGTTAGAAGCCAGCGGGTGCCTTTTTGTATCCCCGCATCGCTTGCCGGGAGGCCGACAGCCGCTAGGCCCGTCAGTGCAGCCCATGTACCATAGATATAGCAGACGCCCCATCTTCCATACCAGGAGCCATCCTTCTCCTGATGTTGGAGCAGCCACCGCGTTCCTCGCTGAATCCATTCCAGCCGGGTATCCAGTCCGGCGAAGTTCCCGAGATACTCCAGGGTCCGGCCTGTAAGATCCGCCTCTGAGGGATCAATAGCTGCCGATTTGGCGCCGTCGATGGCGAGCCAGGTCAGCATCTCATGATTCGTGTTCTTTTCGAATGCCGGCCATCCGCCGTCGTTATTTTGCATGGATATTACCCAATTTAGTCCGCGGTTCCACGATGCCAGGCAGGCAGGATCGGTATGGGACAAGCCCGCGATTGCCCGTAGAGCCGCCGTCGTATCATCCACATCGGGATGGAGTGTATTGGTCTCCGAGAATCCCCAGCCTCCGGGAGGGGTATCCGGATTATGGAGGCTCCAATCTGCCGTTTTATGCTGTTGTCTAGAGAGCAGATACGAAGCGGCACGCCGAGCCGTTGGATGATCAGCGGCCATCCCGGATTCTTGCAGAGCATAGGCGAGCAAAGCGGTATCCCACACGGTAGAAGGGGAGTTTTGGATCGTTGTTGTACCATCAGAGCGGCATTGCATAGCGGTAAGCCCTTGAATGGCGCGGGTAATGAGAGGATGCTGCTGATCATACCCAAGAGCCAGCAAGGCGAAAATCATGAGAATCGTGCTGCTGGCATAGCTGTAGAGAGTGCCGTCGGCCTCGGTCCGCTCCAGCATAAATTGCTCAGCCTTGGCTGTAGCGGCTTTATGTATTTTATGGGGTGTGCCGATAAGCCGGTTTAGCCCCGCTTGTATGCCGTCCAGCATATCCTGATAGCCGCGAGGGAGCTGCTCGTCCTCATCCACAGGCCGGCTGGTGAGATCGGACAGATCGGGAGCATGAGCTCCCTTTATGGAGAAACGTTTGTCGGCCATGATCAGCATCGGGGTAAGATGAACCCGGGAATAACCGGAGAAGTCAAAGAAATTCATCGGAAAATCAGCCGGAAGCAGCAGAAACTCCAGCGGGATAAGCGAGATGGATTTGGGCCATTTCCTTTGCCCTGTGGCGGCGAGGATCGCTTTGGTCAGGAGATTGGTGACCATCCCAAGCCCGCCTTGGGATAGAATATACCGTTTGGCCCGCTGCATCGGCTCGTCAGCTGCTTGGCTGTAACCGGAATAGAGCAGGGCATAATAAGCCTCCACCGAAGCGGATAGATTTCCTTCTGCTTCATCGAAGAACCATTTCCAGCAGCCCTCGGGCTGCTGCTCTGCGAGGATCCGGTCATGGAGCTGGCGAATCAGCGCTTCATTCTCGACGCCCAGCACCCGAAAGAGAATGATCACATACGCATCGATCACCGTCCCATTTTCAAAGCAAAAATGCCAGGATCCATCCTCACGCTGCTGCTGAATCAGCGCCTTGGTCAGCCGCGTTATTTCCTCATCCACTGCACGGAGCACGTCGCCCATCCTTGGGTACCTCCGAGGTATGTCTTTTTAGCATTATATGAAGGCAGGGGAGGGGAAATGAGGGGATGCAGTCATAATTGCCGATAATGTTGCAACAAACGCTCTGCCCGATCTTGGATCATTCGTTTCAGGGATTCAGGCTTCACGGATACCACAGAGCTGCCGTATCTCATCAAATAATCAGCCATAAACGCCTCTTCCCCCGGATTATAGAAGCCCCTTATAACCGTCTTATTCCCGCTGTGCAGGCTCATCGAAGGGTAATGTTCTTTATAGAAAAGATCCTTGGCCTGTTCTAAAATCTCCACTTCAAAGCCAATACTATGCTCAGATTGGTAAATTTCTAACGAACGACGAAGGAGCTCGTCAATCGAAAAGGGAGATTCGGATTCCATTTCTTCTACAGAGGTGATTCGGTCGCACCTGAACACCCGATACTGCTGCGTACTTAACTCGACTCCGGAAGCATACCATTGACCAAACCTAGCGGATATTTTGAAAAATTGAACGTGGTAGCTTGTTTGCTGCTTATTTTTCCGATATTGAATCGTACAGCTGCTTTCCTGAAGAATGCTTTTCAGAATGCGATCTAGATACCGGCTCACATGCGCATGCTGGACCATTTCAAACTGCAGGACTTTTCTCATGTTGCGGATCTGCTGGAGTTGTTTATCGGAGAGGCAGTTTTCAAATTTTTCATGAAGTTTATTCACACTAAGATGAAATGGCGTGGATTGATAAGCCTCTAACGTCAGCATGGCAAAATACAGAGCATACACTTCATCCATCGTGAAGACAATGGGGGATAGCAGCCTGTTCTTTAAGATGCCATATCGTCCATGCCGGCCATGCTCGGAGAAAATCGGCATGCCTAATTGCTCTAACGAATGAATGTCGCGCAGAGCGGTGCTTTTGGAAATGTCGTATTTATCCATCAGGTCATGTAAATTAAAAAACTCCCGGCCATTCAAATACCGGATCATGTCATTTAGTCTTTCCGATTTCTTCATCCTAGATCTCCTTAGAAAGGTGTCATATTTTGATACCTTTATAAATTATGATGAGTTCAAGGTCAAATATCAAATGTAGATGAGATATACCTAAATCACGACCAAAGGAGACTGATCCCATGAGTGCAACATTGGAAGTAGCTATTTTCTTATCGATGAACGGAAGAGCGAGAGAGGCTATCGATTTTTACAAAAAGCATTTCAACGCCAAGGAACTGCTGCTGGTAACCTATGAAGACATGGCAAAACGCGACAGTTCGCTGCAGCTTACGGAGGAGAATAAACATTACATCACGCATTCCGTCCTAACCATCGGCAAAACGAAGATCATGCTGGCCGAAGAAACGATGGACCCTCGGGAAAAGTACACCGTCGGCAACAACACCTCCTGGTGCATTCAAAGCGCAGACCTGGAGGAAATGGAGCATTTCTACAAGAGCCTGACTTCAGATGATCGAGTGAGGGTCATTGTTCCCTTATCCAGCAATGTGTTCAGCAAGGCGTATGGGATTATTGAAGACCCGTTCGGGATTCAGATTCAGTTGATGTATGATGAGAGACTGGGGTGAGAAGTGCTAGATGATCCCTATCCCAAGTTCACATGCCATATGAAAAAGTCCCTACTTTGAAAGGAGCCATGAGGCTCCTTTTTTGTATACCGACATACGCTTCATGACCATTAAATATGATGAAGAAGATGGCTTGTTTCATCTGTAGTCTGAACGAATGAGGTGATGTTGGAGAGGTTCTGAAATTTTTGGACAATGAGACCAAGGAGAATCCAGAATGATGAAGCTAACCGGGATCCTCAATGATATGAAGCTGCGAAATAAACTGTCGTTGATTTTCATTGCTGCTGCCGTTATACCGATGCTGATTAGCGGTGTCATTCTTACGGTGCAGCTTCGCGAAATTTTAATTGCGGGCGCATTTCAGCAGGCTGTAAGCAATGTGGAGCGGGTAAGACAGAGAACCGAGGAGGTGATCAAGGTTCCCCTGGACATCTCCTATCGGCTTTCCAACGATTCGCGACTAAAGACCGTCGTTAACCGGGAGTATGGCAGCAATTACGAAGTCGTCCATGCGTATAAGCAGTATACCGATCTCAGGAACTACGTCCATATGTATAAGGAAATCCAGGGGATCCGCCTGTACACCCCCAATTCAACGATGCTTAACAACTGGGATTTTATGCAGCCTGATGCGGCTATACAGAACCTGCCTTGGTATAAGCAAGCGCTAGAGCAGAGGGGGCTTGTCGGGTGGAGCTTTATGGAGGATGAGCGGGATGGGCGGTCCTATCTAAGTCTGGTGCGCAGAATTAATCTCGAAGACTGGCCGTATGATAACGTCCTTGTCATCAACGTAGATACGGTGCTGCTGGAGGCGATATTAGCCCAGGAGACTTTCGCCACGTGGATTGTGGATGACCAGAATAACATTGTAGCGGCGAACCGCCCGGATTTGTACGGGAAAAATCTAAAAGAAATGCATGGGGACAACCCGGAGATGTTAACGAGGAGCGAAGGAAGCTTTGACGTGATGCTGGCGGGGCATCCGTCCAAAGTCGTCATATCCAGTCTTAGTCTCCAGAATAGCTGGAATGGACTGAGAGTCATCTCGGTCTTCCGTATTCCGGAAATTGTGAAGGAAGCAAATGGGGTGATCGGGCGCGCGGCACGGGTTATTGCCGCCAGCTTCTTCGTCGCGATTCTGCTAGTGTACAGCTCGGCCTCCCTCATTACAAGGCGTCTGCTGCGTCTTAGCAAGCATATGTCTAAGGTAGGGAGCGGGTCGTGGAAAGCGTTCCTGACGATCGACGGCAAGGATGAAATTGGGCAGCTATCCCGACAATTTAATGGAATGGTCGAACGGTTGAATCAGCTTATGGATGAAGTAGAGGAGAGCAATTACCAGAAGAGCCTGCTGGAACAGAAGCAAAACGATATTAAGTTCAAAATGCTGGCCAGTCAGATCAACCCCCACTTTTTATTTAATACGCTCGATTCGATCCGCATGGAGGCGCATGTTCGCGGGCAGGAGGACATCGCTGTGGCTGTATGGCAGCTTAGCAGCATGATCCGGAGCAGCCTCGAGATCGGGAACCGGGCTATCCAGCTGCGAGAAGAGATGAATATCGTACTCTGTTACCTTGAATTGCAGAAATTCCGTCATGAGGAGCGGCTGCAGTACGAGTTAAATATTGGACCGGATGCGGAGCAGGTTGAGATTTTGCCCCTCATTATTCAGCCCTTGGTGGAGAACTCCATCATTCACGGCCTGGAGAATAAAGAGGAAGGAGCTACCCTAGTCCAAGTTCATGTGTATCGCATACAGGAGGGCGTTCGAATTGAAGTTATCGATAACGGCGCGGGGATTTCGCAGGACAAATTGCTTGAAATTCATGGCCATCTGGAGGACCTGGAGGAAGAGGCGGCGGATCGAAGAATTGGACTTCGCAATGTGCATGACCGATTAATCCTCTCTTACGGCAAGCCGTATGGGCTTCGCATCGACAGCGTAGAAGGGAAAGGAACCAGAGTGTCATTTTTAATCCCGAAGGAGGGTCATATGCATGTATAAAGTGATGATCGTAGACGACGAGCCTAAGCTCCGCAACGGACTGAGAACCTTGATTCCATGGGAATCTATAGGCTTCGAAGTCATTGGGACAGCGGCCAGTGGAAAAGAAGTGCTTCGTTCATTCGATACACAGCTGCCTGACCTGCTCATTGTCGATATCCGCATTCCTGGCATGAGCGGCTTGCAGCTCATTCAGGAGATCCGCACTCTCGGAGTGCCTATGCGTTACGTGATCGTTAGCGGCTATGCCGACTTTGAATATGCCCGGACAGCGCTGCAGCTAGGAGCCGACGGTTATTTGCTGAAGCCTGTGAACAAGGATGAAATGACCTCATTGTTAATAAACGTGCGGGAGAAAATGGTGCAAGAGAGGCAGCAGCAAAGCTCTGGACGCAGTGACCCCCCATCGAAGGAGTGGCTTATATATTCGCTGTTATCAGGCAGCTCTAATATGGATCAAAGTATGGTTCAGGACATGGCTATAGAATACGAGTTAAGCTGGCCGGAATATGAAGTGGTGCTTGTGGAGGTTCGGGGAGAGGGTTCCAGAAATGAAGCTGAAATCCATCGTTTCCGCGAACAGCTTGCTGATCTGTTTAACCGTCAGCAGCGCGGTGTTGTTCTGGATACTGCTGCTTATATTGCCATACTGCTTAAGAATCCGCTGGAGAGAGAAGAGGAGAGGGTGGAGCTCTATCAGGAATTGCAGCATATATCCGGAGAGCTGCGCCCTTACATAACGATAGCCGCAGGCGGTAAAGTGCAGCAGTTGCTGGAGATTAGACAGTCCTACACCACAGCCCAAGGTTTATTGGAGAAGAGCTTCTTCTATGGCCAGGATACCATTCTATGCCCCGATTCTTCCACAGCCAGCCTCCCCCATGGGACAGTACTGGATCACTGCGAGCTGCCGGATGTACAGGAATGGGGTTTTCGGTTGTTTTACCTCATAGATGTCGGGGATGGCGGCAATCTGGAGCCTTTATTGAAGGATGCAGCCCAAATTTATATGAACAACGGATGCAGCGAGCAGGAGGTAAAAGAGGCTTTCTTCCAAATGATCAATGAAGTGATTCGGAGAATTTCAGCGAAAACATGGCAAGAAGCGAATCTGGCATGCAGTCCAGCCCAATTTTTAAGCAGTATTTACGGACACCATACTCTGGCCCGGCTGATTGCAGATGTGCTTAGCGTACTGGAGAAATTGTCGATCGTATCCGCTTCCTCGGGGCAACATAGCGAAATTAAGAAGATGCTGGATTTTATAGACCGCCATTATGCGGAGAACCTCAAGCTGGAGACCTTAGCCCGCATGTTTAATTACAGCAGCGCTTATTTAGGACAAATTTTCAAGAACAAGACGGGGGAGTACTTTAACACCTATTTAGATAAGGTGAGGATTCAGAAGGCGAAGGAATGGCTGGCCCAAGGGGACAAAGTATATGAAGCAGCTGAAAAGGCCGGTTTCTCGAGCGTAAACTATTTCTACAGCAAATTCAAAAGGTACGATGGAAAATCTCCATCCGATTATCAGAAAAAAGCTAAAACGGATGGAAGTAATTGAAAAATTTCAGAAACAATCGAAGATGTTGGAGGAATTTATGCGAAATCCCTAGTCTGTTGTGGTGCTCCCCTCCTGCGTTACTATGAAATGCAGGAGGGGGGCGAAAGGGATGAAAGCGGTAACAAGGGATGAGCCGGAGCTGGGATTAACCAGGAAAAGGACAAAGTGGACCACATTCAAAAACCAAAAAGTGCTGTACATGATGTCCGTACCCTTCGTGCTATGGGTTCTGGTGTTCCAGTACTTGCCCTTATGGGGCTGGACCATGGCTTTCCAAAATTACAAACCGGGAAAGAGCTTCCTCGAACAGAAATGGGTAGGCTTCGAGCATTTTGCCGCTTTATTTCAGGATGACCGATTCTATCTGGTGCTTAGAAATACGCTGGCTATGAGCAGCTTGGGACTTGTCGCTGGATTTGTATTCCCTGTCATGTTTGCGCTGCTGCTAAATGAAGTGAGGGTACAGGTGTTGAAGCGTTTTGTGCAGACGGTATCGTACCTGCCCCATTTCGTATCGTGGGTTGTGGCCGCCGGGATTGTGAGCAAAATGCTGTCCACAGACGGAGGCGTCGTGAATGCTGTCTTAATGAGCCTTCATGTGATAGACCAGCCTATTCAATTTATGGCCAAGGGCCACATGTTCTGGGGAATTGTAACCGCGGCGGACGTCTGGAAGGAGACCGGCTGGAACGCCATTATCTACTTGGCCGCCATTGCGGGAATTGGACCGGAGCTGTATGAAGCGGCGAGAGTGGATGGAGCCAGCCGATTGCGCCAGATGTGGCATATAACGCTGCCGGGTATCCGGCCGACGATTATCGTTCTATTAATTATGTCGATCGGTCATTTGATTGGCATTGGATTTGAGAGACAGTTTCTGCTTGGCAACCATATGGTCAGTGATTATTCCGAGGTCCTCGATTTATATTCTCTAAAATATGGGCTTGAAATGGGACGGTATTCATTTGGTACGGCGATTAACATTTTTAATTCCGTCATCAGTCTCATGCTGCTGTTTATTGCGAACGGAGCGTTCAAGAGAATAGCGAATGAAAGCATCATGTAAGGGAAGGAGGAGCTTGCCATAGTGTCCAGATCGTTATTCGACAGACTGTTTGACGTCGTGGTCTATGTTCTTATTACGCTCATTACGATCATTACACTGTACCCGTTCTTAAACGTGCTGGCGATTTCTTTTAACGATTCGGTAGATACCGTCAGGGGCGGCATTACGATCTATCCGCGAGAGTTCACTTTGCAGAATTACAAGCTGATTTTCAGCTACGACGGTCTCATTACCGGGTTTAAAATATCCGTTCTGCGTACCGTAGTCGGCACGATTGCGGGACTGATCAGCGGCTCAATGCTTGCCTTTACTCTGGCCCGGACGGAATTCCAGGGCAGAAGGTTCATCTCGACCTTCTTGGCGATCACGATGTACGTGTCAGGCGGGCTCATTCCAGGCTTCGTTCTGATTCGTAATCTGGACCTGGTGAACACGTTTGCCGTCTATATTTTGCCGGGGCTTGTAAGTGCCTTCAACATTTTTGTCATCCGGTCGTTTATTGATGGGATTCCGTATTCTCTTCAGGAGTCAGCGAAGCTGGACGGGGCGAATGATTTCACGATTTACTATCGGGTAATTCTTCCGCTATGCAAGCCGGCACTGGCTACCGTAGCTCTGTTCCTTGCCGTGGGCCAGTGGAATTCCTGGTTCGATACTTATTTATTTAACGGCTCTAACAGCAAGCTGACTACCTTGCAATATGAATTGATGAAGGTGCTGCAGAGCACGACCGTGAATGCGAACAATGTCCGCGGGGACAACATGAACCAGTTGATGGCCCAGATCTCTCCGGATTCCGTTAAGATGGCCATTACGATCGTAGCTACGGTTCCGATTCTCGTCGTATATCCGTTTTTGCAGAAGTATTTTGTGAAAGGGATGACTCTCGGCGCAGTCAAAAGCTAGGGGAGCCCGATGATCCGTGAGACCGGTATCGTCAGGTGTGGGTCTGTTCAATACGCAATCATAACTAAGGGGTGTGATCATATGAGGCTAGGAAGGAAGGGGCTGGCTGTTTCACTACTCGTTCTGCTGATGCTGTCTACGGCATTAACGGGTTGTGGCGGGGCCAAAAATGGGGAGCAGCCTGACGAGTCGCAGCAATCAGACACCATACCGTCTAATGAAGTCATCACGTTGACGTATTTCTCTGAGGATCCGAACCCGAATTGGAATAAGATGCAGGACCGTATTGGCAAAATCATTACCGAAAAGACGGGTGTCATCCTGGATGCTGAGTTTGCGGTGGGCGATCCAGGGCAGAAGGTGTCCATTATGGCCGCTACCGGGGAGTACCCTGATCTCATCGCTGCCAAAGCCGATTTGGGCAAATTGGTCGATGTCGGAGGGGTTCTTGATTTAACCGACTTGATTGAACAGCATGCGCCCAATATTAAGAAGATGTTAGGAGATAAGATTGTCCGCGCCAAATACAGTCTGGAGGATCAGTCGATCTATGCCATTCCTACCTGGTCCGCAGTAGAGGAGAAGAAATTCAGAGCAGAGCACGGCTTCGAATTGCAGCATCGGGTTGTAAAAGAAGCCGGTTATCCCGAAATTCGCACTCTTCAGGATTATGAGAAAGTCATCTCCGACTATTTAGCGAAGTATCCTACCGACGAGAACGGAAATAAGAATATCGGCCTTTCCCTGAATGCAGATGATTGGCATATGTACATGGTGACTAACGTAGGCTTCATGACGACGGGCGCGCCTGACGATGGAGAATATTATGTGGATCAGGAAACCTTTGACGTGACGTATCACTTCCGCCGCCCGGAAGAGAAGGAATATTTCCGCTGGCTGAACCACATGAACGATATCGGCCTCTTGGACCCGGAGAGCTTCGTTCAGAAAACAGATCAGTTCAAGTCTAAAGTAGCGTCAGGACGCGTGCTTGGTCTCATTGTTCCGATGTGGGAGTTCGGGGATGCGCAGCAATCGCTGAAAGCAGCCGGCAAGTTCGATCATACCTATGGACATTATCCAGTAACGCTGAGCAAGAAATATAAAGATCCCAGCTTCTGGTCAGCAGGCTTTGACGGAGGTTATGGCGTAGCGATTTCCAGTCAATGCAAGGATCCTGTAGCGGCCATCAAGTTTCTGGACTACCTGGCTTCCGAAGAGGGACAAATTCTGGTGAACTGGGGCGTTGAAGGAATCGATTACGTCGTGGAGAATGGCAAACGTTATGTGCCTAAAGACATTCAGGACAAAATGGACCGGGAGGGCACGGCTTACACCAAGGAATCCGGCCTTGGATTCTACTGGAACATGATGGTGCATTATGGAGATGGAATCAAAGATTCCACGGGCAACTATTTCACCAAGACGAATGCCGAGGAGCTGACGGCTTCCTACAGTGAGCCGGAGAAAGAAGCGCTGGCCGCATACAATATAGAGCATTGGAAGGGCCTCTTCCCTAGTGAAGAGGAATTCCCGGAGAGAAAGGCCGGTGCAGTATACAACATCTCCTTACCGGCAGATAACAAGGCGACTATACTGGGAGCCAAAATGAAGGATATTACTTGGAAACGCATCCCGGAAGCGATTATGGCGAAGCCAGCGGATTTCGATGCCATTTGGGACAGCTACATGAAGGAGCTTGATAAAGCCGGCGTCAAGGAGATGGAAGAGGCTTATGGCCAGTTTGTTAAAGACCGGGTTAAGCTGTGGTATGGAGAGTAAGAATATAGCGTGAACCGGAACTGCCAACTTGTTGGTTGGCAGTTTTTTTGTTGCAAGAATTGACTGCCGATGGCTTGCTTAAGATTTGGCGGCTGGCTCGCTGGCCGTGTGCTGAATATATTCCAGGTGTTGAAATCCCCAGCCGCACATCTCCGTCAGTACCTTGTGGAGAGATTTACCGTAGTCCGAGATGGAATATTCCACTTTAGGGGGGATTTCTTGATGAATCGTGCGGATCACCAGACCGTCCCGCTCCAGCTCACGCAGCTGATTAGTCAGCATGCCTTGCGTGATATTCGGGAGCAGGCGCCGCAGCTCGCCGAAGCGTTTCGTGCCGTCCTGCAGCAGAATGAACAAAATGAGTGGCTTCCACTTTCCTCCGATCACGCGGAGTGTGGTCAATATGCCCGCTGTCTTTCCGTCATCGCGCACCTCGTCGCGCCTCTCGTCTTGCATTTCGTCTTCCATCATCGTCCGCGCCCCTTTCGTGTGAGTACCTGTTCAACACAGATTTTACCAGAGGGCTAAGAAATAGAACAGTACGCTCATTAGCAGTACTAAGTACGTTATACCGTACTAAAGGGGATGTCTGCTGGATATCTGTAATATGTACCACCAACAAATGAACAACTGTCCGGCTAAATGTACGATTTGGCGTACATAGTACGATAATAATGCGTACTTTACACCTCAGCGCATTCTCGCCAATAATGGGATTGCATCGCGATGCACCATTGTTGGAAGGAGAGATATGCTGGTGAAAATTATGGCTATCCTGGCCCATCCCGATTTGAACACTTCTCGCGCAAACCGGGCGCTATGTCTGGAATTACAGCGAGCGGGAGTGCTGCTTCATGATCTATATGGGGCGTATCCGGACTGGAACATCGATGTGAAGCAAGAACAGCAGCTGTTATTGGAGCATGACCGAATCATTCTTCAATTCCCTTTGTACTGGTACAGCAGTCCGCCGCTGCTCAAAAAATGGTTCGATGACGTACTGGAGTATGGCTGGGCCTATGGATCAGGTGGAGATCAGCTGAAGGACAAAGCATTCATGGTGGCAACGACGACGGGAGGGTCGGAGAAAGAGTATCGCTCAGGAGGGTTTAACCGATATACCCTTAGCGAGCTTCTGCGGCCGATCGAGAGAACCCTCACCCGGTGCGATGCCGAATTTCTGCCGCCATTCGTCACGTACAATACAACGAAGGCGACGGATGCAGAGCTTCTGCAGGAAGCGCAGCGTTATGCGGAGATCGCCCGGATGCCGTCGGAGCTGCTGATGAGTTGAAGCTGTCAAACCAGAGCAATTTACAATGGTCCTGTAAGGAGCACTTACAGGACCATACTGAAGAATATTGGAAGCCGCCACATGAACTAACGAAGCGTAAAATCAAGGGACTTTTGAATGTTCAACCCTCGCTTAAAGTGAAGAGTGTAGTCTCCCTTCTCCCATTCCAAATTATGAAGCCGCATTTCAAACGCGGCTAGGTCCTCGGTTTCTCTCATTGACTCTTGCTGAAGAATTTCGCTTTCCCCGCGTTTTGTTACATATAATTGAGCCTGAAGTAAGCCTTCCTTCTGATCTGGATAAATGGCTATTGCAGTTAGCGGAGCATGGTTGATAAAACGATCAGAACTGTCGTTAATTTTCGGAAGCTCGTGATTAGATGTCCATCCAAGCTGGAGATCATAGCTGCGATTTGCGGTCAGATTCGAAAATAACGCTCGGGACAGCGTCCAGACACAGATGATCCCTAGAATTGAAATAAGAATAAGGAAGGTTCTTCTTCGCATCATTGCTTTCACTTTTCCTCCAAATATAATATTACTATATAGCTATACCACTGAGATTAAATAGCAAGGGAGTATCAGACATGCCCATCCGTCGTGGAGCTGTAGAGCAAGATTACATTATTGAACGTGTCACAGAGGTATTTCAATGCAGAATTCTTTGGAGCGAAGGGCGTCCATGCTTGGAGTATAGGAGTGCCCGAGAGCTGGAGCAAATCACGGAGTATGTCCAAGCTAACTTTGAAATCGAGCTGCTGGATGTATTTTTTACAGCGGTGGAGAGCTTGCCGGCAGATTAGAGCGGACTATCGATAATCCGTTCTTACCTCGCCAGGGAGCGTAAATGCCATAACCCCCTCCGAGTCAGTGACCCTATCGCCAACAATGCGTTCGTAAGCGAGAGTCGTATATTGGTAGTTTGTATCGATTATCCCGTATTCGGTATGACTGCTGTCGCCAAAAATACCATGCGAATAGAACAGCATGTTTTTGTTGATTTCAGGCGCTTTGCCCGTGGAGTTTGTGATGCTCGTTCCCATGAGGGTCTCCGTGTGACCAATAGAGGCATATTCAAAGTTAGCTTGCCAAGTACATACTAGAAAGTTATCCTGCAGTTCGACCCAGGATATCGTATCTCCGTAAATATAGTAATAACCCAACGCCTCGCCTTCTGGAAAAATAAACGTCCTATCGTAATTTTCATCTACAATCTTGGTCTCCAGCGGAGGGTTCATATAGTGTGCGGACTGAATGAGCCGTGTAATTTTCGGTCTCGCCTCTTCCAGAGAGCCACGATACAAAATGTTCTTGGTCTCCTCGCTAAGCGGTGAGTAGATTTTAATTACCCCTTGAGTCCACTCCACCTGATATCCAAAGGAATGGGCAATCAGGCGCATCGGAACATAAACGGCTCCATGTTTTAATTTGGCTGGCGCATCCAGTTCTAGAGCTAGATCGCCGGATTTTGTCCCCCGCAATGTGGCTTTTTTGGTGCCGGGCTTCAAGCTTAGGCGTTCTCCCCATTTCTGTACGGTGACCGTAGATGTTTTGGTATCCCACTGCACCTGAGCGTCCAACGCTTCGCTAATGATGCGCAGCGGGACCAGGGTTCGTCCGCGATCCGTGATGACGGGCAGGCGCTCGGTGATCGTTTTTCCTTCTACAATCAGCTTGGTGGCAGGCGTAGAGGCGGCATCGGCCGCCGGAAGGTTAGCAAGAAGTACAATAAAAGCTGCCGCCGCAAGGACGGCGTGGCGAAGCCAGTTCTTCATGGTACGTTACCTCCGTGAAATTTTTCATTGGTACTGTATTAGACGCATAGAGGGACTGGAAAGTTTTGTCAGTATGAGTTTATGGAGCATCAGCTGGGGGCTTACACTGGTTAATGATAAGCAGTCCGATATGATATAATAAAAGTAACTATTCAATCGGAGGTGTCCAAGATGCGATGGGATGAGGTTAAAGAACGATTTCCCAATGAATGGGTCGTTCTTGAGGCAACCAAAGCGTATTCTAAGGAAGGCCAGCGTTTCATAGAAGAGATGACTGTTATTGACTCCTTCGAGGATTCCACCAAAGCATTGAAGCGGTATAGTGAGCTGCACCAGGAGGACCCTCACCGCGAGTATTGTTTTTTCCACACATCCCGTTCAGAGGTAGTAGCGCGAGAACGATATGTAGGGATTAGAACCTGGATTCCATTATAGTTGGAGAAGCGGCCCTTAAAGATTTTCAAGTTGAAATCGGAAATATGGATTATGGCATGGAAATCGACGGAATACTAAGATTTAATTTTTTGAAACTAGCAGAAGCATTGATAGATGTGGGAGCAATGGAATTGAAGACCCGTGTTTGTTAATCGACTGTTTCATAGATTAGAGATACTATGGTTTACCTTCATAAAAAGGAGCTTGGTCACAGAACTTGTGGCGGGCTCCTCTTGGCGTTGTCTTATCCTCTTAAGCCATTCGTGAGCGTGCAGAAGTACTTGCATCCATTCGGCATGGTGAATATCTGTTTAAACGTGAACCACAAAGAAATGAAATAGAAATTGATTTCCTGAAACAATAATAACGTTCCTTGGATCATCCCTAAAGCGTGTATCCCCCTGAACAGTATGTTGAGGGGGATTTTGATTTGGGATTCGTAATTTAATAGCGGATTAATCAACTAGTCGATTGCTACTAGCTTCCAACTCCCTTGTTATTTTAATTAAAATAGAAAATCTTCGCATATTCTGTACGACACCCTGGAATCATTCGTCATTCACATGTTCCAGAAGGGCGTAACCATGGCGGAGATTTCAGATCTGCTTGAGAAAATGTATGGACATCACTATACGCCTCAAACGGTGTCCAATATGCCGCGAGGCATGGTTGAGCATGTTGAGGCCTTTAGGAAGCGTAAGCATTGCCTTTTCCGGAAGCGCAGCTTTTTTCTCAGAAAATAGGTTGTTATTCTTCCCCTCGCTTATTTCCTCTCATTATTATTGAGACAGAGGACTCCGGCGACTAGTAGTATCCGAGCCCCTGATCAGATCGAATCTGCGTTTCCTCCGCCACGATGCTGTAGCGCCGCAATCTCATCCAATTTTGCCAGGGAGGCGATTGCCCCTTTCCGCGTGGTCGCTATCGCGCCTGCCGCATTGGCGAACGCCACCGCTCTTTCCAGTTCATTTCTTTCCCACTCCGTCACCGGTTTATCCAGCTCCAGCAGTCGGTAAATAAAAGCGCCCATAAAGCCGTCACCCGCTGCTGTGGTATCTACTGGGGTTACCGGATAGGAGCCCACATTGCCAGACACTGTCCGGTTGGCATAATAAGTTCCTTTTGCTCCCCGCGTGACGAGTAATAGCGCGATAGGATAGCTGTTCAAGAGCTGCCCTGCTCCATCCGCCAAATCCTGACTTCCTGTCAGGAAGACCAGTTCTTCTTCAGATACTTTTACGATGTCTGCCAGATGTAGCCCTTCTTCCATCGCAGCCCTGCTGTGGGCATCATCCATCCATAACGCAGGCCGCCAGTTAGGATCGTAGGTGATAAGTGCCCCATGCGATTTGGCCAGCCGGACCGCCTGAACTGTAGCGCTGTAAGCAGGCTCGGTGGTCATGGAGATCGACCCGAAATGAAAGATCCGTGTGCTGCTAAGCAGTTCACGATTCACCTCATCGAAAGTCAGCTCAGCATCCGCGCCCGGATGTCGGTAGAAATGAAAGCTCCGCTCCCCGTCACCATCCAAATGTACAAACGCCATCGTCGTATGGGCTGTCCTTGTCTGGACCAACCCGCTGTCCGCGATATTTTCGGCAACCAATGCTTCCCGCAGATACTGACCGAACGGATCATCGCCGACTTTTCCAACAAAAGCCGTATGCTTGCCGAGCCGCGACAATGCGGCCAGCACATTCACCGGAGCGCCTCCGGCATTTCGCTCAAAGTAGGGGTTACCCGCAGGAGATGTCCCCGCAGGAGTAAAATCTATCAGCAGCTCACCGAGCGCCACCGCATCATATTTCATCGTTCGTTGCTCCTTCGTTATCAATTCAGATCAGTAGAATGGCTGCAGCATTACCCTTTTACACCAGACATCGTAATGCCCTGAATGTAATAGCGCTGCAAGAACAGAAACAGGATCAGGATCGGAACCGTGGAAATGGTGCTTGCCGCAAGAATCTTAGACCAATCCGTTCCTTCCACCGAGGAGAACGCGGCAATAGCTACCTGGATCATCTGTTTTTTGTCGTCATTGATTACGATCAGCGGCCATAGATACGAATCCCAATTACCGAGAAAGGTCATTAGTGCGAGGGTGATCATTGGTGGGACGGTCGCAGGCAAGACAATGCTGGAAAAGGTTCGCAGCATCGAGGCCCCGTCGATTTTGGCCGCCTCCAGAATCTCATCGGGAATCTCCGCGAAGAACTGCCGCAGCAGAAAGATCCCGAACACGGACAGCATTGAAGGAATCACCAACGCCTTATAGGAGTTGAGCCAGCCGAAATAATTCATCAGCAGATAGTTCGGGACCAGCGTCACTTCACCAGGAATAATCATCGCCGACATGAACAGTGCGAAGACAACCGCTTTTCCACGGAAACGCAGTTTGGCAAAAGCAAACGCCGACATCGAATTCACCAGCAGCACCAGCAAGGTCACAATCCCTGCAACGAACAGTGTATTGGCGATATAGCGAATAAATGGGTTGCCCTCATTGAAGATAACCTCTTTAAAGTTAGCCAGCGTTGGCTGGACAGGAACGAACAAATGATAATTCAGGCTAGAGGAGTACTTGAACAGTTCCTCATAAGGTCGCAGTGAACCTGAGATCATCCAGAGGATCGGGATAATTGAAATGACAGCCAGGACGGTCATAACCGTATACTTAACAATGCTTGCAAAGCGGTTCATGTGTATTCCTCCTAGTAGTTTAGCGAAACGACCGTTTCTTTGAAATGACCCTGCAGCGAGATTGGCTTTAGAAGCTCCACCATTAATATTCCGCGTTCCGAAACAGTCTCATTTGCACAAGCGAGATCACGAGAACAATCACGAACAGAATAAAGGCGGCAGCGGTGGCGTAACCCATCTGCATCTGCTGGAAGGCCATTTTATAAATATAATAGACTGCGGTTTCGGTAGCCCCGTTGGGTCCTCCACCGGTCAATACAAAGACAAGGCCGGACAGCTTTATTGCATCGATTGTCGTCATAATAACGACGAAGGCCGTGGTACGGTTCAGCAAAGGAAGCGTAATGCGGAAGAACTGCTGTATTTTTGTAGCACCGTCCACCCGGGCCGCCTCGTACAAATCCTGCGGAATGTTATTCAGTCCGGCCAGGAAGATAATCATGAAAAAGCCGACGCCTTTCCATATCCCCAGCATGATCACGCCGTACATCGCTGTCTCCGGGTTGGAGAGGAAGTTGGTGGTGGGCAGGTGAAACGTCTTCAGCACATTGTTCAGAATCCCAAATTCCTTGTTGTAGATCAGCTTGAACACGGTTGCGGCCACTGCCGTAGAAATAACAACCGGAATGAAATAGAGTGTGCGGAACAGCCCAGTGAGCGCGAATTTTTTCTGGACTAACAGGGCTAAGCACAGTGAAATACTGGTCTGAATCGGAATAACAATGATGGCAAAATGAAACGAATGCCTGAGACTGGCCAGGAAATCCCTGTCCGTCAACAGATTCTTGTAATTGTCCAACCCGATAAAGCTGCGAGTCGACCCCACCAGGTTATAATTCTGGAAGCTGATCACAAAGGCTTGCAGCATCGGATAAAATACAAAAATGAGCAGCAAAGCAAAGGAAGGCAGCACGAACCACCAGGCGGTCCTTTCTTCTCCCCGCAGATACCGGTTGGGCTTTTTGCTTGCAAGTATAGATTTGGAGCCAGACTCGGCTGCCGATGTAACGCTTGTCATGATCTTTTCACTCCATTTCAATCCGGTTTATATACGAACACGTTCATCACGGCATAAATTTGCCCACCCGGAGCAAGAACTTTAATCTCCGCATGCCCTTCCTTGACCCCCTTTACGACAGCGGATGTTCCGGTACGGCTATCCACCTGTGCAACCGTCTCATCACTCGATAACCAGGTAAGCTCCTGGGGAGCTGTTAGCGGAACGACCGCCGCTTCCGCTTCCGCAGTGCCGCCAAGTGGAACATCTACACTGGAATGGCTAAGCAGAACGCGAAGCGGTTTCGAGCCGTCGGGATCCTCATCCCGCCATATACTGGCCATCGGATAAAAGACGGCCTGGTCCAGCGTCACGTTCCCCTTTTTCACATACAACTCCAATCCGTTGCTGGTAGCCCCCGGGAACAAAATACTGGAAACCACTGTCTCGCCGTCTGCGCCGAACACCTCCAGCGTCGATTCATCCACATAAATACGCAGCTTAATTTTCCCGTTTACGGCTCTTAGGGGAGCCTTAACCGTTTCGGCAAACTCGGCTTCAAATGAGCTGTCGCCGGATTTGGTCCGATCTATCGTCAGTGTAGAATTAACGCTGTTATAAGATACAATTGTTTCCTGATTTCCGCCTTTTCTCAGTTTGAAGCCGAATTCCGCTTCTTCTTGCACGGTGAACTCGGTATCGAGTTCATAGGAACTCCCTCGCAGGCCGACCAGGGGATTGTTGCCCGGCTCCAGCCGCTGGGTTCCCACCTTGACAGCTTGGCCACGCAAAGCCTCCAGCTCTTGCACCGGCTGCTGGACAAGGCGCAATCCCTCACCAGGAATGTCACGCAGCTTCAGCTCCCGCGGGAGCGACATATTACCTTTCCACGGATCGGTCGGCATGGAGAACGGATAGCGCCAGTTGGACATCCAGCCGACATAGATACGGCGGCCATCCGTCTGCGGAATATCCGAGTAGGACACTGCGGCGTAGAAGTCTCTTCCGTAATCGGTCCACAGCACTTTGGAGGGCTCATTCTCGTTCTTGAACGTCCGGCCGTCGAAGCTGCCGACAAAATATTGCGCTGTCGATCCACGGGTCGTTTTGTTATTTCCAATGCTGAGCGCCAATACCCATCGGGTCTCCTTGCTGCCTTCCACGGGAAGCTCGAACAGATCCGGACATTCCCAAACGGCGGCATGCGAACCCTGGTCGGCGCCGAATTCGCTGGCCATCTGCCAGGTCTTCAGGTCTGGAGAGGTATAGAATCTCACCCGGTTGTCCACCGAGACAACCATCACCCAAGAGTGTGAGGGTTCATGCCAGAACACCTTGGGATCTCTGAAATCCTTGAGTCCGGGATTCGGAATAACGGGATTGCCCTCATATTTGGTCCAGGTGCGTCCTTTATCCGAGCTGTAAGCCAGGCTCTGCGACTGCGTTCCTCCTTTGAAATGGGTGAAGATCGCCACCAACCCCGCTTTGCCGTCAAAAAAACCGCTCGTATCCTTCCAGTCCACCACCGCGCTGCCTGACCAAATCTCCCCGAGCGAATCACGCATCAGAGCTACCGGCAGATGCTGCCAATGAATCAGGTCCGTGCTGACGGCGTGACCCCACTGGCCGCTATTCTGGTAGAACTGGTGATATTCACCTTCAAAATAAACCATTCCATTTGGATCGCTCATATTCCCGCTTTCCGGCGACAGATGATACTGTGGGCGGTACAGCTCCGTGTAGTAATTGGGAATCGCAGAAAACTGAAAAGCCGCAGGTGCAGTATTAGAGACGGCATTGGATGGAGTTTTAGAATCAGAAGCATTCATTTCACTTCCTCCTGATCCGTTATTGTTGGTACTGCCGCCAATGTCGCAGCCTGCTATAACCAGCAGCATTACAGCTACACATGCCAGCTTGCTTGTAGTTTTGATCATAGTCCCTCCTGACTAGCTCCAGATAGATTTGAGATTCCACATATTCAGCGACTGCAGCGTTATATTTCCACCCTTCGCCTTCATTGTTATTCCGCCGGTTAGAGCAGACGGATACACCCGGCCTGTCAGCACATAGCGGCCATCATTTACAAACACCTCAATCGAGGAACGGTCGACAAATACCTGCAGTTTAAGCGTGGCTCCGTTAGTATCTGATGTTTCCGTACTTACTGAAACTTCACTTATCGATGCATCGCCATGGCCGGAAGCGCTGCAATCCAGGATCAGCTTGTTTTCCCGGAGCAAATAGCGGATTACCGTCGATTCTCCGCTCCCCTCTACTGCAAGCAAAGTAATCTCAAGACGCTCAGCTTGTGTGCCGTCCAGAGCAAACTCAGCAATCCATTCAAAACCCTGTCCGTCCCTAACGCTCCACTCCACATCATTCCCGTTAGAGAGGGTCACCCCGGAAGCTATTATTCCATCCTCCCGCAGGAGTTCCAGCTCGGGAACTGGCCGTGAAACCAGCTTGCCTTCCGGCAGCAACACCAACTCTCGCGGCAATGTCATTGCCCCATACCACCCGCGATCCTCACGGGCCATCTCCGAACCCCAGTGATCCATCCAAGCGATCATAATTCTTCTGCCCTTGTCGTCCAACAAAGTCTGTGCAGCATAAAAATCAGGACCATGATCAAGCTTCGCTTGAGCCTCCGGTATAAACTTGCCGCTGGCGTAATCCATTTCGCCGATCATATATAAATTTTTGGCATCCTGCATATTCATCGGTGATAGTACAAGCACATGCTTATCTCCTAGCGGGAACAAATCGGGGCATTCCCACATGTCCCCTTGAGTGCCGTCGCTCTCCGCAGCCGTCCCCATGTATTCCCATCGCTCCAAATCCTCCGATTGGTAGAGCAACGCCTTACCTTTGCCTTCTTTCCCGGAACCCAGCACCATATACCACAGACCTTCATGACGCCATACCTTGGGATCACGGAAGCCGAGGTTCCCTGTATCGGGCGAACCTGGAATCAGAGGGTTTCCGGAATGTTTGTCAAAAACTACCCCGTCCACGCTGCTCGCTGCGCACTGCACTTCCATCGGCTCCCGGCCGTCCACATGCCCGGTGTAGATTAGGGTTAGCCTGCCATCAATCTCCACAGCACTGCCGGACCAGCACCCGTAACCGCCCTCCTGCCCAAGCTCATAAGGCTCCGTAGGTGCTAAAGCAATAGGAAGGTGTTTCCAATGCACCAAATCCTTGCTTACAGCATGGCCCCAGTGCATCGGCCCCCATTTGTCACTATAGGGGTGATGCTGATAAAACAGATGATATTCCCCTTTATATTGGATCAGCCCATTAGGGTCGTTCATCCAGCCAGCCTGCGGAAGCACATGGTACTGCAGCCGGTAGTCATCCCGAGCCGCAGCCTCTGCCTGTGCCGCCACCGCTTTCTCCGCCAGCCGGATGCTCTCTTTATGTGCTTGGTTCTCACCCGAAACATTCATGTTGCATGCTCCTATTCCTTGTTTGTTTTAGACTATTGTAGCTAAACTATCGGAGAAATCATTTCAATATGATCAGTTAGGGAGTTGTGATGTTTTCAGGGAGTGGGGGAATGGAACGGGCACTTTGGCGTGAAACATAAAATTGCCACATCAGAGTTCCGTCCAATGTGGCATTGCGCAGTCTATTTCTTAGAATAGACAATATTATTGATGCTGTCGCAGAACAGGCAGAACTGCACTGAAAGCTTCGCTATCGTTAGGACTACCCGTGCGTGTGATTCTTCAAATACCATTCACGGTAATCCTTGGGGCTTTTGCCCATGTTTTTCTTGAAAGAAGTGCTGAAATAGCTGGAGCTGGAATAGCCGACAAGCATGGCGATATCGGTCAGCTTCAGTTCGTTCTCTTGCAAAAGCTGCTCCGCCTTGGCCATTCTCAGCTTGGTGACATAGTCGCTGAACGTAATGCCCACATGCTGCTTGAACAGCCCAGATAAATAGGTCTCATTCAGATGAAACATTTCGGCGAGTGAAGAGAGCGTCAACTCGTAAGAGAAATTCTCCTCCACGTATTTTCTGACCGCCTCGACCATATGCTGTCCACTGGAGAAGCGGAGCTTCTTCACTTCCTCCATGACAAGCTGCGCCAGCTCATCTATTTGCCCCAGCACGCCTTCACGCGACTGGTAATCGGAAATGGTCATCTGACAGTTCCACAAATACTTCTGCAGTGCGGAGCCGCCGAGCTCGAACTTCTTAGCGATGGAGCTGAACATCAGCAGGATCCGCAGGGCCAGAAAGGTAAAAGCAAACATCGGCGTATCTCTTTCGCTGCTGAAAATGGTGTCAAGCTGCTGGCGGAAGGTGCTCATGTCCAAATTTTCAATCGCCTGCACCAGCTTCCGCTCCACCTCCGGGGTAAAGGCCAGCGTAAGCTCCATCACCCGGTTCCGTTCACCCTCTCCATCTTTATACACCGTGCTTTGACTCCAGGACAGCATGCAGGAAGCATAACCGTTCTTCAGACGCTTGAGTCCCGTCACTTCCTCGCCAATCCCCGTCACACATTCCAGCTTCAGGTAACTGGCGATGTTTCGTTTCAGTTCTTCAACGAACCGTTCCGTTCGATCGGCATGCTCCGGCCCCGATTTCATAATAACCAGAAAATACATCATCGCAGAATTGGCGACATCGCAGAACGGATAGATTTCTTTCCGCTTAGCAGCCGTCTCCCGGCATAGCATTTGAAAAGCCAAATTGAGCAGATCCCGGCGGTCCTGCAGGTCCGCCATCCGCCCCGGCGGCACTCTCATCTCCACAGCGACAAACTGCAGCTTCAGATCATCCGCCGTCAGCGGGGTCAGTTGCAGCTGCTGCAGCCGTTCTTGGATAGCTGCCAGGCTGTACCACTCGTCTTTGACCATTTGCAGCAAAAAATTCTCCTGCATCAGCCGCAGCTGCTCATTTTTCAACAGCAGATCCTGTTGTGAGATCTGCAGGCTTTTTTGCTCCTGTTCAAATTCTTCACCCAGTTTGCCAAGCAGCTCTTTCAGTTCTGCGCGGGCTACCGGCTTCAGCAAATAATCCTTCACTCCAAGCTGTATGGCCGATTTTAGATAATCAAAGTCAGAGTATCCCGACAGCACAACCGTCCTCAGCAGCGGATACTTTTTTTTGCAGATGCGGATAAATTCAATGCCGTCCATCTGCGGCATGCGGATATCGGAGATGACCAGCTGCGGTAGCGGTCCCTGCTCCAGCAGCTGCAGCGCTTCATTGCCGCTGGAGGCCTCTGAGACAATCCGAAAGCCGGCGGCTTCCCAATCGATTTTGGCTTTGATACTGTTGCGAATCCCCCTCTCATCATCCACCAGCATAATCTCATACATGATATTCACCCCTCTATCAGTGGCAACTTCAGTGTAATGGTTGTTCCTGTGTGCAGCTTCGAATCAAGCACGGCTTCGAACTGCTCACCGTAATACAGGCGGCAGCGGGATAGCACATTGCGCAAGCCGATGCTGTCCCCTTTATGATATAAGATTCCCACGCTGTCCCTCGACTCCGTATCGGCAAGAATACTGGCGATCAGTTCCGGAGTCATTCCTGAACCGTTATCCTGTATCTGCAAGTGCAGGCGCGCTCCGCACACCCTGGAGGTGATCGTAACCTCGGCGATTCCCCCTTTTTCCAGGCTGTACTTCACGGCATTCTCTACCAGCGGCTGCAGAATAAACTTGGCGATCAACAGGTGATCCGCGGCGGAATCCTGCTGGATCGCCACCATCAGATGATCCTCATGCCGCAACTTTAGGAGGAACAGGTAGTCACGAATATAACCGAGTTCCTCGCTGACCTGCACCAGATCCGTATCGAGACTCAGCGAATAGCGCATCATTTTGCCCAGCGCTTCCGTGGCATCCATGACCAGATCCTCTCGTTTCATCGCCGCCAGACCGCTGATGATCTCCAGTGTATTGTTGTAAAAATGCGGATTGATCTGCAGTAGGAGCGCTTTGTATTCGGCATTTTTCCGGCGTAGATTGGTCTCGAATTCCGTTTCGATCAGATACTTCAGCCGATGGGTCATCTCCTCGAATACACCAGCCACATAGTCTACTTCACTTTGCCGGGATCTGGCCTTCGGCATATCCTTCAGCCCCAGCTCGAACTGCCCGTTTCTGACATGCCGCATGGCCCGGGCCATGGCACTTAGTGGCTTCGTTATATTGGTGGAGAGCCGCAGCGCGACAATGATCACAAGGATCAGTAGAACAAAGCTGGCAAGGAGCAGTGTTTCTTTGAGCTTCGTGATGGTGGCATACAGCTCCGCCTCCGGCACCTCGCCGATAATCAACCAATTCTGGGCAGGCAGCTTGCGGTAAAAGAGCAGATAGTCGGTCTCACCCTGGCGAAGCGAAAAAATACCACTGTTCTGTTCTCCACTGTGTTTCTGCAAATAAGCAAGTCCATCGCTAAGCACCTGCTGAGCTCCTGTCAGATCCTGATGAAGTACACTGTGGCCTTCAGATGTCAGTAAAAAGGCTTTGCCGCTTTTGCCGATGCTGATTTTATCCATATCCTGGCGCAGCAGCTCCGTAGGATAGTTGATTTTGATCACTCCGACATCCTGTAGGGACTGGAGCTGCACCAAGGGAAGCACAAGGCTGTTGATCTCGCGCGAACGCATGCTGTCGTCGGCCTGATCCCTGTCTTGGTGAGCCTGCGTCCAGCGCACGTCCTGCTCCTTATATTGTTCGTACCAGCTGCTCTTCAAATAACTTTGGTCCTGTGTCCATAACCCGCCTTCTCCCTTCGCAAAGGTGGATATGGAAATCACATTCGAATTATTGAGCGCATAGGAGGATAGCAGCTCACGCAGCTTTTTTTTGGCCATAAACTGTTCACTCCTAGTGCTCTCATCGTTCAGTGTGGCGGTTATCCATTCCTGTGTGATGCCGCTGCTCAGCACCTGGTTGCCCATATCCTCAATTTGCGTCAGCAGCGTGCTGACATGGGTGGCAAATTGGTCAATGGTTTGCAGAGTGGAGGTCTGGGTAGATTTTCGGATCTGCTCCGCCGATTCCTTGCTGAGGATAAAGACAACTGACGTAATCGGAAGGATCAGCAGGATTGAAAAGGCCAACATCAATCTGCTGCGTAACGAGTAGAACATGACAACCGCGCCCCTTGTATCATTATGGATCAAAAATTCAAACCACCCCACAACGAGGGAGTTAAATCTTGAAGCTTCTTGAAGCTGAAAGAAGAAACAGCATTGCCGCCCTTTTTTTAAAGGGCGGCTGCCGTTTCTGCAATGATTGGAGATACTATTATTTTTTCGGGAGACTGTCATACGCCCTGTCTATTTTATTGATGGCTTCGGCAACGGCTGTATCCAAGTTGCGTCCGCCAATCGTCACTTCTTCAATCATCTTGTTTACCGCTTCGGACATTTGCGGAAAGATCGGCGTAATCGGACGAGGTCTGCCGAATTTCTGGTTCTGTACAACAAAGATATTCATAGGATATTCATTGAGCTCAGGGACCTCATTAGCTACAGAATAGCGGGCCGGAATATCTTTTGTGATGGAGGTGTAGGTTTTTGCTCCTTCAGCACCGGTCACCCAGTTCACAAACTGCCAAGCAGCATCGGCATTTTTACTCTTCGACGAAATAGCCAGCGACCAGCTTCCATTGGCGACTGCCTGCTGGGTCTCTTTCGGAAGCGGCGCGATGTCATAATCTTCACCCAATTTGAAGTTCGGGAATTTATCAGCTAAATTGCCTAGTGACCAGGAACCGTCAACCGTTATCGCCAGCTGGCCGTTCGGGAACGCATCTGGCGGGTATTCCAGGGAAGACACTTTATGTTCATTATACAGGTCGGAGAAGAATTGCAGCGCTTTTTTGGTCTCCGGTTTATCCAGATAGCCTTTGGAGGTTGTTCCGTCCGGGCTCATAATCTCCCCTCCAAACTGCCAAATAATCGGATATTTAAAGTATGCTGTTCCGCCTGCATTACCGAAGCCTTGCGCCGGATCAATGCCGTACACGCCTTTGGCCGGGTCGTTTAGCTTTTTGGCTGCATCCAGCACCTGATCCCAAGTCCAAGGCTCTTCCGGGTTCTTGGAAGGGAGAGGAATTCCCTTCGCTTCAAACATTTTTTTATTATAGAAAAGAGCAATGGAGGATTCGGTGAGCGGAGCCATGTAAATTTCATTATTATAGGTGTACGTGGCAATGGTCGATTCCGGAATATCCTCCAGGTTACCGTCCTTCTTGAAATATGCGGTCAGCGGCTGCAATGCACCAGCCTGGGCGTAAGAAGCCATATTCGGGCCATCGATAGCCATAATATCAGGCGGGTTGCCCGAAGCAATGGCTGTTCTCACCTTGGTATCGTAATCAGCAAACGGAATCGGACTCATCTCAACCTTGATATTGGGATGCGCTTCATTAAACGAGGCCACCAGTTTGTCATAGGCTGAATTCTCGGCGTCATTGCCCGAGTTCCTCCAGAACGTGATAGACACCTTCTCTTCTTTGGGTGCTACTGACGATCCCGCCTGTGGCTGTGCATGATCCCCTTTGCTTCCACATCCTGCGAGTAATCCAATTGCCAACATCACGCTTAGTACCACTTTACTCTTGCTAATCAATAATGACCTCCCCTTTCATCTGTTGCTTACGCTTACAACTGAATACTATCAGATATGCCCGGTGATAAAATTCATTATCCTCTGCACTAAACTTTCAAAATGTTCGGTATTTCGATCTAAAACAACTATAATTGAAGAAACATATCTACTGCAGGAGGTCAAGTCTTTTAAAAGAATTGCGATCAATATGGAGAGGTTATTGCCGATATTAACAGGCGTTTGTCATAAATAGCTCTACATAAGGAGGGAATGTCTTTTGATTAGGATCATATCATCCATCATTTCTGCATTCATTCTATCTCTTGTATTCACTATGATTAGCCATACGAATGAGGACAATGTCTTATCTTACAGCTTTACAAGTAAGTTATTAAACGGGTTTGTCCTTTTGTTCGCCATATATTTATTTATTGCTGTTCCTATATCCATATTTATCGATATGAGAATTAAGAAGTATGGGAAACTCGCACATCTCTTGCTGTATTGTCTCGGAGGATTCATTCTTGGCGGACTGTTTCTATTGATCAATCCTACATCTAATCCCATGGCCGGCTTCCGTTTAACTTTACTTTTTGCACTGGGTGGCGGGTTGTTTTCTGTAGTATTGAATGTCTTTCGGCTGTTTGTGAGAAGGTGAGGTTTGGGGGATGTTAGTATTCGTTAAGGTGGTCCCGTCTTCATGCAAAAAGAAGCTTAGTTTGAAGGTGATGATACGTTAACTAGGGTTTCGATATAAGCCGCTCTTTGAGCGGTTTTTTTGCTGTTATGGGGCAAAGAGCAGCGGAGCGAGCCATAAGCATTTGCTGGGTAAATGTTTGAATTAATAAATATGATGGAATTTACCGATTTACATAATAAAGGAATACAAGGGTGATTAACCCTGTCAGGAGGCTGTTAATGGGAATAGCATTAAAAATTGTAGGCCTGGATAACGAAGGGTGCTCCATTGAACTGGATGATGAATTATTGACATGCATTGAATATCTGCACCATACAAGCACAGTTCCATCAGCAAGGACTTATGATCCGGGATATACTCTTCTCATTTCAGGCAAGGTAATGCCAATGAAAGAATCAGGAACGGGGCAGGAGATTTTGGAGCTCAGTAAATGGGCCCATCTTCCTTACGAACCTGGTACAGATTATTATCGCAACGTTTATATTACATATGAGAAAGACGAGCAAGTCATACGGGAAATCAATTTCACCAATGCTTATGTTTTGGATTATGAAGAGGGCTATGACAATAAAGATAGTGTAGGAATGTTTAAACTGTCCTTGTCTCAGAAGAAAGATCAGCTTAGAAAAATTAATTTCGGGCAGCAAGAAGAAAGCGATACTGCGGTGAAAAATACCCCAAAACTTCCGACCACCCATAATCTCGTGATGAATTGGGAGAAGAAATCAATAGACGGCGGATCAGCGCCAACCAGAAAGGATATTCTACTGGCTTTATTTGCAAAGAAGTTAGACACCCTACCAGGCATAGACGAGCATAAAGACTATCGTGATGCAGTAATTAACAGATTTATGAGCGGAACACCAATTGCACAGGAACTATTTTTAAAATACGTCAAAAATAACTCTCTCTTAGAGCTAACAAATGAGGATGGATCATTTTATAGGGATTCCAAGGACACCGTATTTTTAAACATTGCAAAAGATTATACTAGGAAGGGAACTGGCGTTGTTTTTTTCCATGAGTATGGACATTATCTTGATGATGTAGCAGGTGATCTTTCCATTGATGCGATCTTTCGAAAATGTATTATGAATGATTTCCGAAGCGCCGTGGAGTCTCGAGCGAATGCCATGTTTTTAAGGGAATTGAAGCGTGAACTCGTACCGGTTTTAGGACATATGAGATACAAACTGGAAGACATTGTGAATCCCAATTATTGGAATGGAACCAAGGAAACTTGGATTGATTTTAAGAAGCTTTATGAGAATATTAGTGGTGAACTCACTCCTCATGAATTGTCGGCAGTTTCAGATTTATATAGTGGGTTGAGTATAGTGAAGGTAGGTAAAGAGACACAACGAATCGTTGGAAATTGGTCGCACACAGTGGAGTATTGGTCGGCTGATGAAAACAAGGTATTTGTAGAAGCATTTGCTCACTGTTACGAGGCGCAATTCAACTCTGTAAGGAGAGCTAACTTAAGAAAGTATTTTCCTACAGCCTATAAGCGATTCGAGGAATTATTGGAGGAAGCTTATGCAAAATAAATGGCGTACATATGGTGGAATAACCCTAATTCTAATTCTGATTGCTTATATTATTTATCTGCAATTTAATTATCAAGTACATAAACAACAGGAAGCTCAAGAACGCCAAGAAATGGAGCAGCTTCTGAGGTCGAAGGAGAAGCAAGTTGAGTTTTACTTTAAAAAAGCTAACGAACTTATTTCGTCAAATCAAAAACTTGAAATGAAAATAGATTCATTCAATGGAGGGGAAACTATGGAGCTAGATGACCAATTGGTGTCGGAAGTTTTAGACTCGAGAGAGTATCAAGAAATTATGGCTAAATATGAAGAGCGTTATGGGATTTTGGATAAAGTTTTCATTCCAGAAAATGAAACTTTAGGTGGTCTAAGATATAAAGTGAAGGAAAGTATCGCGGCGGGGTATGATTTATTACCCAAATACTATGGAATAACCAATGCATTGATGTGGATGGATACGAAGGAGTTTAAAGAATTGAACAATGTATTTAAAGAACACTTTGGCGATGTTATCCCCACTGAAGAAATTTACGGAACTTTCGAAGAATTGAATGATATCATACATAAAAGTGTGAAGGAAGGGAAGAATCTCCTGCCTGAGTATTACGGGTATGGGAGGAATGGATAAACTATTGATGTACTAAAAGCTTGATGTACTACAAGCAGCGTAAAACATTGGAGAATGCTTATGCAAAATAAGAGGACGATATATGCTGGAGTAACCTTAATTCTATTTCTAGTCGCTTATATCATTTATATGCAAATTGATCATCGGGAACGATTGCAACAGGTAGCCAAAGAACGTCAAGATATGGAACAACTCCTGAGGTCGAAGGAAAAGCAAATTGAGTTTTATTTCCTTAAAGTTAATGGGCTTATTGAGGCAAATCAAAAACTTGGAATGAAAAGAGATTCATTGGATACAGCAGAAATTAGAATGCAAGATGACCAATTAGTGCGGGATGTTTTGGATTCGAAGGAGTACAAAGAGATTGTGGCGGAATATAGGAAATACTATGGTGTTATCGATAAATACAGTATCCCGGAAAACGAAACTTTAGGCGGTTTAAGATATAAAATGAAGGAAAGCATTGCGGAAGGTTATGATTTATTGCCAAGGTATTATGGGATAACCAATGTATTGATGTGTTTGCATACCAAAGAGTTCGAGGAAATCAACGCCATAATGAAGGGGAGATTTGGCGAAAGCATACCCACCGAACAGATTGGTGGAACTATGGAGCAACTGATAGATATCGTGAATAAAAGTGTGGAGGAAGGGAAGAATCTCCTGCCCGAGTATTACGGGTATGGTAGGAACCAGGATGCTTATTATTGATGTTCCTGTTATTTCTCAAAAGGAAGCTTCTTGTCTTTGAGCTCCGCATTCATTCGCTTTGCTTCCTCAATATTATTAGCAGGTGAAGTGATAGTGATCTTTTTATCCCCATCATTATTGGAATGGGTTAGTTGCTGATAAAGATCCTGGTTTGTAATTTCTATCGAGAAATTCAGGCTTTGATAATCAAAAAAGATTTGGCCAAGATAAGATCTTGTTGATTCGTGGTAGCTGATTAATCCTGATCCAGGAGAAAAGGTTACATGTTCAAGCTTAATTACATCTCCAATGACTAGAGAGCCAATGAAACTGTGTTCTTTGGTGTTATACTCGCCATTCATGGATACCTCAACAGTTTGATTTATCTCGTCCCCATACATAAATGCTGTAATGTCGATATTAATCACTTCCTTAGGATTGGTACAACTGACGAGGACAAGAGATAGAAGAACTATGATATAAGTTTTAAGTAGAAAACTATTATTTTTCATTTGATTCGCTCCCCATTATAAAAATATCTGACCCATTCCGATTATCTCTATGCTAAGGGTTATCTCCTTCACTCCAGGTTTGGACTATAATATATATAACTTGATAAATAAACGCTATGTTACAAGATATATTTATTAAACTCAACTTTCACCTGGAGGAACAGAAATGTCATTACCGACTGAATTAGCATCTATTTTTCGTGTGAAGCAAAAATCTTACAAGATGGTACTCGTACTCTCTATGATTGGCATTTGGCGTGAAACCCAGCAAAGGTTTATATCGTTAGATTCCATTGCGGAACGGTTTTTAAGCTACTGCAGAGATCGGGAAGTAAATAATCTAGTCGTGGATATTCCACCGAATAGTATGGCTTCTCGTTGGTCAGAGGTGAGTGCTACGCAAGTGAAGGCGATATTAGATACCCCGATTGATGCTCTTAGAAGTATTCTAGCTAAAAACGACAGGAATGAGCTAACATTCACCTATGCGATATGGGACGGAGGGGAAGAAGTTCTGACTGAACTCGAAAGATATGCGAACCGGGAATTAGAGGCATATTATACTCAGCTTCAGTCTAACTCTTTCTCTTTGAAGGAGCACCTGAGCCAGATATTACTTACATATAGAACGGCTAAGCAGGAACCGTTTGCGAATCATCCTCTGGGGACAGCTTTTCGTAGAACGATTCCCGAAGGAATAAGGCAATACCCGTTCATCTCCGATCATATTCGGGTTCAAGGTTCTGTAGGTCAAGGAAATTGGGCTACCGTTCCCTGGATTGCATTGATGGATACACGTCTTACGGGATCAACTCAATATGGCGAATATTTAGTTTATCTTTTTGCAGAAGATATGAGCTCTGTTTATTTAACCTTTAATCAAGGTGTGACTAAACCTATTCGTGATCATGGGAGAAGGGCAGGTTACACATACCTTGAAAATAAAGTCGACCAAATCAGAAAACAGTTGCCTTTGGTTGGCTTTACAAAGGATGACCGAATTGAGTTAACCACAAGCGGGCTAGGCCATGATTACCAGGTATCTACCGTTGCCTACGTTCGATATGATAGCAATAACCTTCCCGAAAACGAACAGCTTGTAGCTGATTTGCAACGAATGATGGAGGATTATCAGGTATATGTACAAAGTCAATTGCAGACGGCGCATGAAGAGGTAGATGATCAAATCGAGGATGAGGAGTCGGAAGAAGTGGAGACACTGTCCGTAACAGAACGGCTGTCACAGATACGTTCATTTATTCAGAATAGAGGATTCTCGTATCCAGATGGATTAATAGAGAATTTTTATCTTTCCATCAAAACAAAGCCGTTTGTCATTCTAGCAGGGATATCAGGCACTGGAAAGACAAAGTTAGTTAAGCTGTTTGCTGAAGCGATGGGGGCAACCGTCCAGAATGGACAGTTCGCGCTTATTCCGGTTAGACCTGACTGGAGCGATCCCTCAGACTTATTAGGATATAAGGATTTATCAGGAACTTTTCGTCCTGGGCGATTAACGGAAGTGCTATATGAAGCATCTAAGCCGGAAAACCGATCGAAACCCTACTTTATTTGCTTAGATGAAATGAATTTAGCTCGCGTAGAGCATTATTTTAGCGATCTACTCAGTGTATTGGAAACCCAGGAATGGCGAGATGATGAAATTGCGACGGCTCCATTAATTTCAGCTGCTTCTCTATCTTCGGAGGAGGATCAGCAGAAGTACGGGGACCTGTCGATTCCCGATAACGTGTATTTCATGGGTACAGTCAATATGGACGAGACTACCCATCCTTTTAGTAAAAAGGTTCTGGATCGAGCCAATACCATTGAATTTAACTATATCAATTTATTGCAGCTTCCAGATGAAGTGAGGGGAGAGACGATAACAGAAGCAGTTGCTCCGAATTCTTTTTTAAGAAGTGATTTCCTTCAGCTTGTCGACGCATTGCATGAGAACAGGGAACTCATTTCAGAAACGACACAAAGTTTAGCTCAATTGAATGAAATTTTAGAAGGCATACACGCCCATGTAGGGTTTCGAGTTCGTGACTCCGTGAGCTTCTATATGATATACAATCGCCGTGACAATTTAATGTCGGCTGATGAGGCGTTCGACCTTCAGCTTCTTCAGAAAATATTACCTCGAATCCAAGGGAGTAGCTCAGCAGTTCGACGCGTTCTTTTGGAGTTGTTGAAGGTGTGTTTAGATCGACCTCTTGCCATCAACGAACTAATGGAGGACTTATCTCCAGTATATAATGAGGCAGAATTACTCAATACACAGTCGCAGATCAAATATCCTCAAAGTGCCCGCAAGATTGTGTTCATGTTACGGAGGTTAGAAGAGGATGGATTTACTTCATACTGGTTATCGTAATGGGACGGTAGAGTTACTACGGATCGAGACCAATCTATTTAATTTATATATTCAGGGCAAGCCGTTTCACCCCACAGTAGAGGCATTACAGCTACACCGGGATGAGGAGGGTGCCCTGGTAAATGCCCACTGTCGTATAGATAAATACTCCTCCAATTTAGAAATTAGCTCCATATCGGTCTTCTCGCCAGAGGAGAACGGTTTGCAGGAATGGGAAGAGGGCCAAGCATGCGCCCCTCTTTTCTTTGAGACGCAGGCTTATGAAATTGTAGTCGAGAAAAAGCAAGATGTGGCTATTCAGTTTTATCATGAGAATAGGTACTTAAGAGAGGCGGTAAAGCCTCTTGGGAAAAATATATTATCCGGTATTTTGAACTTCCAGAACGAGGTTGGATTTACGGAATTAGAGCTTCGTTTACATGGACAAACGCTCATGCAATTACAGTTAGAAATTTTTCCGACGAAGATGGATTATAAAAAGGACTATGAAACGATACTGAGCGATGTGAACCAACAAATTTATAATCTGTCGTTTGATTTTTTGCGGAAAACCTATCATTTGACGGGGCTAAAGGATACCACCCAGCAAAGTATGACAGAGTTTTTTGCAATCTTAAGACATATGTTTCAGCATCTGGTTCAGGCCGTGGAGCGCATCAAGAATGCACCTCACATTAAGACGAGCATAGTGAATCAGAAAGTATCTTCTGGTAAGGCAAGACATGCTGGGAAAGGTAATTTAGCTTACCTCTCTAGACACCCTGAGCTGTTTGTTAAGGATCATAAGAACGGAATTATTCATATTAATGGCCAAAAAATGTACCCTACTCATGTATTGGAGTCTAAGAAGTATATGGACTTCGATACAGGGGAGAATCGCTTTGTTCGGTGGGTTTTATTACGGATTTCAAAGAAATTACAAGCTCTTCGTATTCGGTTAAAGTCCGTAGAACGTACTTCCGATCCCAAAATATTAAGAAATGTAGATCTTATGGAATCACAGCTGCAAAGGCTGCTACGATACGATTTTCTGGCAGTTGGTGAGATGACGCACATGTCAGTATCCCTTGTTCTACAGATGGCACCCGGGTACAGAGAGGTATACCGTTGTTATCTCATGCTGATGAAGGGGCTCTCGGTTCAAGGAGATCTCATTCGTTTGTCGTTGAAGGATTTAGCTCAGTTGTATGAGTACTGGTGTTTCCTGAAAATCCACGATTTATTAAGTCGCAAATATGAACTCATCAAACAAGACATCGTCAAGGTGAATCGTTCAGGGATTTTTGTGAAGCTCGACAAAACTCAGAAGTCGAAAATCATGTATCGGAATCCACAGAATGGTGAAGTATTTACACTTTACTATAATTCACTACCAAGGGGAGAGCAGACCCCTACGGTGGGCCAGATGCCGGATAATGTGCTGACCTTGAAAAAAAGCGATTCTTCGTTTGAATATAAATATATTTTTGATGCGAAGTATCGCTTAAATCCAGCTTATGAGGGGACTCCTTACCGGAAGGCGTACACTAATCCTGGACCTGAGGAATCAGATATTAATACGATGCATAGGTATCGGGATGCCATTGTATATGGGGATGGACAACAAGAATTGGAACGTAGCATGTTTGGGGCCTATGTTCTATTCCCCTATGACAATGAAGAGCAGTTTCGCGGTCATAAATTCTATAAAAGTATTGAGCTCGTCAACGTGGGGGCATTCCCATTCCTACCTAATGCTACTAGCCTGATGGAGAAGTTCCTGGACGAAATCATTATGGATAGTCCTGAGAAGGCTTATGAGAGGTCTACTCGTCCTCGTGGGACGAAAGAATACTATTCCAACAAGCTTGAGGGCAAGAATGTTCTTGTTGGTTCGTTGCGAGAGCCCTCCCAACTGGATGTGGCTTTGTCAGAACGTTTTTACCATATCCCGCTTAAAAATATCTTCGATCACAAGCTCCTCACCCAAATCGAATATATTGCCATGTGCCAGTCCCGTAGGAAGTTTCAGGAGCCAGCAAATACGGGCATCCATTGGTTCGGCCGGATTCAGGATTGGAAGGTCGTTCGAAGAGGTGAGATTACAGAACGGCCAGCCCGCCCCGGCACGGAAGAGGAGCTATATGTTAAATTTACGATTGAACGCTGGGAACGGCGGGACAATCCCATTGCCTTAGGTGGACAGGGCATCTATACCTGTCTGTACACGAGCAAATACATATTTGATCGTGCCCATGAAATTGCAGAACTAAAGCTAGAGAATGACGAGGATCTGCGAAAATGGCGCGAAGCCCGAAGAGTCGGTAAGGTCAAAGTGGAGTTAGATCATACAGATGTGGATTTGGCGGGGTCTGTGGTGGGGATTCGGGTGGAGGAGTAGGGCGGGTTGAGTTTAAAATTCTAGGAAAGTTGAGATCCGGATGAAAGATCTAGTTTTTAAACATTACCATAACAAAGTAAGGGCCCATGCATTGGTTCATAAACATATCAAGAAACATTATTATTTTCTCAATACTATGGCGATACTCTGCCCTGCAATAATACTAACCTGTATTTATATTTTTATATTTAAAGAAGGTAGTGGGTTATGGTTATTTATTTCGTCTATAGCCTCAATAGCTGCATTTTTATATTCAGGTTTTAGCTTTTCCAACGCTGCCAAAAAAGTCATTAGAAAGAGATATAAAATAAGTATTGGGAAGGGAACTTGGAGAACAGAGAAATTTAAGGAGCTCCAATCGAGTAAACTCGCCGACTTTCTCCATAATAAAGATTTAAAAACGAGATGGAAAATAGAAAAATTAATTGAGTTATATAAAAATGATAGAGAGAAGTCCAAATTACCTCCATTAATTGCATCTAGTCTATTCCTAGCCGTGTTGACTCCTAATCTAACTCAATTCCTATTTTATATTTACAAAGATAAGGAACTGATGCAACCATATGAGGTACTAGAGCTATTTCTTGGAAGCACGCTCCTCTCTATGGTGGTAATTGCAGTTTTTACGATATATAAAAGAACCAAGGATAATATAGTTAATGATATTTTTCAAAACAAAAATAACATTAGGGAAGGGCTCATTCAACAACTAGAAGATTTACTTTTACGTATGCCGGATGAAGTAGAGAAAGAACAGGCGAAAGATCACCTAAAAGAGGATACAGAGTACAAAGTATTACGCCGTAAAAAGATGAACTAGAGTTTCATGCATTTTTCACTGGTTGTCACTTGTTTAAATTGTCACGAAAAAGAGAGCAGTGTATCTGCTCTTTTTCATGGGAATAGAAATGTCGAATTAGTATTCGCTTTTTTGAAGACTCTTTAATTGGCTTCATTTTTAAAATATGCATATAGTATATGCCCCAGACGTTTGTAAATGGGAGATAGATGTAATATATAGAAGAAAAAATCTCAAACTGGAATTTTATTATTTTAAATGAGATATGTTGATAAATAAGCAAGTTACAGAGGGAAATTTACTTTTTTGTCGAATTACTTTATGTATCTAAAACTTTGATCCGGGTGATTAATTTGATTGATATTAAACTTAGAAAAGATTTATTTGAAGAGATTAGCAGGGAGAGAGCTAGACAAGATTTAAAGCATCCGTATCCAGAAGGATTTCCTAAAGATCTACGAATGGAGATACTTGTTGAAGAAATCGGTGAAGTCTCAAAGGCAAAAATTGAGGGTGACCAGGCGCAGTTAAGAGATGAACTTATACAAGTTGCTGCTACTGCTTTGCGTTGGATTGAGTGCTTAGATCATGAAAAAGTTATTAAGTAACTTTAGTCGAATATGGAGTGAATAACATTGATCGTTGATCTTAAGAATCGGGTAACTACAGAATTGAGGAGCTATAACAATTATATAAAGTCAAGTGATAGTTTGCTTTATATAAGTAAGCTAAATGTTAAGGAGGACAATGCGTGTAGTCTAGAATTCACTGTTGGAGATGTTTACTCAACAGGAAATCAACAATGGACGGATTTCCCTGAAGAAGGAATTCTCTTAAAATGTAATGAATCAGTTATTATAGAAACTAATGAAGAGATTGGCGTACCATTCAATATGTTCGGACTGGTGACTGGGGTTGGTAGGAATATCCAAAAGGGGCTTTTTGTTTCGACAGGTAAAATAGATCCCGGTTTTAGAGCACGATTAAAAATTGGAATATTGAATACGAATAAAAAGAAGCAAATTTTGAAGAAGGGGGATCTACTTTGTACTTGTTTTTTCGTACAGTTAGAATCTTGTATAGATGCCCCGTTCAAAGAATATAGTTCATCTAAATCAAGTCTTCCATACATAAGTAATTATAGAAACAAATTCTTAGTCTTTATAAAAACCTATTGGGATAGAATATTGACAATTAGTCTTGCTTTAGCAGCATTACTTTGGAATATAATTAAATAAGGAGAACGATATGCTTATTGTTGGAGATAATTTAAAACAGCTAATAAATCAATACAATATTGTTGAAAGTGAAAATGCTTTTGATAACTTTTCAATAACCTTACAGTTAAGTGACAAAATAATGTTGCTCTCACCATCTAACCCTGACATAGCTGATATTCCAACTCTTTATTACGGGGAAGAAATTCCAAGGGAGTACCTACAAGAAAAAAAAATAAACAGTACTGGAATTACACTACCACCAAAAAGTTGTATACTAGCTTGCTCCCATGAGAATATAGTTATGCCTGCTGGATATTTTGGACTTTTACAGACAAAGGGTTCACTCGCTAGATTATTCGTAAGCTTGACGTGTACAGATGGACAGGTAGAACCAGGCTATAAGGGAAAGATTACATTTGAAGTGTGTAACCATTCCCTGTTTAATATTAATATTAAACCAAAGCAAAAGGTAGGTCAGCTATTTATCTTTAAAACATCGACAAAAGATGTTAAGTTATACAATGGTAAATATCAAGATGCGCAAGGGCCTACTTTTCAGAAACCAGAATAAGGAGAATAAAGATGGAACAAGTTCTAGTTATCCCAAGATATATTCTTAACGATGTAATAAATGACCCTAGCCCTAAAATGTATGTAAATAATATCAGAGAAGTAATGGATAAGGTTCATAGTGAATACGAATTTATGTTGAGGGAAAAAGCAGAGCACGATTTAAATTATAAACAGATAATACCATATGGATTTATAACATATGGGGATTTCTTCTTTGTGATGAAAAGGCTAAAAAAACAAAACGAAACTCGACTTCATAACAAAATTTCCATTGGTGTGGGAGGACATATTAACCCTATCGAACTTGAATCAAAAAATATTATCGAAGCAGGCTTATTTCGCGAGCTTGATGAAGAAGTTTATTTAGATAAGGATCACATAGAATCAGTAGAGATTATAGGAATAATTAATGATGACACAAATGAGGTAGGGAAAGTGCATTTAGGTTTCGTTTATCATATTATCTTAAACAAAAAAGAATGCGATATTGCTGAAAAAGACAAAATGTTAGGTGAATGGATTCATAAAGAAGATATAAAGGATTGCTATAACGAAATGGAGTCGTGGACACAAATTATATTCGATAATATAAAGGGGTAGGTAAAGATAAAGGGAATTTGTGGATCAGAAATAATTTCTAAACCTTATTTGTGTGTAGCTGCTCTTTTACAAATAATAATTAAAAACGAATTTAATCGCGACATCAATCAGCAAATTATTGCAGATTTTTTTGGAATTAATCTTCCAATTGATCAAAAAGATAACAGTAATCTCGTTACCAGCAATATGGAATATGTTGAAGATGATAATAAATTAGGAATAATTATTAAAGACAATTCTATAAATCAATTTTTTCAAGAGTACAAAATTCCAATGATAGAGGATTATTTACCGATTTATGAAATTGATGATATGGTATATGAAACTCAACTAAATCAGTTGGCTTCGGAAGATGTTTACGTGATTTGTGGTTATGACTATGATTTTTTACATCACCGAGAAGCTACCGGAGTAGGTCATGTTTCTATAATTACTGATTACAATCCTCAAACAAATATTGTAACTATATATGATCCAGGTCCTAAAAATCCTGGTTATAAAAGTGTTATAGATTACGACTTGTACAGATCAATAAAAATAAAAAAAGACGGCTTTTGGATAATAAAAAGAAAGAAATAATGATGGTTTTGTATTTCTTCATACCGTAGACAGTTAAAATAGAATCCCGTTTTCATGATTTAATAACTATTAACCGAAGGTTTTTATGTCATCAAGGAATAGACATTTTATCTGGTATAACGAAAAGACAAAGAAGGAAGTTGAGAGAACACATGCTTAAGAAGAGCAGTATGACTGCTCTTCTTAAGCATGTTTATAATAAAAATAATGTATTAGAGTAGTATGGTTGTTTTAACTAGAAATTCAGAAGTTTCCACTTTTACTTGTCAGGCATACGAGCTAGAGTAACTATCTCTCAATAAAAGTAAGATATATCGGGTTTAAATTAATCGATATATACAAAAGATTGGGGGGGAACTGAATGATAAACGTCACCGAGCTCTCTTGTTTTAGAATACTTTTTATAGCTCTTTATTTTTATGGCATATCCTTTTTCTTTCTTCGTAAAATACTCAAAAAAGAAATGTTCATCAATTCCCGAATAGTTCTTAGTTTCTTGCCAGAGAGAGTCTATGTCATCAAAAAGAATAGATTCAATTTCAAATTCACCAACTACACGACTAATAGGCGCAGTTGCATAAACCACGACCCTACTGATGTCTTTTCGTTTAAAAATAGTCTTACGGTATTCATATTTTTTTTGTCCTGAAAATATTTTGTTCACAAATTCCGGTTTAATTGATAATAATACGTTCATCAATTTGTGCCTCCCGTAAGATGTCCTTAAAATTTTGATATGTGATTCTCACAAAACCTCGTGGAGCTGCGTGAACGCTTTGGATAACACCTAATTCAATAAGTCTCTTCATGTTTATTCGCTTTGGAAAAGAATAGGAATAGAGAAAATTAACTATGAAGGGTCTGCTCTTTTTATAGTGCCAAAACTCAAGCAGTTCCTTATCACTAAATACACTTCTTTTCTTGCATAAGTCTATAAAATGTTGGGGAGTTTTAATGTCAGTGATAATGCTTTCAACGATGCCTAACGTTGTAACCACACTCTCATAGTACCCTCCAGTTCGATAAAATACAATAATGTCACCTTTGTTGAGATTCCTTTCAATCGATCTTGAAATGAAAACTTTACTTATTGCATTCCTGAAAGGTTCATTTTCAATGTAATCTTCTGGTGACTCTGTACGTAATATAGAGTCTGGAAATAAATTCGTATGGTATTCCGGATATATTGGAGTAATAAATATTTCTTTGTTTGTATCATGAAATGGGAATGTATATTTTGGATTCATGTCATCAAACGCTGGCTGGAAATCCCGTATGTAGACTAATTCTGCATCATCCTTGGTACCATGCTTGGTGAATCCAAAATCTGTGAGTAAATTAATTAGTCGTATTTGCTCCATGCTCTTATCAAATATGGTAACGTAAATTTCATCAACTCTGAACCTTAATGCATTATCAAAAATAATTTTTAGAAATCGTTCTCCAAGTTTGTATCCATTCATGGTCACTTTAAATGTTCCAATTTTCAGACGTTTCTTTTTAGAAAATGGAGGTGATATATTGGAGTAGTTTTCATTTTCATCCTCGATTTTCAAATACAAAAAAGCAGCCACATTATCATCCATTTTACAAATATAAGCTATTTCATCTGCCTTTTTATTGAACCATTTTTCAAAACCAGGGTAGTCTTCTTTCAAACTATCGAAGAATGGATCGTTTAGATTTATATCTCCCATGTACTCTTTTGTAACTGAAAGAACTTTATAATTAATCAATTCAGGATGCTCATTAGTTACCTTTTCTAAAAAGGAATCGATCGTAAATACTTTAGCAGAAAGGTTCAGTTTAGTAGCTTTTAAGGCTATTTTTCGATCCTCGGTTATTAACATATCAACACGTTCAGCTGCTAGTTCATTTAATAGCTTAGTATCATTTATATCGTTCAGATTTTTATCGTATTCGTTTGAAATACTAGTAACCATTGAAGTTATTGGGGCCTGAGTTTTCATGAGATGATAACTATCGAGTTTAATGACCATAGAGCTAACGGCTTGTTTGTCTTCATATCTTTTAATTTCTTCAACAGTTACCGGATGAACGCATTTCGTATAACCTAGTTTGTCGAGCCATCTAAAGAGAACTCCAATATCATTCTTCTTTACGTTACTGGTTTCACGATGAATCACGATATTAGTATCAAGTAACACTTTCATTTTACCACTCCTAGTTCGGTGATAAATTTATGTATGTCATTTTCTGAATGCAAATTTTGATTGTAAATATAATGTGGAATATTTAAATTATGCGATAGGGATACAGCGTGGCGAATTTCTTCATTTTGAAATTGTTCAATAAGATTAAATTCGTAATCAATATTGTCACGTCTTTTAAGACGTTCAACAATTCTACTTACAGTATCAGTAACAATAATGAAGGCAATAGGTTCTATTTGCTGAAAGACTTGGTCGGATATTTTTGAAATATCACGTTTTTCATTTAGTAAACAAAAATGGCCATCCAGAAAAAAGATATTCTTCATTGCCTTAATATCTTTTAGACCCGCAATAAGTAGTGCTTGGTTAATATCTATATCTGGGATCAGTTTTTCAGATGGTAAGTTTTGTTTTTTTAATTTTGAAATTATATTACTTGCAGAGTAAGCAGGTATTTGATATGTATTAACCAAACTTTCACAAATAGTGGTTTTACCTACTCCGTGTACACCACCTATAAAAATTAAACCTTTCAATATTTAATCTCCTTTCGCAAATATTACTATATACCCAGATGATACCATGGTTAGTCGTTTATTACCATGCGTTCTTATAGAAGAATGAGATGAGACTATTAGAATAAAAATAGAAACATATTTATCGTTTCATCTTTATACATATCAAATAACTTATCAATTTAGTAACCATCTACTTGGCTAATTTACAGAGGAAGGATTTACCGGGATTTGTTTTGTCACAATATTATTCTGTTTCCTGTATATTATTCAGATATCAAGAGAAGCCCCGCATCCGATATATGAATATTTTTATATGTTGATCATTTGATGAAGCATGGAAATTTATACTAGAAGTTGCCTGGGGCTTCCTTGCTTTTTGTAATTGGGAGTGAAAAATGCTGAGGTCACTTGCCAGAAAAAATGTTACTACGGTTCCATGGTTTGATTGAGCCGGATGCCTTCGCTTGTGATAGAAAGAGGTCCACTTGACCTAACGCCAATCTATCAGATTAGGAAGGATTTCCCTGAGGTTTGTCGAAAGTACCCCTAACTAGAGCTTTAGGCATGGAAGGGTGAATGGCGACCATGATGAACATACTGAAGTATTGGAGAAACAGCTTAGCCGATGCGGACTGGTTGGATCCGAATTTTAACAAGATGAAGCCCAGTGGGTTTTTAATTGAATATGATGCAATTGAGAAAGGTGTCGTATCCTCGGATACCGTACAGCAGTTTATTTCCAAGTGTAAGGATAAGGATAAGAAGAAGATTTTTGATGTGGTAGTGTGCCCTGCCGTAACTTATGTAAAAAAAGAGCATGGCAGCACGATCAACTATAGATTACCTGAAGCTATTGCTCCATTATGGATTCCGGCCTTACTAGATGTATCCGGAACATTAAAGCCTCACCCACGATATACGCCCTGGATTTGCAGGGACTATCTGGAACCGAGTGAAACTGAAGTTTTACCGATGGGGAATGTTGATCAGGTGGATGAGTATCTTTCAACACGATCTGTAAACCGGGAAAGCTGGGCGGATTATTTAAACTTCTCTCTCGAATTATTTAATAATGTCACGGGTTCACTCCTTTCGGAGTGGACACATGAACAGTATCGTTTATCTGATGAAAGTTATCTTTTCATCAATGATCTTGTCACTGGAACTTCGAGAGCCATACAGGATCTTTACGGCAATATCGAGATAGACCAAGTCCAATCGCCTTTGCAGCTAACGTTTGCAAGCATAGAAAGTCAACCTCCGTTACCTGCATTGAAGGAGATAGATTCCGAGAAGCTTTCTATTGGTCACTATGGGCAGATGAGTAATCAGTTCTACCTTTCCAACTCGCAGCGACAGGCTATGCATCATGCAACGCTGCTAAACGATGGGGATTTGATAGCGGTCAATGGCCCGCCGGGGACAGGAAAAACGACATTGTTACAAAGTGTTGTCGCCACTTCTGTTGTTCACCATGCAATTCATAAAATGGAGCCGCCAGTCATTGTCGTGACTTCTACAAATAACAATGCGGTTACTAATGTTATTGGAAGCTTTGGAAAAGTGAATGAAGTGGGGGAGAATCCCCTTTCCGGTCGATGGATTCCCGATATTACGAGCTACGGATCTTATTTGAGATCTTCCTTCAAAGACGAACACGAAGATGAAGACTGGTTAACCGTAATGACTGGACAAGGCGGATTTCGGGGTTACTTTGAGCACATTGAAACGACGGAATTCCTAGCTCAAGCCTCCCAGTACTATTTGGAAAAATGTTCTCAATATTTTGCAGCGGATATCGTTACCGTCGATGATGCAATCGACTTGTTGCACGGTAGTCTTGTTAAAGTATCACAAGAAATTCAAGATATTGTAAACACCCATGTTAAGTATCAAGAATTGGAAGTTTCTATTAAGGCCAAGTATCCCGAAGGTATTCAAAATGTGATTCAAGAACGAACGGAACATGTAAATCGAGCAATAGAGGAATTGGCTGAACTAGAGAAGACACGGGTCGAGTGGAAGAAGTTTCTTTTGGAAGAACCCTGGTGGATCCCTTTGCTGCTTAAAATTCCCGTTGTCAAAAATATAGCTATTCGCAAGAAGCAATTAAGGAACTTACTCTTTTGTTCCCTTAACCAACTACCCGATATGCCCCAAGAGGAGCAAATTGATATGTGGTTCGCAGACAGCCGCAACAGGTTGAGAGGAAAGAGGGAGCAGGCAGAAGCGCAGTTGTCGGAAGTGAAGAAGGAATATGAGGAATATGTAACAGCGCAGAATAAATGGGAAGAGGTCGCATCTACCCTTTCGATACAAGGAGAAGAGACCTATTTGGAGTATTTGGATCGAACGAGCCGTTATGAGGCGTTTAAGCTCGCCGTTCATTATTGGGAAGGTCAATGGTTGTTAGAAACGGAAAGAATGCTATCGGATCCGAGCTATAATCGGAAAAATGGAAAGAAAGGGCGCGCACTACTGTGGAGGAGATTGGCCAAGTTAACGCCTTGTTTTGTCACAACCTTATATATGTTACCTACTTTTTTTAGTGCATATCAAGCGAGGCTGCATCCCATGTATGAGTATATTGATATGCTGATTATTGATGAAGCTGGGCAAGTTGTACCTGAAGTTGCTGGGGCTTCCTTTGCCTTAGCCAAGAAGGCGATTATTGTCGGAGATACTTTGCAAATACAGCCCGTTTGGAGCATCCCTATTACGGTGGATATGGGCAATTTACAACGATATGGATTGCAGACAGACCCCGACGCTTATGATGAACTAAGAATTACAGGGATCCCGGCGTCTTGCGGCTCCGTCATGGAAATTGCCAGAAGACACACTAAATATACTATTTCGGAGTCGGATGGAGGATTTTTGTTAACAGAGCATCGTAGGTGCGTACCTGAAATTATTGCCTACTGCAATGAACTGGCTTATCACGGGAAACTGGAACCTAAGCGGAAATCGATCAAAGATTACTTACTACCGCATATGGGATACGCTCATATTCCGGGTACTTCACGGAAACGAGGAGGCAGCCTAGAGAATAAACTCGAAGCGGAAGTGATTGTCAGTTGGATTGACCGAAATAAGGATAAGCTTTTGGAATACTACTCGTCAGAGGGGCTAACTCGGATCGAGGACATTGTTGCCATTGTAACTCCGTTTTCTTCTCAGAAATGGTTACTCCTAAATAAGTTAAAACGTGCAGGATTGAAAGGAGTAAAAGCGGGTACGGTACATACATTACAGGGAGATGAACGCCCGATCGTCTTATTTTCTCCGGTGTACGACAGTAACCACTCTTCAGGGTACTTCTTCGACCAAGGGGTTTCGATGTTGAACGTGGCTGTATCCAGAGCGAGGGACAGCTTTCTTGTGTTTGGCGATATGAGAGTGTTCTCTCCTGCTAGTCCGACACCATCAGGCTTGCTTTCTAAGTATTTATTTGCCAAAGAGGAAAATGAAATCAAGAACATTGATTTGGGGGACTACTTTAACACCCGTTACGGTGCACCCGTCGAGCATATTCATGAACTAGAGGCTCACCAACAACTTCTTCGGGATTGCATTCAATCGGCTAACCAAGAGGTTCATATTGTCTCCCCGTACCTATCGTCAGTCGCTATTGAAGCTGATCAGCTTCAGCCGTTGTTTGATGAAGCTGTGCAGCGTGGCATCACGGTGTCGGTATATACAAACGAAGCATTAAACTACAATAAGAGTGAGCTTAAGTATACTTATGTAAAAGCCAAACAGATTTTGCAGGAACACGGGGTACAGCTACATCTGACCGACAGAGTCCATAGTAAGGCGTTGTGGGTGGATACCAATGTCTTGATTGAAGGCTCCTTCAATTGGCTATCTGCCAGGAGGAACCCATCTCATCAGTGGTGTTATTATGAGACGTCTTTGGTCTATCGCGGCCCGGATGTTGGAGCGATGATTGGGAAGATCAGGGAAGATTTGGATAAGAGGAAATTGGTGCAGAGGATTTCGGGTTAGGTGGTCAAAAAAACCTTTCTGTAGCAATGTATTACAGAACTAATAGATGCCTGGATATATGGTCACAATCAACTAGTGTCTTGTGCTACTGAGAATAGGTCATATGTACTGGAAGCTTCTAAAGCCATTTGGTATTATTAAACAATAAGTATAGGGATAACCATTAGAAATTAGAAAGAGGAGTTACTAATGAGTGTACATTTAGAAGATTTATGCAAGGATTATTCCGACAATAAAATTGTTCCGTTTATTGGAGCGGGTTTATCTATTCCATTTAATGTTCCCGATTGGAGTAACTTAATTAGATCCATAGCCGACAAGTACGCTGTAGATGATCTGGACTTTGTAAAGTTAGCAGTTGAGAAAGACTTACAGAGATATGATTACTGGCAGGCGATTGATACCTTGAAGAATTACACAACAGTACAAGAAGAGGATATTCAAGAGCATATTGCAAATACCATCAATACTAGAATAGAAATGATCGAAAATGAATTATTACATAATTATTTTGACTTACAAAAAATGGACTTTAATCTTTATTTAACAACTAATTATGAAAATATTTTACAGGAGTATCTTAAATGCAAATTGAACCCCATATTACTGAAAGATATACAATTTAATATTCAAAATCTATTTGATGAAAGAAGAGTACTTCAACTTCATGGCACGACTTCCAACTATGGAACAATAGTCATTAGTAGAGATAGTTATAGAACTCTCTATAATGATAAAAAATATGAAAGTTTATTGCAATTAATAACAGGATCAAAAAAACTACTTTTTATGGGTTTTTCATTTGATGATCAATTTATAAGAACATTAATAAGAGAGCATAGACAATTTTTTATGTCTAAACACTATATAATTCTAGCTGATCCCACACAAGAAAAAATAAAGGAGCTCCGAGAAGAGTATGGTTTACTTACGATACCATATAAAACTTCGGAATCTACGCATGCAATCGAGATTAGGAAAATATTAGAACAATTGAATCGACATAAACAGACCAACTTGAATAATCCACAAAGTCAAGAAAATCAAACACTAGGCAACTCGATTGTTGTGGGTGCAGGAATCGATGATTTTAATAAGAATATGGCTAATAACTTATTTTATAAAAAGCTAGAGATTGAAAATATTGATCAATCCCTGATTGAGCTTAGTTCAGCATTCTATGTTGCGTCGGAAGAATATATTCGAGAATTAAAGAAAGCAGGAATACCATTAAATATTATAGATGCCATGTTAGGAAAGGTGTTTATTAAATACAAAGAAAGATATGTAGATACTTACAAAAAACATGGGAATAGTGAAGAATTTTTGACCATTGTTCATTCGAGTCTAGAAAATTTAGATTATGGTAGAATAAAACAATTACTTAATAATAATTTAGCCGATGAAGATGAGACTAGGGGATTAATTCACATTTTAGCTGATGATGAAAAAATGAAGGTATGGTGGGGGGAGAATAGATGCTAATCGATAAATCTCAATATTCATCTGTCCCATCATCAATAGAATTATTATTTGAGAACGATAAGTTAGATATTATGAAAATACTTTGTTTAATATACGCATTATCAGTTAAAAGACAAAGATATATAAAAGCTTCTGAAATTTTGTTTTACTTTGCACTTGTTAATTATAACTTAATTGGAATATTTGGTGGTAACGATTGTATTACGTCCCCTAATTTATATTTTAGATTTCAGGCAAGATTCAAGCCACTTTTGATCAGTATGGAAAAATTAGGATTGTTGGAATTGAATGCGAATGTTTTTACTAAACCTGAGGATATTAAATTTAAAATAACAATAAAAGGTAGGGGATTTTTTGAAGAAAACAAATCAGAATTTTTTATAGAGCTCCAAGAAAAGTACTTAGAGACATTTGAATTGGTGAAATTCACTAGTGAAAATTCAAAGAAATTAAAGGAGGGGAAACTTTGAATCGTATAGTAATAAAAAAACTTATTATACAAGGAATATCGTATAGACGAACAATCGAGTTTAATGAAGGTTTAACAATTATTAGTGGTGAGAAAACATCAGGAAAATCTTTAATTCTAAGCCTTATTGATTACTGCCTTGGGAAAAGAAGCAAAATAGATTTAAGTGTTCAGACAGAGTTGGATAATTACTGCGATGAGGTTTTTGTTGAATTATCTATTAATGACGAGATAATGACATTTAATAGAGCTTTAAAAAAGAAGTTTGATAAGATAAATATATATTTTTGTCAATTTATAGCTTTAGATGAATATACACCAAAGATTTTAGATATAAAAGAAGCTATGCAATTTTTAATGCAAAAGTTAGGTGTAAATGAGTACAAATTAATCAGGCATAAGCAGCATAGTACGGAAAAGGAAATAGATACAGTATCATTTAGAGATATATTTAGATATGTATATATACACCAACATGATTTAGGGACAGGAAATTTTTTAGAGAAAAGTAATGTATTTAAGGCAAATAAAAATCTCCATGCTTTTAAAATGATGTTTAACTTGATTGATGTTGATAAAGACACTTTAAGCGAAAAGTTAGTTGAGGTTCAAAATAAAATATCGGAAACTAAAAAAGAACTTATAGGTTTAAAATCTTACCTGAAAGATAGAGATGCAGAGGATCCCTTTAAATTACATCTAACCATAGAAAAAATTAGTAGAGAAATAGAGGAAAAAAGAAAAGAAAAAGATAATGTTATATTGAATAGTAAATCTAATGAAAATAAAGAAAATCAGTTGTATATCAAGTTGAAAAGTGACTTAGAGAATATTTCTAATGAAATATTTAGTCTTAGAAAAGAAGAAAAATTGTTGAATTTATCCATTGCCTCTAAAAATTTATTATTAGAAGAGTATGGAGTAGAACTTTCGGAAGTTGAAGAAACCTTAAACATTAACTATAAATTAGTGATTTTTGATCAAACACTTGAATGTCCTTTGTGTAATTCTGAAATAAAACACAATCATAACGATGAAAGCAAAGGTAATGAGACTGAGCAAATGTTGCTAAAAGTAAAAAAAGAGATTAATAGCAAGATAACTTTAGTATCAGGACTAATAGACACAGAAAAAAAGAAATTAGTAGAAATAAATAAAGAAATATCAGAATTAAATCAAAAACGTGAAATTTTTGATGAAGCAATTCGAGTATTTAGTAAAAAGACAGATGTACCTTTTCTTTCTCAAATTGAAACTATAAACAGCATTATAAATAGGTTAACTAAGGATCAAGAAGTTCTTAAAGAAAGTATAAGAATGTATAATAAAATTGAGGAAAAAGAAAATTATATTAAAACATTAGAAATTCAAGAAGATAAATTAAAGGAAAAACTAGCAGCCTTACAAGTGAAAGGAGGGGAGAAGGACAAGATTTTGAATTTTCTCGATAGTGAATATAAAAAATACATGAGTAGATTAAAATATGAGTTATTGGACGGTACCTTTATCAATAGAGATGAATATATACCGTATTATAACGGAGCTAGTGTCTACGCTCATGAAAGTGGAGGTTTATTAGAAAGCATGCAGCTTTCTTTTTTAGGTGCTATACTTAATAGTAAGGAAGCAGGTTATGCAGAAGGACATCCTGGATTGTTAATGTTAGACTCGATAAGTAAGTATGTAGGGACATTGAAGAAGGATGAAAACGAGCATAGCAAGCTAGAAGATTCTCTTAGTCATAAGGACAGTATAAAAGATCCTGAAGTCTATGAAGAGTTTTATAAAATATTAATTGAGTTGGGTGCTAACCATCAAATTATACTTGTCGAAAATACCCCTCCTCAGAAATTCGATAGACTTTATACAAAATATACCTTTTATAATGGGAAACACGGCTTAATAGATGAGGATGCAAATGAAATCAAATAAATCTTAACCTACTTCCTAAACAGTTGTATCTTTTCATATAAAACCACCCTTCTCGGGTGGTTTATTTATTCCTCCTCTACCAACTCAATAATCTCCCGAATATCACTAATATTTAGCGCCTCCGCGATTCTTTCAATGTGACTAAAGCTGATGCTTTCTCGTTTACCGTTCGACAGTTCACTTAGTGCAGCGTGCCTGACATCAGATAGCCTGGATAATTCTCGTAAGGAAATATTATGTTTTTTGGTGAGTTCTCCTATTTTTATGACAACTTTCTTCTTCATTTTTTAAAATCACCCCTAATGGAATCATTCCCAACTTGACTATACGCATAAGCGTAACGTATAATGATTTCATTAGTGGTACGTGGATGCGTATCGTAAAACGGGTTTATATATGATTCTTGATTGTCTAATGAACCCGCCCTAAAAGGAGGCCTCCCCCATGCAATCCCTACTCGAATCCCTATACTACGGTCATCTCGTACCCGAAGAACAATTGGTTCCCAAAGACCCCATGTATCGCAAGAAGGGCAGGGAACTGTCTGAAAAAATAGAAGCCTGGAAGCTGAAGCTATCCAGCGATGAATTCGCCGAGCTTGAGGCGCTGTTGGATTTGCAGCAGCAAATCCAGAGCATGGAGATGACGTCGGCGTTCACCTACGGCTTCAAGCTGGGGGCGGTTATGATCATAGAAATTCACCTGGATCATGGGGTGGGCAATATCTCTAAACATGATGATGAATATTGAGTAGCCCAGCTTAACCCTACCCGACCTGGCGACACAATCAAGCCCTAGCTCCCCTAATCAATACCTCTTCACCCTTAAGTCCCCCCAAATTCCTTCCATGTTCTCTAACCCCTCTCTACGTCTGCATTTATAATATAGTCACACAGCGGCAAGGCTGACTTAAGCCATATTTGCTACTATCGGAGGCTGCAGGTCACAGGCCACATAGCGGTCGGGTCGCTCGCAGCTAGATCGCTGTCAAACTTCTTTGTTGCCTACATCCACCGCTATCCCAGATAGTCCAAAGAAATGGTTGTAAATTTCAATTTCTTCTTATATTTTCTTTACTAACAGGAACTTCAAAAAGGAAGGTGAGATCGGCTTGGGGAAAACCGAACTGAATATAAGCAAGGTGAACCAGAACAAGGTGGGTCCTAAGAAGTTAATTCAAGCTGGGGGAAATCAGAGCAAGATCAATTTACTGACCAAGCTATTGATTTCCTATTTGCTGGTGCTGCTGTTTCCGGTCATGATCATTGTGCTGTATTACTATCCGTATTCGGCGGAGGTGGTCAAAGAGAAGGAGATGGACTGGAACGCCCATATTACGGAGCAGTTCATGACGTCGATGGACACGTTCACGCGGTATGTGTACAATCTGCCGTTTGAGCTGGTGCAGAATCGAGAGTTCCGGTTGTATCAGGCCGAGGAGAGTGATTACCAGCGCGTGCTGATTTCGAATGAGATGAAAAAGTACAACGCGACCGAAGCACTACGGTCATCTCATACCCGAAGAACAATTGGTTTCCAAAGATCCCCTGTATCGCAAAAAGGGCAGAGAACTGTCTGAAAAAATAGAAGTCTGGAAGAAGAAGCTGTCCAGTGACGAATTTGCCGAGCTTGAGGCACTGTTGGACTTAGAGCAGCAAATTCAGAGCATGGAAGTGACGGCAGCGTTCGCCTACGGGTTCAAGCTGGGAGCGGTTATGATCATTGAAATCCATCTCGATCATGGGGTGGAGCTTATCGCAAACAGGATAACTACAATTTTCATTACATAAGCTGGCATGTGCAAATTTGATAGCTTGATAGAGTAAAACTTCTTCAATAGCTGTGTAAGCTGCATTGACATATTCGTGATGAGAGACTTATTTGGTTTTTATCTCATTTATGACTTAAAAAGGATATAGTAATGTTATATAATGGTTACGATAAAAAGAGTGTGATGTTAGCATTTTATGTACACCAAATTCTTGAGGTCTTTAGGGGGATTACTAATGAAAATGAATTGTTATAAAATGGTTAATTTATTGGCCTTATGTATATTTCTTCTAACAGCATGTTCTAATGGACAGAATGTCTCTAGCCCTTCACGTTCGAGTAATCAGAATAATGAACACAATGAAGTAAATAATAATGTCCAAAACCCTTATATTGTAGAGAATGACTATGCTGGTGAACAGTTGGAACTTGTTAAATTATTAAATTTATCAACAAAATATAGGAATGAAGCCAATTCGGATGAATTTATGAAGCTGATAAGTAGTGAACCAGACACTCCTATTAAGCAAATGAATACAAAAAAAGTTGTGGATATGAAGATTAGCAATATCGGTGAAATCACTGGATCGCAAGGCTCAATTGTTACTATGACGACCACAGAGGATGATTCTGAAGGCAATTTAGTCATTTACGTTTTCCATAAAATAAATGGAGAATGGAGAATTTACGATATTGACTAAATAGTACCTTGGCCCCTGCTTAGGCCTCCGGGTTCCTCCAGATTCCACCTCAGGGTGGAACCCTTGCCCTTGTTAAACAGTAGGCGTTCACCAGCTCCTGTCCGGGACTCACCATAGAGATGTTGCCTGTACTGGGCGTACAAGTAAAAAGATGACTCCTGTATAATACAGGAATCATCTTTTGTTAATAGGTAGCTAACTTAACATGGGTATTGATTGCTTTTTTTAAGTTTTATATCATTTCTTAGACCCATTCTTCGGCTGCTACTCTGACCATGGAATAGACTGATCGGTTTACACCGCTAGGATCATAATTAGTAGGAACCGGATTACCATTACGAATAACAGCGTATTTTATCTGGGAAGAACCACCGCCATCTAACATAATTGCAGTGTTACATCCACGATCAATCATAAATTGTCTAACACCCCAAGCATTTTCGCTTTGAAAAACTGCTAGCCAGATTTTAGATCCATCCCAGCCAATGGCAGTCCGTTGTGTCTTGGACATTGGCCCAAATCGGTACGCATTCTGTGTACCTTCTTTGGCTGCGTTGCAGTTATCGGGAGAATCAGTACCGTGAATGGCTTTATAGTAATCATTGTCGGTGGAATAGCTTAAATTGGGGAAAAGACTGTACCCACCAATAGCCCATTTAACATTGCTTAAATTGGCTTCACTAGCATAATCCACCACACCAGTAGTAACTGACTTACCACTGTTGTAACAAAACATGGTGCCTCGTTTTGTTTTTACATTACACGCTTGTCCGCTTCTAGTTCCCCCAGTCCTGACAGCACTCCCACCTTGCATTGCAATACCTAGCAAAGAAGATCCACTAAAAAAAGTACCATTTACACCAAAGTAAGCTTGATCATTAACTGATTTAGCACCAATATCAACTACAGAGATGGATGCAAGATCAGCTTTTATTGTGTGTACTGTTTTACCATTATGTGAGTAGCTAAGATGTTGTGCAACTGTGGCCATATTAAAAACCTCCAATAATTTATTAGTTGAAATCGGCGCCTGATTTCTATACTTATAAAGTGGAATGTAGGCCAGTAAAATACAACCTTGAACTAATTATTTATTAGATCTTACTGAGTTGCGGTTACATTAGCCAAGAGTATCGACTACCCTTAAGTCCCCCCAAAAAAATCCTTCCATGTTCTCTAACTCCCCTCTACGTCTACATTTATAATATAGTCACACAGCAGCAAGGCGGACTTAAGCTACATTTACTAATAACAAGGGGCTGCAGGTGATGGGCCTCATAGCGGTCAACTCGCAGCTAGATCGCTGTCAAACTTCTTTGTTGCCTACATCCACCGCTATCCCAGATAGTCCAAAGAAATGGTTGTAAATTTCAATTTCTTCTTATATTTTCTTTACTAACAGGAACTTCAAAAAGGAAGGTGAGCGCGGCTTGGGGAAGACCGAACTGAATAAGAGCAAGGTGAACCATAACAAGGTGGGTCGTAACAAGTTGATTAAGCCTGGGGGAAATAAGAATAAGATCAATTTACTGACCAAGCTATTAATTTCCTATTTGCTGGTGCTGCTGTTTCCGGTCATGATTATTGTGCTGTATTACTATCCGTATTCGGCGGAGGTGGTCAAAGAGAAGGAGATGGACTGGAACGCTCACATTACGGAGCAGTTCATGACGTCGATGGATACGTTCACGCGGTATGTGTACAATCTGCCGTTCGAGTTGGTGCAGAATCGGGAGTTCCGGCTGTATCAAGCCGAGGAGAGTGATTACCAGCGTGTGCTGATTGCGAATGAGATGAAGAAGTACAACGCGACAGATGCTTTTATATACAACACGCTGCTGTATGTGAGAAGCACCGGTTATTTGTTCTCCAAAACTGGAAGCGCATACAGTGTGCAGGATATGGGGAAGCCGGGGGTTGGTTTTTATTATGAGAGCTGGCCTCATAACGATCTGACCGAGACGCTGAACATGCTGGATTCTCCCATGGTTCGGCCTGTAGAGGGGGTGCTGGTCCCCGGTCATAACCGGGTACGGATGCTGACCTTCCTGCAGCCGCTTCCGGTGGGCGGCACGAGTTCGCCTGGCGTGGTGATGATCATGGTCCGGGAGGATACGATCCTCCGCATGATGCGGTCGGTCTCGGAAGCGTATAAGGGGGACTTCTTTATTTTTGATGCGCAGGGACAGCCGATCGTTGCCTCCAACGAGGCGCTAGTTCAGAGCTCGGGAGATTTAACGCAGTTGGTAAGCAGTCTGGGAAAAGATAGCGGCTCACTCTCTGATACGTTCGGTAGTGCGTCCACTGGTACGGCCTTTGGCTCGTCCTCCGTTTCCTCCCCTGGCTCGAACCAGGGCTCATCCTCCGGCATTCACCGGATCGACGGCGTGTCCTACCTCGTATCTTATACGGTTTCGGATAAGAACGGCTGGAAGTATGTCAGCCTGCTCCCGGTGTCGGAATCGCTCCAGGGGCTGCGTACGATTCAACTGAACACGATTCTGCTTGTTGGAGGCATTTTGCTGCTTGAAGTGATTGTCATCTACGTCTCAATCCGCAAAAACTATCACCCGATCAAGCGTCTGGTCGAGTTCGCGGCAGGCTTGTTCGAGCCGGAGGAGCGTGGGCCGATGAATGAGATCGAAGCGATCCGCTATACGTTAAGTGGTCTATCTGCGGTCAACAGCCGACTGGATGAAGAGGTGAAGGAGACGCTGCCGATCATGCGGGATAATATGCTGCTGGAGCTGGTCAACGGGCATTTCCTAAGCGGGGAGCAGATGCTGCGGGAAGCGGCGAAGGTAGGAGTGAGTCTGGACGGAGCCCGCCTGACGGTGGCGGTTATCTCCTGTGATTCGGAGACGGAGGAGACGAATCTTGTGCTGCTTTACTGCAAAAACCGGGAGAACCAGCTGCCTGAAGGGGTTCAGGGTTATTTTTTCAAAAGCAACTACCATCATGAGATCGTATTCGTCTGCTCCCATGGGGCGGATTTCTCCGTTCAAGCGGTTTTAGCCCGGCTGCAGGAGGAGCTCCAGATGCGAACAGGCTGGAAGACGATCATCGGCATTGGCGAGCCAGGAGAGGCGGTAAGGGCTGAGGTACATGGCCAACCAGAAGGAGCACGAAGGACTTCGGGACAGGAGCAACCTGAACGAACATGTACGTACATCCTCGATCCCAACTCGGCTCATGTCTCCTACTTGCAGGCGCTGCGTACGGTCGAGCAGCTGCGGCTGCGCCATACGAGTCCGATTCTGAGCTTTGCTGAGATCGAGACGTCGCCGTCCGGCACGGTTTCTTATTTCGCGGAGCTGCTGCAGTCGTTGGAGTTGGCGATTTTGAAGAACGAGGCCACTCTAGTGGAGTCGCTAATTGAGCGGATCGTCTGCTATCTGAGCAGTGAAGGGCTGCCGCCGCATATGCTGCGGAGCGTGTATTTGAACACGGCTAGCGTGATTTTTAACGGGCTGCAGCGGTTCCGTCATGATGATCAAAGCCTGCTGCGTCTGACAGATGCGGCGTTCCAGCCCCGTTATACGCTGGAGCAGATGACCGGAATCATCCGAGAGAGCGGCGCCAAGCTGTGCGAGATGATTCGTGAGACGCTGCCGAAGGGGCGCACGGCTTCCCGGGAGGAGATTCTTGCCGTGATTGAAGATAAGGGGATGGACCCGAATTGTTCGCTGCAACTGATGGCCGATCATTTTGGCATGTCGGTCTCGAATTTTAGCCACCATTTCAAGAAGGAGATGGGCCAGAACTTCAAGGAATACATCGATCGTCTCAGAATCCAGAGGTCGATCCAGCTGCTGCGGGAGAGCGAGGAGACGCTGGAGGGCATCGCCGCCCAGGTCGGGTTCACGAACACCTCCAGCTTCATCCGCTCCTTCAAAAAAATCGTCGGCACCACACCCGGCCAATACCGTACCACCCACAGAAGCTAAGCTGCGTTCCACATGAAGCTGTCATGGCAAGAGGTGGTATAGCCGACAACCATCCAAGCATGCCCCGAGTCCGCATCGTCCGCACAGGGGAACAGTGCGAATACGACGCAGCTCTCCGCCAACTGCCGCTGTATGGCCGTTATCGGGTCGCCTGCATACACCATCGCAAGAGGCACTTTTTGAACATCTACAATATTTGAAGACGCCCCCGGAACGGCCGGGAACAACCATCTAGCCACACACTACGTGAAGCGCTTTCAAAAAATGAAGACCTGCACAAAAACTGCCCGTTTACGCGGCTTGGCATCTCCCATTACTGTCTAAGGTGCCTGTGATTCAGCTCAGGCAAAGCTGTGGCAGCGGTCTGTATCGATCGGGCCCATATCAAATGTGTGGAGGTATGGATATGCGGAAAAAGGTAAGCGTTCTCACATCACTCGTCTTGATCACAGCCATGCTGCTGTCGGGGTGCGGTTCAGGGGGAGATAGCAAGTCCGCGGGGACAACGCCCGGGAATGCGTCCGGGGAGAAGGTGAAGCTGACGGCGATTATGACCAAGCATCCGCTCACCAAGCCGCTGGCGGAAATGGAGTGGCTGCAGGCGGTCGAGGATGCCGCCGGAGTCGAAATTGAGTGGCAGGAGATTACTACCGACTATGGGCAAAAGAAAGGCACGATGCTGGCCAGCGGGGACATCCCGGACCTGTTCATCGGGCCGAATGTCATTACGGATGCGGATTTTGCCCAGTTCCAGGGGCTGTTCCAGGATTTGTCGGGCATGCTCGACCAGGCTCCGAACGTGCAGAAGATGTTCAGCGAGAAGCCAGAGACGAAGCTGATCGCTACGCAGCCGGATGGCAAAATCTACGGCCTCCCCAAATACCAGCGGTTCTGGCCGTCCACCGGCACCAGGCAGTTCATCAACCAGAAATGGCTGGATGAGCTAGGGCTGCAAAAGCCGACGACCTGGGATGAGCTGTATGACGTCCTCGTTGCTTTTAAAGAGAAAGACGCCAACGGCAATGGCGATGCGAAGGACGAAATCCCGATGGATTGGCCAGGCGGGATCGGCGGGTACTTCAATCCGGCTGTGCTTCTGGGCAGTATGGGCATCACGCTGTCGGATGGCAGCAGTCAAGGTTATTTTGTCGAGGATGGCCAGATCAAGAACTTCCTCATCGACGAACGCTACAAGACCATGGTGGCCTTCCTCAACAAGCTGTACAAGGCCGGGCTGATTAATCCCGAAGTGTTCACGCACGACTATACGAAATATCAATCGATTGCCCGCGGGGAAGGGGACACGGCCAAGGTTGGCTTCACCTGGGGCTGGGTGGCGTCCGACCGGTTCGGGGAGCAGCTGGCCTCGCAGTATGTCACTCTGCCTCCGCTGAAGGTCACCGCGGATTACACGGGGAAGCTGTCGTGGAGCTATGATTACTATTCCTTGAACTACGGCACGAATCACATCGTGATGTCCGCCAAGACGAAGCATAAGGAAGCGGCGATGCGCTTTATCAACGAGCTGTACGATCCGAAGGTCGGCATACAGGCGTTGTTCGGCTCGATCGGCCCGAATATTCAGGATCATGGAGACGGGACTTACAGCGTGCTGCCTCCGGCTAATCCAGAGATGGACCCCGGCACCTGGAAATGGACGTCCACGATGGCGGATCACGGGGCTTTTTATGTCCCGGACGATCTGCAGTTGACCCTCGGCAAAGACATGCAGGAAGTGCTCGGCCAATCCGAGCCTTTGGAGGAAGCGCTGAAGGTGGATCTGGATAAGGATGTTTTTCCCGGCCTGTTTATGAAATACTCGACGATGGACAACAACACGATGAGCCTGAACAACACGAACGTTATGAACCTGGCCGAGTCCAGCTTTGCTAAATGGGTGACCAAGGGCGGCATCGAGGCAGAATGGGACGCGTACGTGAAGGAGGCTCAGAAGGCCGGCATCACCCAGAATCTAGAGATCATGCAAAAATACTACGAGGAATATAAGAGCAAGAAATGAGGGGGGAGCATATGCGGACTCGCAAAGGGCTAGTTCAAGCCGCCACGCGCGACTATCAACTTTGGATCATGATCCTCCCGGCGATCATCGTCATTCTGATTTTCAATTACATTCCGATGTACGGGATTCAGCTCGCTTTTCGCGATTATGACTTCAGCAAGGGGCTGACCGGGGGCGAGTGGCGGGGACTGGCGTATTTTCAGCAATTCATCGACAGTTATCTGTTCACCGACCTGATGCGGAACACCTTTCTGATCAGCCTGGCGAGCATTGTGCTCGGCTTTCCGGCTCCCATCATTTTGGCGTTGATTCTGAACCAGATTCGGCGCAAAAAAATGAAGCAGCTCATGCAGACCACCGTCTATCTGCCGCACTTCATCTCGATCATCGTGCTGGTGGGCATGCTGAATGTGCTGCTGTCGGCGGAGACCGGGGTCGTCGGTCATCTGATGAAAGCGATCGGGCTGGGGCATATCAACCTGCTCGCCTCAACTGGCACCTTCATTCCGGTATACGTGCTCTCGGATATCTGGCAGCACTGTGGCTGGAACAGCATTATCTATCTGGCCGCCCTGTCCACGGTTGATCCCCAGCTCTATGATGCAGCCCGCATCGACGGGGCCAGCCGCTGGCAGACGATCCGCTTTGTTGATATTCCGGCGCTTGTGCCGACGATTATTATTTTGTTCATTCTCAGCATGGGCAACATTCTCAGTACCGGCTTCGAGAAAATCTTCCTGATGCAGAACTCGCTCAATCTGCCCGTGTCCGAGGTGATTGCCACCTATGTGTACAAAATCGGGATCGTCTCAAGCCAGTTCAGCCTGGCCTCGGCCATCGGCCTGTTCAATACGGTGATCAACTTCATCTTCCTGTTCGCCATGAACACGATCTCGAAGCGGGTATCCGAGACGAGCCTATTCTAAGAGCCTATGAGGAAAGGAGGAACGGACATGGATCGTACGCATAAGCGTAATAGTGGAACCGACATGGAACATCCTCGAATGAGCCGCCATGGAGTCTTGAGCAGTGACGGAGCCGGAGCAAGATTCCAGGGCGCCTTGAGCGGAGGCAGAGCCGGACCAGGATCCCAAGGGGGCTTGAGTGGCGACGAAGCCGGATTAAGAATTCATGGGGCCTTGAGCAGCGACGGAGTCGCACCAAGCACCCCTGGAGCCTTGAGCGAGGGCGGAATCTCACTCAGCCAAGGAACTCCAGGCAGCCATGGGCAGCCAGGACTCGGTAGCACCATGCCAAGCAACCAGGGGGCCGGGTTAAGCAACCATAGCACCAGGTCAAGTATCGGTGGAACCGGGCCAAGCTTCCATGGAGCGCCACCGCCAAGGAACGGAGCCCGAGCACGCCTCAACGGCAAAGAGCTGGTCTTCAAAATCACGCTGGGCCTTCTATGCACATTTATTTTTCTAATCATCGTTTATCCGCTGTATTTCATCGTGATCGCTTCCTTCAGCGATTCCACGCTCGTAGCGACAGGCAAGGTCTGGCTGTTTCCGAAAAATATCAGCTTCTTCGGATATCAGGAAATTTTCAAGGATATGCGGATCTGGACGGGCTACCGAAACACAGTGTTCTACACCCTGTTCGGCACCTTGGTCAACATGCTGTTCACGCTGCCAGCCGCGTATGTGCTGTCCCGGCGGGAGTTTCGGGCGAGGAAGGTCATTATGTTTCTGTTCGTGGTGACGATGTTCTTCAACGGTGGCCTTATTCCGACCTACCTGCTGATGAAGGATTTGCATCTGACGAATACGATTTGGGTGTTCATTCTCCCGTTCTGCGTCAACGTGTTCTATTTGATTATCGCCCGGACGTTCTTCGAAAGCTCGCTGCCGCAGGAGCTGTACGAGGCGGCGGTGATGGACGGCTGCTCGCACTTCACCTTTTTCTTCAAGGTGGCGCTGCCGCTCTCGAAGGCGATGATCTCCGTGATCGGCCTCTATTATTTGGTCGGGCATTGGAATGACTTCTTTACCGCGCTGATCTATATTCGCAATAACAATCTGCAGCCGCTGCAAATTATTTTGCGGGACATCCTGCTGTCCAATCAGGTGTTTGCCGGCGGGGCGGGTACCGGGGGAGACGCGGGAGGCTATGCGCAGAGATATGCCGACCAGATCAAATACGGCGTCATTATCGTATCCACGCTGCCGATTCTGGTGATCTATCCGTTTATCCAGAAATATTTTGAGAAGGGCGTCATGATCGGTTCGATCAAGGGGTGAGCTTGTCGTTTAATTATAGTTTTTTAGCATAGAAAATTCCGTCCAATGGTAGCCAATGCGGCCGCTGGGCGGTATTTTTTTGTGGATTTAATTAGAAAGGCTATGTCTGACGGGGTTTTTCGCATGTTACAGAATATTGTTGATTTTTGATCTCTCCCTTGGTGTGAATTATTATATTTATGGATTCCAGACGACCTATAACAAACATTTATAAGCATATAGATAGTAAAGTAGACAACTTTTCCTTTGTGTTTAAGCGTGATAATTGGACAAGCAGGCATTGCCAAAGCGCATATCTAAGTAGGTTGGGCTGAGCCACTCCTCTCATGTTGCGGTACATGGCTGAGAATTGTTTGTCCAACCTCTGTACATTACGGGTATGAAAAAGCAAACGATCAGCTGGTGAAGTTGGGCGGCAGGTAGCGGATGTTTCGTTCACATGAACTTGGGTTTCTCCTTGTATCATTTGCTTTCGAGACTTTAGGGTATTTGCCGAGGTAAGGCTAACTCTCCAGTGATTCTGGCGATCACAGTGAAATTGTATAGTTTGTGTAGTCTTCGGAATGGTTTGGTGTGTGGGTAATCCTTTACGTGAAGGCTTGAATTCTCGTGTGGCTGTTTCTGTAATACCCGTACTAGGGAGTTCTCCTTGGATTAAATGCATGTTTTTCTCTATATATTGAAGAACAGCTTGTCGCCAGGAGTGAATTGTAGTTGGGCTTACACCTAAATCCGTGGCCGTGTTTCGGATGGATACTCCGTCAAGCATCCTTTGCAGGAAGGGAAGGATATGTTTACGGAGCTTTTTGTAATGGAATATCGTGTTCGTATGATCATTAAAATGAAGCTTGCAGATTTTGCAATGAAATCTTCTTTGGGTCTTTTCGGGATCCGCATAGCCATAAGCTACGATATAGCGGCCCTTGGCATCAGATTCATTCCCCTGTGTTTTGCATCGGGGACAGGACATATGTAAGGGGTGTTTTTTGTCCCGAATGTCATCGGCAGACAGACCAAACCTTTGATTAAAATCTTCAATCAACCGTTTTTTTCGCTCTTTTGGCGAGTTTATTAGCATTGCGATAAGTTGACTATCTGTATATTGATCCATAATTACCCTATACCTCCATTTGCACCCTTTTTAATTCTTATGACCATCTTAAATGATTTCATTTGGTAGATCAACGACATATTGTAACATGATGCAACCCTATACGATCTTAACTTGTAACAATTTGGCTGGGCATTTAAGATGAAAGTAGTTTTCGTTTGGGACGGAGGGGCTTCAATGGAGGCTAACTTATCTGGATTATCAGTGCAATCCTTGCGCGGAGTGCCTGAATTAAAATATGTCAACGCAGAGAATGTAGTTCGCTATCGTGCGATTATGCGATTTTTCTATCAAGAATATAAAAGATTGCGATATTGGATGAAGACGGAAGATGTGTTCGAGGCGATTAAAGCATGGCATGTCTTGCCAGAGTATACGATTGAAATGTGCCAAAGCGACCTGGATCAATTAGTAGAGTGGCAGAACTTAACTGCCCGTCACGACGGCGGGCGATCTTCTACATTAGAGGAATATCTCAAGAAGAAAATGCAGTATCTGTTGCGTCCTTATTCTATTGAAATCGAACGGTTGCTAGAGACGCTGGAGAAGGTGACAGGGTATGGCGGTTCGTTGGAAGCCTCTTTATTCGATACGATTGCGGATAAACTGTTCGATATTCGCAGTAAGGTAGGGGAAATGGAACCAGAATCAGCGCTGGAGCTATGGAATGTCTTATACCGCTCCTTCGTCAGTTTACATGAGAATGCAGCGGACTATATAGCCAGTCTGCATACAGCCCGGGCAGAAGAGATGATGGTGACGGAAGCCTTTTTAATATTTAAGGAAAAGTTGACCGATTATCTGCAAAATTTCGTACAAGCATTGCAGCGAAGCGCCTATAAAATCGAAGGCAATCTGCTGCGGATTAATGATACGGTTCGCGATTTGTTCTTGGAGCAGGTTGTCGAAGGTGAGCTTAGAAAGCCGCGGCTGGAAGATGGCCCGAATCGGGAGGAAATGTTAGCGGAACTTCGCCAGGGATGGACGAATATTCGCCGTTGGTTTGTGGGTGAGGGAGCTTCGCCAAGTGAGCTCACATTGCTGGAGCGGGCGACGAAGGACGCGATTGCAAGAATCGTAAGAAGCGCCATACGCATTCAGGAACGGAAACGTTCAGGCTTGAGCCGTAAAAAAGAGCTCGAGCATCTGGCCCGCTGGTTTGCTTCGGTAGAAACAGTGGAGGAAGCGCATAGGCTGTCTGCATTTACCTTCGGATTATTTCCAACGCGACATTTGCAGGGGGAGGATTTACGCGACTCAGACCGTGCAGATATGTCATCCTGGCAGGAGCGCCCCATGGTGCGTATCCTTCGTTCACGCAGCCGCAAGCGAGGGGAGCGCCTTCCAGTTGAAGCGGTACGCGATAACGAGCAGAGGAAGCAGCGAGAGAGGGAAGCATTCAAGCTGCGGCAAGCGGAGGAATGGCGGATGATCGCAGCGCTTGTGGAGCAGGACTCTGTCAAAATTTCCGAATTCGGTCCGGTGACGACCGAGGAGCGGAGGCGTCTGCTGCAGTGGATCGGCAGATGTATGACGGCAGGAAGCAGCTATTCGTTTGTCACGCCGGAAGGTGTGCGAATTAGGTTGAGCAATCCATCTACGGAAGAGCGGACGGTTCTAAATGCAGAAGATGGTGATCTGGAGATGGCGAACTATGAGTTGCATTTTATGTTAACGGAAGCGGCTAGGGAATTTGCTGCAGCGGCAATGGATACGTCCATAGATGGGCCGAAAAAGGATTTAGGAGAAGAAAGGCGTGAGTAGTAGATGTCCGGAGGAGCAGTTCGACGATTAGGCAAGCAAAGAAAAAGCGCGGTACAGTCTGTCGAGCGCAAACGTGCATGTATGCATGCGCTGCTGAATAGACCATGGATCGCAAAAGAAGAGGATCCGGATTTATATTTTGCGATCCGGGATCATTATGAAGAGTTGCGCGACTGGTTTATGGATAAGGCGGGGTTTCCACTGATCGTAACACGTGCGCTTGCCAAATTGGATAAGACTCCGGTTAAGGCGCAAACATGGATGGGCTTTCCTGAGTTTCGTGAGAAGCGTGATTATGTTTTTTTTACTTATGGTCTGTGGTATTTGGAGGGGAAAACGGAGCTGGACCAGTTTCTGCTCTCTGACATTGTTGAGGAAATCCGCGAACAGATGCTTAGTGCGGGTCTGGAGGCGGACTGGCGGAATTATTTCGATCGTCTGTCCATGGCCAGGGCGCTGAAGAAGCTGCGGGCACTAAACGTACTGTATAGCGTAGATGGTGATGAGGGTCAATGGGCACAGGATGCGGAACGCAACGCATTGTATGAATGTTCACCGTTAGCCAGGTATGTGCTTCGACGGTTCCCCCACGATTTGACGAATTGTTCTCAACTCGAGGAGTTGGAGAATCCTATCCCTTATGCCGATACTCAGGATGGTCAGTCGATGAGGCGTCGGCATCGGGTGTATCGTCGACTGCTGCTGGAGCCAGTCGTAGTGGACAGGCATTGGGATGAGGAAGATTTGAATTATGTGTTGTGGCAGCGACGTGCGATTATTGATCAACTCGAAAATATGCTGGGCTGGGAAGGCCGGCGTTATCGGGAAGGGCTGGTGTTCTTCCATCCCGAATTAACCGGAGAGTGTGATTTGTTCCCGACCGTATCGGTTGTCTCGGATTTGGCGCTGCTGGCTGCGACTGAAATTCGTAAGAGACTGTCGGCCGGAGATGGTCTGAACGTAGAGGACAACGGCACGGTGCGGTTAACAAAGGCAGAAATAGAGACTCTTCTGTACAGATTACAATTGCAACATAAAGAATTTTGGAGCAAAGAGTTTCGGGAAGCCTCCTCCCAGGAGTTGGCGGTGCTGTGCATGGATCATTTGTCCGAATGGGGGCTAGGGGAGCGTGAAGGAGAGAGTTCGTTTCTAATTTCTCCAGTATTGGGCAGATGGACTTCGGAATATGCGAATACAAACTTTGGTACTTGAGGTTATGTGAAGCGAAAACTTAATCGGGAGGAGTGGAAGTGGTGGAAGGTCAGATGAGGGAGCAAAGGGTTCGACGACAAGACGCAAGGTGGCAGATGCACCGTGTCGGTATTTTAAATTTTTGGTATTACGACGAAGAGGAGTTTCAGCTTGAGGATGGTCGGCTAATTCTGCGAGGTGCTAACGGATCTGGCAAGTCGGTTACGATGCAGAGCTTTCTTCCGCTTGTACTTGACGGGGATAAGCGGGCTCACCGACTAGATCCGTTTGGCTCGCGGGATCGGCGTATTGAATATTATTTGTTGGGTGAGGAAGACGATGGGAAGACGGACACGACAGGCTACCTATGGATAGAATTTAAGCACGGAGGAACCGGCGTTTACAGGACGGTCGGTATTGGGTTGAGAGCGAGAAGGAATGCGGCACAGGTGCAATTCTGGGGTTTCCTGTTGGAGGATGGCCAACGGATCGGTCGCGATTTCTGGCTGTATGATCGTAACCAATGGTTAGAAGACGGTATTCGGATTCCACTTGATCGTAAAAGTCTTGAGTCGAAAATAGGGGCTGGCGGGCAGGTTGTATTTGACCAGAAGTCTTATCAGGATATGGTAAACAAACATATTTTCGGATTCGCTGACACGGATGCTTACCAGGATTTACTTCAGCTCATGATCCAATTGCGTAGTCCGAAACTATCGAAGGATTTCAAGCCATCAGCGATTTATGAGATTCTCCACCAGGCACTGCCTCCTCTAATGGAGGAGGAACTGCGGCCGCTTTCAGAAGTGCTGGAGGATATGGATCAAATGACGGATCGCCTGGATGAACTCAAGCGGCATCGCACCGAAATGTTGAAGTTACAGGAAAGGTATGATTTTTACAATAAGCACATGCTGTATACTCGCTCTGAGCACTTGCTGGAGACCAAATCGACTTACGATGAAGTTGATGCCAGAGTCAAGAGCTCCGTAGACGCGCTTGCTCAAGCAGAGGCAGCAAAGGCCGACGCGGCGAAGCAACGCAGCCGCATGCAGGAACAGTTGCAGGAAATTGCCGTCGAACGTGAACTATTAGAAAAGCACGAGGCGATTGGCAAGCAGAGGGAATATGATGCCGCAATGACGGCTTTGGCGGATACGGAGAAGCAGTTGGAACGCTCTAAAGAAAGAGCAGGGAAAACCCGTATCAAACAAGAGCAGCTTGGAAACAGGCTGCAGGAGGCCGGGGAAAAACAGGATGCAGCAGAACGAGAGCAGCAGGAATTGCTTGGCGAACTGGAAGCGATTGCGGGGGATATGGAATTTGTCGGACATGCCATTTATCATCGGTATTGGTCCACGGATATCCCCATAGACGATATATGGAGAGAGGCATGGAGAAAGGATCTGCGTGATCATCGGGATGCGGTAGAACGCAGTTTGGCCAAGGCTGTTGAGGAGAAAATGGCGGCAGCGCTGGTTAAAGAAAGCGAAATTGAGCTGGGCGAAGCGAGCCGGGTTAGGGATGAGGCTGAACGTCAGCGCGGTGAGCGTGAAAAGCAATTTGAGGAGAGCAAGGAGGCATTTAAGGACGAGATTATCATCTGGCAAAGAGAACTACAGCAGATGGCTTTTGCTGAGGATGAGATGCGTGTAACATTTGGGGCACTTCGCGAGTATGGCCTGGAACAAACGTCGCTGGAGCCAGTGCGAAAGACATTGTTGAGCCGTTATGAAGCAGCTCACGAGAATTTGGTGATGAACAGGCTTGGAATGGAGAAGCAGCGGGAGGACTTAGTGGATGAGCGGAGGCGATTTGAGGAGGAGAAGCGCGGCTGGGAGCAAAGCCGGGAGCCTGAGCCTGCTCGCAGTGAGGCACGCTCGAAGTACCGGGAGGGGAGTTCCCAGCGAGGCGGTGCACCGTTCTTCGCTGCATGTGATTTCCAGCCACACGTAAGCGATGAGGCTAAGGCGCGACTCGAAGAAGCGTTAGAGTGCTCGGGATTGCTCGATGCTTGGCTATTCCCAGATGGTCAGGTGCTTGGGGGTGACAGTGGCGTTGAGGAAGCTTGGATTATACCGCGTCCGCTAGAATTCGGATATACATTGGCAGATATGTTAACACCTGCTCCTCCAGAGGGGAGCGGACTTACGGCTGAGTTGGTGGATGCAGTTCTGCGGAGTTTTTTGTGGGATGAGGAAGGCAGCCTATTGGATAACGGCGACTGGAATGGGATCCTTTCGGCTGATGGCTCTTATCGACTCGGTTCGCTCGCTGGCAAGGCGGCAGTGAAGCAACAGGCGGAGTATATCGGCAAAGAGACCCGCCGTCGTACTCGTATGTTAGCAATCGCCAGGCTGAATGAAGCTATTGGTGCATTAGATGCCACACTGCGTGAATTGGGCAAACGAATTGCTGAGCAGGAGGAGGCGGAGCGGAGGCTGGTGAAAGAACGAGAACAATTTCCCGGAGGTACGGAAATGGCTAGAGCCCTTCAGGAGCTGCAGTCGGCAGATTATCGGTTGCAGTCGGCGGTCCATCAGGAAGGGCAGGCGAATGAGCGTTTCAAAGCTAAATCAGCACACTGGCGCGAGCTCCAGCGGGAATTGGTGGAGCTTACCCAAGGATGGACCAGACTTAAGCAAGAAAAAGATCTTGCGGCTGCTATCGGTATAATTCGTGATTATGAAGCTATGCTATCGGATCTCCATTCTGCTTGGCGGCAGTACAGGGAGGCTTACGTTTCTCGAGATCGGCTGGCGGGTGAGCTAGACACGGTCATCCTGGAACTAGAGGACGAAGAAGCACTGACGGATGAACTCGATGAACGACGTCGAGTCCAGCGGACCCAGGTCGATACGTTGAGACGGCTGATTGAGGAGCTGGGCCTGGCCGATGTCGCTCGTAGGATGGAGGAGCTGCGGAATGAGCAATCCGCGCTGCACGGTCAGGTTAAGGAAGTAGAGCGGCTGCTTGACGAGGCTAAGGACAAAGCGGCCAGAGCAGAGGCACAGTTAGTGTTACTGCGGGAGCAGGCAGAGACGATTCGTTCTGGGCTGGAACAGGAACAGAGGCAACTAATGAAGGAGTTGGGGCATGGTCTGGTAGGTGAATGGAAGGTGAGCGTGGGAATGACGGACACGGAAGAAGTCCAATCGCATGCAGCTTCACTACACATGACAGCCAAAGAAATCCGAAGGCAATACGAGCCGCTGTTTGCTGGGCGTAACGCTGAAAATATCGTGAACCGTTTGTTAGAGCAGTTTAACGCTGCGCGTATGTTGTTGACGGAATATGTATTGGAGACGGTTGTGGACGAAACGAGTGGGCGGATTTTGCTGTTATCTATGCGCAATCCCCATCAACCGCTGCCACCGCATGTACTGCTGAACGAATTGGAGCATCAGGAAGCGGAGCAAGGTGCCTTATTAAGCGATAAGGATCGGGAACTGTACGAGGAGATCATCCTGCGCAGTGTTGGCAAGGCCGTCCGGCAGCGGATTCACCGTGCGGAGCAGTGGGTTCGGGAAATGAATAAATTGATGGAGGAACGCGATACGTCGAGTGGATTACGCCTGAAGCTGGAATGGCAGCCGAAGTCGGCGCTGGGGGAGCATCAACTGGACGTTTCTGAACTGGTTGAGCTGTTAAAGCGTGATTCGCATCGATTGCGTGAGGATGAAATTGACGCAATGATTGAACATTTTCGGGGGCAGATCAGCAGTGCAAAGCAAGCGGCCCAAGAGGAACAGGAATCGCTGCGCCAGCATCTATATACGGTTCTTGATTACCGCAATTGGTTTCAATTTGAACTTAAGTATAAAAAAGGAGCGAAAACCGGTTATCGACCACTCACGGATGCCCGTTTCAACGTGCTCAGTGGGGGCGAAAAGGCGATGGCCATGTACATTCCGCTGTTTGCTGCTACATCGTCACGGTATTCTGACGCCCGTCCTGAGGCGCCACGGCTCATATCGCTTGATGAAGCATTCGCGGGCGTGGACGAGGAGAATATGCGAGATATGTTCAAGCTGCTGACGGATATGGGCTTCGATTATATGATGACTTCTCAGGTGCTCTGGGGCTGCTATGATACGGTTCCGAAGCTGGCAATCTATGAAATTTATCGCCCCAAGGATGTTGATTTTGTCACTTTATTCCGTTACCGCTGGAATGGCAAACGTAAAGAATACGTTGAAAGTGGTGCGGAAGTATGATCAAGGATTCGCACTTTGCTTATGAAGATCCATCAGACAGGGACAAACAGCCTGACTGTTCAGAGCAAGTAGCTTGCACAAAAAAAGCACGAGATTATTTCTCCGACCCAGGGTTTAAACGAATGCTTGAGGTTGTCTGGAAACGATATGCCGGTTTGGAGAAGGTTGGCGGGCATGCTACTGTCCAGCGTGCGAGCGAGGAAGAGTGTGAGGCAATTAATTCCTTTTTTGGTTGGTATAAAAGACCTGGAGAAGATATTCGTATACCTCTTGTAAAATTTGAGCAAGAATTGCTGGGATCGGCATTTCCCTTTACGATTGTCGAATTATATGAGGTCTTGACCGGTGAGCCATTGCTGACCAAGTCAGATCGACAGCAGTTGGCGATGCAGGATTGGCAGGAATTGTTCATAACGGTGGAAGCTCAGGCCATGAAAGAAGGGATACAGTTTCAGTCCACGATAACGGATTGGTTAGCTGGCTTGAGAGATGGCCGGATATTTGGTTATCGCACCTTGCGTGAATTGTGGCGTGATTCTCCCGAGTCAGCGAGCAGGGAATTAACGCATGCTGCGCTGGCGTGGAATCTGTTACTTACAGGGAATACTTCCTTAGATTCAGACGGGAGTGAAGCCAAGGTATCGTCGATACGCTTGCCGGTACTCGCCGCATTGGCCACCGGAAATCCACATGCGCTGGATCGGAATGTTCCGGCGGGGCGGTTGTTGTTCCAGGCTTTACGTTTAGCAGGGTGGGGAAAGGTGTTAGTGGGAACTGAGCCTGATTCGCTAGACCTGGCAAATTGGCCGGACTCGGTAGATCCAGCAGACTCTGCTGAATCCGATAAGGTACCAGACTTCCCGTCTGGTATCGACAGCTTGGAGGCGAGGGGAATTTATCGTAGTGCGGGGATTATGGATGACGATATATCCTCCCTTGTTCATATTTATTGTCCTTGGGACGGGAACACTGAGCCGTATGTTCTGACATTGAGACAGATCGAGGCAGGAAGAACACTTCCTCCAGTGTGCGATATTTATATGGTTGAGAATCCAGCGGTTTTTTCCACTTTGGTTGATATAACCGAAACCTCAGAACTTGCGAGAAATATAAATCGGACAGAAAAAGTAGCGGAGCAGGGAGATCCCTTTCGGGCATCAGGTCCTCTGTTGCTTTGTACAAGTGGCCCCGCAAGTGCGGCCGCGTTACGGCTAATTGATCGATATCTGCAAGAAAGTCTACTTTCCAACTATTTATATTATTCGGGTGATTTTGATATCAAAGGAATTGAGTTCGGGAACGTTCTGGCCTATCGTTACGGGAATCGGTTTAAAAGTTGGCGTTTTGGCGAGGACAGTTACTTGATGGGGTGTACTATAAATTTTCCGAATGAGGTAGTATTTTCGAATGAAGAACGATTCCGTTTAAGCAGGATGGGAGCTGCTTGGGATAACTCTTTGTGCGTTAGGATGAGTGATAAAGGTAGAAAATTGTTTCAGGAACAATTAATTGACTTGTTGTCGGGTGATTGGAAACGGGCAGTTTTAGGAGGAGAAATGGATTATTAGCATATATAGATGAAAGTGGATTTCCGCATCCGCATGATGAAACCTTGCACCCGGTTTTAGCAGCCGTCTGTATTCCCAAGGAATTATGCAGCGAATGTATAAAATAAAGATGGATATTTACGGTCGCTATGATGTCGAACTAAAAGCTGTAAATGTTTCTTATATTTCCTATAACCTAATTTTTATAAAATCATCACGGGTAAGCGTTCTGAGCCCCCACCTCTTATGTTAATCTGGATATATTGATGGAATTGACAGAAGAAATAATTAGGAGGTTAGATCTATGGCTGAGGCAGGTAAAATTCTTGAATGGACACTAGTATCGGAATGCCCGATTCCCCCGGATGTGAATCAATTGCTCGTGCCCGGAGAAGTGGCAGTTGCCGCTTACAAAACTTTTCGGGATAGTGCAATCTTTACCAACAAGCGGTTAATTGTCCGAGATGCACAGGGCTTCACGGGAAAGAAGATTGAGATTTATTCGCTCCCCTACTCCTCCATCAATATGTGGTCTACAGAAAATGCTGGAGGATTTCTTGATATGAGCGCAGAGGTGGAGTTGTGGACGCGTGCAGGTCATATTAAGGTGAAGCTGCAAAAAGGCGTCGATATCCGCAAGTTCGACATGCTGATTGCTAATGCACTTTTAGCTGAGTAAGGCCTAAAGTCGGGAGAATTTATAGAGTTAGGATGAAAGGCACCATTTATGGTGTCTTTTCTTCTATTTTCATAGGCATACCGGTTTATTCCTTAAAATTAGACATTTTGGTAAAATATCAGACACTAATATTTTCCTGAAATGAGGTTGGACAGGCTTGAATAAGGTGGATCCTGGCCGAGTCGGGGGCATGGCGCGCGACCTGGAGCGTTTAGATCGCACGATGGAAAATGGAATTACGGGAATGTCCAGGGAACTAAACCGGCTCATAAGCGATGTGGAGGCGGCATATTCCGATCCGTCCGAGCACTACGTGCGATCTGCGGCACGCGAAGCCAGCGGCCTGCTGCGGGAAATCGGCAAGCTGGCCGAGCGGATTGACGAGCAGATGAGGAAGAAGGTTCAGGCGTTACGTTATGCGGAAAATACATATATAAAGGCAGAGAAGGATTCGGCAAAGGCGACCGGGGTGAAAAAATCAGCGACGTTTACACTCAAGGGGACGGTTCAGAGCTGGTTTCAGCGCTTCATGGATAAAGCGAGACAGAATGTCGCTGATCCAGACGAGGCTTCGTCTGCGGAGTCAAGGCCATCGCTGCTGCAATGGATCAAGGGCAGCTTGCTGGAGCTTCAGGACGCCTCTTTGGTGCAGCGTCTCGACCTGGTGAAGGAGGATGAGCGGATCGCCTCTTTGCTGCAAATTTTGGACACCGGGACGGCGAAGGAGCAGGTGTGGGCGCGGGAGGAGCTCGAGGCCATCGCTTCAAGCTTCAAAGAGATTGCCCGAAACCAAGCGGCCTATAAAATATATGCGATTTACAATAATGAACTGTACATGGGTTATGCACATCGGTCCGCCCAGCAGCAAAGGGAGCAGCTAGCGAAGCTCGGCGTCGCTGAGGAATGGTATAAGTCCGGGGTCAGCCTGGCCGTGTTCTATAAAGGCTCTCCGCTGGATGCCTGCGACTACAATCCGCTGAAGCAGAATCTGTCCGCGATGCCCAAAGAGAGCGAGCTGCGTATGATTATCGCGGCTGGCATGATCAATCCCCTCTACCGGGAGTGGGCGAAACTCAATTATGACTCTATTGCAGCAGCGGTGCGTCAAGTGGCGGAGCGGCGCAGGGAAATGCAAGCGCTGCTAGATGAATACAACCAGGCGGTTTCTGCGGAGGATATCCGCAACATGCAGCAGTATTTGAAGGACATGAACATTTACCAGGGCAAGATTACGGGTGAATATAATCAGGAATTCCTGATCGCCGTGGCTGGCTATCAACATATTGCGAACACGGTGAGCACCATGGCGGCAGTTCGGCGCGAGTGGTTCGGCTGGGAGCTGTTCGAGGTGGATGGGAAGATCACGAAGGAGCTGCTGGACTTAGCTTGGGCGGAAAGCAGCTCGGGCATGCGCAATAATCCGGATCTGAAGACCGGCGGGTTAACGGCGGCCGTAACCATCGTAGGCGTAGGGGATGGCATCGTCAGTCAATTGTTTGAAGACGTGAAGGACTTGGCCGAATTCGCCATCAATTCCAACCCGGCAACCCTGGGATTCTGGACAGACACCGTGCCGGGATATTACGCTATAGGGGAAGCGATCGTGAACGGTGAACTGACTATTGATGATATGACGAAGCTGCTCGGGGACGCCGCGGCAGAGGAATTCGTAGTTCCTTTCCAGGATATCACCGAATTGCAGCCGAAGGTTCTTTCTGGAAAAGCGACCTATGAGGAGAGCGTAAAATACGGACGAGCCGTGACGAAGGCGTTCTTCGCCCTCACGGTAGTAGAAGGCGCCGCCAGAGCAGGAGCCAAATTCTCCGGCAAGACCGTGAAGGAACTCGTGAAGACCGTAAAGGAAGCGGCGCAAACGCGGCCGCAAGTATCGCTTGCGACCCCCGATGGCCTTACAGTCCCTGTTCGGGATATGGACATGCCGAAGATGGAGCCGCAGTTCTCTAAGTCCAAGCCTGACTCGGGATCAAGTGGCAGGAAGATGGATTTTGTGGAGGGGCAGGGTGAAATTCCCAAGAGAACATATGAGCCTAGCCCTAAACATGACCCTAAAAGTGGGTGGGGGAGTCCAAATCCAATACCAGACGTTGAAACAGGGCAGAAATTATTGGATACAGCTTACTCATCATCAAAGAACAAGCAACTTTACAACATTTATGAGGGTAAACTTATTAAATTCCAACCAGATGGAGAAACAGGATGGCATCCATATGAAGTTACGAATCCTGCTAAAGAAGTTCCTGCTGATGTTTTAAGACAGTTGCTTAAAGATGGTAAGATTACAAAGGTGGAATACAATAAGCTATTAAAAAACAAGTGAGGTGCTTCATTCTGAGGACTTTTGGAGATAAGAACACATTTGCTATTCAATATGAGTTTGATGTTAATCCTTTTAATGAAACCAGTTTGATTGGTGAAACATGGGGGAAGTTTGAATTATCTGTTCGTGGGATAGACATCTGTCGATATAAAAGAGCGGATAGCGAGACTACCTATCAATGGAATTTGATATACATTGTTGAATGGTTTAGCGAAAATCTAAAGTATATTTTGAGTGAAGAACCATTCCCCCTCCCTGTTGAAGGACAACACTCACTTGAACTATTGGATAATTGTTTGTTGTTTGAATCAGATAACGATGATGAGTTTGATGCATGGTTCGATACAAAGCAAGAATGGGAGTTTAAACACTCTTGGTTTTCAAATAGAGCAGGTTCATTTTTGCCTGATGTGTTTTTCAGAAGGGTTAACAATAACATAGAGATTGCTTGGAATAACGAATCAACTTACTCTTCGGAAGGAATTTCATTTATTAATCCAATTGGAATTGAGTACGTGCCACTATTTATATTTGAATCCACGATCAAAAGCTTCATCGAAAATTTCTTGGATAGTCTACTTGAAAATTCTAAAAATAAAAGTGATGCGGAAGAAGTTTATCAAAAACTAATGGCATTTATTAAATAGTCGGTTCTTTATTGGGTGGGGCTACCCAGTGCCGAATGAACCCATCATTTAACCAATAATACGTATAACCCTTGTAATACCCGTAATTTCTTCATTTCGGTTGTACGCACATCAAATGCTTTCAATAATTGAAGATCCATTTTATGATGAGGAAGAGGATGAAATTGAACCGATCTGTAAATTAGAGACAGTTGAATTTTTGAAAATTATATTACTATGGGCTTACGAAACTTATAAATATAAAAGCGAGAGGGGAGTGATTGATCTAGAGGAGGCAGATATGGTTATGAAGTGGATTGAACAAAAAATGTTAGAAGTTAAGAGTATAGAAAATGAATCTATAAAATAGGGTCTGTAAAATAAACTGTGTAAACTCTCCAACCAATCTATTAAACTAGGAGAAAGGTTGGATGGAAAGGATGAACACAGTGGCCCAAAGTTCAGCAGAGATCAAGTGAAAGCCTTCATTAAAGACAACGATTTAAAAACTATGGCGGATGTGCAATTTGCCCTGAAAGAATTGTTTGCCGACACGCTGCAAGAAATGTTGGAGGCGGAGCTGGATCATGAGCTGGGCTATGCTAAGCACGACGTTGCAAATAAGCAGACAAAGAATAGTCGCAATGGGAAGAGCAAGAAGATGATCACCAGCGAATACGGTGAACAGGAGATTCGTTTGCCCCGTGATCGTAACGGTGAGTTCGAACCCATGATCGTAAAGAAGCATCAGTCGAATGTAACCGGCATTGAAGAGTAAATCATTGCATTGTATGCCAAAGGCGTTAGTACCCGGGACATTCAAGATCACTTAGCCCATCTGTACGGCATTGACGTGTCTCCGTTCCGAGGGGAAAAACTGACCGATTTCGAATATGAAGCCAAACAATGGATCCACAGCATCGTCAACGACACCGAACCTTTGGTGAAACCGAGGGAAGCGATGATCGTGTCACAGATCTTGGAGGCGGTCTATCAATCCGCAGAAACGGGGAAAATCGTTTATTTTGATCAGGAATAAGTACGCGAAATAATAGATCTCGTAATCCGTCCGTGAAGCGACAGCTTCACGGACTTTTTAGTTGAGTAAGCTCTACATATAACAAAATCATTGATATCAGCTGCGTGGATTCTCTCATATAATGGAACAAACAAATTATCGATAATCGATAAACGATAATTGAATGGAGACTGAGAAGGATGCCAAACAACGATATCGTCCCGTTGGTGAATTCCATAAGCGAACAAATTTATTTAAGTCTGAAGCGAAAAATTCTCACTGGGGAGCTGGCCCCGGGAACCCGACTCCTTGTGCTGGAGATCGCGGGCCAATTTCAAGTGAGCCAGGCACCCGTGCGGGAAGCGTTAGAACGATTGAAGCAGGAAGGATTAATTACCGGCGTTCGCAATAAAGGGTCAGTGGTGTCCAACATTACGTCGAAGGAGATTCGAGATCTGTTCATTCTCCGCGAAATCATTGAAGGCTACGCCGTTCGCACGACCATGCCGACCTTGACGGAGGCGGATTACGCCGAGCTGGAAGCAATGATCCAGAGGATGGAGGAGGCCGTTGAGCAGAACGACACGCTCCGGATTCTTGAGTTGGATATGGACTTTCATGGCTTCTTCTATAAACACTGCGACAATCAGGCCATCCTGGAGCTGTGGAACCATATGCGGACGAAGGTGATGCGCTTCATGGCCATCTCGAACCGGCATCATACGACGGAAATGCTGGCAGATTGGCATCGGCTGCTGATTGACGCCCTTCGGATTAGGTGCTTTCGCTCTGAGAAGCATTACTTAATGTAAACATCTGATTATAATGATGAAGGGTTCTCAATCAAAAAAGCCCCCGAAGGGGCTTTTCTCATTCACTATGGCTTGGTACCCGGACAATTCTAGGATCAGTAAAAATGTCCAGCTCGTCAAGACTCAAGGAGGAGAATTCGCTCACCACAGCACCTTCATCTCCCGCTTGAAACCAGTGCCTTGTATTCGGAGCGATTGTGTATTGTTCTCCCGGCCGCAATACGATTTCGTGCCATGCCGTGTAGTAATGCTTGTCTTCCTGAGGTGGAACGGCTTGTGGATTCGGTGTCGGCTCTCCTGTTACATATAAATAAACAATGCCCATGCGGCAGCGGAAGGTTTCCTGCTTGCCAGGATTGCCGGCATCCACTGGAGGATGGAGATGCTCAGCGCAGGTTTGCCGTGGGAACAACACTAGATCTTTGGCGCAGTAGCGGGGCGTATTTACGTAGGTGAACAGCTGTAACCCCGTATTCATGAGTTTCCCCAATCCGAAATCCGTAACCTCAATGTTCGGATATTCTTCGGCAGTAAGTGCGATTCCGGCTTTCTGGAGCATCTCCGCAGTCATTCTTCGTGCTTCATTGATGCAGTCATGCATCATCTTTACACCTCTTTATAGTAAAGATTCTTCTTACCTACGGAACCAAACAGCTGCATTTTCTTAAGGATAAGTTCTTTGGCCGCTTCAATCGCGGATGGGAATAGTACTGTGGGCTCAACCTGCTTCGGCATACTCTGAAGATTGGTGCGAAGCTGGCTGAAGAAGGCTTTTTTCATTTCTGTAGAAATATTGACCTTACTAATCCCCAAATGAATCGAGGCTGCGACCTCATCTGGGGAATTGTCCGAACCTCCGTGCAGAACTAGAGGGACAGATACCTGGGACGCAATTTCTTTCAGTCGGCCTAATTGGAGTTTCGGTACTCGATCCTTTGGATACATCCCGTGCGCTGTTCCGATGGCGACGGCTAGCGAATCAATTCCGGTGCGTTCTACAAACTCTTTGGCTTCCAGGGGATCGGTATAGAGAATTTCGTCATGACCGCCCTCCATGCTGCCTTCTGCCTGACCGACCGTCCCCAATTCCGCTTCGACGGATACACCAACGCTATGGGCGATGTCAACGGCTTCTTTCGTGATTCGAATGTTCTCTTCAAACGGTTGCGTTGAAGCGTCAATCATCACGGATGTAAACCCGCAACGGATCGCCCGGATGACTTGCGCGGTATTCCCGCCGTGGTCTAAATGAATGACGACTGGCACCCTAGATTTATTCGCGATATCGCGACAGTAGGCGACAAAGCTGTCAGTAAGGAAATCGAGCTCACTGGGGTGAATCGCAAGAATCACCGGCGAGTCGTTCTCCTCGGCGGTTTCCATGATCGCGCGGAGAAACTCGCCGTTTCCGATGTTGAAGGCCCCTACGGCGAATTTATTCTTGTAAGCGACGGCCAAGAGTTCCTTCATTGTAATCAACATAGATCGTTCTCTCCTTTAAGTTGGTTTTAAGAAACGCCTATCGGCGGATTCTTCGTTAGCAAGCCGTTTGTGCTAGATGTGATACTGGGGTAATTTATATTCATTACGTTTGAACGGTTTTGAACTTTGTTTATTTAGTGTTTATATTAAATATATATGGGCATAATGTCAACATAAAATAAACTAAATATGTTTGATGTGTTTGAATGACGGTGTAAAGTGTTTAAATTTGGCGAAGAATTCATTGACCGAGATATCATTGTTCAACTAATATAACTAATATATGGATGTAAACCTTGTTACAGGTATATTAACGTTTGAATTAGAGATATGGAGCGAGAGGAGAATAAACGTATGTTTACTGAAAAACGGTTAATTAAAGAAGCGGACTTGATCAAACAAAGAGGTTCGGTGTCCGTACAAGAATTGATGGAATATTTTCAAGTTTCCGATATGACGATCCGCCGGGATCTTCAGAAGCTAGAGGCATCCGGTAAATTCCAAAGGTTTCATGGGGGGATTCGCATTCTCGATGAAACACCACTGGAGCAGAGAGATGGCGTGCAGTTGGACGAGAAGAAACGAATCGCTCAGTATTGTTTAAATTTACTTCGCCCGAAAGACACGATCATTTTGGACTCCGGCACCACCACCTATCAGATAGCGATAGCCCTCGCTGAAGCTCAGATCCCTAATATTACTGTAATCACCAACTCGTTAAGAGCTGCTTATTGTCTTCGAGAACAGGAGAACATCACTTTGGTGATGTGCGGGGGCGAATTGAGACACAGCTCCCAATCTTTCGTTGGCAGCGTATCCAGAGACTTCTTCGACAATATATTCGTGAATAAGGCCTTTATTGCAACGGGCGGCATCACAGAGAAAGGCTTTAGCACCACCAGCTTTGCAGAGGCGGAAATCAAGCAAATGATGGGGAAAGCGAGCGCAGAAACGTATATCGTCGCTGATTCCACAAAGTTCGGCAATCGTTCGCTGAACTTTTTTGCGCCGCTCAGTCACGCGAACCAGATTGTCACTGACACCGGTGTGTCGGATGAATGGTGCGACATGATGAAACAGCACGGTACAGACATCGTCAAAGTATAATTATGGCTGTGATATTCGTCGTCAACCATCTATAATCATTAACGAAAACAAACAAAACAAACATCAAATAAGACCAAAATATAAAAAAACTGTTTATATAGATCAATTTTTATTGACAAAGAAACATCATATGTTTATTCTTGAGGTGTAAACAAACAAAAAACACTGAAGGGGGTGATGTGCAAACATGTTGACGACCATGGATAAATTACTTCGGGTTGCGTACAGAGAGAAATTCGCAGTAGGTGCGTTTAATATTGCGAATAGTGAATTTGTAAGCGCTTTAATCAAAACGGCAGAAAGAGAAAATTCACCTGCCATTCTTCAAATTCATCCCAATGAAATTAACCTTATGGGAGATGAGTTTGCCGCGTACTGTGTTCAGGCGGCGCATCGCGCCAGTGTACCGATTGTGATTCATCTTGATCACGGCCGCGATCTCAATGATGTTGTTCGAGCGATTCGTAATGGATTTACGTCTGTTATGATAGATGGCTCTCATTTGCCATACGAGGAGAATGTGGAGCTAACCAAAGCAGCCGTGAACATTGCTCATGCTCAGCATATTTCAGTAGAGGGTGAACTCGGGACCATAGGGAACACAGGTACGAGTTCGGAAGGCGGAGAGGAGGAAATCTTGTACACAGACCCGGAACAGGCTAAGGATTTTGTGGAGCGTACAAATGTGGATACGCTTGCCGTTGCAATCGGCACTTCTCATGGGTTCTATCCAAATTCAATGAAGCCTAAGCTGCAGCTTGATCGGTTATCCAAAATCGCTGAATGGGTTAACATTCCGTTGGTCCTGCATGGCGGGTCCGATAATTCAGACGAGGACATTCGGGAATCTACTAAGTACGGGGTAGCCAAGATCAACCTGTCCAGTGAGATGAAGCGGGCGTTCTTTACGGAGCTTCGCCAAACCTTGAATAACAATCCTGATGGTTATGAGCCGGATGTGCTTTTTCCGAGTTCAACCAAGGCAGCAATGGAGGTTATTGCGCGCAAGATGCAGTTGTTTGGGTCGGCAGGAAAAGCGAACTTGTATCAGGTGACACAGTTATAGAAAAAAAGTCACGTTTTCGTATTGGTTTTTCCTTAGAAATATGATATATGACAAAACAAAAGGGAGGTTTTTGAATTGAAAACAGTTAAGCTCACTGTTATGAAAACGCTTAAGAAGAGTATATTACCCGTTTTTTTAGTAATGAGTTTGATGATTGCAATAGTAGGTTGTTCGAGTTCATCCAATGGCAATGCAAACCAAGCCAATTCAGAGACTGGGAATAATACAGCTACAGGAGCAGGAACCGCCGAAGCCATTACTTTAGAGTTCCAACAATGGTGGGGAGTAGAACTGCCAGACGGTGTTCTTCAGGAGATTGTTGACGGCTTCACGGATCAAACAGGTATCAAGATTAAGCTATTAAGTAATCCATATGCAGATACAAAAACGCAAATCGCAGCTGGTGCAGCGGTAGGAACCATGGCAGATGTTGTTGGTCTTGATGGTTCTTGGGTATATGATTTTGCTAAGCAAGGCTCTATTGCCAATATGACTGCATTAATGCAAGCTGATGGATATGATGATAGTCAGTTATCCGATCAAATTAAAGTTGATGGGAATACGTATATGATTCCCGTTGTGAATTTTGCATATCCGATGTATGTAAACTTAGATATTGTACATGATGCTGGTATTGAAATTCCTAATTCATGGTCTAAATTTACTGAAGTAAGTAAAAAAATTACTACGTCCACAGGTAAGGCAGCATGGGCTATTCCATTGTCTACAGAATCTCCAAGCGGTATTCAAAACAATTTCATGAGTTGGCTTTGGGCTTCCGGTGGTTCGATGTTAAAGGATGGAAAACCTGCTTTGACCAACAATGCTGACTTAACTGCTACTGTTGAATTTGTTAAAGGGTTATTTGATGCGGGTGTAGTAGCTAAAGGTGCATATGCTATGAAGGAAGCGGATATGGTAGAAGAATTTACGAACGGCCGTGTTGCATTCATGACTGACTCACTTGCTCACCTTACAACCATTCGTAAAGAAGCCCCTGACTTGAACTTTGATATTATTCCAGTGCCAGTGAAAGATGGGTATACCGGAAAAAGCGGTATGGGTGTAGCAAACTGGGGGATTGGAATTGCAGAAAACACCAAATATAAGGCTGAGGCTATGAAGTTTATTGAATATTTAATGAGTCCCGAAGTCAATGCCAAGCTAGCAGTATATGCTAATGCCTTCCCAGGAAACGTAAATGCAGAACCTGATTATTTACAAGCAGATCCGTTGTTCTTAAAAGCCTATGAAATCTATCAAAACGGTTATGCCATTAACGAGTTTACCGGACTTCCAACTTCAGAAGAATTAATGCGGTCTTTTGATGAACAACTGCAACTATACTTAGATGGAGACACAAGCTCATCAGCGGATATGTTAGCCGAAACACAAAAAATCTGGGAGGAGGCCTTTAACTAATTCAAGGTAAACAAAGGGATGTATGCTTTGACATACATCCCTTTGTTTAGAAAGGCGGGATGATAGGTGAGCATAGAAACAGAGAAGATCAGATCGATTCAATATAGAAATAGAAATGAATTATTAAAAAAGAAAACCGAGCCCTATCTGTATCTGATTCCAACAATAATCTTAATCGTCGTTTTGCTAATTATCCCCATTTGTATGGTTATTAGCTACTCTTTTTTTGATAATGTCATTATCAATAAAAATCCTACCTTTGTAGGTTTTGAAAACTTTAAAAAAATATTTGCCAATAAAACGTTTTTTGTTGCTGTGAAGAATTCGCTCATTTTTGTTGGCGGTAGTGTAGTTGCACATTTGATTATTGGCATGACCTTTGCCGTATTATTAAATACTAAATATTTCAGTGCAAAAACCAAAGCGGTATTCAGAGTTATTTTCGCTCTACCATGGATGTTCACTGCATCCGTCATAGCAATTTTGTGGAAGATGCTGCTGAATACTAACGGTGTTATCAACTACTTTTTAGTTGAAGCTAATTTAACAAGTACCCAGATCGAATGGTTAGCCTCAAGAGATTTTGCGCTTCTGTCGGTCACGGTCATTAATATTTGGGCAGGGTACCCCTTCTATATGATCAGCATTTTAGCCGGACTTCAAGGAATATCAACAGACCTCTATGAATCATCTGCGATCGATGGAGCGAACATCATACAGCGTTTTTTCCGTATAACCATACCTCAGCTAAAGCCGATTTTAATTAGCTTATTAATGTTAGATTTTGTATGGACCATTCAACAATTTGCTCTGATCTGGATGACTACGGGTGGAGGACCGATCAATGCGACTGAGATGCTCAGCACCTTTATCTATAAGCTGGGATTTAGTAAGTATCAATACTCTCAAGCTTCAGCAACCGCGGTGATTTTGCTGGTTGTATGTACAATAGTTGCAATCATTTATGTACGCAATCAGAGAGGGCAGGATTAATATGGTAGGAGAAAATAAGCGATATATTAAAGTTATAGCGATATTTCTTTTGATTGTTGGTACCATTTTTTCAGGCTTCCCAATCCTGTGGATGTTTTTAAATTCCTTCAAACCCAACTCAGAAATCTTTGCATGGCCGCCGGTATGGATATCTGAAAGGTTCATGTTTGATGCTTACGTAGAGATATTCAGAAATCCGGAAATGATTAGATTCTTTGTGAATAGTTACTTTGTAGCTTTTGTAGTAGTCATTTTGACCTTAGCTATAAGTATTCTAGCGTCATATAGCTTCAGTAGATTTAACTTTCCGGGTAAAAAGGTAATCAATACAATTATTGTTAGTGTTCAGGCCGTACCGCCGATCACTTTGTTAATTCCATACTTGAGTCTGATCGTAACCCTTAAATTGTACAACACGTATGGGGCATTGATTTTAACCTATCTGTTATTTACGTTGCCTTATGCCATTATCATGATGACTGGATATTATAATACATTGCCAGAAGACCTGGATGAAGCTGTGATGATGGATGGCGGATCGAGATTTAGAGCACTGTGGAATGTGTTGGTTCCTATATCGGTTCCCGGATTGGTTTCTGTGGGAATGTATACCTTTATGCTGTCATGGAACGAATATCTATTTGCTTTAGCCTTAACGAAGACGAATGAGTTTCGCACGGTCCCCGTAGGAATTAGCTTATTAATGGGGCAGCATGCATATGAGTGGAATCAGATGATGGCTATGAGCGTACTTGGGTCGTTACCGGTGCTAATTCTATTCTTAATTTTCCAAAGATACTTCATTGCAGGGATGACCTCTGGCGCTGTTAAGAACTAGGTACAAAGTTAAAGTTCCCTCATGAAATTGAATGCCATAAATGCCAATGGAATGGGGGAACTTGACGTTTATGCATTTTATCTAAAAAGGGTGTAATAAGGATGGAAATTAAAGAGAAGTACATCGAACGATATGACCAAATGGAAATGATTATAGATTGGCGTAAATCCAACAAAAAAATGCCGGCGATGGGATATACAAGTAATTTGGATGTATTATGCGACTTTCAAATTGACATTTTGAATCGTCTCCTTGAACAATATATGCAGGGAGAAGACTTAAGCCAAATGACAGCATCCGAGTTAATCGAGACCGAACAAGATTTAATTCGTACTTTAGTGTATTATTGCGGTAAGGGAATTGGTGGTGAGGTTGATATAGAAAATGTCACCCTCATTGAACAGTTCTTTTCTACAAAGTATGGAATGGGGGGGACGGCAACACAAGCTGCCATGGCCTTAGCTGCTGTGGGATGCCCCTCGGTTGTTCATTTGACCGATGATTCCAAAGAAGTGTGTGATATTCTGCGTTCACCACACATATATACTGTCTCTTCGGATGTTCATTTGATTCATACAAACGAGGTGACGCAACGTTATGAACAAGAAATCCACTATATTATCCAGTTTAAAAAAGGGGATGTTATTCGTTTAGGAGATCAGGAGCTTGTCATACCTGTATCTAATCGATTGATCCTAACTAAAATTACCGTTAACGAATATTTGCCGTTCTCCAAACCCTATTTTGAATATATTGAGAGACATGCACAAGAGATCAGTAGCAATGTGCTGTCTAGTTTTAATGCAATAAAGAACGAGGATATTTTAAGGGAAAGGATAGAATTTGTAAAACAGCACATAACCAAATATAAGGCTCACAATGAATCTGGAATAGTTTTTTTTGAGGATGCTCATTATCACAGCAATACAATAAGAAGATTGTGTATAGAAGGCTTATATCCAGAAGTAGATATTGTTTGTATGAATGAGGAAGAATTGGCTAATACACTAAATATGTATAACTTCACTATTGATCTCGAGGATATTATTTCTTGTGTGGAAGGAATAAAGTTTATTAAGGAGCATTTTCAGATTCACAAGGGGATCATTGTTCATACCAAAGATTATTCTATGTATGCAGGAGAACCGCTTGAGCATGATATTGAAAGCGGCCTCATCTATGGAAATATGCTTGCTACTGCAAAAGCGATGTTTGGTTGGTACTGTACCAAAGAACAGATCTTTGAAATATTGAAACTTCCTTTAAGTCCGAAGGGAGTACATCATAGGGAAATAATAAGTAAGAGTAATTATTCAAGTGAGGTAGTTATAGTCCCTACAAAATATATCGATCAGCCGAAATATACTATAGGATTAGGTGATTCGTTTGTAGCTGGTGTCCAGATTTGCCTCATGTAAGGTTACACTGTGCGGTGATGAGATCGGCTGCCTGGAAAACGCTATCTCAGGGACCTACTGGGCTAGGCATAGGTGATAGCCTTGCGGCTCTAAGCTTTCAAAACAAAACGAAAGCCACAAACGTTGAAATAACAGTGTTTGTGGCTTTTTTACATGTCCAAACTTTCATTTGGGAATAGACAAGATATTATTTTACTTTTGAAAAGATGTTAACGTCGTAAGCTACATTATTTTGATACATATATTTCTTTAAAATGCCCTCCCACTATAAATTAATGATTTCGCTTGTTTTCTCGCTTATGCTCAGTTTTTCAACTTTGACAGTTTAAGAGATGACGAGTCAGAATATATGTTTTTTCGTTAGAGCGGGGTCTGTAAAATAAACTGTATAAAGCCATTTACAACCTCAGCAATAAGATCGTACAACACAATCAACAAACCAAACACTAAACCATTCAAACACTTGATAAACTTTCAAAAGCTCTTTCCCACTTGAACTATGAGTAGGAATGAGCTTGTTTTGCATTCCAAAATCAAAGGAGGACGAAATCACACCAATACTTGAATTTCATATCCTAAATAACGAACTTTATTCCGTTATATTGAACAGGGCAATATGGTCAGATACCACCATGATTGACCTGTTCTTTATTAAAACAAACAATGAGTGCCTATGATAATCTAGCAAACTTCCATGTGCTCAGCCAAGTCATTCAAATGCGACGATAAAACCTCCGGTTGTGATAAGAAGGGGGAGTGGTCTGCATCCATGGTAATCATGTACTTGCAAGGTGTTCGAGTGTACATTGCTCTTTGACATCTTGTGGAGATAGCATTGTCCTTGAGGGTTTCAATATACGTACGGGGGATCCTTCCGATATGATCTTCCGTTATCCGCACGGGTGTGACAAAAGGGAGCAGGGGTTGGAAACAAAGCTTTTGTTTTGCCTCAAAAACATCATTTTCAGAGCACTCCTCAAAAAAAGCGTCTTTTACAAATGGCTCATTGAGCTTTAAATAAGTGTTATCCTCGCTTTTTATGATGGGAAGAGGCGATGCTGTATTGTCCTTTTCGAGGATTTGAAGTAAGGTTTGACCATTTTCCGGCAGAAAGGCACATACATAAACGAGCAATTGAATTTTGTCAGGACGATATTCAGCGGTTTGGGTGATCACAAGTCCACCCATGCTGTGCCCCACCAAAATCACCGGTTCAGACTCATTGTCCAAAACACGGCATAGATGATCCGTATAATCTTGCAAAGTAACTTTTGAGGCTGCAGTTGTATCCGTATCCGTTCCATGTCCGGGCAAGTCTACGGTAAGAACCCGGTGCCCAGTGTCTCGCAACGAGGGGACTATTTTATCCCAACACCATCCTCCGTGCCATGCGCCGCGCCATGAACTAAAACAAATGTACTCATTTTTTCACTTTTATTGGCCCCGACGTTCCCCAGACACTTATGTGATATATAACACTTTATTCTAATTTATGCATAAAGCTCAAAAGACACAACCCCATAGTATTTGCGTTTCCACTAGCGAGCACGAGCTAGGAGTAAATTAAGGCACACGTGCTAACGGTCAGGAGATCCGCTATTTGCCGTTTTTTCGCGAAATTGGCCAGCCAACGGACACAGAAGGCGCTATTTCGTGAAAATGACCATGGAACGCATCGATTTGCTACCAATAAGGTCCGCTGTGTCCGTTGGCTCTAGAAAAAGCGGAGTTTTTGTGAAATAGCGGAACCAGGGTCCGTAAGGATCAGCAGTTAGCTGTCCAGCAACTCAGCAGTTCACCAGCTCAGCAAATCACCAGTTCACCAGAACGCCAGCTTACTCCAAAAAAATACCGCCCAACAGGCAGCTGATGCAGCTGTTAGGCGGTATTTATGCATGTCCCACTTGTTTCACCAACCAACTCATCTATTGCCTCATATATCTCCAGATCATGGTCATAATATCCTTAGCTTGGTCGTAGCCGTCAGAGCCCCTAAACGCTTCGATATAAGGCTTCAGGAGGGCGTTGACGACCGCTTCACGCAGAGGCTGCTGCTCGATTTCATCGTATAGCGCTGCTGACAGTTCGGCCTGCGACTTCGTGAATCTAAGCTGGCATGCGAAATCATCCAGTGCCTGTAGAATATCCTCCTGCTTGACCTCTTCCTGCGTCAGCTGTCCTTTCATCACATGCAGCTTCTCGTCGTCGATGACGGAGGTGTTCTTCTCGATCAGGCACTCGATAATATGGTTCATGTAATGCAGCAATACCGTACCCGCGACATCTTTTGGATCGAGTTGCTGATTGATATTCTTGGCTGTAAACAGCAGGTGCTGCTGAATCCCCATAAATATCACGGCGGCCTCGAAGGCAGAGCGGCGCAATTTCTCGCCGTACACGTCAATCAGGCGCTCCGCGAGCCAGCCGATTTCAATGATGCGGTGGTACATGACATATTGCTTCATTTCTTTATCTCGGGAATGCAAAATTTCCTCAAACAAAGCGGACAACCCGTATTTCTGGCTCGTTTGCGAGATCATCGCGATTTGCTCGATTAAGACATGAATATCGCTGGGATCCTTGCCGATCTGCAGTTCGCTTCTTTTCATACGTGCTTCGTAACGCAGCTTCTCTAATACGGCGCTGACGCAGTCGTTTTTCGAGGAAAAGTAATTGTAGAACGTCCCTTTGGAGATGCCAGCGCGTTCAATGATATCTTGAATAGAGGTTTGCATGATTCCCTGTTCAATAAACAGGGCAAAAGCATGGTTCACCACTTGCATTTTACGTCGATTCATGAGCTCCTCCGTACAACTTGATACCAACAAGTATACTACGATGCTTCAGAAATACAATGTGAATTATACCCTGGGTACAAAAACTTGATTTAATTGTACCGATGATATAAAATCATCAAGTAACTTTAAATTTTATATAGAGATAGGAGAAACATCAGGATGAGCGAAACTGTAAAACAGTTGGAAAAACCGCCCTATTTAATGATAGGCTTGTTATTCTTTGCAACCTTCGTTGCCTTTCTTAATAACTCATTGCTTAATGTCGCTTTGCCGACGATCATGCATGATTTCCGCATCGATTATTCCGCCGTTCAGTGGCTGTCTACCGGCTACATGCTGGTCAGCGGGATTTTGATTCCCGTATCGGCCTTTTTGCTGACGAAGTTCACGAACCGCAGTTTGTTTATTACGGCATTATCCATTTTTACTTTAGGAACCTTGATCGCGGCCTACTCGCCGAACTTCGGCTGGCTGATCGCGGGACGGATGACCCAGGCTGCTGGATCCTCTGTCATGTCGCCATTGTTGATGAACATCATGCTCATCAGCTTCCCGCGGGAGAAGCGCGGCGCAGCTATGGGGGTATTCGGTCTCGTTATGATCGTAGCTCCGGCCATCGGACCGACGCTTTCCGGTTATATTGTGGAATACCACGACTGGCGCCTGCTGTTTGAGATGATTCTTCCGTTTGCGGTTATCGCGCTGCTGCTGGCCATCTGGAAGTTCCGCAGTGTGATGCCAACGAAGGAGACCAAGCTGGACTACCTGTCGGTGGTGCTCAGCACGATCGGTTTTGGCGGTTTGCTGTACGGCTTCAGTGACGCAAGCAGCGCCGGCTGGGGCGACCCTGTCGTCGTAACCTGCATCGTTGCCGGTGTTATCGGAGTCGCGCTGTTCGTCATTCGTCAGCTGCGCCTTGACATTCCGCTATTGAACCTGGGCATTTATAAATATCCGATGTATTCGATGGCTGCCATCATTTCGGCCGTCAATGCGGCGGCCCTGTTCTCGGGTATGATCCTGACGCCAGCCTACGTGCAAAATGTGCGCGGCATTACACCGCTGGATTCCGGTCTAATGATGCTTCCGGGTGCTATCGTTATGGGGATTATGTCCCCGATCACAGGGAAGCTCTTCGACAAGTTCGGACCGCGTGTGCTCGGTTTTATCGGCTTGACCATTACCGCTATTGCTACGTTTATGATGTCCAAATTCGATTTGGAGACGACGTATAGCCACATCATCATGCTGTATTCCCTGCGTATGTTCGGGATCTCCATGGTCATGATGCCAATTATGACCAACGGCTTGAACCAGCTGCCTACGCGCCTGAATCCGCACGGTACGGCGGCGAACAACACGATTCAGCAGGTTGCCGGGGCGATTGGCACCGCGATCTTCGTATCGATCATGAACTCGAAAACGAAATCGAGCGCGGCCAGCCAAATTGCTGCCATGGATCCAACTGCAATTACGGATCAAGTGAAGGCCCAAATCGGCCAAACGGCCCTGCTTGAAGGGATTCAATATTCCTTCCTGATTGCAGCTGCGACGACCGTGGTTGCACTGGTGCTTACGCTGTTCGTCAAGCGCGTAGACGTAAGCAAGGCGGCTCTGGCGAAGCTGGAGAGCGAGCCTGAGCCTAGCACGGCGAAGTAATTGAAATAACATGGGTTTATCCAATAACAAACTCGAAGCCCCGGTCTTAGGACCGGGGCTTCGAGTCTTTTTTACAAGCCGATATGGTAGATCCGGGGAAGCTGCTAACCGCTGTTTCGTTTGAGCATATCAATGAGCTTATAGAGATAGTGCGCGCCGCGAAGCTGCTGTTCGATTTGCACATCCATATAAGCCAATGAATCCATGGTAATTCTTCGGACCTCGGACAGGCTTTGCTGATTGATTGTCTCCATGATCCCGCGGACCGTCTCCAGCAAGTAAACAGAGGACTGTACGGTTCTAATAATTAATAACCGGCGGATATCGTCGCGATGATATCGCCGATAACCGCTCTCGGGATCGCGGTCAGGAGCAATCAAGCCCTCCTTCTCCCAGTGCCGTAGTGTGGTAGCAGGCACACCTATTTCCTTCGCGACTTCCCCGATGGTATACCACTGCTTCTTCCGGCTGGCAAGGAAGCTTTCCATTTGGTCCGGCTTCAGAATCTCCAATGCCTGCAGGGCTTGCTGTTTCTTCTGATACAGCTCGGCTTGCACCCGGTTGATCTCCCACAAAGCTTCCGTAAATTTCTTCTGCTGAAGCATCGGCATAACCTTCCGAACCAAGGCCATGCCGAATCCCGGATACATCGCCCGGATACACTTAAAATAAGCCTCATGTTCTTCCGTATAGATGCGATAGCCATTGGCACCCCGCTGTGGAGGCGGAACAATCCCCCAAGCTTCGTAATGCCGCAATGCCTTCGCCCAACGGAAGGAAGCCAGGCAGCGGAAGCTGACGGCCAAGCATTTCTCCTTCAATACGGAGGGCGGACGCTGCGAGAACTGTCAGGGGCTTGGGTATGTCCCGATGAACATGCTGTTTTTCCCGGATCTGGAGGTAACATGTCCGGTTTGCCATGGACAGCGCTTCAAGCAGGAGGTACTGGCCGTTCAATATAACGGGTATTCCATCAATCAAATTCTGGAGAGCTCTGTACAGGATAGCTTGGATATTTTTAAGGAGGAAGGGAAAATCCGCTCAATCCTTGCATTGCTGGTGGAGATTGGCTTGGGCTATTTAAAATTGGGGCAGTCGCTGACGACGCTCTCCGGCGGGGAAGGACAGCGGTTGAAGCTGGCGAAGGAGCTGATGAGGACATCGCAGACCAGTACCCTCTACTTATTAGACGAGCCGACGACAGAACTGCACCCGAGTGATGTGAAGCCATTATCCAAGCTGCTGGATCGCCTCGTGGATGCAGGCAATACCGTGATCATTGTCGAGCATAACAGCGAGCTGATCAGAGCTGCGGACTGGATCATTGATCTAGGCCCGGAAGGGGGACGACAAGGCGGTCATATCATCGCAGAAGGGACGCCGGAAGCGGTCATGAAGCATGCGAGCTCGCATACCGGCCGGTATTTATGATGATGAATGAACACAGGCGACGTATTGACGATTGAATATACAACTTGTAAATAGGCATTAATCCAAAGACTTGTTTTACTAAGACGCCCCTCGCCTGAACGAGGGGGGGGGGGGCTAGCATTCATGATTCTGTTCAATCCACTGTTTGCACGACAGGTCTACATAAGAAGGTCAATAATAATTCCGATAGTACATTGTGGTTCTGGTACCATTTGGAATTCGGTCAGGTTGGATAGATTGTCCAGCCGCTGTACAGCTCAATAAGTCCGGTGGCTGGAGAATTGGCCGCCTCGCGTCTCATTTATGAATGAACTTGAAATTTTGGGGCTTGATCTTTAAAATGAGCCATTTCCCTAGGCATGCGAATGAAGTAAGATCGAATCAAGCGTACCTATAGAAGAGTGTTAGGGAAGAGTGTCTATGAATAGGTACCCAGGAAGAGTGGCGATGAAGATACCACCTATGGAAGGGGGGCGGTCGGGGATGAAGCTGCATAGCATGCTCAGCGACGGGATGGTGCTCCAAAGGGACACCCATGTGCCGATTTGGGGAACGGCCGGGAATGGGGAGGAGATCCGGGTTTCTTTTCTTGGCAAAACATACAGCACAGCGGCGGATGTCTCCGGGCACTGGCGGGTTGAGCTGGAGAAGCTGGAGCCGGGTGGACCATACGAGATGACGATATGGTCGAGTCAAGCGGAGCTGGTCGTTCGCGACATTCTGGTCGGTGATGTCTGGGTGCTCGGCGGACAGTCCAATATGGAGCTGCCGGTGCGGCGGACGCTGGACCTGCTCGCGGAGGAAGTAGCCAGCGTCAATCTGCCGCGGATTCGCCAGTTTGCGGTACCGCAGACGTACAATTTTCAGGCGCCGCAGCAGGAGCTGCCAGGCGGGCGGTGGATCGCGGCTGCTCGGGAGGATGTACTTCATTTTAGCGCGGTCGGGTTCTTTAGTGCTCGGGAGCTATATGAGAAATATCAGGTGCCTATCGGACTCGTGCAAACGGCGGTCGGCGGGACACCGATTGAAGCCTGGATGAGCGAGGGGACGCTCAGAGAGGTCGGCGGCTATGAAGCCGTTTTGGAGCAGTGCAAGGACGATGGCTACGTGAAGGAGACGATGCGCAAGGATGAAGAGCGCAGCCGCCTCTGGTACAGCCATCTGAACGATACCGACCTGGGGCTGCAGGAAGGCTGGTTTGATGCCGTGTGCGATACGGCGGATTGGGAGCTGACTGAGGTTCCAGGCTCTTGGTCGGGCGGCCGGCTGGAGCCGCTGCGCGGGGCAGTCTGGTTCCGCAAGGAAATCGATGTGCCCGCCTCCATGCTGGAGGGCGGGGTTATGCTCAAGCTGGGAACGATTGTGGATGCGGACGATACGTATATCAACGGGGTGTCCGTGGGCAGCACCGGTTATAGGTATCCGCCGAGACGCTATCCTGTTCCTCAGGGGCTATTGAAGCCGGGGCGCAATACGATTGTCGTTCGCGTTGTCAGCAACCAGAATACCGGGGCCTTCGTGCCGGACATGCCGTATAAGCTGGTTGGCAGCGGACAGGAGCTTGATTTGCGGGGGATGTGGCAGTATCGGGTCGGGACGAGCATTGAAGCACTGGAGCCGAGTACTTTTTTCCAGTACAAGCCTTCCGGCGTCTATAACAGCATGATTGCTCCTTTGCGGGAATATCCTGTTAAGGGCATTCTCTGGTATCAAGGGGAATCCAACACCGGGCAGCCTGCGGGATACCGCAAGTTGTTCGCGGCACTGGTTCGGGACTGGCGGCGGAATTGGGGAAGCGCTGACCTTCCGTTTATTTATGTGCAGCTTGCCAATTTTGGCGAGGGGGACGATGCTCAAGTGAATTGGGCGGAGCTGCGGGAGGAGCAGCGCAGAAGCCTGGAGGTGCCGAATACTGCGATGGCGGTAACCATTGATGTCGGGGAGTATAACGATCTGCATCCGCAGGATAAGAAAACGGTCGGTCAGCGGCTTGCATTATGCGCCCGGAAGCTGGCCTACGGCGAGGAGCACTTGGTGCACAGCGGGCCGATGTACACAAGGATGGAGCAGCGTGATGGCGCGATTGTCCTGTATTTCGACCATGCCGGCAGCGGGCTGATTGCGGGCGGGGGGAGCGGAGAGCTTCGTGGATTTGCAGTCAGCGGCCCGGATGGACGTTTCTTCCCGGCGCAGGCGGTCATTTCCGGCAACACGGTAATTGTCCGGCATGAGGGGACTTCGCAGCCTGTCCATGCGAGGTATGCCTGGGCGAACAATCCGTCGGGGGCGAATTTGTATAACCGGGAGGGGCTTCCGGCGTCGCCGTTTACTACGAGCGGATGTGACTGAATGAAGTATTCTTTGAGCTTTTAAAGACGGATAGGGGGAGTAGCATGAAGAAGCCAGTTCTGATATTGACTCTGGCTGCGGTATGTCTTTTGTCGGCTTGCGAGAAGGAAAATAAGGGTTTCGCAGGCTCGGACTCTGTCATCGAACAGCCGAATTCCGGACAACAGAATCTCGAACGGCAGAATTCGGAGCAGCCGGACAAGATGGATCATGATACTCGCATGGAAAACCTCTTTGAGCTTAAAGAATACAATGGCGTGCCAGAAATGAGGCTGGAATGGGGAGATCAGCAATCGCCTGCTCAATTTCACAGAGATCCCTTATTACCGCTAGGCCTCTATCTTCCTGACCAGATGGAAGTTTATGAATTTGAGGACGGCAACAGGTGGGGATACGATGGAGGGAAGCATTATATTTCTATCCTTGAATATGATGAAATTTATCTGAGTGACTTAACCCTGCAGAATAAGGAATTGGGCAAATATAAGGAATATGCGGGGTCGAAGCTAGAAGGCAATGTCGCCATGGATGGCTTTGTAGTCGAGAAGGATCATAAGAAATATTTCGTTGAGCTGATTTATTTTACGAATGAGCAGGTGAATGCACTTCCGATGTTTGTAGAAGTAGCGAGGCATATCCGTCATATACGGGATTAACTTCACGCGAAAATATCAAAAGGGCACAGATCGTGCGAGCGCATGCGGGTAAGATGGTAGGATAGAGATTTTGTAAGCAGTTCGCTTCAATTGTATCATATGAAGGGCAGCGCCTACCTTCGGCCGTAAGGTTGGGTAGATTGAGGAGGCCCTGGATCAAGAGGACGCTGATCGAGCACGAACGGTGGATACCATCATATGGCGGGAACCATCACAAGGTGGGGGGAACGATCCCTTTGCCCTCGATTGCTCCGGCGATCTAGCGGACTGTAGATCCGCTATTTTCCCAAAAAATCGCCAATTCCGAAGTTAACGGACCGCAGTTCCGCTATCAAGGGGAAATTGGGGCAAAACGTGTTCATATAGGCTGTATAGCGGAACCAGGGTCCGTTCAGCATATCAATTTCGGTCAAAAAATCGAAATAGCGACCCGTGTGTCCGTTAGCATCAGGCCCGGCAGATCATGGCTTCCCATATGGACCTCCTCTCCACTAAAATTCAAGCAGCTTGAAGCTGAGTTAGCGTCTGTTAGGGCTTCCAAATATGCGGTATACTAAAGAAAATTACATGTTAGGAGAGAGAGCATATGCACCCATTCGACAAGTGGCTGAATGAATCCCAAATCATTGAGAAGGATCAATTGCTCCAAATTCCCGCACCAGGAAATACCGATTATTTCATTAATCCGGAGTCCGGGGAAGTCAAGAACAATGCGCCATTTCTATATACCGAGGTCCAGGGGGACTTTGTATTGCGCGCTAAAGTAAGACATGATTTCATCTCTACCTACGATGGGGCGGCGCTCTTTATCATGGATCGCGATAACCGCTGGGCGAAGCTATGCCATGAATACAGTGATTTTGGTACATATACTGTGGTTAGTGTCGTGACGGACGGCGTGTCGGATGATGCCAACGGAGTGAACCTGGACGATAAAAGCGTATGGCTGCAAATCGGCAGAAAAGGCGACGCATTCGCCATGCATTACTCCACGGACGGGGCGAACTACCGGATGGTCAGAGTATTCAATCTGAAGGCTTCCGATACGCTGAAGGTGGGAATCGTTTCCCAATCGCCAACCGGTCAAGGGCTGGTCAGTGATTTTTCCGATATTCAGCTGGAACGGGTAACGATGGAGAACATCAGAGCCGGTAAATAACCGCCTTGATTGGCGAGGGTTGTAACCGCTTCAATTATGCGAATTTATTATTAAGTTTATAAAAAGACATAGGGAGAGAAAAAAGTGACGACGAGCAAATTGGGAATTCCACTAGAAGGCTTTGCTGAATTTAGTAGGAAAGTAGCTGCGGAAGGCGCCGTGCTGTTAAAAAATGAAGGACAAGCTCTTCCGCTGAAAAACAATGAGAACGTGGCAATTTTTGGCCGGATCCAGGTCAACTATTATCGCAGCGGTACAGGCTCGGGCGGCAGCGTAAACGTCGCTTATACGACCAATCTGCTGGATGGCCTTCGCAGCAAGAAGAACATAGCCGTCAACGAGGAACTGGCGGCCGTATACGAGAAATGGATCGAACAGAACCCGTTCGATAATGGCGGAGGCGGCTGGGCGGCAGAGCCTTGGCACCAGAAGGAGATGCCGCTCACCGATGAGCTGGTGCGCGAAGCGAGAAGCAAATCGGATAAGGCGATCGTCGTCATCGGACGTACCGCGGGCGAGGACCAGGATAACGCTGATGAGCCGGGCAGCTATCAGCTGACACCGGAGGAGAAGACCATGCTGAAGCAGGTTACCGCCCATTTCGAGCAGACGATTGTTGTGCTGAACGTCTCCAATATTATCGATATGAGCTGGATCGATGACGCCGATTACGCGCATCCGATTTCAAGCGTCATTTATGCCTGGCAGGGCGGCATGGAAGGCGGCAATGCCATTGCCGACGTATTGGTGGGCGACGTGACGCCGAGCGGCAAGTTAACCGATACGATCGCTTACTCCATCGAGGATTATCCTTCGACCCGCAACTACGGGAACGAATTCAAGAACATATACCAGGAAGACATTTATGTAGGGTATCGTTATTTCGAGACGTTCTGCCCGGATAAGGTGCAGTTCGAGTTCGGCTACGGCTTGTCTTACACGGAATTCCGGATTGAGCCGGAGGAAGCAAAGATTGTTGCCCGGGAAGGAGAGTCTAGCGTGGAAATCGGCGTGACCGTAACGAATACGGGCAGCGTCTATGCGGGCAAAGAGGTCGTTCAGGTCTATTATGAAGCTCCTCAAGGCCAGCTCGGCCAGCCGGCCAGAGCCTTGGCCGCATTTGGCAAGACCAAGGAGCTGCAGCCGGGTGAATCGCAGCGCCTGACGCTGATCTTCCCTGTCCATGCCATGGCCTCTTATGACGACGGCGGCGTAACCGGTGCGCCTTCCGCTTATGTGCTGGAAGCCGGAGTGTACCGTTTCTATGTCGGGAATAGCGTTAAGAATGCAGCGCATGTCACGGTTGAGGGGCAGGAAGGCTACGAAGTGGCGGCCCTTCAAGTGGTGGAGCAGCTGGAGGAGGCGCTCGCCCCGACGGAGGATTTCACCCGCATGAAGCCGGGCGCCCGGAAGGAAGACGGCTCCTATGAGCTTGCCTTCGTGGCCGCGCCGAAGCAGAAGATTTCCCTGGCCGAGCGGATTGAGAAGAATCTGCCGCAGAGCTTGAAGCAAACGGGAGACCAGGGCTATAAGCTAAGAGATGTCCATGACGGCAAAGTAAGCATGGAGGATTTCATTGCTCAGCTTAGCGACGAGGATCTGGCGACGATCGTGCGGGGAGAGGGCATGGTCAGCCCGCTGGTGACGCCGGGTACGGCATCGGCCTTCGGGGGCGTCAGCGATCGCCTGCTGAGCTACGGTATCCCGGTCGGCTGTACGGCGGACGGCCCTTCCGGCATCCGGATGGACAGCGGGGATAAGGCGACCCAGGTCGCTATCGGCACGCTGCTGGCCGCGACCTGGAACGTGGAGCTGGTTGAAGAGCTCTATGTCATGGAAGGGCAGGAGCTGCTAAGAAACAACATTGATACGCTGCTTGGTCCCGGGCTTAACATCCGGCGCAGCCCGCTGAACGGGCGCAACTTCGAGTATTTCTCCGAGGACCCGCTGATTTCCGGGGCGTTCGCCGCAGCTTGCACCCGGGGGATTATCAGAGGCGGATCTTACGCGACGCTGAAGCATTTTGCCTGCAACAACCAGGAGAAGCACCGCAGCAAGGTCGATGCGGTCGTGTCTGAGCGCGCGCTGCGGGAAATTTACCTGAAGGGCTTTGAGATTGCCGTGAAGGAAGGCGGAGCCAATTCGATCATGACCTCGTACAACCCGGTTAACGGGCATTGGGCCGCCTCCAATTACGATTTGAATACGACGATTCTTCGCGGGGAATGGGGCTTTAAGGGCATCGTCATGACGGACTGGTGGGCGGTCATGAACGACGTCGTCCATGGCGGCCAGGCGGACCGGAAATATACGAACTGGATGGTTCGCGCGCAGAACGACCTGTATATGGTCGTCACCAACTACGGCGCAGAGGTCAATGCGTATGAAGACAATACGCTCGAATCGCTGAGCAATGGCACGCTGACCCGCGGAGAGCTGCAGCGCTGCGCGATGAATATTTGCGCGTTTCTCATGCAAGCCCCGGTATTCGCCCGGAAGCAGGAAATCATTGAAACGGTGCATGCCTTCAAAGCGAATCCAGCTTTAACGCCGGAGCAGGCGCAGGTTCAGGTGCAGGAGCTGTCCCGCGATGCGCAGATCAAGCCTTCAGCCACAGGCCCGGCTTACGTGAAGGTGGATCAGGCCGGACAGTATCGGATTATCGTCAACATCATGTCTCCTGAGCCGGAACTGGCGCAGAGCGTATGCAACGTCATGCTGAACGGGCAGCCGATGGTGACCATCCAGACGAACGGCACGGAGGGCAAATGGATCCGCCAGAAGCTGGTGAAGGTCGAGCTGGAAGCGGGCCTGTACGAGCTGACGCTCGATTTCCTCAAGCCAGGCCTGCAAATCGGCTGGATCGAGTTTAATCTGATCTGAACCGCGGCGAGGACGGAATATGAATAGAGATCATGGAGCACCAAAAATCCGGGATGATGTCATCATCCCGGATTTTTGTCATTCACTTATGTGTTCGCTGCATGAGGCAGGATTCACGTCGAAACGGAATTATGCTCCTCTATCGCCTGTACTGAGGACTCCCGATCTGTTAGCAGCAATAGGAAAGCTATAGCTGCCATGACGGCACAGACTATAAATACGATGCGGAAGCCAAACCACTCCGCGACGCTGCCGGCGATAATTCCTCCAAGCATATTGCCGATAACCGAGGTGTTGGAATATAACGTTGTTGCGGTTCCGGGCTCCTGCGGGAGCAGGTCCTGAAAGTAACTGATGCCCAGCCCCATAACGATCGATACGGCGACTGCGCTTAGGAACTGCATGGGAACGATAGCCCATACGATCGGCGTGACGGCCACCAGGGCATAGTAAGCAATCGCAAAGACCGCCCCGATCTTGATCAGCTTGGATTTACGGTATTTTGCCGCCAGAATGCCCACTCCGATCAGCAGGGGAATCTCCACGGCCGCGGCTACGCTGAACAGCACCCCTACATCGGACTGGCTGCCATGGAGCGTCCGGGTTACATATAGCGGAAGGTTCACCAGGCTCATGGTCGAGGCTACGCTGAGCAGGATGAAGGAGCCCAATACTCCCGCAATGCGCGGCTTCAGGAGAAATTTCCTTAAATTCACGGGCGCTTCGTTCTTCTGAGCGGTCTCTTGGCGGTTCGAGTTCTTCAGAAAAATCAGAACGAAGAGGAATACAATGCCGTAAGTCACGGCGGCTGAGAGGAATAACCCCTGAAAGCCGGCCGAGGCAAGCAGTACAGCAGCAATTGCCGGGCCGATGACCCATGCGAGAGAGAAGAACATCCTTAACGTATTGATGGCCATGTCGGCTTGCTTCGAGCCGCTCCGGTTCACTTCTTCACGCGCATAAGCGAACATCTGCGGAAACGCAGAGGACGCCGTGCCGAGACATAGAAAGGAAACGGCAAGCAGAACGTAATAATTCCTAACGTAAATGAACAGTATGTAGCCGATGATCGCCGCGCTAACCGAGAGGATGATCACCCATTTCCTTCCCCAGTATCGATCGGACAGCCTGCCAAGCACTGTGCTGATCAGCACGCTGGATGCGGCGGTAACAGTCATGAAATAGCCTAGATAGGAGGGGGACATGCCCACCTCATCTACGCCAAATAAGGACAGGAAGGGATAGGTAAAGGAAATACATATCCCTAGCAGCAAGGTCGAAATAATGAGAATAGTGTAGTTCGGGATCGAGAATAAAGCCCATATTTGTTTTAGCTTATGCAAAAGGCTTCCTCCTTCTCGCTTCAATGCTTGATTGCAGCGATACGAATTCTTTTGTAGTCTGCAGACCAGATCTGACCGTCGAATAGAAGCGGCTTCGCCCGATTCATGATCAACGCGTAGGCCTGCTGCTTCTCGCCTTCGGACAAGCCGCTGAAGAAGTCGCCTGTAAAGGAGGCGAGCCAGTGACGAAGGCCGTTCTCTCCGTCCTCCAGAGGAGTTGGCCGGTCGAAATGCTCGGCATAGGTCACCCGGAAGCCCTGGTGTTCCAGCAAGGTGGTGTATTCAGCAATGCTAGGGAAATACCAGGGATTCCGGTCTGTGGCATCGGGGACGCCAAAGTACTCTTCAAGGACGGCTATCGTATTCTCCGTGATGATGCCTACGTTTCCCTTGCCGCCAAACTCCGCAACGAACCTGCCGCCTGGGCGGAGACAGCTGTAGATCGTCTTAACCACGTCCTGCGCATTCTTCATCCAATGCAGAGCCGCATTGGAGAATACGGCGTCGAAGGCCTCCTCCGGGCGGTAGTTCTCGGCATTGGCGGTAATGAACGGAATATCCGGGTACTTGCTCTTGGCCTGCCGGATCATCTCTTCGGAATAATCCATGCCCGTCACCTGAGCGCCGGCCTTTGATATTTCGTTAGCCAGATCGCCGGTTCCACAGCCGAGATCCAAAATGCGTTCGCCCGGCTGCGGATTCAAAATCGAGAGAATCCCCTTGCCGTATTGCGAGACATAACTTAGCTTATCGTCGTACAAATCTGCATTCCATTGATTCATTGAACTCATGGATGTTCCTCCTTTATCGGCTTGCCGTAATCAACCTGCCTCCATACTCCATATTGAGCTATTTGCCGGAAGATCATTTCCTTCTGAGGATAGCTCGGGGCAGAGTAGTACATGAGGTCGTACTTGCTGGCTGCGCATAACAATGACAGGGAAGTCCGAAAATCTCCGGACTCGTCGATGACGAACACAACCCTCTTATCCGCCTCCCGGATCAGCTCATTCAGAGAAGCATCGTCGAATGGGGAGTGAACGGTGTAGACGCTTACGGGGCCCTTGTAGGGCAAATTGCCATGGGCTGCGCGAACGGCATATTCAAACCGGAGGTAGCTGTCGAACCAGAATAAGCGGATCTCGGGATTGAAAAAGAGCTTCAGCAGCTGGAGCAGCTGAACATCGATGGACGGGTGCAGCTCCTGGAAGGTGTGCAGATTTCTCAGCCAGTTCTGGTAACGGTTCTCGTCGTATTCGCTAGGGTGATACATATGGTAAATGAGCGCATTTTTCGCATAGACGAAGGTTAATCCCTGCTGATACAACCGGTAAGCCAGCTCGCAGTCCTCGAGTCCCCAACCTTTGAAGCCTTCGTGGAACAGCCCGGCTTCTTGAATATTCCGGCGGCTTACGGAGGCATTGCAGGTAAAGAAAAAGTACCAGACGGTCTCCAGATTACTCATTTTCTCTGAAAATGCGTCAATGGCAAGCAGCCGGTCCGCCGGCAGCTGCTCCGGCAGCAGATCCTCACGGAACTCCGTCTTCAGCTTCTCCACATCGAAATCATTCGACGTCAAGTAATTCCGGAAGCCGATCACAACGAGGTCATCTCGCTCCCGATGATATCTCAAATGCTCCTGGATGAAATGCGGAGGCACCAGATGGTCGCCATCCAAAAATATAATGACCTCGCCGTCCGCCTCTGTAAGGCCGAGGTTCCGGGCGGCCGCCCGGGATGAGGCGAGAGACCTGTCGATATAAAAATATTTCAGCGCATATTTAAGGATGAGTTCATGTATGGCTTCGCCTGTTCCGTCGTTCGAGCCGTCATCCACGACAATAACCTCGAAGCTGTCCCCCTCCTCCAGAACCTGATGGTTTAACGTGATCAGGCAGGGAATAATTAATTCGACGCTATTGTAAGTCGGCATAATAATGCTGGCTTTCATCGTATTCCTCCTTTCAACTGCGCATCGGAAGAGCTCATCACAGCCAGCATCCGTTCGAGTAAACTTTGCTCCAGGGGCGCCGTATCTTGAAGAGTCGCAATCATCTTGGAAATGAGCGCAGGATCCTGATTCTGCTGATACATCATGAGCATGAGACGCACCGTTCTCATTCCCTTCTCGACCTGGGCGTATTCGGCGGCGACATCCCGCAAATCCTCCAGCCCCAATCGGGTGATCAGATGATCCAGCCTTGCCTGCATGCAGGTCTTGTGCTCCCACATAATATGGAATGGGCGTATGTCGAAGGCGATGCGGTCCTGCCTCAACTGCTCGAGGTAATTCTCCAAGCAGCTATAGGATTCCATGCCGTAAGCCAGATCGATGGACGGCTGCATATTTCGCATGTCGTGATAGGAATTTCCGGAATTCACGTAAGCGGAAAGCTGGCGACAGGCGTGCTGCAGATCGAAGGGATACACGATATGCGGCCTGTAACGCAGCAAGTAGGTATACTGGCGATGCTCTCCGGCCAATTCGACTTGGCTGAATCCCTGAGCCATATGTTCATAGGGCACGTCAAATTGGGTATATTTCGTCTGGCTCCGGTCTTGTATGAAATCTGCTACCTGAAAAGTCCCGGCCTCGTCGTCATAGCCAAAAATCAAAACTTGATGCGCAAATCGGTTCTTCTGATAGAAAGGAGTATGAGGGATAAAAAACTCATCGATATAGGTAAAAACGTAACACTCCGCATGTATGCATTCTTTCAAGAAAGAGACGCAATCCCGTCCCATTTGGAGTATCCTATGCCGGGATATTTTCTCTGCGCTCAGCCAGGGGATGGAATTCAGGTAATGGCTTAATCCTGTCGTATAGCGCTGCTTGTCAGCTTCATAGATGAGTTCGTCGTAAATGAAGAAGTTGAAAGGTACGCTGCTGTCCTTAAAATTACGGTGGCAATATAATTGAATATAATTGCTGTAGAACCAGTCCGAGCTCTCGGGATAATGGGCGAGGATGCTTAGCACATGACCATGATGGACGTAACCGGTGATCATCGGCGGCTGGATGGGCAACAGAACCGCGCTCAACTGATTAACTCTCCCAAATATTTAGCAACGCCGTCCTCGTCGTTGCTGAGAATAGATTCGTCAGCGATCTGCATGACGCTTTCATGTGCATTGCCTACAGCGATTTTGCGCCCTGCTACAGCAAACATGGAGAGGTCGTTCACATGGTCACCGAATACGGTCGTTGCGGATAAAGGAATTCCTAGGAAAGCAGCCAGTTCCTGAACCATAAGTCCCTTATTCCCCCTTGGATTGGAGATTTGGAGATTGAAGAATCCTTTATTATAGGAATCCTCGAATATGAGCACATCTACGCTGTCTCTATAGGTGGAATCGATCCATTCTTGAAAGGGAAGCAGTTGTTCGTAGGGAGCGATGAAGAATAAATTCAATAAGGTGTCGGAAGGCATAAGCCTCGATTGTTGGGAAACGGGGTGGTGCCACGCCTTCAATTGCTTTATTAAATTGCATTGGGCATGATTCTGCAGCCCGAAATGCATTACAGTCTCTTGTATATTATCATAATTTAGGACTATTGGTAACAAATTATATTTCTTTCCTTTATCTATAATATCGTCTGCGATTTCGAATGCGAGATTGTTGCAAATGATAGGTTTATGCTCGGTAGGATCTACCATTATGGCACCGTTTAATAAAATGGCAGGGAGGCGGAACTGGATTCCGCTCAGTAAACTTCTCGCTGCCGTATACGTGCGAGCCGTGCAGTACGTCAAATTTACCCCTTCATGAATCGCTCTGTTCATGACCGTTCGGGTGTAATCGGATAATTTCAAGTCCGAGCGAAGCAGAGTACCATCCAAATCTGTGATATATAAAGGCTTCAACATATTAATCCCCTCCAGTTATGGCCAATCTGCGGACTGCAAGTGCAAGGACGCTTTGTTATGCTTGATTTGTTCTTCGATATACCGGGCGATCCTTTTCGCGTCCGTTTTGCCGGACGGCAGTTTGGGAAATCCGGTGCATAGCAGCAAATAACGCGGAACCATGTAATCCAAGAGCTTGTCCTTAAGTGCTCCCTGAACATCGGCGAGCTTGCCGAGCTCCGGGTCGCCGTCTTTTAGAATAATTGCGGCCGCTAATACTTTGCCTCGGCCCTCCTCATGAATGATGCTCAGGATGAAATCCTTTACCGAGGGAATCTCCCCGAGCGCCCCTCTGATTTCATTTAAGTTAATGCGATAGCCGAGTATTTTGACCTCATCGTCGCCTCGGCCGATAAAGTGATATAAGCCCTGTTCATCCTGCTGGCAAATGTCCCCGGTCCGGTAATAAACCTCCCCATGGATTGCGACGAGCCGGGATTTCGTTGCTTCGGGATTCGACCAGTAGCCCCGCATGAGCTGGTCTCCGGCAACCAGCAGCTCTCCGCTAACCCCTGGGGTCTCTATGATCTCTCCCGCTTGATCGATCAATAAAGCATTTATGCCGGTCAAAGGCCGGCCGATGGGAAATAAATGATGATCATTCACATTAGCGGCTGTAATCGGGTGAGCTAGGCACACGCACGTAGCCTCCGTCGGCCCATATCCGTTGATGATCGTCAAGGATGGAACCTCCTGGAGCCATCTTTGGATCGACTTGACGTTCAGCACCTCTGCTCCCGTCATAATCCGTTTCAGGCTGGATAAATCCTCTTTGCCAAAATGGGGCTCCTCGGACAGCAATGATAGAATCGGCGCTACTGCCGCAAAGTGGGTAATCTTCCGTCTGGCGATATATTGGAGCACCAGGGAAGGAATCATGAACTCGTCGTACAAGTATACGCTTGCCCCGCAATACAGCGGCAGCAGGGTATCCACGATCGATACATCGAAATAAAAAGGGGAGGTGTTCATGCAGACTGATTCCTCGGTGATGTTCATGAATTCGTTGACCGCCGCAAAGAAGGCCAGCATGCTTCGATGCTCGATCACCACCCCTTTGGGCATGCCCGTTGATCCTGATGTATACATGCAATAAGCCATGTCAGAGATATCTATATCAGGCCAGGCATGGCCTGATATAGAATCTTCCGTTAGATGGCAGGGTCCTGCGTGGAAAGGGGAGATCGACTCCATGGGAATCCGCCTGATCTCCGGATCCAGCCCGGCTGCCTCCCCCAGCATTTTTTCCGGTAAAATTACAGCCTTGGGGGCGATTTCGCGCGCAATGTGCTGCAAGCGGCCTGGCGGGTTCTTAGGGTCTACAGGGACATACCCCACCCCCAAACGCAGGCAGCCGATGATGGCAGCTACCAGTGAGACTTCCTTTTGGGCGAAGCAGATGATCCGATCTCCGCGGGTGATTCCCCATTGGGATAAAGCGGCAGCGCAAGCCAAGCTGTGCTTGTCCAGTTCGGCGTATGTCAGTGAATGCCGGCTGTCCTGGACAGCCATTTTATTCGACTGCTTCCCGGCATAGTATGAAATGCGGCTGCCCAGCGAATCTACAGGCTTCCCTGTCAATGCATCTAGCACGGAAGAGACCTCCCATCTTCATAGAATGGATGCTAATATCCGTTAAACCTAATGAATAGGATCTGGTTGCCGGGTCAAACGTTTATACGCTTACTTTGGAGAAGCGCTCATAAATTTTATTGCAGTAGTCCATTGAGGTGTTTAAGCGTAAGAAGGCTCCCTTTACGATCTCGATTCTGGCTTCAGGGTTGTCCTTGATGATCGGAACAATCGCGTTTTTGACCCATCCATGCCCGTGACGGGTGTCAATTTGGATATGCAGGGTATGGTATTCCCGGCCCTTTTCGCTGATACCGAGGCGTTTGAATCCCTTGACCAGTCTGCTGAAGCGTTTTGGCGCAACTAGTTCGACCGCTCCGAGACAGCCCAAGGCCCGATACAGATTTTTGCGGTACAGGGCGGAATACAGCAGGGTATTGCCTACCGCCAGGGACTGCCAGCTAGCGCCTTCTACTAAAGACAAGGTGTTCGTATCATTCAGGAGCCCCAGCTCGTCCAGCAAATAATTGAACATGACGGTATGAACTTTATCCATTTCACCGTTGCCCATTTCATCCCAGTAATTTTCGGCAAGCTCCATCTTGATCACTTCGCTGGTGCCGATCTGCGCCAGGGCAACCAGATCGTCGAAACGGCTGTCTACCGTAATCTCTTGAGAGAAGAAGTAACTCATTTCCTCCCTGGAGCAGCTTTCCTCCAAATAGGCATACAACTGATGATTGGCTGCTTCATGATCCAGGATCGTCCTCATGAACCAGCGCTGGAATTCCTTGGTGTCCGTCGGAATATCGATATCGGGAAAACGGCTGTCCTCGTAAGCTTCCCACGCTTCCTCCAATTCTTTTTGGATGCGCATAAGCGTAGGATCATACTGGTTGAACACCGGCTTTTGCTCCATCGGGTGAATATTTATGCTATACAGAAGATCCAGAGCCCGGTGCAGGCTGTAGTAAGCAGCTTCCTTGCCCGCTTTGTAATCCTCCACGGTTTGCAAGGCAAGCTTTACGGCTTCATTCGCATCCTCGGGATTTTGTTTCATATGCGAATACAATTCCGGCCATTCAATCAATGCATGGACAAGCTCATGAAATTGGACGCTCGAATCGAGGATCATTTCAGGCAATTGACGGTTAGACATATGGATTATCCCTCACTATTCTTTTGATTTTTTGGGTGAATAACATATCCTAGCACTCTACTCTGGCAATCATGTTCAGCATCATTTCATCGGTTCCCCCGGCTAATGACAGGGCTCTGGCATCGCGGAAAAACAGCGAAATAGGATGGTCGTCCAAATAGCCTTCCCCTCCGAACAATTGCAGGCACTGGTCGGCGACTTTCCTTACCAGCTTCCCGCCTGCGTATTTGGCCATCGCGGCATCGGCCATATTCTCGTTTGGCGTCGACATGTTTCGTATGCATCCATAGCTGAATTGCTTGACGGATTCGATTTCGGTGATCAATTGAGCGAGAGTGAATTGAACATGCTGGTTAGAGCTGAGAGGCTTGCCAAACGTGCGGCGTTTCTTGGCGTGTTCGATGGTGAGGTCAACATGGTAGCGTGCCATCGCGGCCATCCGGATCGCTATAATCGTCCGTTCCTGGAAAAATTGTTTCATTTGAATAAACAGGCCGAATCCCAGTCCGCCTATAACCTGCTGCTGGGCGATCTTAACCCGGTCAAATTCAATTTCTGCGATATCCCCCCGATTGCCCAAAGTTGGCAGGTTCCTGACAACAGCAACGCCAGGCGACGATTTGGGCACAAAAAACAAAGTAGGTGCAGGATCTCCCTGTTTATTGGCCGTTTGGGCAAGGACGCAGTAAGCGTCTGCCGATACGCCATTGCTGATGAAGGTCTTCCGGCCTTGGAGGATATAGCCGTCCCCCTCCTGCACAGCTGTCGTCTGCACATGGCTTAGATCTGATCCGGCATTCTCTTCCGTCAGGGCTAGCGCTAACAACGACTTGCCTTGAATAGCGGAAGGGACCCAGTCCGCCGCCAACTCTTTGCGGGCGTATTTGGCGACCAGGCTTGTCGCTATATCCAGATGGCTGGCAACGGACATTCCGATCGCTCCATTAGGCAGTCTCGCTAATTCTTCATGTAAAATGACGTTATACCAGTAGTCCAACGCTGCCCCGCCATATTGTTCCGGGAATGTTGTTGACAAATAACCAGCTTCGCCTAATTGGCGAAGGATTTGCTTGATTGGGGGAGGATGGCCAGCGGCTCTCCATTCACTTAAATGGGGTCTAATCTCTTGATCGATAAAATGGCGGAGGCCGTTTCGATACGCATCATGCTCCGGCGTAAACGGGTTTATACTCATGGTATCCATCACCTGCAGTTCAGCTTATTTTGCTTATTTTCGCAATTTTGGTCAGCATCATTTCATCAGAACCGGTCGAAATGGAGAACAGGCGGCTGTCCCGGTAGAATCTCCCTATGATATGGTCATCGAGATAAGCGTCTTTGCCGAACAGCTGCAGGCATTCGTCGGCGACCTTGCGGACCAGTCTGCTGGACTGCAATTTGGCCATTGCGGATAACAAGGAGATGTCTCCCTGCTCCTGCCAAATGGAAGCTGCGACATAATTGCATTGGCGGCTCAGCTCGATTTCCGTGCGCAATTCCGCGATCTTGAATTGGATCCATTGATTCTTGATGAGGGGTTCGCCGAAGGTGACTCTGGAGCGGCAGTGCTGGACCGTTAAACGAAGCACCTCGTCAGCCATCGCCGTAGCCCGGCAGGAGGAGATCATATGCTCTTGCGCGAATTGGTTCAATTGGGCGAGAAATCCTCCGCCATCGTTGCCGATCCGGCAGGATGCGGGAACCCTGACGTCATGAAACGATACGCTGGCAACATTGGCGGTACGATGGCCCATCATGCCGATTTCTTCGCTAATTTCGATGCCGGGCAGCGAGCGGGGGACGAATAGCAGCACCATGCCCGTCAGCGGGTTGCGGTCTGGCATGGCTGCAAGCACGCAGTACACATCCGCATCCAGTCCGTTCGTGACGAAATTCTTGACGCCGTTCAGTACATAGTAATCGCTCTCGCGAACCGCTGTGGCTTGGATTGCGGCCACATCCGATCCGGCGGAAGCCTCCGATACGGCATGGCCAAAAACCAAATCGCCCCGAAGCGCGGGGGACAGCAGTTCTTCGCATTGCGCAGCAGTTCCATAGTCGGCCACTAACGGGGCGACCATGTCGTTATGGATGATGATGGCCATGCTGATCCCGGCGGAGGGGATTTTGCCCAGCTCTTCAGCAAATACGATATGCGAGAATATATCTTGATCCTGTCCGCCATATTGGGAGGGATAGCGCAGGCCCAGTAATTCCTGTTGCCCTAGCTTCTTGAGGATGCTTCTTAGCGGGAACCGGCGCTGCTGTTCCCAATCTTCTACGTGGGGGAGAATTTCTTTCTTCATGAAGGCTTGCAGTTTCTGCCGCAGCAGCAGGTGGCCTTCCGAGAAGAAGGAATTTGTGTTTTTTTGCGGATTCAATATTGGGAACTTTTCCGTAGCGGGACTCATAGCTCACTCCCTAACGGCGCCTGAACGGCATTGTGCTTAATATAGTCTGCCAGTCTTCCAAATTCATTCAAGATGTCGATATCGATTTGATTGCCGAAGAAATCAAGGCCGAATTCATGCTGTATGGCCACGATAACTTGAATGATATCCATGGAATCCATGCTCAGCTGTTCAATAAAATTGTCTTCAGCGCAGAATTCGGCATCGGTACCCTTCACCTGGTTGATAATTTGGCTAAGCTTGTTCTCAATTTCATGCTCCACAACATAGCTCCCTCCTTAAAAATACATTAATTATTAAAAAATAGAATTTTATGCTATTTAATATAATACTTTCTAGAATTGTGGTTGGCAATGGCTACATTTGTCGCATTTTGGTAATTTGTCATTCCTATTATTTTCATGTAACTGAATGGATAATTATGCTAATATGTGTCACAGGAATATTGCTATGGCCAATAGAAAGGACGGTACTATGAAAAATGATTTGTTACAAATCGGCCCGGTGACCGTTTACGGATATGGGCTGATGATCGCGATCGGCATTATCGTGGCTTATAGAGTCCTGATTCATAGAGCGGGAACCCGGCAAATCGCACCATCCGATATCGCTACATTAACGCTCCGAGGTTTGCTGTTTGGATTTATTGGCGCTAAGGTGCTCTATTGGATAACGCAATACAGGAATATTATCGATAATCCGCGAATTCTTCTGGATTTATCCGCAGGTTATGTCGTGTATGGAGGGATTATCGGGGGGATCTTGGCGGGTTATGTGTATTGCAGGAAGAAGAGAATGAACTTTTTACAGTGCCTGGATCTTTTTGCGCCATCGATTGCTCTGGCCCAGGGGTTTGGCAGAATTGGCTGTTTCCTGGCTGGCTGCTGTTATGGCGCAGAGACGGATAGCTGGTTTGGCATCATATTTCATGAATCTCATTACGCTCCTAATGGAGTTACACTGGTGCCTACGCAGCTGTTCGAAAGCGCCTTTAATTTTGCCTTGTTTTTTGTCCTCATATATATTGCCAAAAGGGTGCGCCAGACTGGGCTCATCGCCAGCTTGTATCTGCTCTTGTACAGCGTAGGGAGATTCGTCATTGAGTTCTATAGAGGGGATATCATCCGGGGGAATGTCGGTATGCTGTCCACCTCGCAATGGATTGCGATCATTGTATTTATGTTCACCTGCGCTGTTCTGCTGCCCATGCTAATTAAATCTTCTGCCCGTCCATCCACAGCCGAATAAGGCTGTGGATTTTGCATGAAATGAAACCTTTTGGCCGGAATTCATGTATTATAGGTAAATGCCAACTAGCGAGGGGGAACTCTATATGGGAATCTTGTCGAGATTTCGGGATATTATGAGAGCCAACGTCAACTCGTTCGTGGATCGGGCGGAGGATCCGGCGAAGGCCATGGATGAATATATGAGGAACCTGTACAGCGATCTGGGCCAGGTGAAGGCGGAAGCGGCAGCGGTGCTTGCGAATGAGCGAAGGGCCAAGGCTTCTCTGGATGAATGCCAGGCTGAGATCAGGAAGCTGCAGCGTTACGCCGAGAAAGCCGTGGAAGCGGGCAATGAGGATGACGCCCTGAAGTTTCTGGATCGGAAAGCGCAGCAGGCCGCGAAGCTGAATGAGCTGCAAACGGCTCACGAGCTGGCTGCCGCCAAGGCGGCAAGCATGCAGCAGCTGCAGGAGAAGCTGATATCCGACCTCGGGCAGCTGGAGGCACGGCAATCCGAACTGAAGGATAAGCTTGCCTTCTCCCGAATGCAGCAAGGCAGCGGTGCGGGCAGCAGCCTATCTGCCGGCACTTTCGATGAACTAGAGGAGAAAGCGTATCTCGCCGCGGAAGAAGCACTGGCATTGGCCGAGCTTCGGGCTGGAGAAGCACTGGACAATGCTGCTGATCCGGCGGTTCATTTGAAAGACGATAACATGAAGCCGGGTGTAAATGCTGGCTCGAACAATAGCACGAGCAATCGCACAAACTCTAGCACAAACTCTAGCGCCAGCACTTCTGCGAGCGTCGAAGATGAATTAGCAGCAATCAAAGCAAGAATGAACAAGAGGGAATTGTGATGCAAGCTACTTTTTGGGTACCTGAGGTGAGCAAATGCCGGTAATCGACTACAAATGTCCCAATTGCGGCAGCGGCATGGTCTTTAACGGAAGAACCGGAGCATTGACTTGTCAAGGCTGCGGGAGACAAGACAACATTGAACAGCTTCCTGATCCGCTTACGCAGCAGTCATTTTCCGAAAGTCGGGGGAGAGGGTATCACTGCAATAGCTGCGGGGCTGAGGTGATGGCCGACGCGGAGACGACCGCCACGGTGTGCAGCTTCTGCGGTACGGCTGTCGTCCTCGGCGACCGTCTGACCGGGAATCTGGCCCCGGCCAAGGTGCTTCCTTTTCTGATCAGCAAGGAAGAGGCGATGGCGGCTTTCCGGAAATGGTGCAGGAACGGCCTGCTTACCCCCGGTGGATTTATGACCGCGGATCGCGTTAAGGGGATCACCGGAGTGTATGTTCCTTTCTGGCTCTATGAGCTGCATAATCGCGTTGAGGTTCATGGCCATGCTACGAAAGTAAGGACTTATACGCGGGGCGACTATCAATATACAGAAACGCAGCATTTTGCGATATACCGCAAGCTCCGCCTGAATTACGTCAATTTGCCAATTGATGCTTCGCATAAAATGAGCGACGATCTGATGGATAAGCTGGAGCCTTTTCCGTACGAGCGGCTGAAGGGCTTCAAGAGTCCCTACCTCGCCGGTTATACTGCGGACAAATACAGCTATGATGATCGGGAGCTGCTTCCACGGGCCATGGAGAAGATTCGCAGCTATATTGAATCCTCCATTTCATCGTCTGTGTCAGGGTATACTTCCGTCAGCTTCACCAATAAGCAGATCGATACGACCCCGAAGCGGGCCGACTATTGCCTGATTCCGGTATGGATGGTGAAGTACGACTATAACCGGTCGGAGTACTTGTTCGCGATGAACGGCCAGACCGGGAAGGTCGTCGGCAAGCCGCCGCTCAGCAAAGCGAAGGTCTCCGCCTGGTTTGCGGGCGTATCGGGCGTAACCCTGCTATCCCTGAAGCTGATCTCCTGGATGATGGGGGGAGGATTCCTGTGAGAAAGCATTATGCGATATTAACGGTGCTATTTTGTCTCGCTGCATATTTCGCCATTCCCTTTGGAACGTCGGCAGCAGCTGAAACGAAAAAGCTGATCTATGACGAAGCGAACCTGCTCAGCGAAGAGGAGTATATGGAGCTAAATGCGATGGCGAACGAGTACGGAGCCAAGCGGGAAACGGATATGATCATTATTACTTCTAACAATGAGGACAATACCGATGTCGAGCTGATGACGGAGGACTTTTACGATGAGCAGGCGCCGGGTTACGATAAACCCCATGGCAACGCGGTGATTCTGACGCTGGATATGAGGAATCGGGACGTCTATTTGGCCGGGTTCTACAAGGCAGAGGAGTTCCTGGATGACGGCAGGCTTGATCGGATCCGCGAGAAAATTACGCCGAATTTAACAAACGGCGACTATAAGCTGGCTTTTGAAAAATATATTAAAACCGCCCATAAATACATGGGCTTCAAGCCGGGAGTGGACCCGGACAACCCGCTGTTCAACTTTGGCTTCCAGCTGATTGCAGCCCTGGTCGTTGGAGGAATCGTCGTGGGCATTATGACTTACCGCTCCGGCGGCCGCGTTACGGTCAACCGGCGCACCTATGAGGATGCCAGCACTTCAGGGATCGTGGATCGTCAGGATCAATACCTGCGAACGACGACGACGAAGCGGAAGATCGAACGGAGCACGAGCAGCAGCTCGGGCGGCGGGGGCGGCGGCATTACCGGCGGCGGCCATTCGCATAGCGGCAGCAGAGGGAAATTCTAATCGAAGGGACGGGAGAGCAAGATGGGATTCTTCAGAAATCAATTCGCGAACGTCGTAGAATGGGAAGAGTTTAGAGATGACATGATCTTCTGGAAGTGGAGCAACCGGGAGATCAAGAAGGGCAGCAAACTGATCATCCGCGCCGGCCAGGACGCGATTTTCGTCAATAATGGCAAGGTGGAAGGGATTTTCAAGGATGAGGGCTCATACAACATCGAGTCGGAGATCATCCCTTTCTTATCCACGTTAAAAGGCTTCAAATTCGGCTTCAACAGCGGCATGCGGGTAGAGGTTCTGTTCGTCAACACGAAGGAATTTACGGTTAGATGGGGAACGCAGAATCCAATTCTGATTCCGACGCCTCAGCTGCCGGGCGGCATGCCGATTCGCGCCAACGGAACGTTTAACTTTAAAGTCAGTGATTACGTGTCGCTGATTGATAATATCGCCGGAATGAAAGGCAGCTATCTCGTGGAGGATGTCAAAATCCGCATCACTTCTGTATTGGATCAGCTGCTCATGAAGTGGATCAGCCGGGAAGGCAAGGACATGTTCAATCTGCAGGCCAATGCCTCGGAAATTGCCAAAGGGATTCGTGAAGACCTGGATATGGAAATGCTGGGCAACGGAATGACGATTACCGGCTTCCAGGTGATGAGCTTCAACTATCCTCAGGAAATCCAGGATATGATCACGAAGACGGCGTCCCATGAAATGATCGGCAATCTGCAGAAATACCAGCAGGTCAGCATGACGGACGGCATCGCTTCGGGCAAAGTGCAGGGCGGCGGCATGGCCTCGGATATGGCGGGCATGATGATGGGCATGACGATGGCCAGCGAAATGATGAAGAACATGAATATGAACATGCATCAAAATCAGAATCCAGGCCAGAACCAACCCCAGCAGCACAATCAGCAGCCCCCGGCGGCTTCTGCTTCCGAAGGCGGCAAACGCCCTAACTTCTGTCCGAACTGCGGCGCCAAGAATGAAGGGGCGAACTTCTGTCCGAATTGCGGCCAGAAGCTGAACTAAATCATTAATTGCAAAAAAGAATTAAACGATGGACCAGTGATGATGGCTCATGCGTTTAATTCTTTTTTTTAACTATGCGTACTTGCGTCAGCTTCTGTTGTATTGTTCAACTTATAGTAAATGGAAGAATAGCAGTTAATTTCTGCGGCATAGGCGGAAGAGTAGATTTAGATGGATTTCATGTCATTAGAATAAGAGAAATGGCCAATCACGGCTGGATTCTTGATTTTAGGTGCATCAAATCCATCTAATCCCCTGAAGTATGCATTAAGAGCATAATTAGATACATGAATTCCATTTCGTATTACTATTCTTACAGTTCCGTCCATGTCACGTTTAACTCAATGACCCCTTTGTTCGAGGACAATCGTCCGCCAATCATGGACCAGCTTTCGTTCTTCTCGGGATTGTCGCCTTGAATGATAATGTTCTTATCGTCAATGGTCTGACCGGAATCGTCCAAGTTTTGTGTTTTGAAATAATCCTTGTATAGCTTGGTGATCGCCGCCATGTCTTCTTCGGATGAGAAAATAAGCAGCACCGATTTCTTGCCGTCATTAATTTCAGAGTGGGATGTGCTGATCTTGGCATCGTCCGGAAGAGGGAAATCCGCCGGCAAAATTTTCAGGTCTTTGCTCATCATGGCCTTGGGCTCCGGCAGTCATGTTCTGTACGGCCTCTGTATCCGGCGGTTGTTGTGCTGGCCTGCTTTTGGAGGATTGGCAGGCGCTTACCCCCATCAATACAAGAATGGATAACAGTAAATACATCAATCTGCTGATCTTCATGAATTTGTCTCTCCTTCTCCACGTTCCCCGTATTTCCAAACCCATCCCATATTAATACGTTTTTGCATTTTATCGTACGGTGGATAGGCCCATTTATGAAGCCGTTTCACAGTTTTGGAAATATACTTTAGACCCGCATGGCTGCTTCCTTCCTCCTAGTCTGCGCTGCAGTCGAAGCCACTGCGTCAAACTCAAAAAAACGAGCCACTCCAAGAGCGTGGGAAATGTAAGCGCACTCTTGACGCAGAAAGGGTTATTTTTGCGCCAAATCCGGATTCCTTATTTCTTTACATCTACTTTTTTTGGGAGTAATTCATGACGAACTGGTTTATACCATCAATAATCCTTTATCGCTGAATTCTACAGTCGGAAACGGGGGAACCAGAGGGATGTGCATGTATGTCCCAGGGGTGAATCGCTTGATCTGGATCAGGTAAACGTCAAGTGTAGGGCTACTGCTCTGAGTGCGGCTAGTTCGTATCAGTGTTGAGATGTTGTTGTATGGGGCTCCTGCACCTGCTCTTGCTCATGCTCGAACCCCTGCCTGGAACGTTTGCGCACCAGGGAAGGCAGGGCGAGTAGATAGTAGGCACTTACGCCGAGTGTGCAAATGCCGAAAAGGTAGTGCAGCCAGGTAATAGAGACTCAGGCCGGGAAGGCTAAGGCTACAAATCCTAGCGCTAACGAGTGTCCTAGCATCATGACAGGCTCGATCAGGGCGTTTACCCTGCCCATATTTTGCGGGGGAACGAGTTCCGGCATCCAACTGCCGAGAGCAATGTTGATGGGGGCGATGGCAATTCCCTCTATAAATACAAGCAGGAGATAGATCTCGATCCGGTCGGTGAAGCCCAGGCCCCAATAAGGACGCTGGAGATGAACAACCCGGCAATGAGGATCGGGGTTCTTGTATAACGGCGAATTAGCTTGGGGCCGATGACACTGCCAAGGAGGAAGCCCACGCCGAGAAATATCGTAGTTAATGAAGAGTGAACCACGTAATTGTCTGGGCTGATCTTGTATTTCATGGAGAAAATCGGCAGGATGGCGAACACACCGTTGACGATGCCAAAGAATAGGAACCCCGAGATGAGAACCAGAAGCAGTCTGTTGCCCATAATATAACGGAGTCCCAGCCAAAAATCCTGGAGAAGCAGGGGAATTCGGATGTCGCGGATGCGGTTGCGGCCGTTAGGCATGCGGGCATGCTCGGGAAAATCGCCTTTGGAGATCAAGAGACCAGACAATAGGAAGCTTGCACAATCGATCATGACGGCCCCCTCGATTCCGATGAAATGATAGGCCGCTGCGCCGAGACTCATGCCGAAGAGCATGAACATGCCCATCATCATTTGATTCAGGCCTGAGGCCTGCACATATTGATCTTGGGGGATACTGCCTTGCAGCAATTCCATTTCCGCGGGTCCGAAGAATTTGGATATCGAGCTGCGCAGAAATAGAATCAAAAAGCATGCGAATAATACATCGTAATGGACGAATACAAGCAGCAGCAGCGTTAATCCAGCCCGAATCCAATCGCTGTAGGCGGCGATGAATTTGCGGTCGATCCGATCGGCAATGACACCGACGATCCAGAATACTGCAAGGGTCGGCAGAGAATACATGAGCTCCGCCGTGGTTGCCAAGGCTGGACGTTCACTGTACCGGTCTACCAAATAGTAGGCAAAGGCCATGTTACCCACGACGGTGCCCAGCTGCGAGGCGAATGCGGCAAGGAATAGCTTGGTGAATGTTCCATTCCGAAAGAGTGAGATCATCACATCAATCCTCCTAAATATGGTTCTATGTCAAGCTTAAGCATGCAGCAATTGGTGCAGGTATTGAATCAGCGCCTCTTGCTGCATTTGCGTATGGGCCGTCTCCGGTCCGACGGTGATCGTATGCGTCAGAATGCCCTCCTGGAAAGCGGCGGCAAGCTTCGAAATGTCCGATACGCTCATGGCGGGCGAAAACTCACCTTGATCTACCCCTTTTTGCAGCAGCGCCGCGAACCGGGCAATCCCTTCTTCGTAGCGCTGCAGCAGCAGCTCGCTGCGTGCCGCATCCCGCCAGCCGATCAGAAAATACTCGTAAAAGGCCGGCAGCATTCCGCCGCGGGGCGGCTCTAGCAGTTCGTCCTGCTGCTGTGAATATAAGGTTGTGATCACATCCCAGACGCTGGCCGAAGTCTCGAGCAGTTCCGCGATGTACTGCTCGTGCTCTGCGTCCTGATGGTCAAGCAGCGCCTCGAATATCTCTTCTTTCGTCTGGAAATATAAATAGATCCAGCCCCGGCTCATGCCGGTTTCCTCAATAATGTCCTTCAGCGTCGCTGCACCGTATCCTTTCTCCGAGAACACTCGCTTGGCAGCATCGAGAATTTGCTGCTTGCGCTTTTCTCTTTGGCTGTCTGAAATTTTAGGTGACATCATCATGCTCCTTTCCGTAAAATGAACCATGTGTCATTTATTTTGTAATAATGACACGCGGTTCATTTTGCAAGGGCGAATGTTTTTTCCTGGTGCCCCAAATTAGCTGCTGAATGATGTCCATACTAAAAAGCCCGCTCCAGGAGCGGGCTTTGGCTTTGTCTATCCATTATCCTTTTACGGATCCGACGATCAGGCTTTTTTGGACCTGATCACTTAGCAGCACATAAATGAGCAGCGTTGGAATTGTGGCGATTACGAGACCAGCACCGATCGGCCCCCAGTCTGTGGTATGTTGTCCGGCGAGCGACATAATACCTACCGTCAAGGTTTTTAGCTTCTCGCTGTTAATAAACGTATTCGCGAACATAAGCTCATTCCAGGTGTTCATGTAAGTGAAAATCGCCACGGTAGCCAGCGCAGGTCTTAGCAGCGGAATGATGATTTTGCCGAATATTTTGTAAATGCTGCAACCATCAATACAAGCCGCTTCCTCCAGTTCACGCGGAATACTATTCAAAAATCCGGTCAGAATGAATATCCCCATCGGTAGTGCAAACGCCACATATGGAATAATGAGCGACCAATACGTATTCAGCATATGCATATTTCTCAAGATGACGAACAACGGCAGCAAAGTAGCATGAATCGGCACCATGAGACCGATCAGAAAATAAGTCAAAAACAAATTGTTCAGCTTCCAGTACATGCGGACAATAGCGTAAGAAGTCGCCGCCAGCATGACACTCGACAGAAGGATCGTCGCCGCTGTGACGATGATGCTGTTGATGAAGTAGACTCCTACATCACCGGTTGTTAAAGCGGATGTGTAGTTGGACCATCTCCAGACCTCGGGAAGCCCCAGCACGTTGCCGCCGAATATTTCATTGTTATCTTTAAATGAGAACAGCAGCAGCCAGAACAGCGGATACACCTGAATGATAGCGTACGCCGCCAGAGCCAGGGAGAGAAGTGCCTTACCCGTTGTCTTGAAGCTGAATTTGGACTTTGGATTCATTTGGGGGACTGTCATAACGTTGCTTTCCATGGTTCACACCACCTTTTCTCTCTAATTAACAGGATCTTTGCCAAACATTCTTTGAATGATTACCGTTGCAACCAGACACTCGACGATGATGAAGATGGCCATCGCACTTCCGTATCCATATTGGTATTTGGCAAAAATCGATGTATACATAATCGTCGTTGGCACTTCTGTAGCATGCAATGGTCCGCCGTTCGTCAGTACATAGATCAAATCAAAGGCTTTAAACGAACCAATGACGGAAAAAACGACGCAAACGCGCAGGATAGGCTTCATGAGTGGAATCGTGATTTTTAGGGCCAGTGTAGGCTCATTGGCTCCGTCGATTTTGGCCGCTTCATAAATTTCGGTGGAAATCGATTTGGCCGAAGCGTACATGAGCAGCATATGATAACCGACATATTGCCACAGCAATGCTACAAAGACAGCACCAAGCGCTGTTTGCGTATTGCCGATCCATTCGTTCGCAAGGAATCCCAAACCTATTTTATTGAGAATGATATTAAGCATACCGTAGTTGGGATGATAAATTTTCATCCATAATTGACCGATCACGACGGTGGAAATGATCACCGGAATAAAGTAAACGGTTCTGTACAGCTTCTCGAACTTTACGCCCCTTGCCAAAATTAAAGCGAGCAATAGTGAAATAGGGAGCTGGATGCCGACGGAAACGATAGCCAAAACGATGGAATTCTTGACACCTTTCGTAAAACCGTCCGTGTTGTTTACGAATAAATCCACATAATTTCCTAACCCGATAAATTTACCATTGGAGAAGCCATCCCATTCCAGCAAGCTGTAATAGCCGGAGAAAAAAATCGGAAGAATGATGATGACAGTGAAGACTAGAAATGTCGGGAAAACGAACAGAAAAATCGCTTTTTTATCGCCCAGCAGATTTTGCATACGAAGTGATACCTCCTTGATGAACAGGCTCAGCAAATTTCATGGGCCTGTAATAAATTTTCCCTGCCAATGAGATCAATCGATTAGCAGGGAAAATATTTGCTTAACGGATTAATTACCGTTGACTTTGTCTTGCATCTGAGCTCCGAATTGTTCAGGAGTAATTTGATTGGCGAACACTTCTGCAACCAAATCTTGATGCGTTTTTGCATCAGCACCGTTCAGATAAATGTCCCAAACAGGCACACTGCCCGCAGCTCCCGTGATGATATTATCCATGATTTCTTTAGCTAACGGGTTAATTTGGGATTGATCCAGGCTGTCATATTTCCAGGTTGGCAAATTGATTCCCGACAGGTAACCTTGCTCTGCTTGGGCTTTAGCCAGGTAAGTGGCCGCTTTAACGGCTTGCTCCTTGTATTTTGTGTCTGCGCTTACAAGCATAGCGTCGCTGCCGCCGCCGACATATTCGGTCGGATCGCCTTTGCCGTCTTCGCTCGCCGGGAATCTGACGGCTTTGATTTTTCCTTTGACCATAGATGAATCCGCTTCCATTTTGGACGCCATCCAGTTACCGCCGAACAACATGGCGACTTTACCTTGGTTGAACTCCGCTTCCGCTTCATCCTGTGTCATACCCAAAACGCCGTTGCCAAATGCCCCTGCATTAACCAGCTGTTGTATTTTGTCCGCCGCATTCACAAATGCCGGATCAGTGAAAGATGCTTTGCCATTCAACGCATCCAGCGACAGCTGGGAACCGCTTTCACGAAGGGCGATCATATCGTAAATCCACATTCCCGGCCATAAATCTTTCATACCGGTAATCATCGGCTTAACTCCGTTCTGATTAAACGTATCTACAGCCGTCATCAACTCGCTAAACGTCGTGGGGATTTTGACCTGATATTGATCGAACAGCTCGGTGTTGACGTATAGGGCACCGGCCATTTGACCGTAAGTGATACCGTAAACCTTTCCGTCATAAGTAATGTTGTCCAGCGCGCCTGGCAGCATTTGATCTTTCGTTTCATCCGTCAAATATTCATCCAGACTTAGAATTTTGCCGGCTTCTACAAACGGTTGGGCAAAACCGCCAGTCCAGGAATACATAATATCGGGAGCTTCGCCGGCGGCGATGGCCGTTTTGATTTTTGTTTTATAAGCGTTGTTCTCTGTACCACTGTATTCAATTTGAATGTCCGGGTTGTTATCGTTCCATTCTTTAATAATTTTCTCCAATTCAGATCTTTCTGGCTCTGCCGTGCTTATTCCCCAAAAAGAAAGTGTGACCTTTTCCGCCTTAGGCGCCGTTCCGTTATTCGTGCCGCTGCTGCTATTGGTTCCGGACGAATTGCCACAAGCAGACAAGCCTACAGCCAGTGATGCCACTAATAATGTAGAAACCATCATTTTCGTAATTCGTTTCATATGAATCCTCCCTTTTCGAATGTCATAGCTTTTTTGATACGCTTTCATCATAATTAAAATACAACTGAACTTGAATCTAATATATTGACTCGTACCTTTGATATTTTTACTTAAGCTGCAATCCATATATAAATCACCCCAAAATCATAGTAGAATGTGGTTGTCCTTAAACCCGGCCGGTAAGGAGTTGTGCGCATGAGAAAACTGAAGAAATGGTTTATGGACTTAAAGATTACGCCAAAGATTATCATTTATTATTCGATCATGATCATTATTTTCATGGTATTGAGCGTCGTTGTTTACAAGCAGCTCAATTATAGTACGGTCACCAAAAAGGTGGGCCAAATGCTGATGGAAACGGTAAAGACGGTCGATGCCAATTTGAATTTCTTAATTGAAACGACCAGCAATCAAGAGAAGATTCTGCTGTCGAGCAAAACCTTGCAGTCGGCACTAAGCCAAAACAGCAAACGAAATGATCCGGTGGTTCAGCGGCAGGTAGAAAACTATCTCGAGGAATCGATGAACTTTAATGAAGTCATTTCTTCTATTTACGTCTTTGACAACGAGGGTCACAAGTATTACGCCGACAATGCCTCGTATAAAGCGGTAAGCCTGACGAAAATCAAAGAAGCGCCTTGGTTCGATGAGCTGGTTCGTTTAAACGGCAGTTATTTGCTCAAAATGAATGGCGGCGGGACCTTTGACAGTCAGGATATGAACTACATCTCGATGATTCGAGTCATTAACAACATTGATACTCAAAAGCCGATCGGCTACTTGATGGTCAACATTTCGGCCGACACGATCAACAAATATTTGAATAAAGATGGCAACACCTATAATACCCAGTACATTTTGAAAGATGAGTACAACAACGATTTCCTTCATGCCAGCCTTGCCGAGGAACAGGAATTTGCGGTCATTATTGACCACGTCCTGGACAAGGAAGATCATTCCGAGATTAAAAAGGTTGGCAGCAAGCAATACATCGTGTCCAATTTGCGCACCGAGTTCGATTGGAAGCTTATTGCGATTACCCCGTTTAACGAGCTTAGCACACAGGATCAGACGTACACTATTATTTTTATTATCACCTTGCTCGTCAACGGGGTCTTATTAATGTGCGGTATTGTCTTCACTTCACTCCTCATTTCCAAGCCCATTCAGAAGCTGGTCAATGCTATGAAAACGGTGGAAAGAGGCGTATTCCAAGAGGTGTCGATCAAAACGGGCAATGATGAAATCGGCAGATTGAAAAATGTATATAACATGATGATTCGTGAAATTCAGCTGTTGTTTGACAATGTGGTCCAGGAACAGGCGGCAAAACGGAAAATGGAGCTGGAGGCATTGCAGAACCAGATCAAGCCGCACTTTCTTTACAATACTTTTGATGCGATCAGCTCACTGGCTTTATCGGGAAACCATGAGGATGTATACACGATTGTCAAAGCCTTGGGCAAATTCTATAGATCGTCATTAAATCAAGGCCATGAAGAAATCACCATTAGACAGGAGCTGGATATTGTCGAGCAATACCTGACGATTCTGAAATACAGGTATGGCGATAAATTTACCGTCACTACCCACTTTGACGAGCGGACGCTCGATTACACCATTCCGCGTCTCGTTTTGCAACCATTAGTTGAGAACGCTATCAATCACGGGATTCGGGCGAAAATCGGGCCTGGTCTGATCACGGTTCAATCTTTATTTTGCGGGGATTCGATCCAATTGATCGTGGAAGATGACGGAGCGGGCATGGAAGAAGAAAGACTGACGCAGATCCAACAAGGTTTGACGAATGGCGTCGGGTTAAAAGCTACCATTGAAAGACTAAGCATCTATTACAACGCCAAGGCAGACTTTCAAATCGAGAGTCAAATTGGATATGGCACTAAAATTACGCTTACGATTCCAGCCATAAATGATAAGGCAAACTCGAATAAAACACTTCAACTTTAATCAGGTTTAGGCGCGTGTTGCGGAGAGGAGGAGTTCAGATCATTGGTTCAACACGTGTTTATATATATATCAATGTTAGGGAGTGAACCAAATGGGCATTATCGATCCACATCAAATTTGTCAAATTGCCTTGGTCGTCAAAGATATTGAAGCAGCAGCCAAAAATTATGCTGAAATCTTTGGTGTTGAAGTTCCTGAAATATGGCTGCTCGCACCGGAAGAGGAGAGCCATACCAAATACAGAGGCTTGCCTACCGGTACCCGCGCCAAATTATGCGTGTTTGAACTCGGGTCTATCATTCTGGAGCTTACAGAACCCGATGAGCATCCAAGCTCCTGGAAAGAGTTCCTGGAAGAGAAGGGTGAAGGCGTTCATCATATCGGCTTTATGGTTAAGGATCGAGAGGAAGCATTATCAGCGCTGGAGAAGCGGGGCATTCCGGTGCGTCATACCGGTGAATATCCTGGCGGCAGCTACACATTTGTCGACAGCGAAGCCCAGCTTGGCGTATTGCTGAATCTGAAATACGAACCAAAAAATTAAAGTTCAAGCAAAAAAACAAAGAATGGATGGTGTTCATCAATGGAAAAAGGCATTCTGGGTACAAAAGTGGTTGCACAAATCGGTCTCATTGTGAAGGATATCGAGGTAACTGGCAAGAAGTACGCAGACTTCCTCGGTGTAGAAGTTCCGCCCATCGAACTTACCGATGAGTTTGAAAAATCGCAGATTCACTACAGAAACAATCCTACGACGGCCAGAGCCAAGCTGATGTTCTTCCGTACTCCCGGTTCGGTGGAAATCGAGTTGATTGAACCGGATCACAATCCTTCCACCTGGCGGGAATTCCTCGACACACATGGTGAAGGCGTGCATCATATTGCATTTTATATTGAAGATTCGAAGGGTAAAATTGCTAAATTGCAGGAGCTTGGCATGAATCTCGTCCAAACCGGCGAATATACCGGCGGCAGATACTCTTATATCGACAGCTCAGACGATCTTAAAGTGATGTTGGAGTTGCTGGAGAACGATTGATATCCCACATAATGGAGGTCCATTCGCATGAATATTGTCGTAATCGGTGCTAACCGGGGACTGGGTTATTACCTGGCCAAAGTTTTTGCCGAAAATAATCATCAAGTGATTGCTGGCGTATTTAGCAAAGATAGTTCGCCTGAGGTTAATGATTTGCAGAGTTCTTATCCGCAAAATGTTCATCTGATTCCGATGGACGTATCCAGCGAGGAATCGATCCAGGCTGCGGCCCAAGCCGCGCAGCAATTATTTGGTCAAGTCGACGTATTGATTAACGTTGCGGGTGTCCTGTTGCCGGGTGACCGGGAAGGGACGATTGTGGATACCGACTTGAGAGAATTGCGGCTATCGCTGGAAGTGAATACGGTGGGCACCGTAATTGTTATGCAGCGATTTTTGCCGGTTATGCGCGGCGACGGAGGTGGCATGATGATTATGGTTACCTCCGAGGCAGGGAGTGTCACGAACAACGGGAGCGTGTATCCATACTACTCGGTCTCCAAGGCCGCTGCGAACAAGGCGGTGTTCGTCTTCCGGGCAACGGTCGGGGATCAATGCGCCATTTATGCCATGCATCCAGGCCGGATGAATACAGAAATGGGCCGTACTTACGCGCAAATCGAGCCGTATGAATCGGCAGAAAGTATTTACCGCATCGCCATCGGCGAGAAGCCGATTCAGGATAACGGCACCGGGTTCATCAATTACAAGGGAGAACCTATGGAACTGTAAGGAATCAGGCATGGAAATACTGGAGGGGGAAATATGAAAAAAAGAATCTTTGCGCTGCTGGGAGATTATTATCATGATCATGACCTCATCCTGGACTCCTTAAAAGCAGCCATCGCGCCAATGGGAGATCATGTTGAATTACAGGATATCGGTGTCGACAACTTAGCTTCTGCACTTTTGGAGAAGCCCGACCTGTTTGTTCTCAATAAGGAAAATCGTCTTAATCCCACCGATGAACAAATCCGTTGCTGGATGACGCCTGAGCTGGAGACGCAAATATCGGATTATGTGCAGCAGGGCGGAAGCTGGCTGGCCTGGCATGCCGGGCTCGCGTCCTACCCGGAAGAAGGCCCTTACGGCCTCATGCTGAAAGGAATGTTCAAGTTTCACCCTCGGGTGAATAAGCCTGTTAAATATCAGCGCCGGGGAGAACCGTGTTTCCTGGGCGCGCCAACGCGGTTTGAAGTCATTGATGAGCATTACTTTGTTGAATGCGACCAGACGAATACGCATGTGTTCCTTGAAGCGGAATCGCTGGACGGGGTATCTGTTGCCGGATGGGCGCATAATTTCGGTGCGGGGCGCGTGTGCTGCGTTACACCGACACATCGTGCAGAGGGATTGGCGCATCCCGAGATGCATCGATTGATCAGAGAATCTATACAATGGCTGCTGTAACAGGACACAACAATAGAACCTCCTTCCCCATGCAAGACGGGTGGGAGGTTCTTCATCTCATTATGATTTTAGCGTTCTTCTGTAATCGCTTACGGAAATGCCCGTGTATTTCTTAAAGCAGGTGCTGAAATAGTTGGAATCGGATATCCCCACCGCTTTGGCAATTTCAAACGCTTTCATATCTTGTTCTTTCAGCAGCGCAATCGCATTTTCCACACGAACTGTCGTCAAATACTCGATAAAATTAGTGCCAGTCTCCTTCTTGAAAGTACGGCTTAAGTAGCTTGGATTCAGGAAAAATACTTTGGCCAGCTCGGTGAGGGACAGGTTCGTGTCGGCGTAATGCTCCTGGATGTACTTTTTAATATCATCAATGGAATTTCCAGTTTTATGCACTTGATGCTGATTAATGATGCGGATCGTTTTTTCCGTGATTTCAACGAGATGCTGCTTGATGTCGGGAATCGTATCCAGTACAAAATAATTGTATAATTCTGCTTCAACTTTTTGCACATCATCCGGGTTTAGACCGAATTCAGTTAATTTCCTGACACAGATCATATGGATATTCATGGCGATTTTGCGGATGTCGTTGATGATAGTTTTGTCCTTCAAGTCAATGTTTTCATATATTTCATCAATCGTCTCCTGCAATTTGTCCTGTAGACCCGCTTTGATGTAAAAGCCCAGCTTGTTATATAAATTATTGACATCGCAGGAATGATGTTTGCTGTACAGGTCGATATGGTTATATAAAATGATCATGTTATTGCCAACGATAACGCGGTAGCTGATCGCTTCCAGAGCCTCTTTATAGGATGTGCATATTTCGTTAACGTCTCTTTTCACATCTCCAAGGCCGATGCAGATCGAACAGGAGGTCTCCTGAAGAATTCTACTCTTCAACCATTCGCATTGCTCATACAAGTCGCCGTGTTCGTCATTGTTCAGGATAATGACCCGATTCATCGCATCCAAGAAAGCAAACGTGTATGGATTACGCTCGTAATACTTTCGAACAATACGGAGAAGCGTTTCGCTGTTGGCTAGCCGAGTCTTTTCATCTAACGGCTTAATGTCTGCCATGCTGATATCGATCGCGGCAACTTGGAAGCTGTCATATTTGAAATGTACGCCGAGGAACGACATTTTTTCGGTTGTCACTTTTTTATCGGATACTTCCTCAAGTAGTTCATTAAAGAAGCGTTCTTTCAAATAAGGCAAATTATCATATAGGCGGCGTCTTAGTTTTGAATTTTCACTATTGTTCCTTCTTTCCTGCTCGATGATTGTTTTCAAATGGGTGACGGTCTTCAGCACCTCTTCATCGTTGATTGGCTTCAGCAAATAGTCCGATACTCCGGCGCGTATGCTGCGTTGTGCGTATTGAAAATCATCATAGCCGGACAAGATCGCGATTTTGATGGCGGGATATTTTTGCAGGGCCATTTCACTAAATGTAATTCCGTCGATAATCGGCATATAAATATCCGTAATGACCAAATCCGGCAAATGCATCTCCAGGAGATCAAAAGCTTCGTTGGCATCGGCCGCTTCCGCTACAATCTCCATATTAAGGTAGTCCCAATTGATACAATTTTTAAGCAGGTTTCTTACTAAATATTCATCATCGACAATCAATACTTTAATTTTTGCAGTATCCATAGCTCATCACCTGACTGTACTGGATTGAGTAAATATTCCCTGCGGTATCCTTTGTCTCTATATATAATTATACACTGAAAACGCTTTATTTTCCCTTTAGATTTATGACCTTAGATTTAAATATTCGCTTTGTTCTTTTAATTTTAACTAAAGGATGTGTCCATGTTGAAAGATGATCAAATGTTATTAGATAGCTTGCTTCAGGAAGAGGAAGATCTGCAATTTTCCCAATTTACTCATAATACAGCCGTGCTCATCGGGATGAAAATCGTAGAGAAGGCGCTCAAGGACAACAGCCCGATGGTGATCAGCATTCAAAAAAACGGGCAGCAGCTGTTTTACAGTAAACTGGACGGAGCCACGATGGACAATGATTTGTGGATCAAACGCAAAAACAAAGTGGTCGAGCATTTCAACCACAGTTCGTACTACATGAACGTATTATTTAAGACGACCCAAACTACGATTGAATCCTATTTCCTTGATCGCAAAGATTTTGGGGTCGAGCCAGGGGCATTTCCGATTATTGTGAAAGACGTCGGGATTATAGGGACGATTACGGTGTCCGGGGTGCCCGGGGAGGGCGAAGATCATAAAATCATTACTGCGGTATTAAAAGAGATGCTTCAATAACATAAAAATGGCGCTCACCTAGCATAGGTTAGTGCCATTTTTATTTCCGAAGTTGGTGCGGGTTACTTGTTAAGGGCGAGATAAGGAGCCAGGCCCTTCGCGATCACCTGATGGCCCCGGTCATTGGGATGGATGGGCAGGAAGCCGCCCAAGGCATCCTCAATCTTCCCTTTGCGATAGCCGTAAATCAGCTGGCTTTGCTTGCCTTCGAACCAAAGATGGGTGGGGATGACTTTCGCATTGTAGCTCTGCGCAACCTCTTTCGTCGTTTGATTCAAGCCGCTGATCGCTTTGGCGGCCAGAGGGCTGTTCGGAAAAGGATTATATTGCGTGCAGCAGAGGATTCGAGCAGGGCTGGTATTTTGGATCTGGGTTAGAATCGCGTGTAAATTTCGCTTATAGCGCGCTACGATTCGTTTTGCGTCTAAGACTTGTTTGCTGGCAAGCGCGGACAGAGCTGCATTTGCCAAATCCACGCCTCCGATCCAGACCGAGACGACGGCAGAACGGCTGATCACAGAGGAGCCCTGCCATGCCGCGGCATCCAGCAGATCCAAGGTGTTCCACCCAGGGCGTGCCAGAACATATCCAATCACCTTATGGGAGCTTGAAGCATTTACTAGGGATGCGGCGACTCGGGGATAGGCTTTTGCGAAAGAGGAGGCATTCTCCCCGAATGTAATCGAATCGCCAAGAGCGGTATAGATCATAGGAAGATATCCCTTTCTTTATTCATAATTGCGTATCTTATAGGTATAATATGGCGTTTGCACATGGGGTGTGTGCACGAGAGGGTGGCAGTTAGAAGTAAAGACACCATAATTGGTGTCTTCTTTGGCTGTAGAGAATAATTTAGTTTAATCATGAGTAAACTACAGAGTGTACATTCTGTACATAGTTTTATAAAATGGAGGCGAGGAGGGATGAATATGCAAACGGTTCTGAATGCAACCGATGTTAGAGCCAATTTTGGCGGATTTATAGATACTATCGTACGTGAGAAGCCTCAGGCGGTTAAACGGAACAGAGATGTGATTATGGCATTCTCCAAACAACAAACGAAGGAACTGCTGTCCATTTATGAATTGACTTTTGAGTACGAGCAAGATGAAGATGGCAGATATGCTGGTTCAATCGAACAAATTGAGGATATAGTCGCCGATGGCGAGACACTTGAAGAACTTAGAAGTGAATTAGCGCGACAGCTAATTGAATATGCTCTGGACTATGAGAATAATTATTCGCAATATTACAACACACCGAATCGACGCAAGCATGCGCCGTATGTATTGCGTGTACTGCTGGAAGACGATATTGAATCGGTTGAACAAATGTTCCATGCCTAGCTGGAGTGATTTAGAGAACTTTTTAAGACGTGACGGCTGGGTGATGATCCGGCAAACGGGCCGTGATAAAATTTATCAGAAAACTTTGCCGGACGGCCAGATATTACGGTCTGCCGTATCCAAAGGTACAGGCGAAATTGGCAAGGGGTTGTTTAATCGTATACTAAAGCAGCAGTTAAGGGTGGATAAAGAATATTTCAACTCTCGAAAGTGAGCAATTATAAAGTGAAGAAAAATTCTTGACACCATTCTGCCACTGATGATATTATACGAAATAATCCAAGTTAACTGATGTGAATTAACAGAATTGAATCGACTTCACCGGACCGCCGGAGGGTCTCTCTTATCGAATAGAGGCATGTATTATGCCTTTCGATCAGGGGGACCTTTGTGTTTTTCTTAGGTTTTTTTGAGAATCAGGAAGAGGAAGAGAAGGGGGAGAGCTGTATATGAACAAGAGTAAGTCTAAACGGGCAGCACAGGGGGTTATCGCGGCGGCTTCGGCCTTGCTGCTGGCGGTGGTATTGTCCGCTTGCAACGCAAGCAGCAGCGATGGCCAGGCGGAGGGCCAGTCGGCCTCGGGGGCAGCAGCGGTTCCGGCATCAACGGAAGCATCGGTGGCGGGGGCGCCGTCCGAGACAAGGGATATTACGATCCGCATCGGATATCAGAAATACGGGACGATCAATATTCTGAAAGCGGACGGAGCGCTCGATCGCCGTCTGGAGGAAGAACGCAACATTAAAATCGAATGGACGGAGTTTCCGGGTGGACCGCAATTGCTTGAGGCCTTGAATGTGGGGAGTGTCGACGTCGGGCATACGGGAGAGGCGCCGCCGATCTTTGCCCAGGCTGCGGGTGCCAAACTGGTCTATCTGGCGCATGAGCCGGCTAGTCCCCGAAGCGAGGGAATCATCGTACCGAAGGATTCGCCGCTCCAATCCGTCGCCGAGCTGAAAGGGAAGACCGTTGTGCTCAATAAGGGCTCCAATGTTCATTATTTGCTAGTGAAGCAGCTGGAGGAGAACGGTGTAGATTATAAGGATGTCGATGTAAAATACCTGCCGCCCGCCGATGCGCGTGCTGCATTCGAGAAGGGGAGCGTGGATGCTTGGGTGATCTGGGATCCATTCCTCGCCGCTGCGGAGACCGCCACGGGGGGCAGGGTGATTGCCAATGGGGAGGGCGTCGTCTCCAATCATGAATTCTACCTGGCCACCCGCGAATTTGCCGAGAAGTATCCGGATCTCGTAGAGATTCTGCTGGAAGAGGCGGATAAAATCGACGCTTGGTCCAAGGACCACCCGCGAGAGCTCGCGGAGAAGCTGTCGCCCCAGCTTGGTATTGACGTCGAATCGCTGGAGCTGGCTGCGGGCCGCAGAGCCTACGGCATTCAGCAGATCGACGAGGAACTGATCCAGGCCCAGCAATCGATTGCTGATATCTTTTATGAGCTGGGACTTATCCCGGATAAGCTGGATATCCATGACGCGATTTTAAAATAACATGTGGAAAGACACGGATTAAGGAGGAGAAGAGTGATGAAAGTATTTTGGTTCATACCGACCCATGGAGATGGGCGTTATTTAGGTACCAGTCAAGGCGCGCGTGCAGTGGATCTCCATTATATGCAGCAGATTGCCGTCGCAGCCGACCGGCTCGGCTATGAGGGCGTATTGATTCCGACGGGCAGCTCTTGCGAGGATCCGTGGGTAGTAGCTTCTTCACTGGTGCCTGTTACGCAGCGCCTGAAGTTCCTTGTCGCGCTCCGCCCGGGGCTGACCTCGCCGACGCTTGCGGCGCGAATGGCCGCGACATTGGATCGCATTTCGGATGGCAGGCTGCTGCTGAACGTCGTGGCCGGGGGCGATCCCGTGGAGCTGGCTGGAGACGGCTTGTTCCTGGATCACTCCGCCCGCTATGAGCTGACGAGTGAATTTCTTGATATTTGGCGCCGGGAGCTCTCTGGGGAGACTGTTGATTATGAAGGGAAGCATCTGCGGGTCGAGGGCGGACATATTCTGTATCCCGGCATTCAGCAGCCTTATCCGCCGCTCTGGTTCGGCGGCTCGTCGGAGGCGGCGCAGCAGGTGGCCGCGGACCATGTCGACGTCTATTTGACCTGGGGCGAACCGCCGGCCGAAGTCGCGAAGAAGATCGCTGAGATGCGCAGGCTGGCCGAAGCGCGGGGACGCGCGATCCGGTTTGGCATCCGCCTGCATGTTATCGTTCGCGAGACGGAGGACGAGGCCTGGGCCGCGGCCCATGATCTCATCAAGCATTTGGATGAGGAGACGATCGCGGCGGCGCAGAAAATTTTTGCCCGTTTCGATTCGGTCGGGCAGAAGCGGATGTCCACGCTGCATGGCGGCAGCAAGGAGCAGCTGGAGATCAGCCCGAATCTATGGGCAGGGATAGGCCTCGTTCGCGGTGGTGCAGGCACGGCGCTAGTCGGCAGCCCGGACATCGTCGCTGAGCGGATGCAGGAGTATGCGGATCTCGGGATCGAGACATTCATTTTCTCAGGATATCCGCATTTGGAGGAAGCCTATCGCGTGGCGGAGCTGCTGTTCCCGCTGCTGCCGCTGCAGCAAAGAAGCGAGGCGGCGGGGCCGTCCTCCATCAGCCCGTTCGGCGAGATTATAGCAAACAATGTGCGGCCAACGCCGAAGGCATCGGCGCATTAAGAGGAGTCGATAGGAATGGGAAAGAAGAAGTGGCATTTGCAGGCTTTGCCTTGGTATATCCCCCTGCTTATTCTGATCGTCTGGCAGATGCTCGGCAGCACCGGTCTTATGCCCGAACGTACGCTGCCGTCGCCGATTGAAGTGTTCCAGGCAGGTTGGAAATTGACGACGAACGGTGAATTGGCGGCGGCGATCGGCATCAGCACATGGAGAGCGTTGATCGGCTTTATCATCGGCGGTTTGCTGGGTTTCATATTAGGGTTATTGAACGGGGTGATCCCGCTCTCGGAGAAGCTGACGGATTCCACGATCCAGATGATCCGAAACGTGCCGCATCTGGCGATGATTCCGCTCGTGATCGCCTGGTTTGGCATCGGGGAAGAGGGCAGAATTTTTCTTGTCGCGCTGGGTGTATTTTTTCCGATTTATATTAATACGCTGCATGGCATCCGCTCGGTCGATCCAAGCCTGATTGAAATGGGGCAGGTGTACGGGCTGCGCCATTGGGAGCTGTACCGGCGCGTTATACTGCCAGGCGCGCTGCCGTCGATTCTGGTGGGCTTCCGTTTCGCTCTCGGCATCATGTGGCTGACGCTGATCGTGGCCGAGACGATCGCGGCCAATTCCGGCATCGGATATATGGCAATGAATGCGCGGGAGTTCTTCCAGCTGGACGTTGTGGTGCTTAGTATTTTACTGTACGCACTGCTCGGCAAATTATCAGATCTGATGGCCAAAGGGTTTGAAAGGAGGTGGCTGAGATGGCATCCGCACTTCGCCAAAGAAGGCTCGCGATTCAAGAGCGTCTAAGAAAGGATACGCCTCGGGAGCCGTACCTCGATGCGCCGCCGAAGGAACCCTCCCTGCAGGCCGAAGCGGACGGCAACCGGAAGCGAATTGCGCAGGATGACACGCCGACTAACGGCGTATCGATTGAGCTGGACGCGGTGTCCAAGCAATTCGGCAGCAAGCAGGTGCTGCGGAACATTCAATTGTCGGTGCAGCCCGGCAGCTTCGTGGCCATCGTCGGCCAGAGCGGCTGCGGCAAAAGCACGCTGCTGCGCCTTCTATCGGGGCTCGATCAGGCGAGCGGCGGGTCATTGAGGCTGCAGGGGCAGGAGGTTCAGGGCATTCACCCTGCAACGAGGTTCATGTTCCAGGATTCGCGCCTGCTGCCTTGGAATACTGTGCTGGACAACGTGAAGCTGGGCCTGACCGGCTCGGGTTCCGACGATCCGCGGCGGCGAGCCTATGAAGCCCTTGAGCTGGTCGGGCTTGCAGATCGGGCTGAGGAATGGCCGTCCGTCCTGTCCGGGGGCCAGCGGCAGCGGGTCGCTTTGGCCCGGGCCTTGGTCGGGAATCCGCGCCTGCTGCTGTTCGATGAACCGCTTGGCGCGCTGGACGCGTTGACCCGTATCGAGATGCAGCGCCTGATCGAGCATTTATGGAAGCGGCGGGGCTTCACGGCCGTTATGGTTACGCATGATGTGAGCGAGGCGGTGGCTTTGGCGGACCGGGTCATTCTGATCGAGCAGGGGGAGATTGCGCTGGATCTGCAAATTACGCTGGCCCGGCCGCGCCATCGGGATGCAGGCTTTGCCCATTTTGAACAGATCATTCTTGACCGGGTATTGGCTCGGGATGACGGGGAGCTGCACAGCCCTCATGTTCCTTTATACGATATTTGATGGGATTGTCCGGTTCTGGAAATAAAACGGCACGCATAAATATGAAGCATGCTCCATACGGAATCATTCACCAATCAAGCGATCCTGCCCAGGATCGCTTGATTGATTTCTAAAGGTGCAATCACGGGGCGATTCGCTCTGCGGGAGTGTGGGTGACATGCGTGACAAAGGAAAATGGATCAACTCGCCGTACACGTATGCGCTGGGGATGTTTGCGATGATGGTGCCGAGTCAGGCCTTCAGCTCGTTTTATAGCTATTTCTATGTGGAGAAGCTGGGGCTGGGGATTGGGCTGGCTACTTTGGCGCGAACGGTTTTTCTCATCTGGGATGCCGTGAACAATCCGTTATTCGGGTACTGGTCGGACCGGACACATACCCGTTACGGCCGCCGCAGGCCGTGGGTGTTCGGGGCGATGCCTTTGTTTATGCTGTGCTTTGTACTGATATTCTCCCCTCCAGGTGGACTAACGGAGCGAGGGCTGTTTAGCTGGTTTCTTATTATGCTTGTTCTCTTCGAGGCCGCGGCTACGGTGTTGTGGGTGAACTACGGGGCCCTGTTCCCGGAGCTGTTTCGCGGAGACCGCCTTCGTGCCAAAGCCTCTGCGATCCAGCAGGGTTACCAGGTTGCGGCGCTGCTTGTCGGCACGGCATTAACGCCTCTTATTTTTACAGCAGTTGGCTTTTCCAAGATGGCTATCCTGTATGCCGGTGTATTCGCTGTATTTATGTTCCTCTGCATGCTGAGTGTGCGGGAAAGAGAGGAAACGGACGAAGGGGAGCCGCTTCGGCTGATGGCCGCTTTTCGGGCAACGCTGCGGAATACGAAGTTCTGGGTGTTCAACATCGCCAATTCATTTGCCCAAACCGTGAACGGGCTGGTCAGCTCGATCATCCCTTTCTACGCCAAATACGTCCTGCGGATTCCAGAGGCTTCCGTATCGATCCTGCTGGCCTCCGTGTTCGTATCGGTCATTCCAATGGTGTTCGTCTGGTACTGGATCATTCGCAGCATGGACGGCGTCAGGGCCTGGCGGTTATCGCTGATCGCATACGGATTAACCGTTATCCCGCTCTGGTTCGGCCATAATTTGATTAGCGGCATGCTGGCGGGCATCGTGTTTGGCTTCGGGCTGGCCGGCTTTCTGGTGACCCCGGCACTGGTGGGAGGCCGAATAATTGATGAGGATGCCGCTAAAACCGGCTTAAGGAGAGAAGGTATCTATACCGCGGTAAGCGGGTTCATAACGCGTTCGAGCGGGCTGATCTCGGCGCTGGCTTTTTTCGTGGTCGGCCTCATATTCGGATATGAGAGCGGAGAGCGTCCTGGCCCTGAACCAGCGCTGGCGTTTCAATACTTAATCAGCGTCGTACCGCTATGCCTGCTGCTCATATCCGTCATCATATCTTATACGGTGAAATTTGATTTTCGGGAAAACCGCACGGAGGGGAGCCGTGGCAGCCATGAGTAGAAAGCTGATTATCAACTGCGATGATTTTGGTCAAAGCACAGCTATGAATCAGGCGATCATGCATCTGTTGGAGGAAGGCAAGGTGTCATCGGCGACGATGATGGCCGTGGCTCCCGGCTTTGAAGAAGCCGCAGCGTGGAGCGCGCGCCGGAGGCAGCCCAACATCGGACTTCACCTCACGCTGACTAGCGAATTCGAGGCGCTGCGCTGGGGAAGCTTAACCGGCGATGCTTCCCTCCAGGATGAGAGTGGCTGTATGCATAAGACCGTAAGGGAGTTTGAGCAAAAGGCGCGAACCAGAGCAGTAGCCAAAGAACTGGATGCCCAATACGAGCGGGTCAAGAAAGCCGGAATAACCATCAGCCATATCGATAATCACATGGGCAGCCTGTACGGTGTAGCAACGGGACGCAGTATGCTGCCGCTCATGTTCTGGAAGGCATCGCGGTGGAAAGTGCCGGCGCGGTTCTTTCGCTATATTTTTCGTGAAGATCCGCTGCTTAGCTCACTGTCCAGTATTGAACGTCCGGTGGCACGTGCTGCAGCGCTGGCAGATGTGCTGGGAGTGCCGATCCTGGATTATCTGTTGTCGCATCCCTTTGGCTTGCAAGCCGGGGAAACGTACGACAGCTTCAAGCGGTCGATCATTGGCAAGCTCTACAGGCTGCCGTCCGGTGTAAGCGAGACGTATTTTCACCCGGGAAGAGAGGATTCTTGGATGATGGCGCATATTCCCAATTGGGAGAAGCGGGTATGGGAGTTTCGCTTGTTGTTTGACGATGATTTGGCTTATGCAATGCAGGATGCCCGGGTGGAACTGGTGGACTATCGATATGTGCAGGAGAAGCTGCGGCGTCCCCGGATCAGGTCGGGCTTCCGGCTTGTGAGGGAGTTTGTGAGGAAATGATACTGATTTTGCCGGGGCTTTAGCGTGGCTTCGGCATGTCTGTAGCTGGAAGAATTGCCTAATTCCTAAGGCCTAAAGTTTGGAAATGTCGATCGGGCGCTTATAGGTATACCGATATATTCCTTAAAAGTAGGGGGGTTGGTAAAATGTCAGACACTAATATTTTCCTGAAATGAGGTTGGACAAGCTTGAATAAGGTGGATCCTGGCCGAGTCGGGGGGTTGGCACGCGACCTGGAGCGTTTAGAGCGCACGATGGAGAATGGAATCACAGGAATGTCCAGAGAACTACATCGGCTCATAAGCGATGTGGAGGCGGCATATTCCGATCCGTCCGAGCACTATGTGCGATCCGCAGCGCGCGAGGCCAGCGGCTTGCTGCGGGAAATCGGAAAGCTGGCCGAGCGGATCGACGAGCAGATGAGGAAGAAGGTTCAGGCGTTACGTTATGCGGAGAATGAATACATAAAGGCAGAGAAGGATTCGGCCAGAGCGACTGGCGTGAAAAAATCGGCGACATTTACCCTCAAGGGGACGGTTCAAAGCTGGTTTCAGCGCTTCTTGGAGAAGGGGAAACAGAATGTCGTTGATCCAGGCGATTCTTCGTCCGCTGAATCACGGCCTTCTCTGCTGCAATGGATCAGGGGAAGCTTGCTGGAGCTTCAGGACGCCTCTTTGGTGCAGCGTCTCGACCCAGTAAAGGAAGATGAGCGGATCGCCTCCCTGCTGCAAATTTTGGACACCGGGACGGCGAAGGAGCAGGCGTGGGCGCGGGAAGAACTTGAGGCCATCGCCTCAAGCTTCAAGGAGATTGCCCGTAACCAAGCGGCCTATAAAATATATGCGATTTACAATAATGAGCTATACATGGGATATGCGCATCGGTCGGCCCAGCAGCAAAGGGAGCAGTTGGCGAAGCTAGGCGTCGCTGAGGAATGGTATAAGTCCGGGGTCAGCTTGGCCGTGTTCTATAAAGGCTCTCCGCTGGATGCCTGCGACTACAATCCGCTGAAGCAGAATCTGTCCGCGATGCCCAAAGAGAGCGAGCTGCGCTTGATGATTGCGGCTGGCATGATCAATCCCATTTACCGGGAGTGGGCAAGACTCCACTACGACGCCATTGCGGCAGCGGTGCGTCAAGCGGCAGAGCGGCGCAGGGAAATGCAGGCGCTGCTGGATGAATACAACCGGGCGGTTCCTGCGGAGGATATCCGCAACATGCAGCAGTATTTGAAGGACATGAACATCTACCAAGGCGAGATTACGGGGGAATATAATCAGGAATTCCTGATCGCCGTAGCGGGCTATCAGCATATCGCGAACACGGTAAGCACCATGGCCGCGGTTCGGCGCGGGTGGTTCGGCTGGGAGCTGTTCGAGGTAGATGGGAAGATCACGAAGGAGCTGCTGGACTTAGCTTGGGCGGAAAGTAGCTCGGGCATGCGCAACAATCCGAACCTGAACGAATACCAAAAAATGCAAGGTCTACTTTTTTTCCAAAGGATTGGACACCGCAACAAGTTATTGATGAAATAAATATTGCCTTCAACAACAAGGTTGTTCACAAGAATAATAGATATAGAGGAACTGCTAGTACAGGAATGAAGATTGAATTTATTATAAAAAATGGAAAAATTACATCGGCATATCCGTTGTACTAAGGAGAGTTAATAACATGATTAAGTATATTTATACAACTGAATATAGTGAGGAATATAACGAAGCTATTTTGGATTTTGGTGTAGACAAGTCATTGAAGAATGGTTATCTGATCAATAATTCTTTGGGTTCGGATATTTTTTGGGAATTTGCTATTATTAAAGAAGAAGTGGGTAAACTACTCGAACTGCTAAAAGGAAAAGTAACTTCATATGAAGGTGGAGGAAATGTAAATTTAATAAACGCTGACAAGCATTTTACAACGATTGAAGATATATTTGCTGAAGAGGATGAGGAGGACAGTATATGCAAAATTGAAACGGTAGAATTTTTAAAGATAATATTAGTCTGGGCAAGAGAGAACTTTCAGTACAAAAGTCAGTGCGGTGTTCTAACAGGAGTAGAAGCGGAAATAGCAATCAACTGGATCAATGAAAAATGCAATGAGATATCCGGATTGGAGAGCCATCGGGCAATATGAAACCAGCTATATTTCAATAAAATAAGTGGGTGAAACATTTTGTCTGAATCCCTAGAAGAAAAGGTACAACGATTGGAATTATATGTGAACTTGTTACGCCAAATTACACTTGAACCGGAACAATATCGTCTTTGGGATTGGATCATTGCAAATGGCTTAAATGGGGAGCAATTTAATGAAATTAAAGCTATCCTGAAGAAGTATGTCTTGCTCCTTAATCATGAGCAGGATACTAATAAACCTTCCTTTGATGATATTTCTAAAGAGTTAATTGAGGTTTTATCTCCTAGTGAGTACCTGGCTAACGTTGGGGGAGTAATTCAGTTATTAAGAAACGCTGTTAAGATGCCCCCATATCAGTCCTTACAATATTATCTTAATAATGCTCAGGAATAATAAACCAACAAATGAAAGCGAAATCACCATGGACAGAAGAATTCCATCCTAGCTATAATAGATGAAATAATTTGGCCTGATGATCTCCCCCGCGAAGCGGGAGGTTTCTAAGCATGAGGATGTGAGCGGGCATGTTCCGGAAATGGTTTATTCGCAACAGCAGCATACAGAATAAGTTTCTGCTTTCGACCCTGTGTCTGATTATTATTCCGCTGGGGCTATTCGGGATCATCTCGTTCCAGGTCTCCAAGCAATCGATCGAGTCGCAGGTCAGCCAATTGAATTTAAGAATATTAGGGCAGATTTCCGAAAAAGCGGACATGCTGCTGGACGACGTCATCTCGCTATCCAATACGTTTTATTTAAATAGAGAGGTCAATTATGGCTTTACGGCGCCAATTTCCCCGAACAGCTATGAAGAGGTCCAAATCCGCTCCGAATTTGACCGGCTGCTGACGAGCTCCATTTATTCCTTCGCCAATTTGAAACCCGACATTACCCTGCTAGGGTTGAATGGCCTTACGCTATCGACGAACCCGCTGGATACCAAACCGAGCATCCAAATCATGGAGCAGCAGGATTGGTACCGCGCAGCGACGGAGGCCAAGGGACAAATCCTGTGGATCACGGAGCCCATCCCGGGTCTGGCGACAAAGGGACATGACGATCGTTCGGTCTATGCAGTGCGGTCGAGCAATCGGTTCGAGAGCTGGGCACCGATCGGATTAGTCATTATCCGTATCGATGAATCCACCTTGAAAAATTTGTACGCGGGCTCCTTGGACGAGAATCAGGAGATTATCATCGTAAATGACGGCAAAATCATTTCATCGAATAACCCGGATCTTGCAAGCGAAGATCTCAAGGCTCGCGCCTATTACGAGAAAATCGATCAATATGAATCCGGTTTTTTTGTGGATCACGAAATGGGGACAGATCAGCTGATCGCGTTCCAGACCATTGGCAAGACGGGCTGGAAGCTGGTCTCTTATACGCCGACCCGGACGGTTCTAGCTAACATTAACAAAATTCAGACGGTGGTGATCTTCGTTTTTGCCATCGTTGTCCTGCTCTCATTTGCGGCTTCCTATTACATGGCCCGCCGCCTGGCGATCCCGATCAAGCGCTTGTCTAAGGATTTCGGCCGCGTCGAGGCGGGGGATCTGACAGTCCGGTCGCCCGTGTACAGCGAGGATGAAATCGGTCTGTTGACGCAGAAGTTCAACCAGATGGTAGAGAAGCTGAATGCCTCGATGGAGGATGTGAAGCGGGAGCAGCAAAACAAACGGCGGGCCGAAATTCAGACGCTGCAATCCCAGATCAATCCGCATTTCCTGTACAACACGCTGGCCTCGATTCGGTTCATGCTGTACAAGCACAAGCAGGAGACGGTGGATTCCGTCATCGTGGCTCTCGTTCGGCTGCTGAAGCAGTCCATCTCCAAGGAAGACGAATGGATTCCTGTTGAGGAGGAGCTGGATATACTGAAGAACTATCTCTATATTCAGCAAATCCGCCAGGGTGATATGCTGGAGGTACGATACGAGGTGGAGGACGACATTCTGGCCTACCGGACGATTAAATTGATTTTACAGCCTTTGGTGGAAAATGCGATTTTTCATGGCCTTGAGCCGAAAAGAGGCAAAGGGACAATCGTGATCAAAGGGTATCTTCAGGACAGGGACATCCTCTTTGAAGTGATCGACGACGGCGTAGGAATGGAGCAAAGTGCTGTACCGCCTTTTCCACAGGAGAGGACCATTGGTCAGACAACCCTGTCGCATGGCGGAGGATTGTTGAACGTTCATGAGCGCATTCAGCTCCATTTCGGACGGCAGTACGGCGTGACCCTGGAATCGGCGGTGGATGCCGGGACGAAGGTCACGCTGCGCATTCCTGCATTTTACAAACGGGAGGATATACAGCAGCTATGAATATTCTGATTGTCGATGACGAACGGATTATCCGCGAGTGGTTTCGGATGACGGTGGACAAGCTTGGCGGGGACTGCCGGATCATAGGGGAGGCAGCCAGCGGGGAAGATGCGCTGGAATTTTGCCGCCAGCACCAGGTGGATCTCGTCGTTACCGATGTGAAAATGCCGGGAATGGACGGGCTGGAGCTGATCAAGCGGCTGAAGGAGGAGCAGCCGGGCGTGCGTTCGGTGATTTTCAGCTCCTATAGCGAATTTCATTTTGCAGCCGAAGCTCTGAAGCTAGGGGCCAACGAATATATTCTCAAAGCCGAGATCACCTTGCCTGGACTTGAGGACATTTTGCAGAAAATCAAAAGGGATATTGAAATGGAACGAAGCAAGGAGCTTGAGCTGAATTCCTTGCGCCATGTGTTGAATCAGAACGAGCAGGTGCTGCGGACAGCCTATTTTGGGGAGCTGCTCCAGGGCAGCGCACAAGCCGCTCAGCAATTTGCGTCCAAGATGTCTTACTTTGGCATTGCACTGCAGGAGAAGAATCTCGCGCTAATGGCTTTCGGCATGATTCCCGGATCGGTGAAGAACGAAAGGATCAGCAATCCCGAGCTGCTTCAGCAGGCCATGATTAATATTATCAACGAAACCTTGTTCACCGAGACGGGCGGGGGCTGCTCTTTTTTATACATGAATGAGGTTTACATGCTGCTTGTGAACGCTTCGGCATCAGGCATGAAATCGCAGCGGGAGCTGCTTCTGCTGACGGCGAGCCGGGTGGCGGAGAATGCCAGGCGATTCCTTGGCGTCGAGTCGGCGATAGGCATCAGCATGACCTACAGCAGTCTCTCCTATCTACCCGAGCAGGCGCGCGAGGCGCTGGAAGCGCTCGATCGAAAAAGATTCTACGGCGACAAGAGCGTCGCGTACTTTCAGGACTCGGACACCTTGAGCCTGCATTCCGGTGTGCGGACTCCCTCGCTTAAGCCGCATATGGATTCCTTTCACCGCTTATTGGGGGAAGGGAAGCCACAAGATGCGCTGCAGCAATTCGGCCATGTGCTGACGAAGGCGGGAGAGGAAAAGTCGCTATCTCCTAAGCAAATGAAGGCTGTTGTATTAGAGCTGATCTACTCGGCCATCAGTTGGGCCCGCAGCCTGCAGCTGCCGGGGGACAGGCTTGAAGCGTTATCGGCGGAGGTCACGGGGCAGATCGTGCAGCAGGAGAGCTATCATCAGCTTGCCGCCTGGGCAACCGGAGCGGTTCGCGAGCTGATGGACTGGCTGGAGGCGTCTCGCCCGCGGTACGCGGAGCCGGTAGAAAGGGCGTGCGAGTACATTCGTTTGAATTATGCCGGGGAGATCACGCTCAAGGAAGTTTCCACGCATGTCCATCTCAGCCGAACTTACTTCAGTGAATTATTCAAGAAAGAGACCGGTCTGAACTTCAATGAGTACGTGATGCAGGTTCGCATGGAACAGGCGAAGAACATCCTCAAGCATGAGCATATGCGGATTTCGGACGTCGCAGAGCAGGTGGGCTACGCCAATCCAAGCTATTTTATCAAGTTGTTCAAAAAATATGCCGGAGTCTCTCCTTACGAATACATGGAATCGCATAGCAGCTTCCGGGCTCGCTAAACGTCTCGAACACCTCGCTTTGCGGGGTTTTTTTTGCTTATATCCGAATAATTTGCTATGCGGCAGAAATATTTTGCTATTTCTTTTGGAGCGGATTATTTAGATTAATAGAGAAGGCGTTTTTTGTGGAGAAAAAGCGGAATTCTCTATCACTGGGCCATTGGGCCTCTTTTCTATAATGAATTCAGCAACAACAAGAAGACATGAAACAGGGAGGTCTGAACATGAAGAAGAAATGGCTAGCCACCGTGCTGGTGACCGTTCTGGCCGCTTCCGTGCTGAGCGCGTGCGGAGGCAGCAGCGGCACGGAGCAGTTGAACAAGAAGAAAGCGGACGGCAGTGGAGAAACGACAACGCTGACCTTCTGGAGAGCAGGTACCGATGCGCAGGAGAATGCGTATTGGAAACGAGTGATCAGCGAATTTGAAGCCAGTCATCCCGGCGTCAAAATCGAGCTGAGCGAAGCGCCGTTCGGCAATGACATGGAGACGAAGCTGAATGCGGCTTATGCTAGCGGCACGTCCCCTGACGTTCTGTCCTATACGCTGGCTTCGGTAGCGCAGCGGGCCAGCTTAGGCCAATATGAGCCGCTCGATGGATATCTGTCCAACTGGGATGGCAGAAGCGATATGATGGAGAATATTTTGGATACCGGAACGTATAACGGCAGTCTTTACGGTGTGGGCTTTATCCCCGATCCGCGCGTCCTGCTGTGGCGGAAGGACCTGTTCAAAGAGGCGGGCCTGGATCCAGAGAAGCCGCCAGGAAGCTGGGAGGAGCTGGCGGACTATGCCCGCAAGCTGACGAAGAAGGACGGCAATACCACGACACTGGCCGGATTCGCGATTCCGACGGCATCGGCATGGACGCTGTGGCAATCCTTTGTTCTGCAAAACGGCGGACAGATCATCGACGAGCAGACAAACACGCCATTATTCGATTCGCCAGAGGCGATTGAAGCTACGGAATTTTTGGCGGAGCTTGTCTTGGATGGCATCACCATTCCGAACAATTCCGACAAATCGAATGAGAACCTGTTCCCGAACGGCAAGGCGGCAATTGCTTATGATAGTCCGGCTGCTTACACGAATCTGCAGAAGGAAAATCCCGAACTGGTTGGACAAATCGGCGTTTCCGGACCGATCGCCAGGAAGGAAAAGGCGACCTTCGCGGGCATGCGCTTGCTGTTCATGAGCTCGCAGAGTAAAAATAAGGAGCTCGCGGCGGAGTTTATCCAGCACATTATGTCCAAGGAAGAGACGTGGAAGCGTTATACGGAGCTGGGCACCCCGGTTGTCCTGAAATCGCTGGAGCAGGATTATATCCAGGACAAGCCGGAGGTTAACCAAGCGATTTTTGATGCGGTCTCGTACGGTAAAGGCGCGGCGAAGGTAACTTATGCCGGGAAGCTGAGCGAGATTATCAGCCAGAACCTGGAGGGCGCCTTCTACGGGAAGATTTCAGCTGAGGAAGCGATGAAGCAGGGCGTGGAGCAGTTGAATCGTGAGCTTCCTAACCTGATTGGAAAATAGAGAGATGTTTATGGAACGAAACGCCTGCTTGCTTCGATGAGCACAGGCGTTTCGTATAGGATGAAGAAAACCAGACTTGAGCGAGGTGGTTAACCTATGGAACCAACGCTATCCCGTTCTGTGGAGACGAATGGGAAGATCAGACCGAAGCAGCGGCTGAGCATCGACTATGTAGGCTACGCGATGATCGCGCCCGGCTATTTGATTTATTTTCTATTTATTTTCATACCCTTGGTCGTCGGCGTGTATTACAGTTTTACGAATTATAACTTCTATAGTGCGCCGGAATTTGTCGGTTTGCAGAACTATGCCCGGCTCCTGCAGGATGCGCTGTTCGGCAAGGCGATGTACAACACGTTCATCTATGCGTTATTTACGATTGTGCCCCAATTGTTCTTAGGCTTAATTTTAGCCGTTCTGTTGAATGGCAAGCTCTTTGGCCGCGTATTCTCCCGGGCCAGTATTTATATTCCGAACGTGACTTCAATGGTGGCCGTTTCGATGATCTGGCTGTGGATTTATGACCCGGCCCTCGGCATTTTGAATCGGATGATCAAGGTGTTTGGGATTGATCCGATTCAGTGGCTCTACAATCCGAACACGGCGATGATGGCCGTCGTCATTATGAGCATTTGGAAATCGCTGGGTTATACGATGATCGTTTACCTGGCGGGCCTGCAGTCGATTCCGTCCAGCCTGTACGAGGCGGCGCATATGGACGGGGCGTCGAAGATCCGGCAATTTTTCTCGATTACGATTCCGATGCTGAAGCCAACGACCTTTTTTATTCTGGTCATGTCCTGCATTAACTCGTTTATGGTATTTGAACAGGTCAATATTATGACGGCCGGGGGACCGCTAAATTCGACGACGACGGTCGTGCATCAAATTTACCTCCGCGGCTTTCAGGATTTCCAAATGGGATATGCTTCGGCAATGGCCATTGTCCTCTTTCTCATCACGCTGGTCATTACCTTGATTAACTTCAAGTACGGCAATCAGGGGGATGATTTGGATGTGGATTAATCGATGGGGGTGGGCAAATTGAGAAGCAGAAGTATGGGCTTGGTCGTGATGTCGGTCGTTTTGCTGGCGGTATCGCTGGTCATGCTGACGCCTTTCTTGATCATGGTGCTGACCTCGTTCAAAACGATGGGAGAGATCCAGTCACCGACCTTTTCTTTGTTTCCGAAAGTATGGCATTTTGACAATTATGCGGAAGCGCTGTCGCGGGGCGATTGGCTGAAGTATTTTTATAATTCCTTTGTCGTCACGATCATTACGGTCGTGATCAGTCTGGTGCTGAATTCCATGGCGGGATATTCCTTCGCGCGGCTGAGATTCCCGGGGAGAGATATTTTGTTCTTCTCGGTGCTGATCGGGATCATGGTGCCGGCTCAGACGACGATGATTCCTACTTTTCTGATGATGAAGCAGTTCCCGCTGGCGGGCGGCAATAATCTGTTTGGTCAAGACGGGATCGGATTCATTAACAGCTATACAGGACTGATCCTGCCGTTTATCGCGGGCTCATTTGGGATTTTTCTCTGCCGGCAGTTTTTCCTCAATTTTCCCAGAGCTTTGGACGAAGCTTCGCAGATTGACGGGGCCTCCAAGTTCCGGGTGTTCTATCAAATTTATTTGCCGCTGAGCAAGCCGATTCTGGCGACGCTGGCTATTTTTAAGACGACTTCGGCCTGGAATGATTATATGTGGCCTCTGATTATGACGAATACCGAAGGAATGAGAACGGTTCAGCTCGGGTTGACGATTTTTCGCGGAGAGACGAACGTGGAATGGAACCTGCTGATGGCGGCGACGACTCTTGTTGTCCTGCCGCTTGTAGTGCTATTTTTGGCGGCGCAGAAATATTTTGTACAGGGTATCGTGACGACAGGGTTAAAAGCTTAAGTAGGAGGTATTGGCATGAAGACCATTCTGGTATTGTTGGATACGCTGAATCGGCGCAGCCTTCCAGCCTATGGCGGTGAGGCGAATACGCCGAATATTGACCGTGCCGCAGAGAAATCCGTCGTATTCGGACAGCATTGGTCTGGATCGCTGCCTTGCATGCCGGCAAGAAGGGATCTGCTGACGGGGCGGGCATCGTTTCTGGAGAAAGGCTGGGGCGGCATCGAACCGTTTGACCGGACTTTGCCGGAGGTGCTGCGCGAGGCCGGAATATTCAGTCACATCATCACCGATCACTATCATTATTTCTCCCGGGGCGGGGAGAATTACTGTCAGGCGTTTACCACCTGGGACTTTCACCGTGGACAGGAGGGCGATCCTTGGCATTCCGTCATTGCCGAGCCGCCTAGGCCAGAGCAGTATTACGGCCGAATCGAGGATCAGTATGAGCATAACCGCAGCCGCTTTGAGAAAGAGGAAGATTATCCGGGACCGCGGACATTGTCAGCGGCATGCGATTGGCTGGAGCGCAACAAGGACGAGGATAACTACTTCCTGTGGGTGGAGGCCTTCGATCCTCATGAGCCGTTTGATTGCCCGCCGCATTATTTAGAGCAGTATAAGGACACATATAACGGACCGAGGTTTGATTGGCCGATTTATGGGGATGCCGATGTTCCTGAGGATGCCCTTCGTCATTTAAATGCAAGATATGCCGCCAATCTGACGATGATCGATCATTGGTTCGGCAAGCTGCTCGACACGATGGATCGTCTCCATTTATGGGAGGATACCTTGTTCATCTTTACGACCGATCACGGCTTTTTGCTCGGGGAGCATGAGCTGCTCGGGAAGAACCAGATGCACGTCTACAATGAATTAGCCCATATCCCGCTGATGATCCGCCCGCCGGGCGGTCAGGGAGAAGGCAGGCGAATCCATGCTTTATCGCAAAACATCGATTTGATGCCGACGATTCTGGATTATATGGGCGTCCAGATACCCGATGAGGTGAAGGGCTACTCCCTTCGGGGGCTGCTGGAAGGACGAGAGAATCAAGTGCGCGAAGCGGCGATCTATGGATATCATGGCATGGCAGTGAACGTGACCGATGGCCGCCATACTTACATGCGCTCTCCAAAGTCGGCGGACAATCATCCGTGTCATATTTATACGGCGATGCCGACGACATTCCGTTCGTTTCTTGGCGGTGGTATGGAGAAAGAGATCGAATGCGGCCGTTACTTAGAGCGTACGGATTATCCGTTATTCAAAATTCCGCTGACGGCGGAAGGCAGGCCTTATACGGGCAATCGGCGGGTGATGCAATCGCAGCTATTCAGTCTTGAAGAGGATTATGCTCAGCAGCATCCTTTGCAGGATGAGGCGGTGGAAGAGCATATGATTGATTTGCTCCGGGCGGAGATGAAGCGGGTTGATGCGCCAGAAGAGCAATACCTTCGGCTAGGGCTGGAGAAAAGAGAAGACGATTAATATGATTTCGCTTGGAGATCGGCGATTCCGCCGGCTTCCAGGCCTATTTTTTATTTGCTGGTCTTAGCATAACTGCTATGGAAACGGGATATCCGTGAAGGAGGACATGATGAATCAATCTTGTGCAGCGGCAGCCTATGGCGATGTCGGCGTGATGTGGAAGACGGTTTCGGAGGACTGCAACCTCGCCTGCGACTATTGCTACTATAGTACTTGCGCCGGTAAGCCGGGCCCAAAAATCAATAGAATAGATTCTTCCATTCTGGAGAAATTCATTCAGGAGTATATGAGCATCAGCAAGGGGAGGGCTTCATTTACTTGGCAGGGCGGCGAGCCATTGCTGGCAGGCCTGTCCTTTTTTGAAGAGGTGGTGGAGCTGCAGGTCAAGCATGCGCCCCCGCGCACTTCGATCAGCAATTCTCTGCAAACGAACGGGACGATGATCAACGAGAAGTGGGCTGCCTTTTTTAAGACGTACCAGTTCCTGATCGGCGTCAGCCTGGACGGTCCACAATCGATTCATGATGCGAGAAGAGTAGATTCCCGGGGAGCAGGCAGCTTCGATCGCGTGATGAAGGGGATTGAAGTTTTGCGCGGCCATGATGTCGATTTCAATATTCTTACGGTTGTGCATCAAGGAAATGTCGGCAAGGCGCAGGAGCTGATGCGCTTTTACGAGGAGCAGGGCTTTGCGTATATCCAGTTCATTCCCTGCATGTCTTTCCGCTCCCAGCAGATCGGTATGCCGGGTGTCTATGAAATTACCCCTGAAGAGTACGGCAACTTTTTGTGCGAGGCATTTGACTATTGGTATAACGAAGGGAAGCCGCGCACATCCATCCGCTTCTTCGATAATATGTTGAGCTCCTATCTGTACCGGGACCCGGAGCTTTGCATTCTCAGTGCCGGATGCAGCACGATGCTTGTACTCGAGCAGAACGGGGACGTATATCCTTGCGATTTCTATATTCACGAGGACTGGAAGCTGGGGAATGCGGCCACGCATAGCATTGAAGAATTGCTGGCCCATCCTTTGCGCGATAAGTTTCTCGGCATGAAGCCTACGCTTCCCGAAATGTGCCGCACCTGCGAATATCAGCGGCTGTGTCATGGGGGCTGCCCTCGCAACCGAAAATGGACAGAGGATTTAAGCGCATCGGAGGTTGATTATTTCTGTGCGAGCTACAAGCAAATTTACGGGTATGCGGAAGAGCGGATGAAGAAGCTTGGGGCCGAATTAAGACAGCAGCTTTTTGAACGGAATCTGAAGCTCTACTTCAAAGGAAAACTGCCGGGACGAAACGATCTCTGCGCCTGCGGCAGCACCAGAAAATACAAGCACTGCTGTGCAGAAAACGCGATATAGCCGAAACTGAGTCTAACACCGTACAGATGTCAAAACAACACAATGCCTGCACAGGCGGACAAGCCGATCACCATAAGCGGGTGAACTTTGTATCGTACGATCGATACGAAGGCGGCGCCTCCGATGAGCAGGGTTGCCAAGGTCGCCCAATTGAGCAGGCTGCTCGTCAGGCTGGGGAAGCCAAGGTGAATTGCGGCGTAGATAATGAGCCCGATAATAATCGGACGCAAGCCGTAGAGCGAATATTGCACCCAGGGTTTGGTATGAATCTTGTAAAAAAAACGGGCTGCCAGCACGATAATGATCAGCGACGGCAAAGTAATCCCCGCAATAGCGGCAATCGCCCCCGGCATTCCAGCCGTGTCCAGGCCGATCAGCATCGCGGCATTGACGGCAATGGAGCCGGGGGACATGCCGGCCAGAGCAACAATATGCTGAAAGCGTTCCGGAGTAATCCAGCCGTACTGGCTTATTTCATAATGGATCATAGAGATGACGGCATAGCCGCCTCCAAAAGACGCAAAACCAATTTTCATGAAAATAAGAAACAGCTTCCACAGCAGCACGCCATCCACCTCTTATCAATTAAATGTAATACTCTATGAATTCCGTCCCAGAGCCTGCGGCCTGGGATTCTTTTTCTGTATGAAGCGGCAATCCCAGCGCTTTTTTCACGCCCATGATGACGTTGCCTGCTGCGAGACCGATCAAGATGAGGAAAATCGGGTTCAGGCCGGTAAACAACAATAGCAGAAGCGAGGCGATGGTCACCAGCTTGGTAGAAAGGTCGAACAAGGAGGTTTTGCCCATTCTGTAGGCAGCGACAGCAATCAAGCCGATGACGGCGCCGTTGATGCCTTTGAAGGCGGCAATCATTTTCGGCTCATTTTGCAGCAGGGCATATCCCGCGCTTAAGCCGATCAAGATCAGAAAGGTAGGCAGCGTGATGCCCAGAACTGCCGCTACCGCTCCGGGAATTTTGCCCAGCCGGTAGCCGATAAAGGCCGAGGAATTGACGCCGACCCCGCCGGGAGCTGATCCCGCAATGGAGAAAATATCACTGATTTCCCGTTCATCCATCCACTGCCGCTTCTCCACCACTTCATGTTCAATTGTAGAAATCATCGCATAGCCCCCACCAAAGGTAGAAGGCCCGATTTTAAAAAATGTCCAAAACAAATCCCGCAGTATGATCAACTTGCTTATAAATCCGGTTAGCATGCTTCATTCTCTCCCTAATTGCTTGATGTCACAGCATACTTGTGATAAATCCGTTGTAACTAATTCAATTATAACAACTTTTTATCAAAATGGAATTAAGTTTTTGGGATTATTTAAGATTTATTTAAAAAATGTTCGGCACCGATGTAATATAATAGTGATAACTGAAAAATCGACAATTTTTTCACAGTAATCCTATAGGGTATTAAACACTTTTTGTCTAGCTGGATAAAAGTATGGAACTGGAAAATTTACGGGCAAGTAGATATAATGATGAATAGATATCCGATAAGAATAATATGAATAAAACGAGGCGAACCTTGATGAATAAAGTAAGCCAAGCAGCCTTAAGCGCAAAAAAATCGGTATTTGAGCGCATCGCCGGGCAGGAACACGTTTCCAAAGCCGAGCTGTTGGACGAATTCGGTTTGACCAGCAGCAGCCTGACGAGATTGTTAGATGAGCTAACGAGTGAGGGATGGCTGGCAGAAGCAGGCTTCGGGGAGTCCACAGGCGGCAGAAAGCCGATTCTGTATCAGGTCAATCCCAGACATAAAGTGATTTTCGGATTGGAAATATCCCGGCTTTACTCTGCGCTGGGCCTGTTTGATTTGAATATGAAGGCCCTTTCCTATTGCCGCTGGACGATGGATGAGACGATGACGCCGGAGAAGCTGGTGCGCCATGTCAGCGCGAAGATCGATGTTATGCTGCAGGAGAACGGCTTGGACAAAGATAAGGTGGCGGGTATTGGAGTCGGGGCTGTAGGGCCGCTGGACAGGCATCGCGGGGTTATTTTGGAGCCGCGGTACTTTGCCGCTGCGGGCTGGGCCCATGTTCCGATTTGCGAGCAGCTGGAGAAGGAGACGGGGATCCCTGCAGCCTTGGAGAATGGAGCGAATACGGCGCTGATCGGCGAGCATTGGGCTTTGCGCGGCGAGAAGGTTCAGCACATGCTGTACATCCACGCCGGATCGGGGCTGCGGTCCGCCATGATGTCAGGCGGTTCCCTCGTTCATGGAGCGATGGATATGGAGGGCTCCATTGGCCAAATGATCATCCAGACGGATGGGCCGAGACTGCACAATGAGGGGAATTACGGAGCGCTGGAGGCTTTTGCTTCGGTGCAGGCTTTGGAGAAGCAGGTTAGAGAGCAGCGAAAAATGGGTCGGAGCCAGCTGGCCGGAGCGGAGAACTTTCAGCCGGACGGCATTCACTTCGATATGCTGGTAGAGGCGCTGAACGAGGGAGATCCTTTTATCCGCGAGCTGTTTACCCAATCCGCCGTTTACATGGGGATCGGTCTGGCTAATCTGATCAACATCCTCCATCCGGAGACGGTAATCCTGGGGGGAGCGCTCATCAACGCTCACGGGCTGTATTACGATACCGCCATTTCCGTCGCGCAGAAGAACATCTATTATTATCCGGAGTATCAGCCTATTTTCTCGAAGGGTGTCCTTCAGGAACATGCCGTATCTACGGGCGCGGCGGTCATGATGTTCAAGCAGCTCCCGTTGTGAGCGGGATTGCCGGGTGAAGGAGTTCCCAAGGTGCGATCGGCGGCCATGGTGTGATAAACCACAATCGTGTGATCATCGGCTCTGTTGACTGACCGCTATCGTATGATTGGGTTGCCCTGGTGTGACTGACTGCTATCGTATGACTTGCCACCTTCGTGGTATTGCGACCATCAATGCGACCGACCATCGTCATGCAACGCCAAACACCGGGCAGGGAGCTGGGATTACCGTTGTAAGAATGATGCAATTGTACAAGAATCATCATGCGACACTCTACTTTTTAGCTACATTGATGCAAATGTGCAGGATTTTCTCTCATATGGGGACAAAGCTAGGTTTTTACATAAATTTAGTTTTAGGTTTTTGCGACGAATAAGCGCTATTCAGGAAAACTAACTGCATGATTCCCATTTAGCGCATGTATTTAGGATAAAACCAGCTTAACTAGCTGTATAAAATACATTTAAGTTATCCAAGAACCGTTCTTTGACCTTTTGGAAAGCGAAACCCTCAATTAGTGAGTAAATTTATTTAATCAGTGATTTGTGGGAGCTGGGACAAACGCCAAACCAGACGAAGACCTCCCGACACCAAACATCAAAATATGAATGCATATATTGTAAATGAAGTATAAACAGGAGTATAAACAACGGAAGAGACCTACCCGGCTTATGCATCCGTAAGATGGGTACATGAACTTTTAATGACACTCGGCGGTGCATGATCGTTTAAACAGAATGTTTATACTCCTGTTGGCCGTTGCAATTCAGGAATTACTCTTAATATTTATCCAAAGGAACGAGCCACTTTTGCAGTAATCCCTCCATCGCTTCCTTTTCCTTTTCTTTGTGCGTGACTGTGGAACCCGTAGCCTTAAGCAGTACATGAGCCCATCCTAAAATTCCTTAACCAGAACATCCTGCATTTTTGGCAGGGCCAAATTCAATGAGCAGTTGCCCTTTTATTATTCCGGCTTAACGGGAGCTTGGATGGTGCCTGTGATGCGGTATTTGTACTGCTTCCCACAAGCGCGATTTTCGCAAAGGCTCTGGCTTTGCCCCGACTTATGTAATATTATTGAAAAAAAGAGGGAGATGCCAAATGTATATCGTTCTTTCTATAGGAATTGTGGCCGCCATCCTTTTTATTTTCGCCTGGTTATTCAGCGTAAGTGTTTCTTTCCAAGGGGAGCATTTGGTCATCCGGCATCTATTTAATAAGCTTGTTCTCAGCAAACAGGAGATTAGCCATATAGAGGTTGCGGATCAATATTTGACGGACAAATGTCACAATTCACCCGCCAATATCACACCAATCGGCTTTAACCGCTCGATGGATAAGGTTATCATCCATACAAGAGGCCAGCGATACCTGGTCCCCGTCCAGAGCATTGAAGCGTTTATGGAAAAGTATGAGCAATTTGCCGTAGCCAAGTAGGAACCACAGGGGATAAAATAACAAAATCGTTTAATATCCAGCGCTTTTTTGCCGTACAGGTTGCGGGAAAGCGCTTTTTTGACTATTCTCATATTGAGAGTGGTATGTATTAAGGAGGATGGGATATGAACTATCGGCAATTAGGAGATACAGAATTACGCGTCAGCGAGCTGAGCTTCGGAACATGGGCGATCGGCGGTAGCTGGGGGCATTCCGATGACCAGGAGGCGCTGCGCGGTCTGGCGACGGCGATGGAGCAAGGTGTTAATTTTTTTGATACAGCGGATGTGTACGGCTCAGGGCATGCGGAAGAGCTGCTGGCCAAAGCGACCAAAGGCAAAGAGGACGAAATCCACATCGCCACCAAGTTTTGCCGGGCGGGGGATATTCACGATCTGAATACGTATTCCGAGGAATCCGTTCGCGCCTACTGCGAAGGCAGCCTGAAACGGCTGCAGCGCGAGCGCATCGACCTGTATCAGATCCACTGTCCGCCGCTTGCGGTGCTGAAGGATGGCAAGGTGTTCGAGGTGCTGGACAAGCTGAAGGCGGAAGGCAAAATCCGCCACTACGGCGTTAGTGTAGAGACGGTGGAGGAAGGATTGTTCTGTCTGAGCGTGCCTGGCGTTAAAGCGCTGCAGGTCATTTTTAATATATTCCGCCAGAAGCCGGCGGAGGAATTATTTGTCGAGGCCAAGGCGGCGGGAGTCGGAATTTTGGCGAGATTGCCGCTGGCGAGCGGTCTCCTGACAGGTAAATTCACGAAGGATTGGAAGTTTAGCGAGGACGACCACCGCAATTTCAACGCGAACGGGGAGCAATTCAACGTAGGCGAGACATTTGCAGGTCTGCCTTTCGCTAAAGGTGTGGAGCTGGCTTCCCAGCTGTCCTGGATTGCGGAAGGACGCGGGGATATGGCCAGGGCTTCAATGCGCTGGATTCTCGATCACCCGGAAGTCACTTGCGTCATTCCAGGCTTCAAGAATGTCCGTCAAGTGGAGGACAACCTGGGAACGCTGCAGGTTCCGGCGTTTGGACCCGAGGAGCTGGAGCGCCTTCAAGCATTTTACCGCAGCGAGGTAGCGCAGCATATCCGCGGAGCGTATTAATCGTTTCAATAGTGAACGCGCGCGCAACAAGAGCGATACTTCTGGTTCATTCCGGACCAGGGGTATCGTTTTTTTTGCGCAAAAATAAAAGCTAGTCATTTAGACTCAATTTAGCTGACCCGAAATTTTGTTCCTTTTCATGCTGAAATAAACATGCTATCATCCAATTGAAATCGATTTCAAGGGAGGAATTGGTAAAATGTCAATCGCAATTTTGTCGAAGAAAGTAGTCAAGAGAAGCTTAGGCATGGCTTTGGCAGGTGGACTCGCATTATCTTCGCTGTTTGCATCAACGCAGGCGCATGCAGCCGGGGAACCAGTAGAAGTATGGATCTCCACGTCCGATCCTTCGCAAGCGGATTCGGGCCTCAGCACCTCCGCCAGACTTACCCGCAAGGGGGATGTATCCTTTGGGGCCGATACGGGCAGCGTGACGTACAGCATCCGTATCGACGAGAATGCGACCAGACAGCAAATGGACGGCTTCGGCGTGTCGATTACCGACGCTTCTGCCTGGCTGCTGAACTACAAGCTGGATGCCTCCAAGCGCGCGGAGGTCATGGAGAGATTGTTCGGCCAAACCGGCATCGGGTTGAGCCTGCTCCGCCAGCCGATCGGGGCCTCCGATTTTAACTGGGAAGCTTACACTTACGCAGATACCCCGAACGACAACAATTTGAATAATTTCTCCATCGGCAGGGACAAGCCGTACATCGTCCCGATGGTGAAGCAGGCTTTGGCCAAGAACCCGAACATCAAAGTATTCGCCTCTACATGGAGCGCGCCGGCCTGGATGAAATATTCCAATACCTTAAACGGCGGCAAGCTGAAGGCCGAGCATTACCAGACCTTCGCCGACTATTTGAAAAAATTCGTGCAGGCCTATCAGAATGAAGGCATTCCGATTTACGCGATTACGGTTCAGAACGAGCCAATGCATGAAACAAACACCTACCCGACGATGAAAATGAGCGAGCAGGATCAAGTCGGTGCGATCGGCGATTTTATCGGGCCAACCTTCCGCAATGCCGGACTGAACACGAAGATCATTACGTTTGACCATAACTACCTGGACTGGAACTACCCGAACAAAGTGATTACCGATTTGAAAAACGCCGGAAAAGGCCACTTCGTTTCTGGAAGCGCTTTCCACCACTACGACAGCGGGGATGGCTCGCAAATGACGAGTCTCCATAATGCTCATCCGGATAAGGACATCTGGTTCACCGAAGGCGGCTTTGGCACGTGGAATGATCCGGAGAACGGCACCCATTCCGGCTTCGACAACATGGCGAATGAATTCATCAACATTACCCGCAACTGGTCCAAATCGATCATTACGTGGAATCTTGCGCTGGATCAGCGAAGCGGTCCAACGCTGCTCGCGCCGAACAACAGCAACCGCGGCATGATCACGATTCAGAATTCGGATAACCGCAACGATCGGCCGGAGAATAGCGTCACTTACAAGAAGCAGTACTATCTGCTGGGGCATTTCAGCAAATTCGTGGTTCCCGGCTCGTACCGGGTCGAATCCAATACCTATGGGGACATGAAGAACGTAGCGTTCAAAAATCCGGACGGCTCCAAAGTCGTTGTCGTCTATAACCCGCAGTCCTCGAATCAGAACATTAAAATCCAATGGGGCAAACAAGCCTTCACTTATAATATTCCGGGTAAATCCGTCATGACCTTCAAATGGCACGGTACGGTATCCTAAGATAGGTATCGATCAAAGCAATATTAATAACTAATCCAGTTAAACCTCCGCGACTATTTGCGGAGGTATTTTTATTTATCCCATGGGATTAAATAAGGAATTAACTACATTTGTAGTCATTAATTATTGCAAATTCATGAGAGGAATCGGTTTAAATGCATTTATGGGAATTAAAATAATCCGTTACAGGGCTCGCTAAGGAAAAGTATGTTTTAAATACATGATTTGCAGTTTTCCTCTCTAAATCAGAGAATTGCCATGAAATAGATACATGAATTGCATTAATTTTGCTAAGTAAGTTCAACAAAAAAAATGAATGAGAGCCGGATAACTATATGGTTTTGTTTACTCAAAACCCTTGATATGACTGGGCCGTGACGGAAAAGGAGAGTTAGTGCGGAATTGCATAGTCCCCGTTTGAAGGCAAAAGTGAGTCGATATCGGGGATAGTTAGTTGTCAATATAAGGGTGATGGCCTAACATGGGCAATGCAACCACGGCGCGCCGGATATGCAGCGGCGACATATACGGCGACATATACGGCGACATCTACATGACGAGCTGATCACAGGCTCGATAAACAAAATGAGGGAGGCGGCCGCTACCATGTCAGAAAAACGCAGCTTTCTTAAAGAGTTAAACAAAAATAGGACGTTGTTTCTGATGATTGCTCCTACGCTGCTGTTTTTTATTATCTTCAGCTATATTCCGATGATCGGCGTGTATTACGCGTTCACGAACTTCGACTTTGAGGGCGGATTGTTCGGAAGCGAATTCGTCGGCTTCAAGAACTTCGAGTTTCTGTATAAGTCAGGCATCCTGTGGAATCTGACGAAGAATACAGTGCTTTACAACCTGGCGTTTCTTATTATCGGTAACATCATGCAGATCATCAGCGCGATTTTCCTGGCTCAGCTAGCCAGTAAATGGTTCAAGAAGACGGCGCAATCGCTAATGTTCCTGCCGTACTTCCTGTCCTGGGTACTCGTCGGGGCATTCGTATTCAACATGTTCTCCGACCTGGGGGTTGTGAATACGCTGCTGAAGCAAATCGGCCTGCAGCCGTACGATTTCTATCTGAATGCGGCACCGTGGAAGTACATTATTGTCTTCTTTAACGTGTGGAAAGGCATCGGATACGGAACGATTATTTATTTGGCGGCGATCATGGGCATCAGCGACGAGCTGTACGAAGCAGCTAAGATCGACGGGGCGAATATTTTTCAGCAAATCCGCAGCATCACGCTGCCGCTGCTTAAGCCGACGTTCATCCTGCTGATTCTGTTCAGCCTGGGCGGCATTCTGAAGGGCCAATTCGACCTGTTCTATCAAATTATCGGTAACAACGGCTTACTGTACGATGCGACGGATATCATTGATACGTATGTGTTCCGGTCACTCACCGTCAATTTTGATATCGGTATGGGAACGGCAGCGGGATTGTACCAATCCTTCTTTGGCTTCGTCCTGATCATGACGGTCAACTACATCATCAAGAAAACCCGCGAGGAGTACGCATTGTTCTAAAGGAGGGGGAGTAGCATGCACGTTCAAGCAGAAGAGCTGCCGATGGTTCGAAAGACGAACAAGGGTACCAAAATCAAGCCAGATAAAGCGACCATTGCATTCAATGTGATCGGATATACGCTGCTTACAGCGATTTCTATAGTCTGTCTTATTCCGTTCTGGCTCATTGTCGCCGGCTCGTTTACGGATGAGATGGAGATTATTGCCGAAGGCTTCAAGCTGTTTCCGAACACGATCTCGTTCGAGGCTTATAAGTCGGTGTTCGCCACACCGGAACAAATTTACCGGGCCTATGGCGTTACCATCGGGGTTACGGTAGCAGGGTCGGTCCTTGGCCTGCTGCTGACATCGATGGCTGGATATGTTCTGTCCCGCAAGGATTTCATTTACCGCAACAGCTTGTCCTTCTTCATTTATTTCACGACACTGTTCAGCGGGGGACTGATTCCATGGTACATCATGATGACCAAGTATTTGGGGCTGAAGGACAGTTACTGGGCCTTGATATTGCCGCCTTTGGTCAGCGCTTGGAATATCATCCTGATGCGGAACTTCATGAAATCGATTCCCGATTCGGTCATTGAATCGGCGAAGATCGACGGTGCTGGAGATTTCCTGATCTACCGGAAGATTATCCTTCCGCTTTCCACACCCGGCCTAGCCACCATCGGGCTGTTCCTGGCTCTCGGTTACTGGAACGACTGGTTCAACGCCAACGTGTTTATTACATCGGATCACAAGTATCCGCTGCAATTTTTGCTCTATAAAATATTGTCCAGCGCCGCGGTGCTGCGCACTCAAACGGGAGCCTACCTGGCAGCCAATGTCGTTCCGCCGACTGAGACGCTCAAAATGGCAGTGGCCGTCGTCGCCACGGGACCGATCATTCTGCTCTATCCATTCGTCCAGAAATACTTCGTAAAGGGTCTGACGATTGGAGCCGTCAAAGGTTAGAACCGGGATACCGGCTAACATAGATATCAGCTTGGAGGAAATACAGATGAGGTAACCAAAAGGAGGAGTCAACATGTTAAAAACCAAGAAACGCTTGTCGCTGCTGCTGGTGCTATCGTTAATGATCACTTTGCTGGCGGCCTGCGGCGGGGGTACAGCGTCCAATTCGCCAGGAAACGAAGGTACAGAAAAAGCGGCGAATGGGGAAGGAGCGGCCGGAGAGAAGCTGGAGAAGGTGAAGCTGACCTGGTATCTCGTCGGCGATGCGCATAAAGATCAGAGCAAAATCGTTGCCGAATGGAACAAGATGCTGGAAAGAGATCTGAATACGACAGTTGACCTCAAGTTTACGACGTGGAACGACTGGATGACCAAGTATAACCTGCTGCTGACGTCCGGCGAGAAAATCGATATGATTTTCGCCTCCAGCTGGGCGGATTTCTACAAGCTCTCGAAGCAAGGGGCATTCCTCGATCTGAAAGACCTCTTGCCACAGTATGCGCCGGTCACTTGGGGGAACGTCCCGAAAGAGGATTGGGACTCGGTAACGGTCAGCGGAGGAATCTATGCGGTGCCAAATACGAACCCGGAATATACGCCGCTGGGCTACGTTTACCGTGAAGATTGGCGTAAAGAATTCGGTCTCCCTGAATTTACGGACCTGGATTCCATCGAAGCCTATCTGGATGCCGTAAAGACGCAGAAGAAGGTCATTCCGATTAACGGAGCAGCCTATGAGAATGTAAACAGCTTGTATAAATTCTGGAATGACTTCCAATTGATTGGCGGCGACGTCATTGGCGCAACATCCTATGACAATCCGCGCGACATTCAGATTCTTCCGTACACCGAGGAGTTTGAGGCCTGGGTGAAGAGAATGAAGACATGGGAGCAAAAAGGCTACTGGAACAAAAACGCGCTTTCTTCCAACCAGGAGGCAGGCGACTTCATTAAAACCGGCCAAGGCGCGATTTACTGGCGCAACCCGTCCAGTGCGGGCGGATTTATCAATGAAGTGAAAGCGAAAAATCTGGATATGGAAATCGGCTATTTCCCATTCAGCCGCTTCCACAACTATGTCATTCCAACGCTGCCGAGCTCGAATGCCATGGCAATTCCTAAGAGTTCCGTCAACCCTGAGCGTTCCCTGATGGTGCTGGATAAGCTGCGCAACGATCCGGAATATTTCAATCTGATGACTTATGGCATCGAAGGCACGCACTGGGCGAAAGGCGAGGACGACAAGACGATTGTTATTCCTGCGCCGGGGGTGAATTTGGATGAAACGCCGCGTTACGACATTGCCAGCTGGGGCTGGCGCTATGAGCCGAACATGAAAAAAGAGAAAGGCGGCTGGGACGGATTGGATGTGCTGAAGGAAGAATTCAAGCCAATCAGCAAGCCGGATATTTTCGGACCGATTTATCTCGATTATGCGCCTGTTAAGGCTGAGCTCGCAGCCGTAAACCAAGTGTTCGAGCAATATGGTAAACCGCTTATGCTTGGATTGACCTCGGATGTTGACGCTTCCCTGAAGACATACCGCGAGAAGCTGAAGACCGCAGGCGTCGACAAGCTGCTGGAGTATATCCAGGAGGAAGCGAACAAGTATTTTGACGAAAGAGGCATTGAGTAATTGAAGGATGGAGGAAGCGGCGAATATTCGTCGCTTCTTTATTAAACGGGAGCGGTAGTGTGAGAGCTCAGGCAGGATGAAAGGCAGCGTTATAAGACATGTGTTAGAGAGAGGAGAACGCCCGCAATGCATAGCACAAAACAACTCTCCGATGCCGTCGAAGTATGGTGGAGTTCAGAGGCCGATCCGGGGAAATTGAAATGGTTTGAAGGGCCGCGCGACATTCCCTACAGGTTGAGCCGGCAGCCGGATATCGCTTTGACGTTGCCGCAGGCGACGGAGACGACTCGTATCACGATCACGCCAAGCCATGCCGGTCAGCAGATATTGGGCATGGGCACCTCGATGGAGGAGACCACGATCAGCAATCTGGCGAGGATGAGCCCCGCCCGCCGGGAGGAGGTTCTACGGCTTCTGGTCGATGAGGAATCGGGCATCGGGCTGAACCTAATCCGGATTACACTGGGAACCTCGGATTTTACCGGACAGACCTTTTATACGTACAATGATATGCCCGAAGGGGTAACCGATTTTGAGCAGCGGTATTTTTCGATAGAAAAGGATGTTGGGCTCGGAATCGTAGAAACCATTCAGCAGCTGATCGCGCTGGCGCCGCAGGTTAGGATATTTGCCTCCTCCTGGAGTCCGCCAGCCTGGATGAAGACGAGCGGCAGCCTGAAGCGGGGCAGCTTGAAGGAGGGGCCGGAGTACACTGCGGCCTTGGCGAAATATTACCGGCTAGCCATTCAGGCCTACCAGGAGCACGGGATTCCGATCTATGCGATGACTCTGCAGAATGAGCCGTTGTTCGAGACGGATTATCCGAGCTGCTATATGCCGCCTGAGAGGCAGAGAGAGCTGGCCGTCGCCTTGCGGCAGGAGCTGGATCAGCATGGGCTGGAGACGAAAATATGGATTTTTGATCATAATTTCAGCGATGCTTGGGCATACGTCACGCCTATTCTGAACGATGCAGCTGGATGCGGCGCCGTTGACGGGATTGCGCTGCATGACTACGAAGGCTCACCAGAGGTCATGAGCGAAATTCATGCCGCTTATCCGGACAAGCCGATCTATTTGACGGAGCGTTCTTTGTGGGGAACGGCCGGTGCAGACCGGATGGCGCAGTATTTCCGCAATTACGCCTGCAGCTACAACGCCTGGGTGACGATGCTGGACAGCAATATCAGCCCGCATCAATGGCTCGGAACGCCGGGACCTACGATGATGATCCAGGATGCTGCGGATGCAGACAACTATTGGATCATCCCGGAATATTACCTGCTGGGGCAGTACACCCGGTTCGTGGAGCCGGGGGCGTACAGGGTAGCCAGCGATTATGGCTCCAGGGAGACCGTGACGAACGTCGTTTTCCGCAATCCGGGCGGCGAACTCATTGCCGTCGTGATTAACCAGAGCGAATCGGAGCAGGAATTCTGTGTGCTCTGCGAAGGGCGGCAGTGGACGGCCAAGCTTCCAGCGAAGACGGTGGGAACCTATCGTTGGCGAGCCGGCGCGGGCACAGTTTATTGCTAAGCGAGAATGCGAGTGGAGAGATAGGGGGCGGCTTCTGCTGCCCCGGACCTGACGCATGAGCTAGCAATGCAGCTAAGCGCTGGGCAGGGTCCCATAATGAGCTAAGGCAGCCAAGGGCTTGCCAAAAATGTAAGCGTTATTATTTTGAGGGGAGCTGAGAATACGCATGAAAGGCATGAGGATTACGAAGCAGAGCAAGTCCGTCTTGTCTCTCATTTTAAGCACGTCACTCGTCTTATCGATGTTGTCCGGACTGTTTGCCAGTTCTGTCGGCGCGGCATCCGAGCCGGTTGAGGTATGGGTTACGACGGGGGATAAGTCCAAGCTGTTACACCAAGAGCCGGATATTGCGTTTGGTCCGGCGGGCGGGGCAAGCCCGTACACGATTCATGTGGACGAGAATACGACTTATCAGGAAATCGAAGGCTTTGGAGCGGCGTTGACCGATTCATCAGCCTGGCTCCTGGGGGAAGTGCTGACCGACGCAGCGCGTGATGAAGTGATGGAGCAGTTGTTCGATGTCAACCAGGGCATCGGCTTCAGCTACATTCGGTTGCCAATGGGCTCCAGTGACTTTGCCCGCTCGCACTATACGTACAACGATACGGCGGGAAATGCGGAGGATCTTTCGTTAAGCCAGTTTTCGATCGATCATGACCGGCAGTATATCATTCCCGTGTTGAAGCAGGCTCTGGCGATGAATCCCGAAATCAAGATCATGGGCTCTCCATGGAGCGCCCCCGCCTGGATGAAGGATAACAAGTCGCTGGCCAAAGGCAAGCTGAAGCCGGAGTATTACGATGCCTACGCCCGGTACTTCGTGAAGTTCATCGAGGCTTATGCCGCGGAAGGCATTGAGATCGACGCAGTTACGATTCAGAACGAGCCGCATCACGAAGCCGACAACTATGCCAGCATGCGCATGGAGGCGACGGAGCAGGCCGAGTTCATCAAGAATCATTTGGGCCCGGCCTTCGCGGCGGCGAATATCGATACGAAAATATTAATTTGGGATCATAACTGGAGCGACCCGGATTATCCAATCGAGGTGCTGAACGACCCGGAGGCGAAGCGGTACATTGCGGGTTCGGCCTTTCACGGATATGCGGGAAAAGTAGAAAATCAGGCTCAGGTGCATGATTTGCATCCCGATAAAGGCATTTATTTTACGGAGAGCTCCGGCGGAGATTTTGCACCCGTCTTCGGCGACAACCTGGCTTGGGATGTGCAGAACCTGATCATCGGTTCGACCCGCAATTGGGCCAAGACGGTGCTGAAATGGAACCTGGCTCTCGATGAGGATTACGGCCCGCGGGTGGGCGGCTGTACGGACTGCCGCGGCGTGGTGACGGCGGATAAGCCGTCCAAATCGATTACTTCCTTGAATGAAGAATATTATGCGTTCGGTCATGCCAGCAAATTTGTGCGGCCAGGCGCGGTTCGCATCAAATCGAACACGCTCGGCAGCGGAAGCATCGAGAATGTGGCCTTCAAGAACAAAGACGGCTCCAAGGCGCTGATCGTACTCAATTCCGCCAAGTCGCAGCGGGAGTTTAAGGTACAGTGGGGCGCCCAGAGCTTCACATATACTCTGCCTGCGGGGGCGGTCGCTACCTTTACCTGGGACGGAGCGCCGACGGGAAATGCCGGCGTGAATCCTTACGGCCGGGTTGAGGCCGAGGACTACGCGAATGCCAGCGGCATTCAGACCGGAGTGGCAGCCGATGCAGGAGGGGGCTCTTACGTAGCGCCTGCGGGCAATGAAGGATATATCGCCTTCGATAACGTGCAGTTCGTGGACGGCACGGCGACCGTGAAGGTCCGGGCGGCCGCAGAGCAGGACGCGTCGATCGAATTCCGGACAGGCTCGCCGCAAGGGCAGCTGCTGGGCGAAGTGCGCCTGGCGAATACCGGAGGATTGCAGCAGTGGGTGACGAAGAGCACTGTGATCCAGCATGCGGCAGGTACGCATCCGCTGTATGTCGTGCTCAAAGGACAGGTGCATTTGAACTGGTTCCAGTTCTCGTTCGAGCACTACCGCGATACGCTGAACTACTTGTCCTACAACGGCGGCTTTGAGGAAGGCACGCTTGAGGACTGGGAAGAATGGATGCCGGCCGGTCAGGAAGCTGCGCACAAGGCTGAAATGGGCGATGCCCGCAGCGGCGAATACAAGCTGACCCACTGGGCGGGTCAAGCCTACGAGCAGAGAACCTACCGGACGGTACAGGTTCCGAATGGAACTTATAAGGCCTCAGTATGGCTTCGCAAAGGGGACAACATCGAAATTCAGCTGGAGGCCAAAAATTACGGCGGACCAGACCGCTCCGTGACGGCGAATGTAGGATTCACCGGCGACTACAGGCAATATGTGCTGGACGACATCCGGGTCACGAACGGCCAGTTGGAAATCGGCGTCCATTCCAAAGCTACGGTGGGCGAATGGGCCACCTTTGATGACTTCGAATTGACGCCTGTGACGACGAATGCGCCTGCTGCGGGCGGGGGCGCCGGAGCTCCGGCGGTACCGGGTCAGGTTAGCGCCGCGGTGACGGGCGGATTCCATGCCGAGCTGCGGTGGGATTCTGCAGGCAGCGACGTCAATGGCTATAAAATTTACCGTTCCGTTAAGGATATTGCCGGCGCGACGGTCATCGACGGCGTGTATGTTGATTTCGTGGAAGCCGGCATGACAGGGGCAGCCAGCCTAACTTTTACGGATGAGGGTTTAAGAGGAGACACAACGTATTATTATGTGGTGACGGCTTTCAATGACCATGGCGAATCCGGGGTGTCGCAGCAGGTCAGCATCACTACAGCTTCGGGTACCGATACCGTTCCGCCTGCTGTGCCTGCGGGCCTCAAGGCAGAAGCTGGAGTAGAGCAGGCTGCTTTAAGGTGGAATTACAGCCTAGACAGTGATTTTGCGAGATATTATGTATATCAAAATGACGCCAGAATCGCTTCCGTCGAGCCGGCCACCGAATCGAGATTTGTGGCAAAAGGCTTGCAGCCTGGCGCGGAATACCGGTTCGCGGTAACAGCGGTTGACCAGGCGGGCAACGAGTCGGCGAAGTCTACCGAGGTTACGGTAATCCCGTTGTCTGCCGGCACTTTGATTCCGTTTGAGAATATGGACTTCGAGCTCGGCACTTTTGCCGGATGGTCGGAGTGGCACCCGGAACAGCAGCCAATCGCCCAGTTCGTCGACAACGACAGCCCAAGAGGACAATACAAATTAACGCATTGGGGCTCAGGGGATTATATTCAATCGACGTTCCGCACGCTGGAGGTGCCAAACGGCAAATACAAGGTTCAAGTGTGGGCCCGGACGGGCGGAGGCCAGAACAAATTCCAGCTGGAGGTTAAAAATTACGGCGGAGAGAGTCTGGCCAGAGATATGCGTAAAGCCGACGGCGGAAGCTGGACGCCGTTCTTCCTTGATAACATCCAAGTCACGAACGGCCAGCTGGAAATCGGCGTCTATTCGGACGCTAAAGCCGGCAATTGGGCCGCGATCGACGATTTCCAAGTGTTCAGCTATGCGCCATCCGCGCCAACAGGAATCAAAGCGATCGGCGGCGATCAAAGCGCCTCGCTGCAGTGGCAGCGGAACACGGAATTCGACATGGCTTCCTATAATGTGTACCAGGACGGAAGCCTGGTGCGCAATGTGACTTCACCTACCGTAGTTATCGAGGGCCTGACGAACGAGCAGCTCTACACCTTCGCCGTTCGGGCGGTAGATACGGACGGGAACGAGTCGCTGTCATCCCGGTCCGTCACCGTAACACCGCGCGTCCCGGTGCCGGTGGAGAACGCGGGCTTCGAGCATGGCGACACGACGGGCTGGAGCAGCTGGAACCCCGGCGGCGATGCCCATTTTGTCGATAGCGACAATCCGCGTACAGGGAATTATAAGCTCACGCATTGGGCGGGAGCCGACTACATGCAGAATACGTATCGAACGATCAGCTTGGCCAGCGTGACAGATGATACCTACCAAGCATCGATCTGGGTGAGAACCGGAGCTGATCTGAATGCCCTCCGTATGGAAATCAAAAAATACGGCGGCCCGGATCTGGAGATTGATTTAAGCTCAGCCAGTTCTTCCGATTGGACGCTGTTCATCAGTGAGCCATTTAAAATCACGAGCGGGGAAGTGGAAATCGGCTTGTTCACGGATGCCAAAGGCGGCAATTGGACGGCGTTCGACGACTTCCAGCTGATCCAGGTCAATCACGGGGACAGCGTCCCGGTGACCGGGATTTCTCTCGTTCCTGCGGAGCTGACGCTGAATCTTGCGAATCATCGGACGCAGGCTTTAACAGCCGTCATCACGCCGGACAACGCTACCCACCGGGAGGTAGAGTGGAGCAGCGATAACGAGTCGGTCGCGGTCGTGAACGGCGGGGTAGTCACAGCGGTAGGCCCCGGGGCGGCGACAGTGACGGCGACCACGGTGGATGGCGGTTATTCGGCCAGTGCAAGAGTGACGGTGATTGCAGGACCGACTTCACCTCAGCCTGAGCCGACGCCAAGCCCGGGTTCAGGGTCGTCCTGGAGCGGCTCGGGAAGCACCGGCCAGTCCGCTCAACAGTCTGTGGACAAGGAGAACAAGCCGACCGTTACACGGAATGGCAGCACTGGAGTAATTGGCAATTTCCCTAGCCAGGCAGCATTGATCCAGGTTAGTGGAAAGCTGCTGAAGGAAGCGGCTTCTGGCGATGGGGTAACGAAACTGCTGTTGGATCTTAGCGAGGCTTCCGAATCCGAGCCGCTCGTCATTGAGCTGCCGGTGCAGGCACTATATGAGATTGCCGCTGCAACCAGCAATCTGTCCCTGGCGTTCCAGACGAGACATGCGGAATACGAGTCGAGTTTGTCCGCCATGCTGCCTGCCGTTCAACCGGCAGATGATCAGGCCGTGCTGCGGATTGAAATCGGAGAAGCCGCAGACATCGCCAATCTGCTGGGCGATGCCGTCAGAAGCTCGCTGATCGCAGCTGTCCCGGCGTTTCATATCCAGCTGCAATCCGGCGGGATGAGTACCGAGATTAGCCGCTTTGGCAAGGCTTATCTCTCCCGGACGTTAAAGCTGGACTCTAAGGTCGATCCGTCTGGAATCACGGGGATCGCCATTGATCCTGCAACGGGGCAAATGAGTTTTGTTCCGCTGACCGTGCTGCATACGGAAGATGGTCAGGTGCATGCGGTGTTAAAGACGAATAATGCGGACGACCGGATCATCGCCATCATTGCCGTCCAGGCCAAGACCTTTGCCGACATTCAGGCGCATTGGGCGAAGACTGGTATTGAGGCGCTTTCGGCAAGATTCATTATTCACGGTACGGCAAACGGCACATTTGATCCCCAGCAGCAGGTGACTCGCGCAGAATGGGTTTCCATGCTTGTTCGGGCTTTAGGTCTGGCGCAAGGGGGAACACAAAGCACGCATTCGTTCACCGATGTACCGGAGGCGGCATGGTACAAGGATTCCGTTCAGACCGCGGTTGAGGCGGGCTTGATTCAAGGCTTCGCGGACGGCACCTTTAAGGCGAATGAGGCGGTCACCCGAGAGCAAATGGCCGTTACCCTGCTTAAAGCGATGGAGCTTGCAGACGGGCCGCAAAATGAGGCTGCAGGCAGCCAAGCACAGCTGAACATGACCACCCTCAAGGACGCGCAGGATGTCTCTGCATGGGCTGTAGAAGCCATGTCCCGGCTGACAGGTACGGGAATCCTTGCAGGGGACAACCAGGGACTGCTGCAGCCCAACCGGCAGGCTTCCCGGGCTGAAGCGGCTGTGGTGCTTCACAAGGTATTGCAGAGATTAAACTTCATAACCGAATAGGGCAGGAGCTAGGTTCGGTCTGGAAATGAATGATTTGCACTAAAAGGGCGGGTGGATGAAAATCCATCCGCTTCTTTTTTTATCAGGCTTTGTTACAGCAAGGAATATGAAAACACAGCGTCGAATAAGAAAATAGGTCTGGTACTTTAATTTTGGAGCTGGTTTCAATGGATTTAGAGCAAAGAAGGCTTTGGAATGAAAACCATAAGAAGTTAACTGAAGTCATATTAAATCCAAACGAACATGCTCGAGCGATGGAGCTATTTCTCAATCACCATGCTTTGTTGTACTCAGCGAAAATGAGTAACGACTGCATCCATACTTTGGAGGATTTCGTTCTGGACCTATAGCGGAAACAGCATGAGTGATGACGATATCGCAGAACTAAGTTCAGTTATTAATATAGATTCACTATTAGAATATAGAATAGCTGTGGGAAAACAAACCCGGCAAATCGTTTCGTCACTGCAACCAGGCGAGTTCAGAAATAAAGTTCAAGATTGTAGACTCCAAAGGTTGTTTGATGAAAATGCCATTCTTCAAGAAGCAAGCGACATTGCCAATTATTGGGGCAAGAAGACAATTGCCGGACTTGTGCTAATGCCAGCAACGAGACATAATTTTTTACATTTGAATAAATGTGCCCGTATAAAGGATAAATTGCAAAAGAAAATGAAAAAACCAAACCGACAGGCTCAGCGGTTTTCTATTTTATAGTAATCAGCAATTAATGATTAACATAGCCTTTATTAAAAAAGCCAATTAAACAATTGAAATCGATTTCATTCAATTTTATAATAGAAGCAATAATGATTGAAAGTGTGGTAGTCCGTGATTATGAAGGAGAGCAAAATCATCGATGTTGCCAGGAGAGCCAATGTGTCGCCCGCTACGGTATCCCGCGTGCTGAACGGCAGCAACCTCGTAAATGCCAAGACGGAGGAAAGGGTGCTGCAGGCCATCCGGGAGCTGGATTACATTCCTAATAATATGGGCAAGCAGCTTCGTTCCCGCAAAACGATGAATCTGGCGGTCGTCGTCTCCGATGTGCGCGTATCTTATTATGCGGAAATCATCAAAGGCATCGAGAACATGGCCAATTCGCTCCATTATAACGTCCTCATTTGCGATGCGCAGAACGAGAAGGCGAAGGAACGGGAGTTCCTCTCCTTGCTCATGAACCGGACAGTGGACGCTCTAATCCTTGTAACGCCGAATTTATCGGATGAGGAGATTGCAGCCTATGCCGATAACGGCTATATGGTGGGCCTGATTGGACGGAAAATTGAGCACGCGCGCATTCCTTGTTCTTTTACGGATAACATCAAGCTGGCCCAGGAGGTGGTCTTCCATCTTGCGGAGCAGGGGCACCGAAAAATCGCATTTCTTAGCGGATATGCGGATGCGACGGACAGTATTGAGCGATTTGAGGGTTATGTGAAAGCGCTTAAAACATGCGGGATCCCATTTGAACCCGCTCTGGTCGAAAACGGCGATTTCTCGGAGGAGGGAGGCTGCGAGGCCTTCCATCGACTGTGCAGCAGCGGGGCTGACTTTACGGCCGTATTCGCCGCAAACGACGAGATGGCACTTGGGGTGTACAAGGCTTGCAATGAACTGGGAATATCCATTCCCGATCAATTGGCGGTCGCCGGGGTGGATAACATCAGGCTGACTAACTATGTGAAGCCAAGAATCAGCTCGGTAGAGCAGCCGCTTTATGCGATGGGGGCCGTGCTGGCCGAGAAGCTGATCGATCAGATGAACGACAATGTGTGGGCGGAGAAGCGGTGTTTTAAAGTCGATGCGAAGCTAGTCGTCAAGGAATCTTCCAAAGGAGCGGAATAAGGGGGGATAGGATTGCTTAGTCGAAAAGATACGCGCTATTACGGGAAAATTTTTCTGGCGATGACCCTGTCGATCGTACTAACCATCACGGTTCTTTCTGGTATTCTCTACATTAATTTTGAACGAATTGCGCTTCAGCAGTCCTACGATCAGACGATGAACAGCCTCTCCCAGACCACTCAGGAGGCATCGGTGATGGCGGTCACGGCTTCCACATTCGCCAAACAAATATATAGCGACCAGCATATCGCCAACCTGCTGAACTTTGCCGATGTCCATCCGATGGAGATTTCTACAGCCGTCCGGCAGCTGACCAATTATCGGGAGACTTCGCCTTTCATCGATTCGATTTATGTCTATAACGCCAAAGCGCATACGTTCTATGTGAGTACGGATATGAGCGTGGCTACGGTATTCGATGAGTCGGAGTTTTACGATCATGAAATGCGGGAGATGCTTGGCAATTTGGAGGCCTATGACTCCCTGATGCCAATCCCCCGCAAGCTCAGCATTGAAGGGCTCGCTGGAAATATTGCCGAGAAGCAGCGGGATGTATACAGCTTCCTGTTGTACGATACGCTGATGCCGAAGGCGAACAGAAACGCCATTGTGGTCAACATTAAAGAAACACAATTACATAAGCATATCGACGGCTCCCTGACGAGCGATCCAGCGAACACTTTTTTACTGGATAAGGGCGGCTATCTCGTCTCCAGCAGCTGGAAATACCCTATGCTCACCGATATGAAGGGGACCTCGTATATTAACCGGATTTTGGCCGACCCGGACTCCTCGGGCTATTTCGTGGAGGAAGTGGACGGCGTGAAATCTTTGGTTACTTACACGGAGCCGGATTACTTGGGCTGGCGGTATGTCCGGATTCTTCCGTACACGGTCATTTCTGAACGGATCGACATCCTGCGCGGGAAGACGATTATCATCACGGTCTCCATTCTGCTGGCCGGGCTGGGCATATCCTATTTCGTATCACGGCGATTGTTCTCCGGGCTCAGCAAGAAGCTGTCCCGCCTGGGCAATTTGGAAGCGGAGCAGAGGAACAGCCTGCAATCGATGAAATATGAATATTTGCGCAGGCTGCTGCACGGGGATGCCGACCGGAACCCGGATCGTGTCCAGACCGGCTTTGCCCGTTATGGGGTCGGGCTTGACCCCTACTCCCCGGTACGCGTGCTGCTGATGACGGTGGATGATTACCGCTCCTTTATCGAAGCTTACACGGTGGAGGATCGGCAGTTGCTGCGGTTCGGGGTGCTTAACATCGCCCAGGAAATGCTGAACGAGGCCGGGTTTGCAGCTGCCGGCGTCGTGCTTGGCGATGACCGTATTGCTGTAATCGTGCAGGCCAGGGACGAGGGAGCGGAGTATGAGCGCGAAGCGATTCTTGAGCATGCCGGTCGGATTCAAGCGGCGGTGACTCAATATTTAAAGCTGTCGATCACGGTCTCAACCAGCATGATCGGCGAGGACATCCAGGCTGTCCACGGGCTGTGCCTGCAGGCGATCGAGGCTTCCTTCTCCCGCGTATTCCATGGCCCGGGTAGTATCATTGACTCGGAGACCGTGGAGCTGAAGAAAGCAAAACCATATGAATATCCCCTGGATAAGGAGAAGCAGCTGATTGACGAGCTGTATCTCGAACGGATTCCGGCCGTAAAGGAGCTGTTCAGCGAAATTATCCGGGATACGGAGAATTACTCCTACATGTCGTTCCAGCTTGCGGTATCGCATTTGTCCTTTGCGCTGCAGAACGCCATTCGTTCGATGGGACGTCGCCTCTCCGTGGCGGGTGAACTGGCGATTCCTTCGATGCCGCTGTATCAGCATGAATGGAACGAGACGCTGGAGGAGTTCATGGGGCGCTATATGCATTTATTCGACCGTCTGGAGAAGCACATGGAGGAGAACAAGGGGAGAACGAGGCAAGAGGACGTGTCGGAACGGATCATGAAGCTGATTGACGAGAAGTATATGGATTCGAGCCTGTCACTGGATATGCTTGCGGATGAGCTAGGGCTGTCGGCCGACTATATCGGCCGGATCTTCAAGCAGACGACATCGAAGACGATCCTTGGCTATATTCAGGAGGTTCGGATGAACAAGGTACGTGAGCTGCTCGTCGAAACCGAGGATCCAATCGGGGAAATTGCCGAACAGGCCGGATTTTCCAACAATCCGTATTTTTATAAAGCCTTTAAGAAGCATAACGGCGTAACACCGGCTGAGTACCGCAGAATCAACGGCTGGCAGGCGGAGCAGGAACTCGTTTAATGGCCGTGATTTGCGAATGCTAGTAATAGCAGCGGGGTAAATCCTGTGAACTTTCATGGTATGCAAAAAGACGCTAACCGCAGGGTTGGCGTCTTCTTCAATTTCCACTCGCAATTTTATGAATTGCGTTCTTGCAGCTTCTGGTGCAGATCGTTCAACTGCTGCAGCAGCTGCTCATATTCCTCCCGTCCGATTTGGCAGGCACGAATTTCCTCACTGATCCTCAGTGTAATATGCGCCTTCTCCTCGAAGGCTTTGGGCTGAAGATGGATAAATACCTTCCTCTCATCCACCTGGGAGCGCCGCTTCTGCAGCCAGCCGTTGGCTTCCATTCGAGCAAGCATAGGAGTTAATGTGCCGGTGCCCAGATCAAGCTTCTCCCCTAGCTCCTTGACGGTGATCCCGTCCCTCTCCCATAGCGCGAGCAGCACTAAATACTGAGGGTAGGTCAGCCCGAAGGGCTGGAGCACTCCGGCATAGAGCTTGTTGAATTCACTGGCGGTCTCGTATACTGCGAAGCAGAGCTGTTTCTTGAGCGTCAAAAAATCTTCCACAATGTTCACCTTGTTCATCCGTAGGTTGGTATGGTCATGAAGTGTCTCAAATGAATTACAGCAAAGGGATTAAATCCTCTTCGATTTTGTTTGGCGGGGTCGTTGGGCCGTATCTTTTCACAACATTCCCCTCGCGATCGACGAGGAATTTGGTGAAGTTCCATTTGATCTTGCTGGACAGCAGGCCCTTCTGCTGCTCCTTCAAAAACGTGAATAACGCATCTTCATGCTTCCCGTTGACGTCGACCTTCGCAAAGATCGGAAAGGTTACACCGTAGTTGATCTGGCAGAATTGCGTGGTTTCTTCAATGTTATCGTACTCCTGGTTGTTGAACTGATCGCTGGGGAAGCCCAGAATGACCAATCCCTGGTCCTTGTATTTACGATATAACTCTTGGAGTCCGCCGAATTGGGGGGTAAACCCGCATTTGCTGGCCGTGTTCACGATGATTAAAGGCTGTCCTTTATAATCTTGGAGCGATTTCTGCTCCCCATTCGTCATTGTAACCTGGAAATCATACACGGTATTCACGGCGAAACCTCCTTAATTTAGTCGTGCACGATTCAATCGTACACGACTAAACGCGGTTTGGCAACAGGATATCCCGGTGATTCATGAAGCGGGGGTGCAATAATATACTATGCCTGACGTCACATGCAGCTCTATAATGCAAGGTAATTTCCCTTGTGAAGGAGCTAAGGAGCAGTGCTTAATGAACATGACCTCATTTCTGATTTACTGTGTTATCGTGACGTTTACGCCCGGGCCAACCAATATTCTTATCCTGGCTGCGGTTAATCACTATGGGACGAGAAAAACGATGAAATATATCGCCGGGGCCTCTCTCGCTTTTTTCCTGCTAGTTGTGGCGTCTGTTATACTGAACCATGTGCTGGCAGCGAGCTTGCCACCATTTTTGTCCGTGGTGCGGGTAGCCGGCAGCATATTTATGCTCTATCTCGCTTACCAGATATATAGAATGGATGTATCCAAGGAATCAGCCGGGCAGGCCATAACATTTGCCTCCGGCTTCGGGATGCAGTTCGCCAACCCGAAGGTCGTCCTGTTTACGCTGACCGTGATTCCGGCTTACGTGATGCCTTATTACACGTCGAGGCTGATGTTGTCCGTATTTGTCGTGATCGTATCGCTTATTGGTTTAGCAGCTTATGTGACCTGGGCGATGTTCGGTACTCTTTTCAGAAAATTTATGCAAAAATATCAGAAGACAGCGAACATTATAACGGCTTTGTTTCTAGTTTACTCCGCGTTCCTGGTGTCCGGGATCGCTGAGTTTGCAAAGGGGTGAAGGAAGTGGAACGGTTCATATACAGGCAATCGGCGGGGATCACCGTACTATCGGCCAGCATTGCCGATTTTCAATATAAGAAGCATAGCCATGAGGAGTATGCCCTTGGCGTCACCTTGCGCGGCATTCAGGAATACCATCTGGACGGCAGCCTGCAATCCTCTCACCGGAACGGCGTGATGCTGTTCAACCCGGAGCAGAATCATGACGGGCGGTCACAGGAAAGATCGGGGATTGATTATGTGATGGTTTATATTCATCCCAAGCTTTTTCTGGACTTGCTGGGACAAAAGGAGTTTGTCCTGTTCGACAAACCGATCGTCTATCATGCCGGATTGCGCCAAAGCATTCTGAATTTGACGAACGCGATTTTTAGCGGCAGGCCGGAGGCGCTTTGCCATGAATTGCTGCTGGGGCTGGCAGGTCATTTTTCCGAGGTGGAGATGCGGACGGCAGACCGTCAGGATCATGCGTTTGCCCGAAAGGCTAAGGAAGTGATTCAGGGCAATGTGACTCAGGTATTGAAGCTGGATGACGTTAGCATGTTGTTTGGAATGTCAAAATATCAGTTCATCCGCGCATTCAAGGCGAATACGGGAACGTCACCGTATCAGTATTATTTGAACTGCAAGGTAGAGCGCGCCAAGCAGCTAATTGAGAAGAGCAAGGATATTTACTTGGCGGTAAGCGAGTGTGGATTTGTGGATTTAGCCCATTTGAACAGGCACTTCAAGAACATTTACGGGACGACAGCCTTCGAGTATATGTCGCATTTGGTTGCCCATAATTTGGATTGACAGCATAAAGCATCCAAGGATATAGTGATAACGAAAAAAAAATTTGCAGGCATTCGTCCGGATTGCCTGCGCTAAGGAAGGTGCTTATGAAAACTCATGCCTCTGTAGCAGGCAAGATTGCATTAAGCTTCGTTATGGTCATGGTTGTTATGATTATCGTCTCTTTTATTTTTGCAGCCATAGGCGTGGCTAGAGGGATGAACCTGGCTGAGCTGGAGGCTTCGATCGGGGAGAGCCTGCTGGTCCAGTATTTGCAACTGATTTTGTTTATAGCGAGCTCTTATGCGATGTATGCGTTCTTTGAACGGAAGAAGGGATGGGCAATCGGGCTCAGGCAGCGGCGGGGAGCAGTGTATGCTCTGCATGGCGCCGTGGCCGGCATCATTCTTATTTCAGCCTCTGCTGTTTTGATTTGGGCTTTCGGCGGGGTTTCCTGGCAATTGGCCGAAAGGGATCAGGAAATGCTGGTTCCTATGCTTAAGGGAGTTCTCCTGTTCGTGGGCGTCGCGGTATCCGAGGAAATATACTCCCGCGGATATGTTCAGGGACTGCTGCGCCATCATTACGGAAGCACGACTGCCATCGTAGTGAGCTCTATTCTGTTTGCGCTTCTACATAGCCTGAATCCGGGCATGTTCAGCTCGCCGCTGCCGGTCATCAACTTGATTATGGCTGGCGTCATTATGGCGGTGGCTCGCGAGGTCACCGGAGGATTATGGTGGCCGATCGGCCTGCACTTGACCTGGAACTATTTTCAGGGCTATATATATGGCTTCAATGTCTCGGGGACGATGCGGGATTACTCTTTGCTTCATACGGTTGACCAAGGCCCGGCCTGGCTGTCGGGAGGGGGCTTTGGCATAGAGGGGAGCGCGCTGTCTATCGTTCTATTGGTTCTCGGTACCATAGCTGTGTACATGATGTATAGAAACAAAAATAAGAAATTTGACGCGGATTCCGTTTCTTCGTTATTGAAGTAAGTTCTGCTTATATTGGCGGAGGGAAGTGTAGAAGGCATATCGTAAACCAGCCCTGTTTCTCTAAGAAACAGGGCTGGTTTACGCCTGGATTTCTTGTCCACGCGTAACCCTTCGGTTATAGTGGAGTATAGACAAATACGGTTAGATGAAAGAGGAAGATCATGGCAACGATTCATGATGTAGCACTAAGGGCGGGGGTATCGGTAACGACGGTATCCCGCGTAATGAATAACAGGGGATATATTAGCGAAACTACCCGCAGCAAAGTATTTGCAGCCATGGACGAGCTGGGATACCAGCCGAATGAGATCGCACGCTCCTTGCTTCGCAAGCAGTCGAATATTCTAGGCCTGATTGTGCCCAGCGTATCTCATCCGTTCTTTAGCGAATTAGCGGATCGCATAGAGTATTACTCCTATCTGAAGGGTTATAAAGTGCTGCTGTGCAATTCTCAGCTTGATCCCGTCAAGGAACGGGACTATATTGAAATGCTGCGCCGCAACCGGGTGGACGGAATCATTATGGGAAGCCATACGCTGGAGGTTGATGAATACCGCAATCTCCGCTCGCCGATCGTTACGTTTGACCGCCAGATCGGGGAGGATATTCCTTACATTAGCTCGGATAACTATGAAGGAGGCAGGCTGGCGACAGAAAGGCTCATCAGCCAGGGCTGCCGCAAGATTGCCCATATATGCGGTAATTTACAGCTCGATTTGCTGGCAAATCGCAGGACGGATGCATTCAGGGATGTTGTTAAGCGGCACGGTGTGGAGCATCTTATTATCCAGACGGATATGAACGTATTTGACCAAGCAAGATATGAGCAGCTGCTGCGGGAGCTGTTAACCGCCAATCCCGAGATTGATGGAATTTTCGCGACAAGCGACATTATCGGGGCATTCGCGATAAAAGAATGCGAATTTGCAGGCAAACGGGTGCCAGAGGATGTCAAAATTATCGGCTACGATGATGTGAACGCAGCACGCTGGTTCACGCCGGAGCTGACTACCATCCGTCAGCCGATTGACGAGTTCGGAAGGATGGCGGTAGAAGTTCTTAGCAGGCAGGTAGAAGGAGAGCCAGTGGAGATCGCCAATTCACTGCCCGTGGAATTAATTGTGCGAGGAACAGCATAATATTCGATTTAATAAACGCGTTCATTTGGCACCATCAAATGGATGCGTTTTTTTTGTGGCATCATCATCACGAATAAAACATTCGACAAAATCAGATCAATTTCTATAAAATTTATGTCAAACGATTGACATATGTTAAAGGTTTGACATACAATCTTAATTGCAAGCATGCTGCAAGCGATTACATTACGGCAAGTGATTCAAGCGCTTGCCACACCAAACATGAACCATTAGTTTCCAGTAACTTAATTAACGGGGGGAAAGCAATGAAACGATTGAATGGGTTGAGCGTGACAGTAATTTTTGTACTTTTGGCAATGATTGTGTCGGCCTGTGGAGGGAGCGGCGGCAATTCCCTCAGTGGTGAGACGGGCAGTAACGGAGCTAACGCGTCGGGCAAAGCCGTTAAAATCTCTCTACTGAACTCAAAAGGTGAAATCCAGACTCAGCTTGAAGAAGCAGCAAAGGCGTTCCACGAGGATAATCCGGATATCACCCTGGAAATCATGGCTGCTCCGGCAGGCACCTCTCCATTCGAGCGGGCTTCCACTTTGTATGCCTCGGGAAATCCGCCAACGATGATGATGCTCGATACAGGGGATGTAGAGAAGTTTAAGGATCGGATTCTTGATTTGAGCGAGGAGAAGTGGAATGCGGATGCCGTCGAGAATGCGACGAACCTGACGACATTCGATGGCAAGAATTATGGCTTCCCGCTAGCGATCGAAGGCTATGGCTTCATTTACAACAAAGCCGTTCTTGATGAAGCGGCGGGCGGCAGCTTCGATCCGTCTACGGTGAAGACCAGAGATGATCTGGAAAATTTGTTTAAGCAGATTGAAGCGTCCGGCAAAAAGGCGCTGATCATCTCTCCAATGGATTGGTCGCTAGGCGCCCACTTCCTGCCCTTGGCTTATGCCGGACAGAACAAGGACATGGCCGAAGTGAACAAATTCATGGATTCATTGAAGGCCGGCACAGAAGACTTATTGGGTAATGCTGTACTGAATGGCCTGTTGGATACATTCGATATGATGAAACAATACAATATCGACAAGAAGTCTCCATTAGCGGGTGTATATGAGCGCGGCCCTGAAGTGCTCGGCAAAGGCGAGGTGGGCATTTGGTTCCAAGGCAACTGGGCCTGGCCGCAAATTCAAGATTTCGACACCGCAAACGGAGCTTACGGCTTCCTGCCAGTACCGATCAGCAACAACCCGGAAGACTACGGCAATCAGGAAATTTCATCAGCGGTTTCCAAGCGGATCATTGTAGATAAAGAGAAGAGTACGCCTGAACAGCAGGAAGCGGCGAAGAAATTCCTGAATTGGATTGTATACGAGGAGAAAGGCCAGGACTTCCTGGTCAACCAAGCAAGCATTATTCCGGCGTTTAAGAATATCACGATTCCGGCCGCTGATCCGCTCGGCCAGTCCATTCAGGACTACATCGCCAGAGGCAAATCCCAAGAGTCCATGAGTACTCTTCCCGCGGATCACTGGGCCAAGGTCGGTGCTTCGATGCAGAAATATTTAAACGATTCCGGCGATCGGGCTACATTGATTAAAGAAATCGAAGAGTATTGGACAAGCGTGAAGTAATCTATTTACATCAGATGACAAGATGAAGTGATGGGTAAGAGCACATCGTGTATCTTATCCATCGCTTTCTTCACAATGACAGAGGAAAAGAGGAATCGTTATGATCAAAGAAAAGGAATGGTGGCCACGGCTTCGGACGAGATTGCTGTTTACCGGCCCGACCTTATTCGCTTTTCTTACCGTAATGATCGTTCCATTTATTTATGGTATTTATCTGACCTTCACGAATTGGGACGGTATCGCGACGACACATACGCTAGTAGGGTTCGAGAATTATGGAAAAGTGTTTCAAGACGAGGTCTTCTGGAAGTCCTTCGGATTGACGCTGAAATATGTATTGTTTACCGTCATCCTGGTCAACACCGTTGCCTTTCTATTAGCCTTTGGACTAACGAGAGGATTGAAAGGCCAGAATATATTCCGGGCCGGGTTCTTCATACCGAATCTGGTCGGCGGCATCGTGCTCGGTCTGATCTGGCAGTTTATTTTCTCAAATGTTCTGGTATTCATAGGAGAGAAGGCGGGAATTCCGCTATTCAGCACATCCTGGCTGGCTGATCCGCAGAAAGCCTTCTGGGCTCTCATCATTGTGACCATTTGGCAGTACGCCGGGTATATGATGGTCATTTATATCGCTGGGCTCATGAGCGTCCCTAACGATATATTGGAGGCAGCGAGCATCGATGGCGCCAATGGCTGGACGAAGCTGCGGACGATGACTTTGCCGCTGATGGTTCCCTCGTTTATCGTTTGTATATTTTTGACGCTGCAGCGCGGTTTTATGGTCTATGACGTCAACCTGTCGCTGACGAAGGGCGGCCCCTTCAAGAGCACGGAAATGGTGTCGATGCATGTCTATGAAAAAGCGTTCCTCTCCCGTGATTACGGCCTAGGACAAGCGGAGGCGCTAGTGCTCTTCCTTCTGGTCGCAGTGATTACGCTGCTTCAGGTGTATTTTGGGAAGAAGATGGAGGTAGAGGCCTAATGGACACGGCTCGTAAAGGATTCGCTGGGGTATGGTTGAAAACGGTTGGACTAGCTCTAGTGCTCGCACTATTTATTTTTCCATTTATCTTTCTACTAATTAACTCGTTCAAGGCCAATACGGCGATTACCTCAAATCCGCTATCCCTGCCGCCGAGCCTGGATTGGACGAACTATCGCAACGCATTTGAGAAAATGAGTTATACCGCTTCGTTCATAAACTCGTTGACCGTAACGGTTCTAGGCGTAGCGTTAATTTCGCTGTTTGCCGCGATGACGGCGCATTATTTCGTGCGCAATCAGACTAAATTTAATCAGTATACTTTTATGATGATGGTTGCTGCGATGATTATTCCCTTCCAGGCGATTATGATTCCACTGGTCAAAATATATGGAACGCTAAACATGCTGGACAACAAGTGGGCTCTCATCTACATGTATTTAGGATTTGGCAGCCCGCTGGCGGTGTTCATCTATCATGGATTCGTAAAGGGCGTACCTGCCGAATTGGAGGAGGCGGCTTTGATCGACGGCTGCACGCGCACGCAAACATTTTTTCGGATCGTGTTCCCTGTGCTGGCGCCGACAACCGCGACCATTTCAATCCTGAACGTATTGTGGATCTGGAATGACTTTCTTCTGCCGTCCCTTATTCTTGTATCCCCGCATAATCGGACGCTCCCGCTGTCTACGTTCAGCTTCTATGGGACGTATTCCGTGGATTACGGGCCATTGATGGCCGGATTGGTGCTTACCATACTACCGGTCATGCTCGTCTATCTATTCGCTCAGAGATATATCATTCAAGGGGTTATGCAGGGCTCTATTAAATAAAGGATTTGTATGGGAGGAACTATGACTACTCAGAGGATGTATACGCTGAATGATGCTAACGAGTTCATTAGGGAATCAAAGCATCTGCTGAAGAACGATTACCGGTTGAACTACCACCTGATGGCCGAGTTCGGCTGGATGAATGATCCGAATGGATTTATTCATTATAATGGGGAATACCACCTGTTCTATCAACACTATCCCTATAAACCAGTATGGGGACCGATGCATTGGGGCCATGCCGTCAGCCGGGATCTTGTAAACTGGAGGTATCTCCCTGTGGCGTTAGCACCGGATGAAGAATACGACCGTGACGGTTGTTTCTCCGGCAGCGCGATTGCCAAAGAGGGCAAGCTTGCTCTTCTGTATACGGGACATGTGCTGACCGGTCCGAACCAGGATCAGGACTATGAGCAGGTTCAGGCACTGGCGATCTCGGAGGATGGGGTGAATTTCCGCAAATACGAAGGCAACCCGATCATCGGCCGTGATCAAATCCCGGAAGGAGTGAGCCGCAAGGACTTCCGCGATCCTAAGGTAATGGAGTACAATAACCAGTACTATGTGGTTTTAGGCTCGAATGATGCACAGGGCAACGGTCTTGTACTGCTGTACCGCTCCAAGGACTTGCTGAACTGGACGTTTGTTAACATATTGGCCAAAAGCGATGGTACCTTCGGCGACAACTGGGAATGTCCGGACTTGTTCCTGCTGGGGGATAAGGCTATTCTGATGATGTCGCCGCAGCGCATGCCGGCGCAGGGCGAGCAATACAACAATCTTCATTCCAACATGTATATGGTGGGCGAATTCGACTCCGAAGCCGGGGCCTTTGCGTTCGAGCGTTACGCTCAGGTCGATCATGGCTTCGACTTCTATGCACCTCAGTCCACGGTTGATGACCGGGGAAGACGCATCGTGATCGGCTGGATGGATATGTGGGAGCAGGACATGCCAACCCAGCAAGGCCATCATTGGGCAGGCGCGATGAGCTTGCCGCGCGTTGCGGAGCTGGATGGCGACCGCATTTTGTTCAGCCCCGTGGAAGAGATTGAGTCGAGGCGCAGCAACGCTTATGAGCAGGCGAATATTGAACTGAGCGGGGAGAGGGAATTAGCGATCTCCGGCGACAGCTACGAGCTGCAAGTCGAGTTCGAAGCCGGGAACGCTGGGGAATTTGGCCTGAAGCTTCGAACAGATGAAGCGGGTCAAGAAGAGACGGTTATAGCTTATCAACAGGAAGTTGGAATGCTGCTGCTCGATCGGGAGCGGGCAGGCATCGGACCGGGCGGCCAGCGTAAAGCAGCTGTGCCTCTTCAAGAGGGTAAGCTGTCGCTGCGAATTTTCGTGGATAAATCCTCGGTGGAGGTATTCGCTGGGGATGGAGAAGTGGTGATGACGGCACGGATTTATCCAAGTGCTGATTCCCGGGGCATTAAGCTGTTCTCGACTGGCGACAGCAAAGTAACGATGCTGCGAAAATGGGATATTCATCCGGTTTAGAGTATGACATACAAGGGGGCGCTTGAATTGGCGACAGTGTATACGATTGGAGAAGCTTTAATCGACTTCATTCCTGACAGAAAGGGAGTAGAGCTGAAGCAAGTGGAGAGCTTCGCGAAGGCGGCGGGCGGAGCGCCGGCTAATGTGGCGTGCGCGGTAGCTAAGCTTGGCGGCCATGCGGCGTTTATCGGCAAGCTGGGAGCTGACGCCTTCGGCGACTTTCTCGTCGAGAAGCTGGCCGCTAGCGGTGTGGATGTATCGCGCGTGCTGCGTACAAGCGAAGCAAATACTGCGCTGGCCTTCGTCAGCCTTAAGGAGGACGGAGATCGGGACTTCTCCTTCTATCGCAATCCAAGCGCCGATATGCTGCTGCATGAGAACGAGATTGGCAGCGGCTGGTTCACGGCTGGAGACCTCCTTCACTTTTGTTCCGTCGATTTAATCGAGGCTCCGGTGAAATATGCCCATCGAAAAGCGATTGAGCTGGCCAGGCAAGCGGGTGCAGTCATCAGCTTCGACCCCAATGTCAGGCTGCCCCTGTGGCCTGATCCGGAATCATGCCGCCGGGCCATTCATGAGTTTCTTCCGTTAAGCCATATCGTGAAGATCAGCGACGAGGAGCTGTCCTTCATCACCGGGCATGAGGATGAGAACGAGGCGATCACCTCGCTGTTCGTCGGGGATGTGCAGCATGTCATCTACACGCGTGGTGCAGCTGGCGCAACGTGGTTCTCGCGCAATGGCCTAGAGGTGTCCGAGCCCGGCAATCGTGTGGAAGTCGCGGATACGACCGGAGCCGGCGATTCCTTCATCGGGGGTGTGCTGTATCAATTGCAGTCGGCACCGCACCCACTGAAGGCGTTGGGGCAGCTAAGCCGTGAACACATCGGGGAAGTGCTGAGGTTCGCCAACGCTGCCGCTGCCCTTACGGCAAGCCGTCCCGGAGCGATCGATGCGCTGCCATCGCTGCGGGAAGTCGATACGTTTCGATCAAGCACGAAGAGATAATTAGACGATGAAGACCCTGCCAATCCGGCAGGGTCTTCATCTTTTTTAATGGAAATGCACGTCGATTTTCCTTCTTGCGTCGCCGGATGACTTCGGCATGCGAAGTTCAAGGACGCCGTTCTTATAGGTGGCAGTAACGCCTTCGGTAGATACGCCAGCCGGCAAGCCGATCGAGCGCTGAAAACGGCCTGCGAACCGCTCCTGACGGTGGATCTGCCCCTCCTTCACCTCGTGGACCTTGTTCACCGTCCCGCTAATCGTCAGGACGTTGTTGTCGATGTCGATATGCACATCTTCCTTCTTCTCCAGGCCGGGGATGTCGCAGGTGGCGACGACCTCGCGCTCAGTCTCGTAGACGTCAACATTCAGAGGACCGAACCGGCTGCCGATGTTTTTCCTGATCGGGGTAGCCGTACTTGTACTTATATTTGGCGTGGCTTCCGGACGGAATCGGCTCATTGGACGGCCGGCGGAGGGGGAATCTTGATTTTACAATTACACAATAATCCGCTTAACGCTGGTTAGACATAAAGAGAGCGTCCCTATGTTGTAGGGACGCTCTTTAATATGGATCGAGGGTATACGATGGCAATAATTACGGCTTAAGGTGAAGCATTGGATTTTGGTTGCTGTTCATCAATTGCATGATAATTTTACGGTTTCTGCTGACGAAGCTGAAGGGATTGTTCTGCAGCAAATACTGCTGGCCAACGGCATAGCTGGTAACATAAGTTTCCCAGTCCGAGAAATCCGCTTTAATCAAAGAAATAACTTGGCCGATATATGTCCACATTTCATTTTCCGATAAATAGCCTACCTCTTTCCCGGCAAAGCAATTCAACATCGTCCATGAGTAATCGTACGCTCCGATCCCTCCAGTGGAGAGGCTCCATAAATAACGGTTGACGACTGTGAACTGGCGCTTCCTATGTTCGTCTGTCAGAGCCTCGATATATCGGCTGCGTTCGGCGGCGGACAGTGTGGAGAGCTGGCAATAATCACGATAATATTCGCTGCGGCGGCCCGTCTCTAGGAACCACTCGATTGTGGCGACGAGCTTTTCTTTATCATGAATATCCTGCTGCTTCAGGAAGCCGCGCATGCGCCCCCACATGCGATATTGCATCTTCGGGTTCATAACGAAGTAGCCGACCTCCTGGCCGATGGCGCAAAGGGAGAGTACGGCGTTCACGTAAGGCATCCAGGCTTTGCGTTCCTCCGGCTTATCTATGTTCATTGGCTTTGAACCCCCCTGTAATCAGTTGTAGCGCATGTATCTCCATTGTCTGCGTGCCTCCTGGACGAACGGAATGTAAAACAGGATCAGGAGGGCTGTCAGGTACATGACTGTGGACGGCAGCTTGTCTGGCGGGACGGTTGTCCTGATTGTATCGTCTGCGACGATATAATAATCGGACAGAGGGTGATGGCTTAAATAATTGTCCGACATTCTTCTTAACTGTATTAACTGGTCCATCTCCTGCTGGAGCTCCTGCGGAGGAGATAACCTCATTTCCCCCGAGATTTCCACAGTCTTGTCATTGAACACTTCCATAGCCTGCTTGTAATTGCTGATGATCATCACGGAAGCATTACCCGAATATCCGATGCAGACATACCCGTTTATCCGGTCCATTAGCCCGAGCTCCCTCGCTTTATCTGCGTGCAGGTACCGATATGTGGAGGAGCCTTTGGCATCCTTGTCCTCGATTTCCAGAATCCCCGTATATAAGGCATTTGTTAGCTTTATTCGCACGGCATGCGTCCCCGGTGGGAGACGATCCATGGCAGCGGCATCATGAACGGTGATGATCTCCGGAGGGGCAAACAAGGTTTGCACATAAGCCCAGGCCGATTGCCCGGTATGCTTGACGATGGACTGGTTAATGATGAGATGGAGAATAACGATCATCGTCAAGACAGGCCATCTTCGGGAAAAAAGCAGAACCACGGCTCTTTTTAACCGGCTAAGCAATGGCAGCCGACCCAGCTCCATGTTGATTTCCCGCCGCGCCTGCTTGCGGGCAGGACCTTTCAAATAAGGAAGGGCACTCTCGGTATGGCGGTGAACTGCGGCCAGTCCAAGAACAGCCTCAATATCTTCCCCGTCTATGGCCAGCGCCTGGTTGAAGTCCGCTTTGGCCTGATCCATGTTCCCCAGCTTCATCTGACATTGTCCTGCCAAGGCGAGAGCCTCGGCATGCTCCGGAATTTGGGCCAGAACCTGCTGCACATCTTCTAACGCCTCGGAGAATCTATTCATGCCCAGCAGCATATGAGCTCTCATCAGGAATGCTTCACTATCCCCAGAGGATAGACGGATATAATCGTTGCAGGAAGCCAGAGCTTCCTCGCCATTTCCGGTTCGGCGATAGAACTCGGTTTGCAGCCGGAGCAGATCCTTATCGTCCTTAAAAATATCCAGCGCCTTAATGAGATTCACATGGGCGGTGCGCCTATCATCCTCGATAAGCGAGATGGCGACGGCCTCGCGATAACGAAGAAACTCCTCGCGGCGCTCGTCTGTCATGTCCTGCGCTTGCAGAATGGCCGAGTAATCCATATGTAATCCGGGTATACCCATGATGACATAAGTATCTATTTTGGGATATTCCTCGGCAAAATCCTCATCCTCCATGCTCCGTTCGCGCCAGCGGAAGTGCTCTTCAAGGATTCTCCAGACGTCTCTGGGCAAAAAGTAATTTTGCTCGCAATAATCGAGCATTCTCTCGGCCACCGCCCGCTGGTAATCGATGTTCCACAGCGTATCCGAACCAAGGAGCTCCAGCCAGCGACGGGTGTCCATTCGGGCAGCGAAATCCGAATATAATGCATGAACCTGCGCCATGAATTCATCTACCGGATGGTCAGGTTCTTCATACTCGTCATCAAAATCATAATCATCGTATCCATCAAAATCATAATCATCGTCCTCATCAAAATCCTCATCAAAATCCTCATCAGGATCCTCGTCATCGCCGTCATCCCGATCGTTATCTTCGTTATGCTCTTGAGGCTGCTCGTTGCGGCTCAGGGTATCCCACTTCGGAAGGCGTGGGATGCGGAGGGGCTCCGCATCGGGCTCTTCCATGCTTTCTGGAGGAATCTCTTCCTCCAAGTCATCGGGAGCGTCTTCGGACTCTAAGTCATCCGGTGTGTCTTCGTCCTCTGCGTTATGGGGAATCTCGCTGAAAATCGGTCTTTCCAAAGAGGAGAAACCCGCACCCTGCTCCACTTCTTCCTCAGCTCTTTCCTCATCCTCATCTTCATTTTCTTCGTAGAGGATCTGTTCCTGCTGATGCTGCTTCGCCAGCTTCATGGCCCGATCATAGGCCTCCCTCAGCCTCTGGTATCCTTGAGGATCATCTTCGGGATGATGAATTTTCAGCTGCTTGGCATAGGCTCGCCGAATGACGGAAGTGTCATAGGTTTGCTCAACGCCGAGAATTTCCCAAATGCTCAAAAGTAGTCACTCCACTTCTCCAGATGATCAAGCTGTTTTCGGAGCTTCGCAGCAGCCTTCTTCACCTCTTGTTCATTCTGGGAAGTAAGCACCCTCTCGAACTCCAGAAGAAGAAAAGCGATTTCTTCTCTTTTCTCGCCAAGCGCTTCTTCATACAGGCGTTCGCCCCTGGCCAGCAGCAGCCGGTTTTCGCTGCGCTCGCGCGGGTGGATTTTAATATCCTTCAATTCATCCAATCGCCGGGCGATGTCTTCTGGCGTTAAGAGCCCCGGGTTTTTCTCAATGATAATTGACTTCTTCATCCCGGTGCTCGTCGTTGTTACCTCGACCTCCAAAATTCCGTTAATGTCGTATGTAAACCGCACATCGATCGATTGCTCTCCGGCCTTGTCTGGCGGGATATCGACTTCCAGCTCTCCCAGCTTGATGTTGTTGGAGACTAGACGGCTTTCTCCTTGATAGATATCTACGGCAATGATTTTTTGCTGATCATAAAGGGTATAGTAGGATTCCACTTTACTAACCGGGATCGGCGTATTGCGCTCGATAATCGGCGAGAAATGACCATGCTCGAATTGATTGCCCGCGCCCATTCGCTTTGAGGTTTCGATTCCCAGCGTATAAGGGCATACGTCCGTCAGGACGACTTCCTTCAGGCTTTCGTTCCGCTCCTTGAGCGCGACTTGAATAGCCGCTCCAAGAGCTACGGTTTCGTCGGGATTTACGCCGGCAAAAGGGAGACGCCCGAACATTTTCGTTACGATCGACTTGATGACAGGCATCCGGGTCGCGCCCCCGATCAGAATGACCGCATCCATATCCCGTGGAGACAGCGCCGCGTCCCGCAGCGCGCGTTCGATAGGGTGGCGCAGGCGCAGCATGAGCTGGGCGGCGATTTTCTCGTATTCATTGCGATCGATTGTAGTTTCGTAGGTCGCGTCCTCAATGGTAAAAGTCATGGTTCCGGTCGGATCTTGGCTAAGCGCCCGCTTGCACAGCTCCGCCTGCTTGAACAGCCCAGAACGGGCCTTGAGATCCAGGGAGGTATAGTCGAGGCCATGCTTCTGCACGAAATAAGAGACGAGCAGCTCTGTGAAATCTTCCCCGCCCAAATAGTTGTCTCCTGCAATCGATTTGACCTCCATGACGCCTTCAAAAAATTCAAGGATCGACACGTCAAAGGTGCCGCCCCCCAGGTCGAAGACCAGAAATTTGGTCTCGGATTCTTCCTGATGCAAGCCGTAAGCAATCGCCGCCGCCGTTGGCTCGCTAATCAGCCGCTCCACCTTCAAGCCAGCGAATTCAGCGGCGCGCTTCGTCGCTTTCCGCTGGGTATCGTTGAAGTAAGCCGGCACGCTGATGACGGCCTCGGTCACCTCTTCTCCAAAGTAGGCTTCAGCATCGGCCTTGAGCGATTTGATGACAAACGAAGAGAGCTCTTCCGGAGTAAAGGTATATTTGCCCAGCCGGTACAGCTTCTCCGTGCCCATATAGCGTTTAAAAGTCGAGGCGGTCAGATCGGGGTGGGTCATAAGCCGTTCCTTGGCGATTTGTCCGATCAGGATCTCGCCGTTGTCGTCTACGCCGACGACAGAGGGAGTCAGATGCTCTCCGTGAACGTTCGGTATTAGTTTTGGACCTTCCTCCGTCCAATAAGCCACCAGACTATGGGTGGTCCCTAGATCGATCCCAATCATTGTCATTCAGGTAACCTCTTTCTCGAATATGTATTGAATCTACTTAGGTATATATCGACAGATTTTAGCCTAAATTTCATAAATTGCCCATAAAAGAATTGTGCCGTTAGGATCATGTTTCTGGCACACTAAATATGGTAATATTCGGGTTCAGTATGTAAATTGGAGAAATATATTATATGACCTGAATGAAAGAATGATATATAATGATTTGGAAATTAAAGCATAGATGGAGTCGATATGATGAGTGTTCAAAGAAATATTAACGAACAGAAGAAGGATCGATTTTCTTCTACCGGGTTTATATTGGCCGCGATCGGGAGCTCCGTGGGCCTCGGGAATATGTGGAAGTTCCCTTACATTACCGGTGAGAACGGCGGGGCGGCATTTTTCCTGCTCTTTATTATCTGCCTAGTGATTATAGGGCTGCCAGTGCTTCTGGCTGAGCTGGCGATCGGCCGCAGCGGACGGGGCAGCGCCGCAACAGCATTCGTAAGAGTGGGCGGAAAGCCTGGTTGGAAGGGGCTTGGCATTCTGCAGGTTATTGCTCCCTTTTTGATTCTGTCGTTCTATATCATCGTTGCAGGCTGGACGCTGCATTATGCGGTGACGGCTTTTAGCGGGAATTTGTTCAGCGATACGGATTTTGCGGGGCAGTTCTCCCATTTTGTATCCGGCTATATGCCGATCTTCTGGCAATTCGTTGCCCTGCTGATCACAGGCGGCGTGGTCATTCTCGGGATTTCCGGCGGCATCGAGAAATTCAATAAAATTCTGATCCCGAGTCTTGTCGTTCTGTTGATCGTCCTGATGATTCGGGCCGTGACCCTTCCGGGGGCGGAGGCCGGGGTATCCTTCTTCCTTAAGCCGGATTTCTCCCAATTGACCGCCGAGTCGGCGTTGGTCGCGCTGGGACATGCATTCTTCTCCCTGTCGCTCGGGATGGGTATTTTGTTGACGTATGGTTCCTATGTGCGGAAGGAGCAGTCCCTTGGCTCAGCGACGCTGGCCATTGGCGCGGGCGATTTGATCTACGCATTTATTGCAGGGCTGATCATTTTCCCGACGACCTTCTCGTTTGGCATCGCTCCGGATCAGGGGCCGTCGCTTGTATTTATCGCGCTGCCGGCTGCGTTCTCGGCTATGCCGTGGGGAGCATTCTTCGGGGGACTATTCTTCATCCTGCTGGCCATCGCTGCCTTGACGTCGGCGGTATCCCTGCTGGAGGTTCCTGTATCCTATACGATGGAGCGCTTCGGCTGGAGCCGCAAACGGTCCGTCTGGATTCTCATCCTGCTGCTCTTCCTGCTGGGGGTGCCTTCCTCGTTATCCCTTGGCATGGTTCCAGAGCTTACGTTTGGCGGAAAAGCCTTCTTTGACTGGGTGGACTTCATCACGTCCAACATCATGCTGCCGGTCGGCGGGCTGGCGATTACGATCTTCGCAGGGTACTTCTGGAAAGGAGCCGCGGAAGCTTCCGGCCTGCGTGCTGGCTGGTTCCGGGTGTGGCTGTTCATGCTGCGTTACATCGCGCCGATTCTTGTATTCCTGGTGCTGCTGCATACTTCGGGTATTATCCAATTTAAATAAAAAAGAGGCTCTCCCTGCAAACCATGCGTTTATGGTTTCGGGAGAGCTTTTTTTGTGACAAGAACGAGGTTTCACAAAGGTTAGAGAGCGTTCAGGTTTGAATCCTTCTGGCGGCCGGACCGGCTCGCGACAGCTCGGGCAGGTGCCCTCAGCTCGGCGGCCTGTCCGTGTTTCTTCTGTATTTTGCGCTGAACCAGATTGTTGCGCACGATGGCAAAAATGACGAGCAGCGTGCCAAAGATTTCAAACATCGAGACCTGGTAGCCTTGGAAAGCCATAATGACCAAGGTGGTAATTGGAACAAAGTTGATATACAGAATCCCATTCAGCGGCGTCAGCATTTTCAGTCCTGCGTTCCAGCTTAAGAGGGCCGCGATGCCCGGCAGAAGAATCATAAAGGACATTTCCCATTTGACGGCCTCCAGTGTCTGCAAAGAAGGTGCGGGCAGCAGGCCAAGCAGTGTAGCCAGGAATACGATAACCAGCGACGCCATGCTGCCTAAGATACAGGTTAAGGTCGAATACCGCAGAACGGACCAGTCCTTGAACCGGCTTCCTCCCATCGAATACAGTACCCAGCCCGTAACCCCGAGCAGAATAAGCAGCAGCGGGAACAGTGATTTGCCAGCTTCCGCAAAGAAGGCAAGCTTGCCGTTGGTAATAACGAGCACGGCGCCTGCCAAACATAGGAGCATACTGACGATGGTATACCCGGGCGGCTTCTCCTTCGCGGTAATCCAGACGAACAGGACCGAAATCATCGGCATGAGCACTTCGATTAATGAGGCGGTGATCGTGCCCGAATCCCCCATGAGATGCTGCCCCGTGAACACGAGCATATTATAGACGACAAAAGCCATTATGCCGTAAAAAAGAAGAGCTTTTCCTTTTCCCTCCAGGCGAAAGGCTGCTTTCCCTTCCTTCATCCATAAGAGGGCTGACAGAATAACGGCAACGACGCCATAACGGATAAAAGAGAAATAGAACGGATCAATTTTCTGCAAAGCGACATGCGCGACGGGGAACATCGCTCCCCAGGACATACTTGCGATAAGACATAGGGCCGATCCCATGATGACTTGCTTCTTATTCATTTCATCGTTCTCCTTAACAATTTCCGGACGAATATTTCATATCAAATGATAAATTAATCACAGACAGCAGTAAAATGATTGTAAATCAATTTATCCATCAATTATAATGATATCAGGACGGAATAAGTACGGAAGCGTCAGATGGAGGAGAACGGAAATGGACTTGAATGACTTGCGGATATTCCAGTGTGTAGCCATGCATGGCAGCATCAGCAAGGCCGCGCAGGAGCTGAGCTATGTGCAGTCCAATGTCACGGCCAGAATCAAGCTGCTGGAGCGCGAGCTGCATACTGAACTATTTTACCGTCATAGGCGAGGCATGATTCTCAATACGGAAGGGAAGCGGTTGTTAGAGTACGCGAACGATATTCTGGCCAGGTTCGATGAGATGAGGAAGGTATTTCAGGGCTCGGCCACGCCGTCCGGCATCCTGGAGATCGGCATCGTGGAGACCGTCATCGCGCTGCCGGAGCTGTTATCCTCTTACCTGCAGCATTATCCCAACGTCGACCTGTCCCTGAAGGCAGGCGTCACCGAGCAGCTGCTGCAGGAAGTGATCGACTTCAAGCTGGACGGCGCGTTTGTGACGGGGCCTATCCAGCATCCGCTGATTGAGCAGTACGAGGTGTTCCAGGAGGAGCTGGTGATTGTCTCCAAGGGAGCGGAGTTTTCACTCGACGAAATTACCGCCAAACCACTCCTGCTATACAATAAAGGCTGCAGTTATCGCGAGAGATTGGAGAGCTGGCTTAGGGAAGAGGGCATCGTTCCAAAGAAAATCATGGAGTTCGGCACGTTCGATACGATTATCGGCAGCGTGGCCGCTGGCATCGGGCTGACGATCGTGCCGCAATCCACTGTCGGATACGTGGCCGCACAGGGAACACTCCACTGCCATCGGGTGCCGGACCCCTACCGGGAGGTTACTACGGTGTTTATCCGCCGGAAGGACTCCCATATTACGAGCTCGATCCAGGCCTTTATCGATGAAATTATTAAGGTGGGAAGCACGCTGCCGACGGCTTTATAGCCATGGACTCGGCAGCGTTTTTTTGCAAATAAACACATGGAATTTGCTACTTTTAGCGCATTTGTGAACTTTAATTAGGTAAAGTCAGTAATTATGCATTATAATTTAGTAATTATACATTCGGCGCTTGCTGATATGAAAATAAAGGATGGTGTATATATGATTGTAGGGGTGCCTAAAGAGATCAAGAACAATGAGCATCGCGTCGGCATGACGCCTGCTTCGGTATTGTCCTATGTTCAGGCTGGGCATGAGGTATGGGTCGAGAGCGGAGCCGGACTTGGCGTCGGGTTCGCGGATGAGGATTATCAGGCAGCAGGTGCCAAAATTGTGCCCACAGCCGCCGACGCTTGGTCGGCAGAGATGGTCGTCAAAGTGAAGGAGCCGGTAGCCGAGGAGTTCCAGTACCTCCGCGAGGGCCTCATTTTGTTCGCTTACCTCCATCTGGCTCCTGAGCCTTCGTTAACCAAGGAGCTTACCAACCGCGGTGTTACCGCTATTGCATACGAGACCATTCAGCTGGATACGGGCGCATTGCCGCTCCTGTCGCCGATGAGTGAGGTTGCGGGGCGGATGGCGATACAGATCGGCTCTCACTTCCTGGAGAAATCCAATGGCGGCAAAGGTGTTCTGCTCAGCGGTGTGCCTGGCGTGGAACCCGGCAAGGTAACGATTATCGGCGGGGGAATGGTCGGCGTTAACGCGGCCAAGGTTGCTCTTGGCCTCGGTGCGGACGTTCGCATTATCGATTTGAATCTCGACCGGCTGCGCCAGTTGGATGATCAGTTCCAGGGCCGGGTCAAGACGCTTGTCTCCAACCCGTTCAGCATTGCCGACAGCGTCAAGCAGGCCGACCTTCTGATCGGAGCCGTTCTGATTCCGGGAGCGCGTACGCCAAGGCTCGTTAGCGAAGAGATGGTGAAGACGATGTCTCCGGGCTCTGTCATTGTCGATGTGGCCGTGGATCAGGGCGGTTCCATTGAGACGATCGACCGGATTACGACCCATGATCAGCCGACCTACGTCAAGCATGGGGTCATCCATTATGCCGTAGCGAACATGCCCGGGGCGGTAGCGCGCACCTCGACATTGGCATTGACGAACGTGACTACGCCGTACGGTCTGCAAATTGCCAATAAAGGTTATGCCAAGGCAGCGTTGGACAACCCTGCATTGGCGAAGGGCATTAACGTCCTAAGCGGCCACGTGACCTACAAAGCTGTAGCCGACGCGCAGAATCTGTCTTATACAGACGTATATAGCCTGCTGAATCCGTAGGCCGCACAACTTAAGATTTATGTAAGATATGCGTAAGGAAAATGAGAACACCCCTCTTTATGATGGTTCATAAGAGGGGTGTTTGCTGTATATGCGGCAAGCGGCAGCCTCAATAAATGCGGAAAAGTGATGGGGGAGGAACTTATACCATGAAGAAGCATTTGGTCATGAAGTGGATTTTTTATATTTGCATCGTTTCATTTCTCGTAAACGGCATGATTTATTTGGCCACAAAATCAGGTGATTCGCTAATCAGCTTGCTGTCTGCGACGGGTCTCGGCCTGGTTATGGGGATCGGCGCCCTGCTGACCCGCAAATCGAATTAGAGGGATTCCCGGTTCTAGCTGCGTCTTTGGATATATTCCTCAGGCGTAATGCCGATGATCGCCTTGAAGCCCCGAATGAAATGCGATTGGTCAAAATAACCCAGCTCGGCAGCAAGCTCCGGGAGCGGCGAGGCATAGCCGTAATCGAGCAGCTCGGCGGCATTCTGCAGACGGTACAACTGAATGACCCATTTCGGATGTACGCCCACGTATTGGTTGAACAGCCGCTGCAGCGTGCGGATGCTCATTTGCGCATACTCGGAAAGCTGCTTCACTGCTGTAAGCTCGCGGTGGCGGTGAATGTGATCAATCAGATCGTTAAGCAGTGTAACATAAGGATCCTGCTGCGGTAGACGTTCCAGCAATAAAGCGTCCATGACGCCAATCATGTCAGCGGTGCCTGAAAGCTGCAGGAGGCTGTCCTCCAATTGCTGCGGGGCCACTCCGAGAATATCCAGTGTGCTGGTGCCTTGTCCGGTTAGCTTGGACACAGGGCTTTTCATAAAGGGATAGAAACCGCCCGGTTTGAATTTAACCCCGAACACCTTGCCCTTCCCTTCGAGCAGATGGGAGTATTTTACCGTAGAGATGCCGAAAATCGCTGTCTTCTGCTGCTCTACCACCATATTGACGCATGGATTGGGGAGCACGTCCTGCTGGTAGGAGGGTTGTCCGCTCAAATCCCATTCAACGATCCAGTAATGCTTCACGAAGAAGCGGAGCGCTTCTGCCGGGGCATGGCGAGTCAGCTGAAACTTTTTCTCCCCTTCTGGCAGATTTAGTACCCCCATGCTTGGTCTTGACGGTATGGAAGCCTGCCGCATCGTATCACTCCTGACATTTTGGGGTGCTGTGTCGCGTTTTTACAATACCTGGTTGTATACCATGATTATAATAACGTTAGCCATGGCGCTACAAGCTAAAAAGGAGTGATTTACATTGGAATTGAAATATGAGTTCTATATTAACGCCGAGCCGGGGAAAGTGTGGGATGCGCTGATTCAGCCGGAAGGAACCAAGGCGGCCTTTTTCGGCTGCACTCTGCGTTCTACCTTCGAAGAGGGGGCTGCCTTTGCTTACGTAGGCCCTGGAGCTGAGGGGGATGAGACCGTCCATCTATACGGAGAGGTGCTAGCCTTCGAACCGCATAAAGTATTCAGCGGCATAGAGCATCCCGGCCCCGCCTACTTCGATAACCATGCTGAACTGGAATCGCGGTTTACCTTTACGCTCGAAGCTGTGGGCCAATGCACGAAGCTGACTTTGGTCAATGACCGCTTTACCCCGAACCATCCTAGCCTGCAGAAGGCGGAACAGAGCTGGTGGATGATTCTCAGCGGCATTAAGACCTATGTGGAAACAGGAAGCACGCTTGATTTTGGCTGGTAGGTTTGGACTGGAGCGGCAGAACGTTAATGAACTAAGGGCGTCCCTTGAGGGGCGCCCTTAGTTTTTTGATTTCAATTTCCATTCATCTACGTCTCTAGCATCAATATGGAGTATGCTGCAAATCAGCAAAGCCAACGTTACGGAGGGAATACCTACGCCATATTCAATATTTTGATAATTCCGCAGCGTACAGCTCATGCTTTCATTGATTTTATGCACCAATGATTCTTGAGTATAACCGGCTGCTTCTCTAGCATCTCTAAGTTTCAATTCAGTGGCTCCTTAATTAGTATCGCTTTGTAAAATTTATGATACCTAAGAAAGGAAAAATATATCACGTAATTTAAAACGCGTATTATAATTGACGTAATATATTACACGAATTAAAATTCGTATAAACAATTGACCTTTGTAAAATTTATACTTATTATTACATTTAAGATGTTAAATTTCCTTAATTTTGTATTTTTATGATTTGATAGGTGGGTTTGATATGAAAGATGCAACCACAATTCAAATTGAATTGGATAATTTTCTGAAAAGAAACGGTTATACGTTACAGTATTTTTCTGAACAATCGGGAATCAATGTTGGTACACTAAGCCGTATTGTAAACGGTAACCGCCCGATTTCTATGGAACAATTGGATCGCTTAACATCAGGTATGGGTCTTGAAGAAGGTACCCTATATGATCTGTTTGTTGATGAATTCTTTGTACACCATTCACTGAACTGGCGACGGTTGCGGCCATTTTTACTTCGCTGTGCAGAGCTAAAAAAGCATGGCTGTATTCAAAAAATATTATCCCATTTATTGGAGGACTTAAAGCAAATACCTAATATATTTATTACAGCGGAAATCATGTATGAGAATGGCTGGAAAGAGGCCGCTGCGATTCTTTACTCCTGTGTCGTTGAGACTGAAAAATATCAGCATGCAGAGCGATTGGCAATTAGTCAGTATAGGTTGTTTCAATTGTCACTAGGATCAGATACAACAATAAATCTTCGAGCAGCTATACAGTTCGAGCCGTATAAAAATAGACTTCCAGAGAATTTTAAGCTTGATGCAATATTACAATTGGCTAATATATACTATACGGTTCAGGATTGGAGGAAAATGGAGGACCTTGGAGACGAACTCCGTTTACTTGCTTATTCTGTGTATTCTAGAAGGCAATTTAAAGAAGAAGAATCATCGTTTAAATCTGAACGGCATTTAGTTGTTTACTATGGTCAGGGTTATTTAATTAAAAGCGCAGCTTTGGAACACCAGGGCCGTTACGAAGAAGCAAAAGAATTTATTGATGGTTATGCTGACCTTAGCTGGTTTGAGGGGTTAGATGACGAGGGGTTATACGAAGTTGAAAAGTTTAAATTGTTCGCTGAGGCTAATTTACATAATATAAACTTACTAATGGGCAACTTTGAGGGTTTGCCTGCTTATGTTACTTTCTTAATGAGGTACCCCAATGAAGCTTTGCCAAGCTCGGTTATTGTTTTAATGGCCGCCAATAAGCATGGTGTTCGAATCGATGATATACTAGTCCAACTAATTGGATTGATAGATGGATGTAAGAATAGTTACTACCATGAAGCAAATTACACTAACCGCTATATAAACTTTTATTTTCAGCTTGCCCTTTATCAGTTAAATAGCGGAAAGAGTGAGGGGCTTGACAATATTCTACGTAGTTTAGAAATGTCTCTTAATATAAATAATAGAGGTCATACATTAGCATGTATTACGGAATTGTTGAAAGAATGGTTATTACAAAAGAACGATGAAAAGTTAAGTAGTTTAGAAGGCAATTCCTAGAAAGAATAGGGTTGCCTTCTTTGTTGTTTGTATCTTTTTCCGCTAGTAAATGCTAAAACGATAAACTATGTGTTGATGATCAATATGTAAAATACGACATAACATTCTAGAATATTACAGTAGGAGGTGTGGATTATGGCGCAACCTGTAATAATTCTTAAAAAAAGAATTGAAGAGGCAAGGCAAAAATTGCATCGATTAGAATTTCTGTACGGAGGATTGCAGCATCCTAAGGTACTAGAGCAATCCATACTATTAGATGAACTTATTAATAAATATAACAGGATAACATACCGAGATAGTGTGAAGCCGAGTAATTGTGAACAAGATATACAGGTCGTTCCGTGATAGCGAACAAATTTGCACAAAATGTTGGGATGGCATATACTTTGAATGTTCTGAAATGGGAATATACGGAAGAAGAAATAGGGAGTGTCGATATCCTTGAAGCAGGGTCTTGAAGAATTGCCAGTGCCGCCCTATCGGCCTGTATCGATGTTGCTGAGGCGCGCAGGGGCAACCCTAATCGATTATATACTGTTCGCCGCACTGGTTCGTTCGGCGATGAATATAGATCAGCTGTTCATGATGCAGGATACGCATATGTTATTCGTTCTACTTGGGGTTATTTTGCTGATATTGTCTTACTATGTGCTGCTCGAAGGCTTGACGGGTTGTACGATCGGCAAGCGTGTTATGCGCATCCGCGTGGTCAACCGCTATGGAGAGGCACCAGGGTTATACAAGGCGCTCATTCGCAGCGTACTCCGCGTGATCGACTGCAATCCGCTGTTGCTTGGAGGTCTTCCGGCAGCTCTGGGCATAGTCATGACGGCTCGGGGACAGCGGCTCGGGGATACGGCTGCACACACCTTTGTGGTGAAGGCGTGCGATTCACCTCCTTGTACGATGCACCGCGGGAAGGAGGTTATCGCCATAACCTTTGCGGCTGCCCCCATTGTACTGGCAGCCATACTCCCGATGATCGTGCGGGTCAATCCGTTTCCGGAGGGGAGAGCGTCTAAGGAAGCGTATACCGATGAGAAAATACATATCAGCCATAACGGCATGTTCAAAATTACGACGAGCCCGGATTGGCTGTTTGATCCCAATCTGGACAATGAGGCGGATATCTCGATTTCCAATCGGTTCTCGAATAAATATTTAGCCGTTTTCTCCGAATCTAAGAAGCGTTTCAAGGATGGCTGCACGCTGGAGCAATATCAGGAATACGCCGAGCAGAGCTTCGCCGCAGGCCTTGCCCATTCGCCAATTTATAAGCCGCGGGCTACTGTAATTAACGGATATCCGGCTTATCAGTTTGCCGTTGAACAGGAAGTAAACGGGGTGAAGGTCGCATATATTGTGACCACAATCGAGACGAAGCTGTATTATCATTGGATTACTGTATGGACGGATGCCGCTAAATATAAGGAATATCAGCAGGAGCTGCATTCCGTAATTCGTACTTTTAACAATTTCACGACTTAAGCAGCTCGCCCAAAGCTTCATAGTTCCATCGTTCAACCTGAGGTTGGACGAACGGAGCTATTTTTTTGGTTTTTCGTAAGCTTGACTTGACTTTTCGAATCTACACTTTTAGATAATTGTGTATAGTAAATACTACAACGCTATGACGAAGGATGTGTAGTCTTGTCAAAGTTTTTGCGGTTTAATACCCTGCGCAATCAAATTTTACTCGGCTTCATGCTGGTTATGATCATCGTGCTGGCTTCTGTCGGCTTTTTTACGTTTGGCCAAGTCTCCGTCCTGCTGAGCAACAATGCGGAGAAGCATATTCAGCAAACCGCGGTTCAAGCCACGGGCAAACTGGATGCCCTCCTGCAGCAAATCAATACGCTGACCGCCCAAGTGGCGATGAGCGCCACGACGCAGCGGCTTCTCTCCGAAGAGATGGCAGGGATGCCGATCAGCTTCACAGACCGCCAGCTGCTCCAGCAGGAGGTGCGCCAATATGAGGCTTATGCGACAGGCATACGCTCGCTTGAGTTGTACACGGCCGATTACCGAAGACTGCTGCCGCTTGATGATTTCAGATTGACTGAACGGGTGTCCAGCGAGTGGATTGACCGGGTCGATGAGCAAATGGGTCGGCTGGTGTGGTTCGGCCTCGATCCCCAGAATCCAGACGGAGTCATCGCCATCCGCAGTATCCGGTTGATCGACCAGTCGTTCTCGCATGCCGGGTATTTAATGGTTCATATTGAGAAAAGCTATTTTGAGCTAGCCGAGGCGACGGAGCGCGAAATGCGCGAATCGATGGGGCTGTTCGACCAATCCGGGAAAACGATATTTTCTGATTTTCCCCAAGAGGTGGATTCGAGGATGCTGCTCAGCCATGTCGGGGAGAGCATTACCATTGACGGCAAATCCTATATCGCCATTCAGAAGCAGTCCGAAGCCACGGGCTGGACGCTCGCGATTCTGACTCCTATGGGTTACGTCACCGAGGGGATATCGGTGCTTCGCACTACGATTCTTGTATCGGGCGTAGTTGGCGGCTTGCTCTTTCTGATTTTTACCCTTATTCTATCCACGATGATCACGCGTCCTATCCTGAATCTGATCAAGGCGATGCGCGGCGCCCGCTTCGGGACGCTGAAGACTAGCCCGATTACGTCTACGACAATGGAAATTCATGAGCTCAACAACTCTTACAATCAAATGGTTGTCGATCTGAACGAGCTGATTGAAGTCGTCTATGAGAAGGAAATTCTCCAGAGCCGGACGGAGCTGAAGGCGCTTCAGGCACAGATTAATCCGCATTTTCTGTTTAACACCCTTGAGGCGTTCTACTGGGAGCTGGAGGATAAAGGGGAAGAGGAACTCGCCCAGATCGTTGTGGCGATGTCCGGATTGTTCCGTTACGTCATTACTAAAATGGATGAGGATGAATGGGTAACGCTTGGCGATGAGCTGGATCATGCGGAAAGATATTTGAAAATCATGGCCATGCGCATGATGGACAGACTGTCTTGGCGGATTGAAGCGGACGAGGACTGCCGCCGGGTACCCGTACCAAAGCTGCTGATTCAGCCGCTCGTCGAAAACGCCATATTACACGGCGTAGAGCAGCGGGTTGGATCAGGCACGGTCATTTTGCGGGTAGAGCAAGCCAGCCGCCCCGGATTTACCCGGGTGACCGTGCAGGACGATGGCCCTGGAATGGATCAGGAGAAGCTTCGTTCCTTGTATGCCGTCATGCGAAAAGGACATGTGAGCGCTACAAAAGGACATGGCATCGGCATGGTTAACGTCGAGCGAAGGCTGCGGCTCAGCTTTGACTCCAGCACCGATGGGCTCGAAATTAAGAGCGAGAAGGGACAGGGGACAACGGTGTCCTTTGAAATACCGAATGAATATGGGAGTGACATGAGTCATGAAGACGATACTTATCGTGGATGATGAACCAAGGACACGGGAAGGGATCCGCAAAACATTGGAGGCCTGGTCCTCCGGCCGACACCGGATCGAGATTGCATCCAGCGGCGTGGCGGCTTTGGAGTGGCTGCAGGAGCACGAGGCCAATCTGCTCGTGACCGATATACGAATGCCGGAAATCGGGGGCCTTGATCTTATTGAGCGGTTGGAGAATATGAAGAATCCGCCCGTTGTCATCGTCATTTCCGGTCATCCGGAGTTCGACTATGCACAAAAGGCGTTAAAATTCGGCGTAATCGAATATTTATTGAAGCCGCTGGATAAATTAAAACTCATCCAGGCTGTCGAGCTTGCTCTTCAGCGGGAGGAGAAAATGCACCGGATCGAGCGGATGGAGAAGTTGGTCGATCCGAAGCTCATGGAGACGATGGAGCATGAGAATGCATACAGCACCCCGGTTCGCGACGCGATCCGTTATTTGGACGAGCATTTGCACGAATCGGTATCCATGCGCGACTTGGCGGATCACCTTCATATGAACGCCAGCTATTTCAGCGTGCTGTTCAAGGAACAGACGGGCCTTACATTCAGCGAATATTTGACTAAGCGGAGAATTCAGAGGGCGAAGGTCCTGCTTACGACGACAGCGCTTCCCATTGCCGAGATTGCGGAGAGGGTCGGATACCAGACGGCCAGATATTTCGTCAAAGTCTTCCGCGAGATGGAGCAGGTAAGCCCTGGGCAATATAGAAGCAACGTAAAGGACCCGGACGACACAATCCAATAATAGTGGCATAAATCCCAATCCCTCTATCATTACGGGATGATCGTACCATTGTTACAATTTAATTAAGCGGAATGAAACCGCTAGCATTCGTAGAAAAGGGGTTGTAAACGTGTTCAAGAAAAAATGGACGATGCTGCTATTGACATCATTGTGTCTCGCTTTGGTTTTGGGGGGCTGCGGTTCGAAGGGCAATAACGGCGGCGCATCTCAAGGCGGCGGCGAAGCCACAGGTAATCAAGTCACGGTAAGCTTTATGCATCTCTGGCCTGAAGGCGTATCTGCTGGACAGAACAAAATCGTGAACCAAATCATTACCGAATATCAGAACGAGAACCCTAACGTTAAAATCAAACAAGAGGTATTGGATAACGAGCAGTACAAAAACAAACTAAAAGTACTGTCCGCATCCAACGAACTGCCGGATGTAGGTGTAACCTGGGCGGCGGGATTCCTGCAGCCTTATGTTGAAGGCAATCTGTTTGCTCCTGTAGACGATCTGCTGAACGGCGAGCTGAACGGTAAATTCGTTGCCGGCACGACCGAAGCATATAATATTGACGGAAAAACGTATGCGCTTCCACTAGAGTTCAATATCGCGCCTGTATATTACAATAAAGCGATTTTTGCAAAATACAATCTTGAGGTTCCGCAAACGTACGAGCAATTTAAGCAAGTTGTGAAAACACTGTCCGACAACGGCGTAGCACCGATTGCACTGGGCAACAAAGACCGCTGGACCGGTTCCCTATGGTACATGTACATGGCTGACCGGATTGCGGGACAGCAAACGCTGGCTAACGCGATCAGCGGCTCCGCTTCCTTCAAGGAAGAAGGGCTGATCAAGGCTGCAACGGAAGTTCAAGCGCTCGTAGACAGCAATGCTTTTGTCAAAGGCTTCAACGGCTTGTCCAATGAAGAGGCGAAATCCGAGTTCCTGAACGACAAAGCAGCGATGTACATGATGGGATCTTGGGATCTTCCGAACTTTACAACGAATGAAGAAATTCCGCAGGAGTTCCGCAACAACGTTGGCTTCTTTAAATTCCCGACGGTGGAAGGCGGCGAAGGCGACATCAACAGCTGGGTTGGCGGTCCGGGCGTAGGCTTGTTCGTGGGTGAGAACTCCAAAGTGAAGGATGAAGCCAAGAAATTCGTAGAGTACTTCGTCACGAAATGGGGCGAGCAATCCGTAACTGGCGCAGGCGTTATTCCAGCTACGAAGGTAGATACATCCAACCTGGAGCTGCCTCAACTGTATATTGATCTGTTCAACGAAATGAACCAAGCAAGCAGCGTCACTTTGTTCGCAGACGTACAAATGCCTGCGAATGCGGCAGAGACGCACCTTAACATGATCCAGGCTCTCTTTGGCAAGGCGGTAACGCCGGAGAAATTCTCGGAAGAGCATGACGCGGCAATCGCCAAAGGACAATAAAGCTGACGGTTCAAGGCACTTGTGCAACAGAATGAAGAAATCTATCCGGCAGTATTGCCGGATAGACTTTTCTTAGCAGCGACTTAGAAACGACTATGGAGGAAAGGAGTCGGACAACGTGGATAAGGTGCTCTCCAATAAAAAGATAATCGCACTCTATGTACTGCCATCACTGCTTCTCATTTTGGGCGTCGTGTACATTCCGATCATACTTACCGGCTACTACGGCTTGAATAAATGGAATGGCATCAGCGCCATGAGTTACATCGGTTTTGAAAACTACCTGGCTCTAGCGAAGGATAGCGCTTTTTGGAGCAGTGCCTGGCACTCGCTTCTGCTGGCTTTGTTCTCTACGCTCAGCTTAGTGATTTATTTGGCTGTAGCTATGGTTCTTGCTACCCGCATCAAGGGAGCGAACCTGTTCCGTAAAATCTATTTGATCCCGATGCTGTTGTCGTCGGTTGCGATTGCGCAATTGTGGCTAAAAATTTACCATCCGACCAATGGGATCGTAAACAGCTTTTTGCAATCTATCGGTATTGCTAATCCTCCTGCATGGCTTGCAGACACATCGTTGGTACTGCCTGCACTGTTCATTCCGATTCTGTGGCAATATGCGGGTTTTTATATTCTGATCTACTACGCAGCTCTGAAGAATATTCCGGCTTCCCTGGAGGAAGCGGCGAAAATCGACGGTGCGAACGCACTGCAAATCGCTTGGAAAATCAAGCTTCCACTTGCGATGGAAGTGATCAAGGTTACGATCGTTCTTGCCGTTGTCGGGTCGCTGAAATATTTTGACCTGATCTACGTTATGACCGACGGCGGACCAAACGGAGCCAGTGAGGTTATGGCCTCGTACATGTATCGCGTAGCTTTCCGGGCTTATGATTTCGGCTACGGCAGCGCGATCGGATTCTTCCTGCTCGTCATTTGTCTCATCATTACGTGGGTTATTCGCAAATTAACCGCTACGAAAGATACCATTCAATATTCCTAAGGAGGGACGCTTCATGATATCTGGAACCGCAGGACAGCTTCAGAGCGGACCGGCTAGCTCGGGGGCAGCCCTTGGACGCAAAATAGGCTATGGCCTGTTGTATATCATTCTGATTCTGGTGGCTGTTCTTCAATTGCTGCCGCTCGTATGGCTGCTGTTCTTCTCGCTTAAAAACAATCAGGAAGTGTTCAACCTTCCGCCGTTCTCGCTCCCGATGGACCCTAAATGGGCAAACTATAGCAAGGTATGGAACGCGGGGAATATTAATGTGTACTTCTTGAACAGCGTATGGGTTACCGTATTGGCGACCGCGCTGACGGTTATTCTGGGCAGCTTGGTCACCTATGCCGTAACGAGAATGAAGTGGAAGGGAAGCTCCTTCGTGCTTGGCCTGTTTATGGTCGCAATGATGATTCCTGTCCACTCGACGCTCATTCCTTTGTTTAGCGTATATAACAAAATCGGATTGACGGATCATCCGTTGTCGCTCATATTCTCCTATGTTGCGTTCAATATGCCGATTACGATTATGATTCTGCTGGGCTTCTACTACGCGCTGCCGCGCGAGGTGGAGGAAGCCGCCGTCATCGACGGCTGCTCTGTGAACCGGATGTTCGCGCAAATCGTATTTCCTATGACGAGCTCCGTGCTGGCCACAACAGCGATCATCAACATGATCTATAACTGGAACGAGTTTATTTTCGTAAATACGTTCATTAGCTCTGATATCTACAAGACCCTGACGGTCGGTGTACAGAACTTCATCGGTCAATATACGACGGACTGGGGTGCGATCGGCGCTACCCTGATGATCAGCATTCTGCCGATCCTGATCACTTTCCTGTTCCTTAGCGACAAGATCGTCGAAGGGATCGCCGCGGGTTCGGTTAAGGGTTAAGTTGAAACCGAAACAGTAAGAAGCCGTGATTAAAGTAATGTTATAGCAGTAACTGACTGTTAAGAAGCCGTGAACAAAATAATGTTATAGCTTAAGCTGTATGTGATAAAGAACCTGGGCGAATCCCGGGTTCTTTATTCTTTTTGGGGCAAGGATCAGCGTGCTAAAGGACATTGGTTCCGCTATAGCTCCAAAATTGGCGGATTTGCAGATCTAACGGACACAGGAGCCCCTATTGTGCCTAAAAGTCACGTAAAAAAAGACGATTAAAGGCAAATAGAGTCCCTGGTGTCCGTTAGGGTTGGGAAAGTATCTTTTTGGGGAGAATAGCGTCTCTTGTGTCCGTAAGGATTCAGTGGGGAGTCGAACCACAAATAGACAACGAGTAACAACGGGCAGCCAACTGAAAGTTGTGAGTAACCACGGATAAACCGCAGACAACGAGCAAACCGCAGACCAGCCGCGAAGGAGGAACGATCAACCGCAAAACAGGCCGTCCCAGGATAAGCATATCCTTGGACGGCCTGTTGTTCATACATTAATTGTTCTTGTACACAAAGTAGTCGAAGTCGGCCGGTGCGTTCTGGCCGGAAGTGTCCTGGCACTGCATGCCCACGAACGCTCCCGTGAAGAAGCCTCCGCCTTGGATGTAATCATCCGACAGCTTGTAGGAGTAGAAGTTGACCGGAATGACGGTCCAGTTGGCTCCATCGAAAGAATAGGAGTAACGGTACACATCGGTCTCAACGTCTACGCGCAGGTACACGTACTGGACGTCCTCGGGAATCGCGATTTCATTGCCCTGCAGCGGTGCAGAGAACGTAAAGTTGTCGCAGGCCACGATTTCCAGGATTCTGCCCTTGTCTTCATTCCAGGAGATTTGACAGGAAGTCCAGTTCTGGGTGTTGTAGTAATTGACTAGTCCCGCGGACTGCTGGAATGTCGTCGGATTGAACGCAACCTTGGTTTCCGCCGTGAAGTTGAAATGCTGCCAGCGTCTAGCAATGAACGCCTGCGTAAATTTGGACGTCAGCGATTCCTTGCCGTACAGACGCAGATGGCCTGGTTTGTCAGTAAGCGAAACGATCTTCTCGCCGAGCGGAATCCGCAGGCTCTGGAAGTGGAGATTCAGCTTGTCGCTATCGAAATCGTCCTTCTCCGGGAAATCAGGCTCCCACTTCACTTCCGGAATGTTAGGCCCTTCGATTTGCAGGGAAGGCTGATTGCCGCCCACGACGTAAGGCCAGTCGTTCTTCCATTCCAAGCGCTGAATAGCCGTCTCTCTGCCCAGCGGGCAGTAGCCGCGAGGGTCGAGCAATGGCTGCCCTTCCCGGGACAACGGTCTTCCCGTCAGATGAACGAGGAACCATTCGTCGGTATGCGTCTGCACGATCGAGGCATGTCCTGCCTTTTGCAGCGGGTTGCGCGGTACGGCAAATGACGAGATCAGCGGGTTATCCGGATGTACCTCGTAAGGGCCGCGCAGATTTTTGGATCGTGCAAGCGTTGCACAGTGATCGTATTTGGTGCCGCCTTCGGCCGTCAGCAAATAGTAGTAGCCGTTGATTTTGTACAAGTGTGGCGCTTCCGTCAGCTTAATATCGGTTCCTTTGAAAATAACTTCCCGCTTGCCAACCAGCTTCTTCTCACTGGCGTTGTACTCTTGAAGTACGATGCCATAGAAGTTGTGATGGCCGACGCGCTGATCCCACAGCATGTTGACGAGATATTTCTTGCCGTCCTCATCATGGAACAACGATGGATCAAAGCCGGAGCTGTTCAAATAAATCGGCTCGGACCATTCGCCGTCGATCGTATCGCAGGTCACGAGATAGTTGTGGCAGTCTTTCCATTGGCCTTCGGTCACTTTTACGTCCGTGTAAATGAGCCAGAATTGACCGTCCGCGTAGGACAGCTGAGGCGCCCAGATTCCGCCGGAATCCGGATTGCCCATCATGTTGAGCTGGCTTAAGCGGTTCAGAGGTCTCGTTACCAGCCGCCAGTTCTTCAAATCCTTCGAGTGGTAAATGCCCACGCCTGGGAACCACTCGAAGGTGGATACGGCAATATAGTAGTCTTCTCCAACACGACAAATGCTCGGGTCCGGGTTGAAGCCCGTCAAAATCGGGTTTTGAATGATAGCCATGCCTTATGCTCCTTTATAGGTTATTTGGAAAAGATGGGAGTCGAATAATTGAGGTTCACACAGATAAATTACCCATTTCCACAAAGGGCTTATGGGCACTCTATCTATGTTACAATAACTATATTGTAACAATCCTATATGAAGCTTCCCATATCCATTGTATGTGGTTTTTTACCCAAATCAATCAACTTTGGCGGCTGTGAGGAATGATTATAAAGGAGTCTGGTGCTATGGAGATCAAAACCGATCGCATGAGAAGAGAAATGATGCTGCCCGATATGGAATCCACCTTCCGCGTATTTGCCGCACACTGGCGCACGGTCGACCGGGATTGGAAGTATCCTTCCCATAAACATCCCCTGTTCGAGGTCAATCTGGTTCTGTCCGGTACGCAGGAAATGAAGGTCAATCGAACGGTCTATGTGCAGCAGCCGGGTGATCTGCTCCTGCTCGGACCGGATGATGTGCATGAAAGCCGGGTGCTCGGCGAGGAGGAAATGACGTATTATTGCGTGCATTTTGACGTGGATGAACGAGCCTTCCGGGAGCTGTTGTACCGCAACGAAGCCTGCTATCATGCTGCGGGAAGCGAACTGGCATCAGCGATCCGCCCTGCGCTGGACAAGCTGATCGCTCTGACGTCGGAGGAGGCTGTGGTCCGCGTAGAATCCCGCATGGAAGCATTGTCTGCGTTGTTCGAGCTGTTTGCGGGAATTAGCGGCACGCTTGGCAGGCGGGACGGCGATGCTTCGCCATCGCGGATGTCCCAGACCGCTTCCGAGGTTGCTGCTTTACTGGAGCAAGCCGTGGATGAAACAGCGGAAGGCACCCGCAATGGCCGCGACATGGAGACGATTGAGTCGATCGCTGCGGCAGTAGGTTACAGCCCCTCTTCGGTGAACCGGATGTTTACATCGGTATTTGGCGTGTCCCCGCGGCAGTACTTGTCCAACTTGATGCTCAAGAAGTCCAAGCTGCTGCTAATGGATCCCGAGCTAACGATCGAGGACGTTTCGCATAGGCTGGGCTACAAGAATATCGCCCATTTCAGCCGCCAGTTCAAGCGCTGGACCGGAGAATCGCCAAGCCGATTCCGGGGGCGGTTTCATAATTAGGGCTTTTATGTCTGATTCAGGAATTAATATTTACAGCAGTAAAAAAATAACATATACTCCTTACTGTTTGGCATTCCCAAAGGAATGACCTATAAATTGGTAAGGAGTGATTTTTTCGTTGGATCAAAACCAAACACCTAATCCGGGCCCCAGCTTAGACCCGAATTATAATGCTCCAGTTTCTGGGCCTCCTCCATGGGGAAATTACAACGGTCCGCCAGTTCCACCGGAGCCGCAATATTCGCGGGTAGAAGCAATTGCCCGCAGCTATGGAACTGACATCGTCTTTAGACGTTGGGCCGCTACGATGATAGACCTGGTCACTTTTGTGGGGATTCTCTTTACGATGCTCTCTTTTAACAATCCGTATTTGGCCCCGGTCTTTATTGGTTTCCTGCTGCTGTATCATCTTTTGCTTGAAGGCTTTACCGGTTTCACAGTGGGAAAATTCATTGTCCGCATTCAGGCTGTTAGAGAGGATGGAAGGCCGCCGGGATTGCTTAAGTCCTTGATTCGGACGCTGCTCCGCCTGGTCGAGACGAATCCTGCGTTATTTGGGGCCATACCTGCGGGAATTTGCGCTCTGGCCACGAAGAAGAAGCAGCGTCTAGGGGATATGGCCGCCAATACATATGTGTTAAAAGTGTCGGATTTAAAGTTCAAGGAGCCGAGCCGCAGGGCCAAAATTACGCTTACGGCGATATTCTCCGTCATTATTTGCCTGGCAGTAATACCGAACGTGATTGCCTTGACCGTAACCGGTTATCCGGAGTCTAAGCCGGCAAGCGTTGTACATAGAAGTGAAGATGGTCAGTTTCAACTGACGGATGGATTAGGGTTAAAGCGTGATTCTTCGACAATCAAAGAGATTGACGCGAACCTGGCAATATCCAATTACTGGGGCAGCAAAGGTATTGTTGTATTTACATATCCAAAAGAGGAATTTGATGCTGCTGTTACGCTAGAGGATTTTTACTTAGCCATGAAGGAGGAAAGGCTGGATGCAACGACGACCGTTATCCACGACCGGATGATCCGAATAAACGGCGATGGGGCTTACGAATTGACCTACCGGGAGAGGGTCGACGGAGATGATTACATTTATATTGCGACGTTTGTAGCTACACCGGAGCATTTTCATGAAGTCATCGCCATTACGGAAAAACGGTATTACGAGGAGGACCGGTCTAAGCTTCGCGCAACCATAGCTACCTTTAAGGAAACGAGCGGCGATACATAAATTATGCTGCAGCCAGGATTGCCCCAAGGTCAAAATATACGACCTGTTGGGGCAGTTATTTTTTATAGTTCTCCCCTCGCTTTCTGGAGGACCTGGGCGAGTGGCCAGTCACTTTTTTGAACATTTTCGAAAACAGAAACGGGTCGGTATAGCCGACAGAGCGCGATACATCGCTGATGGTAAGCTCGGGGTTGCGGAGCAGCTCGATGGCTCGATTCATCCGATATTCCAGCAAAAAGGTTTGTAAAGAGACGCCGAACTGCGCCTTGAACAGCCCGGATAAATAAGTCCGGTCAAGCCCGACGGAACGGGCGATGTCCATGACGGTAATTTTTTGGCTGTAGCTCCGCTCGATCCATTCAATGGCTTTGTTCACATAGACTTCTTTGGAGTGGGAGGCCTTAGGCTCCAGCGCCGCATCCGGTGAACAGGAAATCAGTTCGGCCATCATGCGGTAAACGATACTCTGAATCAGAACGTCCCCGCCGCGTTCCAAGCGGGCAGCTGCGAGATCGTTGTAGAAGGTTTTGAACAGGCGGCTGTTTGTTTGAAAAATGGGGCTGACCAGGGAGAGGCCGGCCCGCTGCAGCAAGGATTTGACATGGAGCCCTCTGAAGCCGATCCAGGAATACGTCCATGGGCTGGCCGTGTCAGCTTCATAGTGGACCAGGGTATCGGGAGGAATAAGGAAGCCATCACCAGATTGCAGTTCGTAGGTCTGGCCGCCGATATGAAACCGTCCCGCACCTTCAAGGACGTAGTGGATAATGTAGCAGTCGCGCAGCCCGGGGCCCCAGGCATGGCCGGACAGGCATTCCTCCATGCCAAAGAATAGCAGGCTGAGATCCATTTGGCTCTGAAAAGTTTCGTTAAAGTGAACGATGTTGATACGGCTCATTTTGCTGTTTTCCCTCTTCCCGTACCGACTTGCCGCATTCAGCACCCTGTATTGCGCCGCATGACGGTGAATAGCCGATTGTTTGTTATTGCAGGTTACATGCATTATAACAGGTATGACATTGGATACAACCGAAGAAATCAGATTAGTAAATGGGATTATGACATGTTTAAGTGGGAATGAGCCATGTTCAGTCTACAGCTTTGCGCATATAGTTAAGTTACATTTAACGAATGATGGAGGCGATGAAGCAGTGGCTAAAATTACATTTTTAGGCGCAGGAAGTACGGTATTTGTCAAAAACGTTCTTGGAGACGTCATGCTGACCGAATCTCTGCAGGGCTTTGAACTCGCTTTATTTGATATCGATATGGAGCGGCTAAAGGATTCGGAGAACCTGCTCAACAGCATGAAGCAATCGCTTGGCAGTACCTGTGTTGTAAAGGCTTACAGCAATCGGAAGGAAGCGCTTCGGGGTGCGAAATATGTCATTAACGCGATTCAGGTGGGGGGTTATGACCCTTGCACGATTACCGATTTTGAACTCCCTAAAAAATATGGACTGCGGCAGACGATTGCCGATACGCTGGGGATTGGCGGCATATTCCGCAACTTACGTACAATTCCGGTGATGCTCGACTTCGCTAGGGATATGCAGGAGGTATGTCCGGATGCTTGGTTCTTAAATTATACGAACCCGATGGCGGTACTAACGAATGTCATGAATACCGTGGGCGGAATCAAGACTGTCGGCTTGTGCCATAGCGTCCAGAAATGCATTCCGGAGCTGTTCGGAGCGCTTGGCTTGAGCGAGGAAGGCCTGGAGACGAAGATAGCGGGGATCAATCATATGGCCTGGCTGCTGGAAGTGAAGCGGGACGGCAAGGATCTGTACCCGGAAATCCGCAGGCTTGCCGCCGAGAAGCAGAAGGAGAGCCACCATGATATGGTGCGCTTTGAGCTGATGCTGCGCTTCGGCTATTATGTCACGGAATCTTCGGAGCATAATGCTGAATATCATCCGTATTTTATAAAACGTAATTATCCCGAGCTGATCGAGCGCTTCAATATTCCGCTAGATGAGTATCCGCGGCGCTGCATAGCTCAAATCGAAGGCTGGAAGGAGCAGCGGGAAAGGTTGTTTGCCAGCGAAAGCATCGAGCATACCCGCAGTCTGGAATACGCTTCGTATATTCTGGAGGCGATGGAGACGAATCGTCCATACAAAATTGGGGGCAACGTCATGAACACAGGCCTGATTACCAACCTGCCGCAGGAAGCCTGCGTCGAGGTGCCGTGCCTGGTCGATGCTTCGGGCATTACACCGACCTATGTCGGAGCGCTGCCGCCACAGCTTGCCGCATTGAACCGGACGAATATTAATACGCAGCTGCTGACGATCGAAGCGGCGGTTACCGGAAAGAAGGAGCATATCTATCATGCGGCACTGCTTGATCCGCACACAGCTGCGGAGCTCTCGATCGACGACATCGTGGCGATGTGTGACGATTTGATCGAAGCCCATGGGGAGTGGCTGCCGAGGTTTCAATAGCGGCCTGCCAGGGTGTGCAGGTAGTATGGAAAGGGACAGGATGGGATGAAATCTACATAGGGATTGATAGAGGTTGTACAGAGCCTGCAGCCCTTGCGTAGAGCCTGCATAAATCTTTCGTAAAACCCATCATGGACCTTGCGTTAACCCTTCGTAAGCACTGTGCAACCCTTGCAGCCCTTGTAGCCCTTGTGAAAGAGCCTGTGCAGAGCTTGTATATTCACCTCTAACTATTGACGGTAATTGGAAAACCCTGGTATTATTTGAACAATTGGCGAAGAACGTCCTCAATCACTTTTAGGTGGTTTGGGGGCGTTTTTTTATTTTAAAATTCGGTGGAGTAGGAGGAGCTGTCTGTGATGATGAGTTTTCAGGAAGCCCACACAGCATTTATTCAGAGCCATTTGGGCCGTCGAACCGGTGAGCGAAAAAGCAGGCTGGAAAGAGGGCATGGACATGGAGAGATTCTTTTTGCAGAGAATGTATGGTGGCCATTAAAAGGAGGTTTTGATGGCCTTCATCCTGAATACGAAGTGCTCGATTGGCGCGGGAGGTCGTATTTTGCCGATTATGTCTTTGATCCGATGTTAAGCCGGTTGCTGATCGAAATTAAGGGATTTGGCGAGCATGTCACCAACATGGATCGCAAAAAGTATTGCAACGAACTCAAGCGGGAAGCGTTTTTGGCCGGTATGGGATTTCAAGTCATTTCATTCGCTTACGATGATGTGGCGTATCAGCCGGCTGTCTGCATTTACTTGCTGCGTATGGTGCTGAGCCGATTCGAAACGTCGAATAAGCAGGTGGAACGGATTTTTTTCGCGGATCAAGAGATCATTCGCTACGCCATCTTTCTAGCCCGACCAATTCGTCCTATTGATATCGCGGAACATTTCTCGATCAACCATCGCACCGCGCTCGGCCATTTGAAGCGACTATGTCAGAAGGGTTGGCTAAAGCCGGCCTATCGCGGGACAGGACAACGCATTTTGTACTATGAATTAACGAGGCAAGGGATTGATGGGTTGGACAGGGGACTTAATTAGCCGTACATGGGTATTGGCCGTATTTGGTCATGCTTGTACGAAATTGTAATCATGCTTGTGCGTGGTCGTAATTGTACGGGGTCATGCTTGTTCATAGGCATGCTTGTGCATGGAATATGTTAGTTTTATTTAGAAATGTTAGTCTGGTCACCGGGTTTGAGCATGAATTCAGGTACTAAATGCATTTTATACAACTAGTTAGCTTCCTTTATCAAAAAGTAATCGTGCTAAATGCAGATCATGCAGTTAGTTTGGCTGAATTGGGTTGAATCGTCATATTTATCTCAAACTAAGTGTAGGTTCTACAGTTAGTTGCCGCCAACTCGGTAAAACTCGGTCAACTAACTGTATGAAATGCATCTAGATCTAGATACCTCGCTAATCTAGTCGTACCAGCCATCATCGCCATCATTGCAATTAGACCATCCTAATGAGATCATTCCTACCAGCCAATATCACCACCAAGCCGTACTAGCCGTACTACCCGTACTAGCCCTACTAGTCGCATCCGCCAATCATGGCCATCACCATACCTGGCGCTTCCCATATAGCCAAGCTGCTGCTGCCTACATTACTTGTACTACCTGCAACATTTCGCTACCTACATTACTTCTATCAACTACGCTACCTGATAACATCACATGATCTATCTGCAACATTTGCAATAATGCGATAAAGCTGCGGTTCAGCGGGCCAGACAAAACCCAAACAAATAAAAGGGCTCCCTTGCTCAATAACGAGCGAGGAAGCCCATAGTCGCTATGGTAACGCAGACTTACATGTTAAAACGCGAACAAGATGATTTACGCCTAAGTTCATATTAGAAGTTCATATAGATGAATTCCTGCGTCTCGCCGGAGAAGAATAAGACGCCTATCACGATAGCTATGATGACAATGGCCCCGCCGACCGCTGTTCCCAGCATCATCAGTGCTCGGCCGATCCGATGGCTGAGGCGGTTGGCTTTGGTTTTGGCGAGCTTGGCGCTACGAGTTTGTAATTCCATATTGCGTCAACTTCTTATAGAGAATTTCGCCGAACATTTTGTTGCCTTCATCCAGCATATGGGACGGATCGCGATAAAATTTATGCGGAATCGTATTATCCTTCCCTTTGTTGAATTCGATGTAGGAATAACCTCTAGACTCAATCAGCTCCTGATAGGCTCCCATCACTTTATTGTAATCATCCCAATTCAGCAGCTTCTTCTTGGTGAGATGCTCTTTATCCAGCGGAGCTGAATAGAAAACGGCCTTCTTGTTATGCTCCTGCAGCAGATCCAGCGTCTTCTCAATCATGAACAAGCCGAAGCTGTCATCCTTATTGAACGGTTTGTTCCATGTGTATAGTTTTTTGAAGTGCTCTTCGATTTCCTCTTTGTGTTTGTCCTGCATTTTATCGAATGCCGTGTACATCGGAGCATAGCTTGGTGTTACACCGTTCTTCTTGTCCAGCTCGCTCTTGATTTCCCGGCGGATTTTCTCCATCGGGGTGCGCGTCTTGAACAGCTTGTAGCTAATTACGTCGCGATCATGGTACAGCGTCCAGTTGCTCAGGAAATGGGACGTGGCCCAGTTATGGATATCGCTTGGAAGCGACTGGCGGTTCTTATCGGGAAAATCGTTCAGCCAGCTCCGCGGAATGTTCTGATCCAATTTCGTAATGAGAGACGGATATACCGTTACATTAGACTCGTTATCTGAGACGACGGCTATCCCATAGTTAATTTCATAGACGACATAATCGATCTTGTCGATAATTGAAGCCAGCACGGCATAGGTCTCTGTAAATCTGCCGCCCGTCAGGCCAAAGTTGAGCACCTGTTTGTCCTTGAGATGAACCTGCATCACCCCGGCGGAGGTATTGGCTCCCTTCATGACAGTCGTACCGTAAACGGTAGAAGGGCCGAAAATGCCGACCGTCTGCTTCCCGTTATCCGGCTGCTCATTCAAATATTCGATCCATAGCGGGGTATAGACGATGGAGTCGTAAGCCGGCACGCGCAGTTCCTTCTTCGCGTGAGTCACGACGTCTTCCTTCATATGGTCGACAATCGGGCTTGCCCCGTCGCTAATACCGATCAAGCCCGCGATTGCAAGCGAGACCATCATGACGGTAACCGTCTTGTTCATAAATAAATTAGACATGGGTAATCCTCACTTTCATTTAAGCTATTTTAGCGTAAGCCCAGCAAGCGAAGCATGAGATCCCATCCGTCGACGATCGGCAGTATGAAGAATACCCGGCTGATCGTTACGCCAAAGAAGGTGATCAGAATGGCGATTACCGTTGTTCCCGGCTTCAGCCACTTCGGAACGGGCTTTATTTTGGGCTTGATTTGCTTCACATGGAAGCGATGGATGCACAGCATAACGCCGTGGAACATTCCCCAGACGACGAAATTCCAGGCGGCCCCGTGCCAGAGCCCCGACACGGTCATCGTGGCCATCAGGTTCAGATAGACTCTTGGCGCAGGCACGCGGCTGCCCCCGAGCGGGAAATACACATAACGCGTGAGCCAGGAGCCGAGCGAGATATGCCACCGGTTCCAGAACTCGGCGATGCTGCGGGCCAGGTATGGAAACCGGAAGTTCTCCGGAATGACGATACCGAACAGCCGTGCCGTACCGATCGCAATGTCTGAATAACCCGAGAAGTCAAAATAAATGACAAACGTATAGGCGATCAGCGAAATCCATAGTGTTCCGGTATCCGCGCCGGCAATTCCGGCTTTAGAGTATACCGGCTGGGCGAGCAAATCAATCGTTCCGGCCAGTACCAGCTTCTTGAACATACCGAACCCGATTCGAGTGATCCCGATCAGGATATGGTCGATATGGAACTTCGCTTTAATCTGCGGATAGAACACCTGGAATTGCTTGATTGGCCCGGCTACCATCGTCGGGAAAAAGAAGATAAACGACAGCAATCCTTCCGGTCTGTGATCCGGCAAATTTCCGCGTTTGCGTTCCACCAGGTAGTGAATGAGCTCAAACGTGAAATATGATATTCCTAAGGGGAGAACGATTTGTTCGGCCTTCGGAAAAAAGGGCTGCTGCATGAATGCGAACAGGTCGTTCAGCGTATCCAGCAGCATATTCGTATATTTGAAGTAGCCGAGCACGAGAATGACCCCGATGATCGCAGCGGGGTAAATCCAGCGTTTACTCCATTTGGCTGCGGCCTTGACGATGAGGATCGCAATGATGACCTCCGCCAGCAGCAGGAACAGGTAGGAGCCTGCGTAGTAATAATAAAAGGTGACGCCTGCGGCGAACAGCACCCAGGGTCTGATTCGATGCGGCATAATGTGATACGTGACGACAGCCACGAGCACGAACAGCCAGTATATCCAGTCCGTATAAATCATAATGTTCTGATTCCACCATCCAAAATTTGTATACTGTCTCTCCTATTACTGCTTGTTCATGATAGCACAACATCAGCGCATCCGGTTATATCAAAATTCGCTAAATGCTCCAATTATCTGAAAGAAGATCAGGCACCAGTATACAAAATTCGTCAATTTGCACGGTGAATCCTTCTTTTTAGTATAAAAAATGGCTCCTGCCTTTGGTCTATAAAATTAGACGCTTTTCCGAAGCAAAAGTTTCCAGGATTTGCGAGCTGCCGATAGATATGCACCAAAATACCCTGCCCCGCATACAATGCGGGTAAATCGCCTAGGAGGTGGGGCCGTGATTATTACGTTCAATATGAGGGCTGGCCGGCTCGACCAGCTTGCATCGTCAGAATTATATCGGAGCATTATTGCCCAGAAGAGACAGACTCAGGCCGTTTATACGTACCGCTCGCCAGAGGCGCTGGATTTCGAACTGGCGATGAGAGGAGCGATCGTTCAGGCCGCCAGGGATTTTCACGCGGGAGGAGCCCAATTCGCAACCTTCAAAAATTCAAGGGCCAATGAGAGCTTTTGGACCCGCATGCCTAATGGAGGCCTTCGGCTTAGGGAGGAAGTGCTGCCATCGGACGCAATCAGAGACATCTTCAATAATGGCGGGAGGTATGCCATGGAGTGCGCGACGGCCATGGTGGTCATCCTCTATAAAGGGGTGTTGGATACGATTGGCGATAAAGCCTTCAATCGTCATTTTAATCAACTGGTGCTCTATGATTGGCAGTATGACAGCGACCTTCAGTTGACCCGTACTCCGCAGGCAGCAGCCGGAGACGTCGTCTATTTCGAGAACCCGGATTTCAATCCGGAAACTCCGGAATGGCAGGGAGAGAACGCTATATTATTGGATGATCATCTGTACTTCGGCCATGGGCTGGGCATTAAATCGGCTGACGCCATCATCAATGCACTAAATGGGAGGAGAAAGTCTGGAAGCTCGACCTCTGCCTATCTGTCGGATTTGGTCGTGCATCCGGATTTTGAATATATCCGGCGGCTTCAGGAACGGGCGTAGAAGCCCGGTCTTCATCGACAAAATAAAACATTTATTAACAAAAATACAAATAAACTTCATAATATAAAATATTTTTCTAGACCTAAATAGAGGCGTATGTTATACCGATAATAAGTTAGGAAAAACTATTGTTGTAGGGGGAAAAACCGTGGAAAAAAGTGACAAATCATTTGTAGCTGCACTACTGCTGGCATTCTTTCTGGGCTCTCTAGGAGTTCATCGTTTCTATGTAGGCAAGGTGGGAACAGGAATCATCATGCTGCTTACTTTGGGCGGGCTCGGAATTTGGACATTAATCGACTTTATTCTTATCGCTGTAGGCAGCTTCAAAGACAGCGACGGCAGAACGATCAAGGCCTAGGTTCATACATAGGACAGTCTAGACAGTCTGTACGGGCTAACATAGCGCTGGCTGCTTAATGCGGCGCTTTTATATGACATACGTACAAGCAAAGCGACCGCACTTTGGCATATAGCCAGGGTGCGGTCGCTCTGGTTTCCGGCTCCAGCGGCATATTGTTTAATTTATCCGGCAATTGTTTGTTGGATTTGTTTTGCAGCGCTGGCAAGTGTACAATGTGGACGAAAGAAGGGTGGACTGGCCCATTGACAGGCAATGCGGATCAGCCGCCGGTTATTTTAAGGAGGGATCAGGTTGAAATATCGGAGACTAGGCAAAACGGAATTGAACGTATCCGTCATCGGCATCGGAACATGGCAGTTTGGCGGTGAGTGGGGAATGCAGTTCCATCAGGATGAGGTCGATGCCATCCTCGATAAAGGCCAGGAATGCGGCATCAATCTTATCGATACAGCAGAATGCTATGGCGACCATCTCTCGGAGGCGTTCATCGGCGATTATATCAGCCGGCGCAAGCGGGAGGACTGGGTTATCGCGACGAAGTTCGGCCATCACTTCCATGAGCGGTTTACCCGCACAGATGTATTTGACGCCGAGGATGTGCTGAAGCAGTTGGATGCTTCGCTTAAAGCGCTGAAAACGGATTATATCGATTTATACCAGTTCCACTCGGGGCCGGATGCTGTATTCGATAACGATCAACTGTGGACGATGCTGGACAAGCAGGTTCAAGCCGGCAAAATACGTCACCTGGGTACCTCGATCGGGAGCAATGACAATCTGCACCAGACCGATGCCTCAAGCCAGGTGAATTCCAAGGTAATCCAGGTTGTGTATAACCGTCTGGACCGAGTGCCGGAGAAGCGCGTCTTTCCATCCTGTGAACGTCAGGATCTCGGGGTGCTGGCTCGCGTTCCGCTGGCCAGCGGCTTCTTGAGCGGCAAGTATAAGCCTGGCGCCCAATTCGATGCAACAGATGTGCGGCATCGTAAGGATGCCGAGGACGTTCGCCGCAAGCTGGAGGAGGTTGAGCGGATTCAACGGGAGGAAGTTCCGGCCGGTGTAGACATGGCGCAATGGGCATTGGCCTGGTGCCTCAAGAACCCGGTCGTAAGCGCGGTCATTCCCGGCTGTAAAAACCCCGAACAAGTGGCATCCAATGCGAATGCAGCCGATTTGGTAGAATAACGATATATACTATAAATACTATAAGCCCCGCTAGCCATTGTGCTGGCGGGGCTTATTTATTGCCAAACGATCGATCGATATCGGGCTGCAGGCTATTGCTCATAGCCTTTCAAGACGATGACCGCGTTATGGCCGCCAAATCCGAAGGAATTGGATATTCCAATGCGCAGCTTGGCCTGTCGCGCCACGTGAGGCACATAGTCTAGATCGCAAACCGGGTCGGGATGGTCCAGATTGATCGTAGGCGGAATGATGCCCTGCTCCAGCGATTTGACGAGGGCCACGGCTTCGACGGCGCTAGCCGCACCAAGCATATGGCCGGTCATCGATTTATTGGCTGTTACTGGAATACGGCCGGCATGCTCCCCGAACAGCTTCTTGATCGCCTTTGTTTCCGACCAGTCGCCAACCTCGGTGCTCGTAGCATGGGCGCTAATTACATCCACATCCTGAGGCGCGATATCCGCTTCCTTGAGCGCAAGCTTCATCGCCCGATAAGCGCCGACGCCCTCCGGGTGGGTTGCGACGATATGGTAGGCATCGGAGGTTGCTCCGTAGCCGATCACTTCGGCGTAGATCCGGGCTTTCCTCTGCTTGGCATGGCTGAACGACTCCAGGATGAGGATGCCGGCGCCTTCCGCCATAACGAAGCCGTCCCGGTCTTCATCAAACGGCCTGCTCGCCCTGGCCGGCTCGCCATTGCGCGTTGAGAGCGCGGTGGCGTTGCCGAAGCTGGCGACGGAAATGTCCGTGATTGCCGCCTCCGTCCCTCCGGCAATGACGAGGTCAGCACCGCCTGAAGCGATGAGGCGGTACGCTTCCCCGATTGACGTATTTCCAATCGAGCAGGCGGTGACCGGAGACAGCGTAGGTCCGGCGGCGCCGTATTTAATGCTGATCATCGCCGCGGCCATATTTGAGATCATCATCGGAACAAGCACCGGGCTAATCCGCTCGGGCCCCCGTTCCTGCAGCAGCCTGCTCTGTTCGAGCAGGGTGTCGATCCCTCCTGTGCCGGAGCCGACATATACCCCCATGCGTTCTCTGTCGATTTGCTCCAAATCGAGTCCAGCATCGGCAATGGCCTGATCGGCGGCAGCCAGTGCAAATTGGCAGAAGCGGTCCATCCGCCGTGCTTCCTTGCGGCCAAACAACGCTTCGGCATCGAAGCCTCGCACCAGCCCGGCGATTTTCGTCTTATGCCTGGACGTATCAAAAGTATCAATATGAGAAATGCCTGATTCCCCATGAATCAGGCGATTCCAGAACAACTCCACCTGATTGCCGAGCGGCGAAATGACGCCCAGTCCCGTTATTGCAACTCTTTCCATGTGAACCTCCTTTAGAGCTGTTATGGGAGCTATTGTGTCACATGTATTATCCTATTACAAGTTGTTGATTATTATAGTATAATCAGTACCACTTTAAGTGTTTGGCTAAGGAGGAGCAGGGGATGAAGCAGGAGACAAGGCTGCAGGAGCTGTCCGCATTTTTGAAGACGCACCGGGCCAAAATCGTTCCTCAGATGGTCGGGCTTCCGGCAGGGACGCGACGTAGAACGCCCGGTTTGCGCAGGGAGGAGGTTGCCCAGCTTGCCGGCGTCAGCACGACCTGGTATACCTGGCTGGAGCAGGGAAGAGATATTAAGGTTTCCGCTTCCGTGCTGGATAACATTGCGGCCGCTCTGCAGTTGACCCGGGATGAACGCAATTACTTATATGCGCTGGCGATGGATACCGGAGGGGGCCCGGTTTCAGCAGGCCAGCTGCCGCAGGAAGGGCAGCCGGAAATAAGTCCCTCTTTGCAGAAGATTTTGTATGAGCTAAAATACTGTCCTACCATTATTTCGGACCGAAGATGCCAGATCGTCGGCTGGAATGAGGCGGCCTCGCATGTGTTCCTTGACTTTGAACAGGTACCGGTGGAGCAGAGGAACATGATCTCCCTGCTGTTCACAAGGCAGGAATTCCGCAGGCTGGCCGGTAATTGGGAGCAGTTTGTGCGGGGATTCCTGGCGATTTTTCGCGCCTATTATGGCCAGTACGTGGAGGATCAATGGTATGAACGCTTCCTGAGCGAGATGAAGGCGGCTCACCCGGACTTTAATCAGCTGTGGGAGCAAAGCGAGGTCAGCTCCGCCCCGGAGGTTATTCTGGAGTTCAGGCATGCCAAAGGGGGCAAAATGCATTTTCAGCTCACATCGCTGCAGGTGCATGGAAACGTGGATTTGCGCTGCAGTATTTACACGCCTGCTCCGGACACTTCTACGGAGTACAAGCTGCGTCAGTTGATGGAGAAGCAGGAATGAACGACTGCTTCTTGGGGTCCATAAATTACCAAGACCCCTTTCATGGATGTTATAATGTTCAATGCACTGTTTAGATAAGTATAGGGAAGTAGTTTTATTAGATATACCGGGCAAAGGAAAGGATGGAATATGGATCGAATCAACGCATGGTACAAATCGAAGCTGGTCGTGAACGGGACGCTGCTCGTTCTCAAGCTGCTGCTGCTGCGGACGTTCTTGTTCGGCAATATCGCCTGGGGCGGCCTGCCGGGGGAATTGTTGTCCGTACTGGGGGTGTTATGCCTTGTAGAATTGGTGACGCCGACCAAAAGTAAAGGAGTTGTATTTTGGAGCCTCAATGCGGTATTTTCATTCCTGTTCTTCTCATCGGCTCTCTATTTTGCCCATTTCGGAACGGTGCCGACGTACGCCGTCTTAAGCGGGTTAAACCAGGTTCCCCAAGTGCGGGCCAGCGTTGGCGCGCTGCTGCGGCCAGAACAGTTTCTGTTCTTTGCGGACTTTGTGCTTGCCGCAGGCTGGCAGATCGTCCGAACGGTCAACCGTCGCCGAAGAGGCGTGGTGCACACGTTCTTCACTAAGCAGCAAAAGAGCCGGAAATGGGTATGGAATTCAGCCGTGTCCGGGCTGCTGCTAATGAGCGCAGTCTCTTCTGTATACTATGTGCTCGAGGGCAAGCAGATCGACAATGAGCTCGTCCGGGCAGAGAAGATTGGACTCCTGAACTATCAGGTTGTTGCTGCGGTCAATAATCGGGCAGAGGACCGGATGATCGCAGAGGGAAACATCGAACAGACGCGGGCCAACATCGCCAAGCTGCAGAGCAGCTACCCTTACCGAACCAAGGCGGATGCCGCTGCAGCTCCAGATTATTTTGGGATCGCTCAAGGGATGAACCTGATCGTGATCCAGATGGAATCTTTTCAAAATTTCCCGATCCACTTAAAGCTGGATAACGGGGCTGAGATTACGCCGGTATTAAATAAACTGGCCGAAGAGGGCATTTATTTTCCGCATGTATATCAGCAGATCGGACAGGGAAATACGTCGGATGCCGAATTTATGTTCAATACCTCCATCTATCCGACTGCAGCGGTGGCGATGTCTACCGGCTATGGCAACCGCGAGCTGCCAAGCCTGCCTAGACTGCTGCAGGAGCGGGGGTATTTGGCCAATACGTTCCATATCAACAAGGTCACGTTCTGGGATCGAAACAAGCTGTACCCAGCGCTTCATTTTAACCAATATTACGACAAGCCTGCCTTCAATAACGATCACTTCAACGACTACGGGGCATCGGATGAGGAAATGTACCGGGTCGGCGTGGAGAAGCTGGCGGATCTTCATGCAAGGAATAAGCCGTTCTATGCCCAGTTCGTAACGACCTCGAGCCATTCGCCATTTATCGTGCCGGAATCGTTCCAGCAAATCGAGCTGCCGGACAAGCTTAAGGGGACGAATTTGGGGAACTACATCAATGCCGTTCATTATACAGATTACGCCATCGGCCAACTGATGGGGCAGTTGAAGGAAGCTGATTTATGGGACAGCACGATGCTCGTGTTCTACGGCGACCATTTCGGCCTTCAGCCTCATGAGACGAGCAAGGAGGAGATCGCGGCAAACCTGGGCATTCCTTATGATGATACGGTCAGCCGGTTCAACATTCCTCTGATCATCCATGTGCCCGGCAAGGAGCTCGGCATTGTGGAGGAGCGGGCGGGGGGGCAGGTCGACATGCTGCCGACCGTTGCCAATTTGCTGGGGGTCTCCCTGGACGAGGAAGGTTTTACCGCTTTAGGCCAGGATTTGCTGAACATTGACCGCAATGTGTTTGGCGTACGTTACTATTTGCCGACGGGCTCTTTTTTCAACGATGAAATTATGTTTACTCCCGGACAAGGCTTCGAGGACGGACAAGCCGTATCGATCAAAACGCTGGAGCCGGTTGCGGATTTCACCCGGTATCGCCAGGATTATGAGTACGTGATCTCGCTAATGAAGCTGTCGGACGAATATGTTAAGCTGCTGCCGAAACGCCGGTGATAATATCTTTATTTCTGCTTGATTTGAAAAATGCCTTTCGGGACTGGTGTCCCGGCAGGTGTTTTTTTAATTTTTCGGCTGCAGGCGCCTATTTAGGCAGAAGGCAAATGCCTTATCCCGACAGGCGAATTATGCATTTATAAGAAAAAATTAGAGTTCCTAAGAAACTTTTGCTCGTCCAGACACGTCAAATAGTCAAGGCAATGCCAACATGGGTAAGAAATATATACCAAGACATAGGAGGTTAAGCATGTGAGGAAAATTTGGGCTACTATACTATCAGCACTCTTAATTTTTCCATTAGTATTACAGACACCAGCTCAAGCAGCACAAGCCATCAGCATTTATATTAACGGGGTCAAACTGCCGACGGATCAAGCGCCGGTTCTGGTTGGAAGCCGGGCCATGCTGCCCCTGCGCGCTATTTTTGAGGCGCTGGATGCAGAGGTAGACTGGAATAATAAGACGAAGACCGTGTCCGCCTGGAAAGATGGCACGACCGTCGTACTAAAGATCAATGCCAGAACAGCCACGGTCAACAACCAAACGTTGAGCCTTGACGTACCTGCGCAGATTCTCCAGGGAAGAACGCTGGTTCCGGTCCGCTTCGTCAGCGAAGCTCTAGGCGAGGATGTCGTGTGGGATGCTTCCAGCAAGACCGTGTATATTACAACGAACAGCAATCCGGTGTCAGCCGATCCTGTCACATACGTATCGGCCAGAGATATCGCCGACAACGGGGATGGCCGCGATATGCAGATCAGCTTCTCGCGGGCTTCGAATCAGTCCTCCATCGACCACTACCGGGTCATGGTCGTTAAGGCGAACAAAACGTCCGGATTTAATCTGGCCTCGGCCCTGAAGGTGCCTTCTGCCAACTATACAAGCGTAGCAGTCGGAAGCATCGATCCGACAATTACGTTAACCTCGCAATCCCGTGACGTTGAAGGGGATTTGATCAAGGCAGGACAATCCTACGTAGTGTACGTAGTTTCTGTCGGCAAGGGCAACTTGGCTAGCGCCCTGTCCTACCCATCGTCTTCCATTACGCTGGGCACCAAAAATTCGGTGGCGGCGGTGTCGAATGTAAGGGTCACCGACGTCAGTGACTATGGAGACGGAAGAGATCTTTATGTAACCTTTACGAGACCTTCCAAGGATAGCGATATTTCCAGCTACCGTATCTTTGTCGTCAAGACGAAGGATGCAAGCAAGTTCGATCTTGCCACGGCGAACGGGCTGTCCAGCCAATATTACACCGTTGTCAACAAAACATCGAACAGCACGCTGTCGACAGCGTTAAGCTCAAGCGTAAGAGATTCTGCCGGGGACTATATCAGGAACGGTGTGCCTTATACCGTATTCGTACAGTCGATCAGCAGCAATACGGGCAGCGCAGCACATAAGCTGTCTGCCGCATCGTCTTCGATCACGCTGAGCACGGGATCGGTAGCGGCACCAGTGATTACGCAGGTGCTTGATGAAAGCGATTATGGGGATGGCCGCGACCTGCGCATCAGCTTCACGAAGCTGGCCGATGAATCCAAAATTAGCGGCTACCGCGTGTTCGTCGTGAAAGCCAGCGATTACGGTTCTTTTAATCTGACGAAGGCCAACAATGTGTCCAGCTCGAATTATACCGAATGGAACAAAGACGGCTATAACTTTAATCGTAACTTGCCTTCAGGAGCAAGGGACGTAGACGGAGCGACCATCCGCAACGGGGTCAACTACCGGGTGTTCGTGATGGCGGTAGGCAGCGGCGCTTATGCAGGCAACAATGCGCTGTCCAGCCCGTCCTATGCTATTACGCTGCTTAACAATTACAGTGTAGGCAAGGTTTCGAATCTGAACGTCAGCGATGTCAGCGACTACAATGACGGCCGCGACCTGCTGGTATCGTTCAACCGTGCTTCGGATGAATCCAATCTGAGCCATTACCGCGTCCTTGTTGTCAAGGCTTCTAATGCGGGCAAGTTCGATCTGGCGAAAGCGAACGCCGTATCCAGAGAGAACTATACGCAAATTAACAAAGGCGGCAACAGCTATGTAACGCAGGCTCTGTCCTCTGGCGCAAGAGATGTTGACGGTGCGGCCATCCGCAACGGGGTCAACTACCGGGTGTTCGTGCTATCGGTAGGTAGCGGCAGCTATGCGGGCAACAACGCGCTGACTGGGCCATCCTCCGCGATCACGCTGAGCAACAACTATAATATTGGCGCCATAAGCGGCCTGGATGTACAAGACGTGAATGACAATAACGATGGCCGGGATCTGCAGGTATCGTTCACCCGCGCTTCCGATGAATCGAATATTAGCCATTACCGCGTCTATGTGGTCAAAGCCGCCAATGCAGGCAGCTTTAATGCTTCTAAAGCGCTCGGGGTTCCCGCAGCAAACTATACCCGCGTCGACAAAGCCGGATCCTACTTGAGCTTTACGCTTCCTTATAACGCGCGGGATGTGGATGGAGCGGCCATTCGCAACGGCGTAAGCTATCGCGTGTTCGTGCTCTCTGTAGGCTATGACGGCTCCGCAAGCTCAAGCGCATTATCCGCTGCTTCAGCGGCAATTACGCTTAGCGGCAACAGTGCAGTAACGCCGGTCGGGAACTTGTCGGCGGCGGTCAATGGGAATCATGGCGACGGACGGGATATTGTCGTCAACTTCACAAGATCAACCGCAGAGAACAATATCGCTGAGCATCGCATCCTGGTTGTGCCGGCAAGCCAATATTTCGGCAAGGAAGAGGCTAACGCAGTTAGATCGCCTAACTATACAGTGGTCTCGGCAGGCAGAGATGTCTCCCAGGCTATGACGGCTTCCACGCGCGACGTGAACGGCAACGGGCTGAAGACGGGCGAAGCCTACCGGGTATACGTTCTGTCCGTATCCAAGAGCGGCACGGCTTCCTTGAACGCTCTGGCCGGTCCATCCGGTGACATCCGCCTGACGGCCGTTGATCCTGCTGCTCCTTCGGCAACGGGTGTCAGCGTTTCGGCGGACGGTAACTCCGCAAGCCTTATCGTCAGCTTCACCAAGCCTGCGAACGAGAACGGCATTTCCTCGTATGCGGTCCTGCTTGTTCCGGCAGGCGAGGGTATGAACGAGTCTCGGGCGAGCGGATTGGAGTCCCGCTTGTATAGAACCATCGGCAAAGGCGGAACGCCGATTGTGACATTTACGGAGGCCGATGTGGACGCCTCCGGCAATGCGATTACAGCAGGCACGGCTTACCAAGCCTATGTACTGTCCATTGCTGACGGAACGAACGCTACCGTGAACCGGTTGTCCGATCCGTCCAACTCCGCAGCCCTGACCATTGCCAATCCTTAAGCAGTAGAATGGACTGCGAAAGCGGGAGCGGCGGCAATAATAACAGGCAGGAGTTCTGAAAGTATTGACGCAGCTATCGAAAGTATTAGCGCGTTACGGCATAAGCTCACCATGGCTGAACGCAACAAACCAAGAAAGAACCTGAGGCAATGCCTCAGGTTCTTTGCGTATGCGCTGATTTGGACAGCTCGTCACTTCACAAGATGCACGGGCGGCGGGCCATCGCCTTTTAACAAGCTAAAGCAGGCGATATCGATGAATTTGCCGTCTTCGAATTCGGACTCGCGCTCGATGCCCTCGTGGCGGAAGCCTAGCGAGAGCAGTGTGCGTTGGGCGGGCTGGTTGCCTCCCTCGATCCGTGCTTCGATCCGGTTCAGCTTCATAGAATCGAAGCCAAAGGCAATAAGTGCGTTTAACGCCTCTTTGAGCAAGCCTCGCTTGCGGTACTCGGAATGAAGATCGAATACGAGCTCTGCCTTGTAATGAGCTTTGTTCCAGCGGTAAAAACCGCAGGATCCGATCAGCCGGTTGCTGTGTTTTAAATAAATGCCGAAGCGAATTCCCCGCTGCTCCTGATAGGGAGTCATAAACCATTCCTGTATGCGGTGTGCAGCGGTCTCCCGTTCCGGAACCGCCGTTCTGCGGGAATCCTTGCTCGCCTGAATGTCCAGATGCTTCTCAGGCCCCTGGCGAGTCTTCATCATTACGGAATTTCCATACAGCTCTGCAGCCGCCTCCATATCCTCCAGCGTCACTTCTCGCAATTGAAGACGCTCGGTGGATAGGGCGGGGAAGCGGTCAAACATGGTGATCCTCCTTGGCACATCATTATTCTGCGGTCCTAGTATCCATATCCTATATATTATAACCGATGATTGCCATAATCGCTTCTTGAGACGGATTGCAAACCCCTGTTTTTTTCATCGAAACCTGTCGTTTGACAATCAAACCTAAGGTTAGTACCCTTACAATAATAAACTTGTACCCGAAAGGTAACATGAACAATATGCAGGAGCCGAACGATGTTCTTATATATGTATCCGAGAGCGGCGAGCTTAATGACCGCTATGTGTGGAAAAGGGAACAGCTGTACCAGGGCATGAACGGCAAGTTCGTAGAACGCTTCTATCCCTCTCCCGAACGAAGCTACGTTTTCAAGCCGGTAACCCATGAAGGGAACGGGGATCGCGAGGCCTGGGTGTACGAGCATGTCCTATCCTCCTTCCCGCCTATATATCCGCAGCTGATTGCGTGTTCTGCGCCTGGCCGGGGCGAGGCGGGCTGGGGCATCTTCGAGGATCTAGGGACGATCAGCCATCGCTTCGACGTTAGGCATGCCCTGCTTGTGGCTAAACAGATGGCCTGGTGGCATTCTTATCCGCCCGAGCATTGGGGCGATGTCCCGGATACGGGGCAGAAGCCGGGGCTGCGGCAGATGGCTGCTGACCTGTCCGAGCGAAAGGACGAAGCGGAGCTTGCCTTGGAAGCAGCGGGACTGCCTCGCAGGTGTGTTGATGATATTCTGTGCAATATGAATCAAGCGGGAGCCGGTCTGTGGGCGGAGGAAGCGAAGGTACTGTCGCACGGGGATCTGCACCTTGGCAATTACACAGTTACGGAGAGCGGTGAACTGTACATCCTGGACTGGGAGCACGCCCATCTGAACGTTCCCTTCTGGGATTTATATTATCTGATCGATATGTCGCACCCCCGGTATCCCAAGCAGATGACGCTGGCTTACCGCGAGCGGATATTGCGGTACTACCTGAAGCAATCTGCTTATTACGGCAAACCGTGGGAGGACGAGGAGACATTCATGGAAACGTACAGCCTGTTAGCGGCGGTATTCTCGCTATGGATGCTGATGCTGATTGCGAATGATCTGCGGCAGGATGGAGGCGTCTGGTCCAATGCCGAGCTTCTGGCTCAACGGAGCGAGGTAAAGGCCAGCTTGTACGATTGCTGGAGCAAAATTACACAGAAAGGACAGCATGCCAGTGAAAAAGGTCGGACTAGTTATGCGTAAAATCCAGTTTGCCGAAGCCCAGGGGCCGCGCGTATTTGCCGAGCGCCTCCAGGCTTTGGCGGCTGAGCTTGGAGTGGAAATCATCTTTATTTCGCCGGAGCGCCATGTCAGCGGCCATGACTGGATTCCCGGCTACGAACATGAGAAAGGAGATTTGGTCAACTACGACATCGTACTTGACCAAATTTATGCCCAGGGGATCGAGCATGTCATCTTTACGGTATCGGGATTCACTTATTTGAAGATGTTCATCAAGAACAGCGTTCTGTTTCCGCACAGCTTCCCGGATCCGGCCTTAACAGGGTACGAAATGATGAAGCCTTTCTACAGCATCGTGGACAAGGCTATCGTGCAGACCGAGTTCCTGAAAAAGCAGCTGGACAGCGTGTTTGGCGTTACCGATGTCGATGTGATTCCGATCGGCTTCAGCGAGGAGCTGGCGAATCGTTATTTCGATCCGGGTGCGATCGTGCATAACCGCGTGCTGTGGATCGGCCGGGATGAGGAAAACCGCCGGCCGGATCTGGTACTGGAATATGCCCGGCGCAATCCGGACCGGGAAGTGTACATGGTATTCGGCGGCGAGCGTTACCGGGAGAGCATGAAAAAGTATAATATTCCGGGCAACGTCAAGCTGCAGTTTGCTTTGTCGCAGGCCGAGATTTTTCAGCTGATGAATTCAGCCAAAGTATACTGGAGCTGCTCTAAATTCGATACGTTTGCGATGCCGCTGACGGAAGCGCTGGCCATGGGCAAAATCGTCGTGAAGCCGGAGCATCCCTGCTATGACCATATCAGCTCGCGGCATGCCTTCGCCGGGAATGAGCACAACTGGTTCGAGCTGGTCAATATGGCGCTGGATTCGCCGCACTCCCATTCCCTGGATAACCGGGAATATGCTTTTGGCAAATTTTCGAGCACGGTGATGAAGGAAGGGTATCGCCAGTTTTTTGATGGATGGTTAAAATAATCTATTACAATAATCTTCTTGTGAGCTGGACCGAAATGCAGCTTAGTCGGTGCGTAAAGCGTAAATGGGCCGCAGCTTGGCCGCTTTGTTGGCCGGAATCACGCCGAATACGATGCCGATGAACAGCGAGAAGCTGAAGGAGACGGCCACAATCGACATGGATACCTCGGTACTCAAGGTCGACATGCTGGAGATTAGGGCGCTGGCTCCATAACCTAGCGCGACGCCAATCAGGCCCCCGAAGCCGCTCAGCGCGGTAGATTCGATCAGAAATTGGAGCAGAATGTCTCGCTTCTTGGCGCCTATCGCTTTGCGCACGCCGATTTCCCGCGTTCGTTCACTGACCGATACAAGCATGATATTCATAATGCCGATTCCCCCGACGAGCAGGGAAATACCTGCGATTCCTCCCAAGGCCAGCGAGAGCATCTGCGTGGTCGAATTCAGCGTGTCCATCATCTCCTGGGCGCTGAAGACGCTGTACGCATTGTCGGCATACATGAACTTCTCGTCCAGCCAGGCCTTCAGCCGCTCCTGTGTGCTAGAGACGAGCTCGGTTGAATCCGCCTGGACGGTGTAGGAACGAATCCCCCGGCTTTGCAGGAACCGTTCGGCCGTCGAAATCGGAATGAGGATTTTATCGTCATTGGAGCCCGTTGCGCTAGTGCCGATCGTCTCCAGCAGGCCAACGATTTTGAAGCTTACCCCGTTTAACTGCAGCGTCTGGCCCACCGGATTATTGATTCCGAAAAAATCGCTGGCCACCTCGGAGCCGATCACAGCTACCTTCATCCGGTATTCATTATCGATATCCAGAATGTAGCGTCCGGATTGGACGTGGAAATTCTTCACCTCTTCGTAGGCTGGCGTAATGCCTTCCACCGCATACGTATCGTTTACGGTTCCTTTCTTCACCGTTGCATTCCCGGAAATGACCGGGGAGACGGCTTTCACCCCGCTGATCTCCTTCAATTCCATAACCTCTTCATAGCTTAATGAAGTGGTCGCCCCCCGGCCCATAATATTAACGGTAAGCAGGTCGGTGCCGAGCCCTTGAAGCTGCTTGGTGATGGAGGACGCCGTGCCCTGGCCGACCGAAACCAGCGTAATTACGGAGGATACGCCGATAATGATGCCCAGCATCGTCAGGAAAGAACGAGTTTTGTTGCCTGCTACGCTTTTAAAGGCCATTTTGATGGACTGGTAAATATTCAAGGCTCATTCCCCCGATCTTCGACGATTTTGCCGTCCATGATCCGGATGAGGCGTTTGGCCTGCTCGGCAATGCTCAGGTCGTGAGTAATGATGATAATCGTATGGCCCAGCCGGTTGAGCTCCTGCATCTTGGCCATCACCTCGGCGCCTGTCTTGCTGTCGAGCGCTCCTGTCGGCTCATCGGCCAGCAGCATTGGCGGCTTGCCTGCAATGGCCCGGGCGATCGCTACTCGCTGCTGCTGGCCGCCCGATAATGCCGAAGGTCGGTTATGCATGCGGTCCTCGAGTCCGACGAGCCGCAGCGACTCCTCGGCAGCCCTGCGCCGTTCCTTGTAGGGGACGTTGCGGTAAATAAGCGGCAGCTCTACATTCTCGAAGGCCGACAGCTTGGGCAGCAGATTATACTGCTGAAAGATGAAGCCGATCTTCTCATTGCGGATTTGCGCCAGTTTGTTGTCGGACAGTTCGCGGACATCCTGGCCATCCAGCAGGTAGCGACCCTCGTTTGCGATATCAAGGCAGCCCAGCATATTCATCAGGGTGGATTTACCTGAGCCGGAGGGGCCGATGATAGCGACGAATTCGCCATGATGGATGGTAAAAGAAATATTTTGCAGCACCGGCATCATTTCTCCCGCCATGATATAGCCGTGGCCGAGGTCCTTAACTTCGATTAACGGTTGCGGCAATTGTGCGGTCAATGTCATTGGAAGCCGCCTCCGCTTCTGCGCATAGCTCCTCCGCCGCCGGACGCGCCGCCGCCAGGTATGACGCCGCCCGTACCTCCGCCCATTCCGCCGAAGCCTGCACCCGGCATGCTGCCGCCAGGCATCATTTGCTGTCCAGCTTGATTGTTGGAGGAAGCGGATCTTCGGACCGTTGGAATGACGACCTCATCGCCTTCCTGCAGCCCGTTCACAATTTCGATGCGTGTCTCGTCATGAACTCCGACCTCGACCTTCTGCATCAGTCCTCCTGCCGGGTTCCCGCTGCTTCCTTGCTGCGCTTGCTGCCTCTGCTGCCCCTGCTGTCCTTGTGGTCCTTGCTGTTCCTGCTGCTCTGGTTCAGGTGACGATACATTCGGATTCGGCTTGCTCCGCCCCGTACTAGCCGGCGCTTCTAGGCTGGAAGCCGTCTTGACAGCGGAAGGAAGGATGACCATATCGTCCTCTCCGACCTTCTGCACAGCCTCGATAGGCAAGGTCAGCACATCCGTTTTCTCTTCCAGAATAATTGTGACCTCCGCCGACATCCCTGCGCGGATGCCTTCGGACTTGTCCAGCTTCACGGTTACATCAAACAGCGACACCCCGCCGGACGCTTTTCCTTCGTTGGCAATGCCGGTAACGACGCCCGCAAAGGTCTGGTTAGGGATAGCATCCAGCTTGACCTCGGCCCGCATGTCTGTTTGCACCTTGGGGATATCCAGCTCATCGATGCTGACGGTCGCGCTTAGCGCTTGATAATCAATAAGGGTGAAGAGTTCATTCCCTTCCTTTGCCCGCTCGCCGGAAGAAATATGGACCGCCGTTATCGTTCCGTCGATCGGTGCAGTTAACGGGTCTGGGGCGATCATATCTTCTTTTAGCGAGGCGATCTCATCCTTAATCGTCTGGATGTTTTTCTCCTGTTTGGTGATGGACAACTTGATAGAGGCGAGCGACTCTTCGGTTCCTCCGTCGTATACTTCACGTTTGTACTTGTCCTGCAATTCCTCCAGATTCAGCTGCTCGTTTTCCAGGGAGGACTCCTTGGCGGCAATGCTGCCGCTGAGATCATTGTCCTCAAAGGTTAGCAGCGTCTGTCCCTTTTGGACGACATCGCCCTCCTTGACCTTCACTTCGGCAACGACGCCTTCGTCTTTTGTACGTACCGTCTCTTCTTCCGTGGAAATAATGCTGCCGGCTCCCGAGACGCTGACGAGAATATCTCCTTTGGCAACCCGGGCTGTGCTCTGTTCCATAACGGGTTGCTGGGCCTGCTTGTCTTTCGCCAATATGATGTAAAGCACGGATGCAATGATCAGGATGGCAGCTGCTCCAAGGCCGGGCCATAGCCATTTTTTCTTCATCACGCCATTCCAACTTTCTTTAAAGTTATGTAGATCCTAAAATTAGACAACTTCAAGAATAGTTTACAGAGCGTAAATGAAACAAAGCTTAATCCAAACTGAATGTTTGCTGAAAGTATGGTAAGCGGCGGCGCGGGCAAACGACGCAAAAAAGGCTTATTGCTAAAATCGCTCGTACGATTTCGCAATAAGCCGTCTAAGCCTTTCAGGCGTTTATTTGCATGTTGATTCATGAAGCACCAGGTCTTCCTTGCAGGTTGCCGTTCTTAGCAGCTGTTCGGCAGCCTGTTCATCCAGCGGCCGGCTGTAATAAAAGCCTTGAATTTGATCGCAGCCGATTTCCTGCAGGAATTTGAACTGCTCCTCGGTCTCAACGCCTTCCGCCAGCACGGTCATACCTAAAGATTTGCCCAGCTCGATGATCGAACGGAGCAGCGAGCTGTCCCGCTGGGAGGAGGGGGTTTCCTGGATGAATGTCCGATCGATCTTGAGCACCTGTAAAGGCAATGTCTTCAAATAGTAAATGGAGGAATAGCCCGTACCAAAGTCGTCTAGCGACAGGCTAATGCCTTTTTCCTTGAGAGAATCGAGCTTTTCTTTAATCATCATCGGATTATTGATGAGCGATTCCGTCAGCTCCAGTTCCAAATATTTCGGGTCTAGTCCAGTCTGCTCCAGTACATGCTTGACCATATGTACAAATTGGGGGTGCCGGAACTGGACCGCAGAGACGTTCACCGAGATCGGAAGTTTCGGGTATCCGGCATCCTGCCATTTTTTATTCGTGCGGCAAGCCTCCCACAGCACCCATTCTCCCAATTGCACGATAAAGCCGGTATCTTCGGCGATCGGAATAAACGAGGCAGGTGAAATGCGCCCCAGCTCGGGATCATTCCAGCGGATCAAGGCCTCTAGTCCGGTAAGCGCTCTAGTAGCTGCGTCGATTTTTGGCTGATAATGGAGCTCGAATTCTCCTTCGGTGAGGGCCCGCGGCAGCTTTTTCTCGATATTGACCCGCTCCAGCAGTTTATCCAGCAGGTAGTAATCGAAATAGTGCGGTCCGTTGAGTACCTCAATTTTGGCTTCCTTCATCGCGAGCTCGGCATGCTTGAGCAGAACGGCCGACTCGCAGCCGTCATCGGGGTAGAGGCTGATTCCCATCCCGAATCCTAGCGTGATTTCGTCATCGGAGAGAATATACGGCCGTCTTAGGACGTCGTTCAACTCAATTGCGGTCTCATGAACCTGCAATGGATCGTCGATGCCGGAGAGCAGGACGATAAAATCATCTGCAAAGCTGCGGCAAATCGGCGTTCCCTCAGCCAAGGTACTCTTGAGTCTCCGCGCTACTTCCTTGAGCAGCTCGTTGCCAGTGCCTTCGCCGTAGCTTTCATTGATGTAACGGAACCGGTTCAGGTTCAAGCGAATGACGGCGGCGGTGCGGACATTCATTTCCGGCGCCTGGAATTCTTTCTTCATCGCTTCCCGGAAGCCGTTATTGTTCAGCAGTCCGGTGAGAGGATCGAAATAAGAGAGCATTTTGATTCTTTGCTCGGAGGCGTCCCGTTCTTCCATTTCCTTGGTAACATCGAATTGCAGGCCGATGAAATAGGTTGGCTCGCCCTCCGAGTTAATGACAGGGCAAATAATGAACTGGTTCCAGAACGTGCTTCCGTCTTTTCTGTAGTTTTTAATCGTCACAGTATCGGTCCGGCCTTCCTTGATCGCCTGCCGGATAACCTCTAAATGGGCTTCATCCGTCTCTTCGCCTTGCAGAAACCGGCTATTTCGCATGAGCACTTCTTCGCGAGTGTATCCGGTAATCATTTCAAAGCCCTGATTGACGTAGACGAGCGGGTTGTCCTTTAAATTAGGATCGGTGATGGCTAGGCCGATCCCCATCTTATCAATAGATCTCAGCAGTGTGGCCGAATCGATCAGTGATTCGATACCGGAATGACTCAATATATTAGCCCCCTCAAGTTGACCGCGAATTATGTAGGACTTATGGAATAAGCATATTGGATTATGCCTTAAAAATATCATATTGCGGAAGGTGCAGGAAATCAATGGATAGCATATATGAAAATCAGGGAAAACGGTGCTTTTTGTCGAATTTTTTCAATCCCTTTGGACATTTAAAAGGGGCAGGGCCATGTTACAGCTCCCGGACGGACCGAAATTTCGTGTAAGGTCACTAAATTTTGTATTGGTTTGACGGGATAATTCGCTTCATTTTAAGATTTAAGCAAGTTTTTAAGCTTAAAGGGTGAAAGCGCATACGAAAGGGCCCCCTATCCCTGGAGTAGGCGCTTTTCTCCATGATACTAAACAAGGAGTGGGTAGGACATGGCCAGACAAGCAAAATGCATTGTGACATCCAAGCAAACGAATGAACGCCTCAAGGAGCAGGGCAAGGTGTCATTTCAGCTAAGGGCTGAGGGACAGAGTGCCGATTTGGAGCTTCAGCCGGGCTTGCGTTACCAGCGGATCCTCGGATTTGGCGGGGCATTTACGGAGGCAGCCGCTTATACGCTGTCCCGCATGAGCCCGGATAAACGGGAGGAGGTCATCCGCAGCTATTATGATCCGCAGGAGGGGATCGGTTACACGATCGGCCGTGTGCATATCCATAGCTGTGACTTCGCTCTGGAGAACTACACTTACGTGGAGGATTACGATACCGAGCTGAAGACGTTTGACATTGCCAGGGATCGTAAATGGGTTCTTCCTCTGGTTAAGGATGCGGCCCGCACCCGAGGCGGGGATATTATGATGCTGGCCTCGCCATGGAGTCCGCCAGCCTGGATGAAGACGAACGGGGATATGAATCATGGAGGAGCGCTTAAGCCGGAATACCGCGAGGCATGGGCGCGTTACTATACGAAATTTATCGAAGCGTACCGCGCGGAGGGCGTGCCGATCTGGGGAATCACGGTCCAGAACGAGCCGGCGGCGGTTCAGACCTGGGATTCCTGCATTTATAGCGCCGAGGAGGAGCGGGATTTCATTAAGGATCATTTGGGTCCGGCGATGCATGCTGCCGGTATGCAGGACGTGAACATTCTCATTTGGGATCACAACCGGGATATTATGGTGGAGCGCGCAAGTGTGGTGCTGTCCGATCCAGAGGCGGCGAAGTACGTCTGGGGAACGGGCTTTCACTGGTATGTGAGTGAAGACTTCGACAATGTCGGCAAAGTGCATGATTTGTTCCCGGACAAAGGCCTCCTCTTCACGGAAGGCTGCCAGGAGGGCGGCGTGAAACTGGGGGAATGGTTCACCGGTGAACGCTATGGCAGGAACATGATTGGGGATTTGAATAACTGGACGGAAGGCTATCTTGACTGGAATATCGTGCTGGATGAGACGGGCGGACCGAACCATGTGAACAATCTGTGCGATGCACCGATCATTGCCGACACGGTTACAAATACGCTCCATTATAACAGCTCCTATTATTACATCGGTCATTTCAGCAAATTCATCGCTCCGGGAGCGGAACGCATCGGCTTGGAGTCGCGGACAGCAGGCGTGCTCTCCACGGCGTTTGCCAATCCGGATGGGACGCTTGCTGTTGTTGTCATGAATGAAAGCGAGGAGCTGCGGAGCTTTACGCTTGGTCTGGGATCTGAGGTGCTGGAGGCACGGCTTGAGCCGCACTCCATCATCACTTATGTCATCGAAAGTAATGAGTAGATAGAACTCAAATCCCTCTTTGCGGGGCCTGGCGATCATTCGCCAGCTGCTGTAAGGGGGATTTTGCTTTTTTGCGGCCGAAATTTGGGGCCCCTCAAACGAAATCTGAAGCCTTACGGCCTAAGGGGATAGATCGTACAATAAACTCAAATGGATGAAAATGCTTTCATGGATACGCATAGGAACGAAACGAACAGCTTGGAGGTCAAACTATGGAACTAGAGCAGAGTGCCGAGTCAGCCGCATTGTCAAAGATGGAGAATATGCGCCCCGAGCCGCCTCGCCGCCACTGGCTGAGGAAGCTGCACAGGCAAAGGCATATTCAAGTGATGGCTCTGCTGGGCATCGCCTGGATCATTCTATTCAACTACGTACCGATGTACGGAATCATTATCGCTTTTAAGGATTACAGGATTATCAGAACCATTGCCGAGGCGCCCTGGGTAGGGTTTGAGCATTTTAAAGCCTTCTTCGAGGACGATAATTTCGTGAACGTCATGAAGAACACGCTGGGTATCAGCCTGATCAAGCTGATCATCGGTTTTCCGCTGCCGATCATCTTCGCCTTATTTCTGAATGAAATACGCTCGCTTCGCTATAAGAAGGCGATCCAGACGATATCTTACTTGCCGCACTTCCTGTCCTGGGTCGTTCTCGGCGGGATATTGACGACTTGGCTGGCGGACGTGGGAATCATCAACAATATATTGTTGGCGCTCAACCTGATTAAAGAACCGATTTCCTATCTTGCCGAGCCGGACTATTTCTGGGGAATCATCATTACGTCCGATATCTGGAAGGAGCTGGGCTGGTCAGCGATTATTTATCTGGCAGCTATCTCCAGCGTATCGCCCGATTTGTATGAAGCCGCTACGATTGACGGGGCGGGAAGATTTCAGAAAATGTGGTACGTCACGCTGCCATCGATCAAGGGAACGATTTCGATCCTGTTCATTCTGGCTGTCAGCGGTGTCCTGAATTCCAATTTCGATCAAATTCTGGTGCTGCGCAACGCTCTCAACGAGAGTGCCAGCAATGTCATCGATATTTATGTGTACCAGACAGGGATGCTGTCCGGACGCTTTTCCTACTCCACTGCGGTTGGTCTGTTCAAATCGGTGATAGCCCTGATCCTGCTGCTGATCGCGAACAGCGTAACCAAGAAGCTGAATAATACATCACTCTTCTAGAGAAGGAGCCGAGCGGACATGCTGAGTCTCAATCGAAAGACCAAGGGAGAAGCCCTCTTCGACCTGTTGAATAATATTGGAATGCTGTTGATATGCTTCGTAACTTTATACCCGATCTGGTATGTCGTCGTAAACTCGCTGAACGAGGGCGTGGACGGCATGCGCGGCGGAATTTATTGGTGGCCCCGGATATTCAGCTTTGAAAATTATATGGGCGTCTTCCGGAATTCCGGCATTATGACGGCGATGGGCGTTACGGTTGCCAAGACGCTGCTGGGGACGGTCCTCCACGTATTTTTTACGGCGATGGTCGCTTATGCCTTCTCCAGGCGGGAGCTGATCGGGGGCAAGATTTATATTTTTATCGGTACGGTAACGCTGTTTTTTGGCGGGGGATTGATACCTACCTACTTGCTGATGAAGGATTTACACCTGCTGGACAATTTTCTCGTATATATTATTCCGGTTATGTTCAGTTTCTTTGATCTCATCATCTTCATGACCTTCTTCCGGGAAATTCCGGATGGGCTGGAGGAAGCGGCGGAAATCGACGGGGCCAACGATTGGTCGATTTTTGTCCGAATTATCATTCCGGTGTCGATGCCGGTCATCGCTACAATCTCGCTGTTCCACGGCGTGTATCAATGGAATGATTACTTCACCGGAGTGATTTACATGAACAACATGGATTTGCAGCCGATTCAGACCTATTTATACCGGGTCGTGGCCCAGTCGAGCTCAAATCAGATGGTGGCTCAAATCCCGGGCGGCATTGGCAAAACCGTAACATCGCAATCCCTTAAGCTGGCGACGATGGTCGTCACCACGATGCCGATCGTTTTTGTCTATCCATTCCTGCAGCGCTATTTTGTTAAGGGGATGATGATTGGTTCGATCAAAGGGTAGGGCCGAACGAGGGAGGCAGCATACGGATGTCAGAAGCCTTCCGCTTCCAAGTGGTAGTCCCTCTTGCTAAATTATAGTGATCCGTTAGCGAGAGTCATATTATACTTATTTCAATGAAGAAAAGGGGTAATCTTGCATGATGGCGAAGCCTAAGACAAAGAGTTTTGCAATGCTTCTCTGCGCGCTGCTGCTAGTTTTGTCGACAGCATGCTCCAGCGGAGGCGGAAGCAAGAACGGGAACGGCGCTGAGCAGCCGAATGGTGAGCAGCCGGCCGAGGAAGTGAAATTGACGGAAAATGATCCGGGCTGGAAAGTAGATACGTCGCCGATTACATTTGATTGGTATATTAACTTTTCCTGGTTCCCGAACAAATGGGGCGTAGATATTACGAGTCAATACGTGACGGAGAAGACGGGGGTTAACATAAACTTCATCGTTCCGGCTGGTAATGAGGCGGAGAAAATGAATACGATGATCGCTTCCGGCAACCTTCCGGACTTTATTACGCTGGGCTGGTATGAAGACGCTGTCAAGCAGATGATCGAGGGCGGCCTGGTGCTGCCGCTCAATGAGCTGGCCGATCAATATGATCCTTATTTCTATAAGGTAACGGACCCGGCGAAGGTTTCGTGGTATACGCAGGAGGACGGCAATATTTATGGATACCCGAACTCATCCTCCTCGCCTGAGGACTATAAGAAGTTCGGAGATAATCTGACTTCGACGCAGACATTCCTGGTGCGCAAGGATATGTATGAAGCGCTGGGCAGCCCGGATATGCGGACGCCGGAAGGATTTCTAAAGGCGCTTGATGATGCCAAGAAAATGTTCCCGAGCATTAACGGGCAGCCGCTGATTCCGCTGGGCATGTACGATTTCCACGAGAAGGGTAACGCGTCTTTCGAGCATTACATTCAGAATTTCCTGGCGGTGCCTCATGAGAAGGATGGCAAGCTGAACGACAGATTCACCGATCCTGATTTCGTAAAATGGCTGAAGACGATACGCAAAGCCAATGAAATGGGATTGCTGGCTAAGGATGTCTTCATCGATAAGCGTCCGCAAATGGAGGAGAAAATCGCTCAAGGCCGTTACTTTGCAATGCTGTACTCGCGGTCAGATTTAGCGGCCCAGCAAAACGCATTGTATGCTGAGGATCCGAATTCCGTATATATTGCGGTAGACGGTCCGGCGAACTCCAACCTGGATCAGCCAACGCTGGCGGGGCCATCGATTTCCGGCTGGACGGTCACTTTAATTTCCAAGAACGTGAAGGACAAAGCCCGGGCCATCCGTTTCCTTGATTACATGATTTCGGAAGAAGGCCAGCGGGATACCTTCCTCGGGAAGCAAGGCGTAACCTGGGATACGATCGATGGCAAGGATCAGTTCCTGCCGGAAGTCGAGGAATTGCTGAACAGCGACCGCAGCGCGTTCGATAAGAAGTATGGCGCTTCCCATACGTTCTGGATGCTGATGGATACGAACATGACTCCGGCCTGGGCGCCGCCGGCGGTTGAACCGTTCAAGCAAATGGAAGACTGGACTCGCGGTAAGACGGTGAGCCTCTCGCAATACGATCAGATCGATCCGGTCGGCAATTCCGACGAAGGCATTATGAATACGAAAATTTTGCAGGAATGGGGCAGGGTATTGCCTAAACTGCTGTTGGCCAAATCGGATGACGAGTTCGATCAAATCTGGGAGGCTTACTTGAAGAAGCGCGACGAGCTTGGCTTTGCTAAGGTTCAGGCATACAAGCAGCAGAAGTTCGAAGAGAATGTGAAGAAGCTTGCCGAATTTATTCAATAGGTGAATAGCTTGTTTTGCTACGGGGTACCCCATTTCGGTCTTGGCCGAATGGGGGCCCCTTTGGCCGTATTTTCAAGGATTATAGCTTTTTGATAAAATTCCATTTATATAAATGGATTTGTAGTAGTTAGTTTTTGCAATAGAGAAGGGAAGGTAGTTTTAAATGGATTTCATGTCGTTAGAAACAGAGGAATGGCCAATCATGGGCTGGATTCTTGATTTTAGGTGCGTGAAATCCATCTAATCCCCTGAAATCTTCGCTTAGGGTGAATTTAGTTACAAGAATTCCATTTAGTGTACCGACAGTTTGGTGAATGTCGTCTTGATGTAAGCATTTCAGTGTACCGACAGTTTGGTGAATGCGACAGTGATTTTATATAGCGTATTTCCGCGCAGAACAGGAAGTGCAGAGGATGAAGCAGCGTATGATGTCGGCTTTGCAGCCGGTTCTATTCTGGCTTAAGCGCAGATCGATGCAGAGCCGTCTGGTCACCGCATATATCGTCATTATTTTGATACCGAGCATCATTATCTCCAATTATTTCTTCAATGAAATCAGCAAGACGTATACCCGGGATGCGGTGAAGCAGAGTCAATTTATGCTGGAGCTGGAGAAATTCCATATCCAGAAGCAGATTGAGGTGATGGACTCCGCAGCGCAGATTACGAGACTGGATCAGGAATTGATCGATTATTTAACCCTGAGCGAGGAGCCGGGAACGATCGAACTGTTGGAGCTTTCGCGGGGAACTTTTGCCGATTTCAGCCGGATTCAATTTAATAATCCCAGTATTCTCCATTGGCGGCTGTTCGGCAACAACCCCCTGATTCAGGAAATATGGCCGATTGTGTTCCAGGAGAAACGGATTGAGAAGGAGGCCTGGTTTGCTGAAGCAAGCGCGCTGGGCGGGGCGGAAATGTGGGTGTTCCAGGACGGCGACCGGGACATTATGAAGCGATATACGTCCGAGCCGAACGTCGATCAGCCGAAAATTTCCCTGCTGCGCGAAATCAATGAAGGGGGCAGGCATGTCGGCATCATCAGCATCGAAATGCTGCTGAAGGAGTTTTCTCCGAAGACGTTTGCAGGCATTGGCGACGTTGATTACCAGATGATGATCATGGACGATAGCGGAAAGCTGTTCATGGATCAGCGGCGGAGCATATCCAGCGACAGTGAAGCGTTCGTGAAGGAAGTGCAGCGGCAGTTTGCCGGGCTGCAGCAAAGCGGCGAGGAGACCAGCAGGTTCAATGTGGATGACCGGTCATATTTGATTACGGCTTCTCCGGTAGAACGGATTGGGGCTCACTTGATCAACGTGATATCCATGGAAGAGCCGATCAATCACATCGCGCAATTGAAGAAGCAAATTATCGCCGCCAACATTATTCTCATTCTCGTGCTCTCCATCATTACATATTTTTTGAATTCGATGATATTAAAAGGCTTAAGAAGACTGACGGATGCGATGAAAAAGGTGCGCAGGGGTGAGCTCAATACGACAGCTCCACGGCTTGAAGAGAGCGGAGAGGTCGGGGAGCTGGCGCATCACTTCAATAAATTGCTGCAAACGATTAACGAGCTGATCGCTCAGGGTGTGCGGAAACAGGCGATTACGAAGGAGGCGGAGCTGCGGACGCTGTACAGCCAGATCGATTCGCATTTTCTGTACAACACGCTGGAGAATATCAAGATGCTGGCTGAGATCGAGAATCAGCGGACGATTTCCGATGTGCTGACTTCTCTGGGCGGGATGATGCGCTACAACTTCAAATGGACGGGGGAATATGTCAAACTGAAGGACGAAATTCGTCATATTGAGAACTACATCGAAATTATGAATATCCGTTTTGACGAGCCTGTAGTATTGTCGTTGGACATACCGCCGTATTTTATGGAGCTTGAAGTGCTGAAGATGTCGCTGCAGCCGCTCGTAGAGAATAGCGTTAAATACTCTTGGCCGGACGGGGGAAGCCAGAAGCGGGAAATTAAGATTACGGTGAGGGATTGGGAGGATAGCGGAGTTGTCATCACAGTGGCTGATAACGGAGTCGGCATGGATGAACTTCTTGTCAGCCAGATTAACGCCAGCATTGTGGCCGTCGGATTACAGGAAAGGGAAAGGGTAGGCTTCGAGCGGAGCGAGGAGAAGACGGAAGGGATCGGTCTCAGAAACGTCCATGAACGGATATTGCTCTACTACGGGAAACCTTATGGTCTGGAGGTCTTCAGCGTACAGGGACAATATGCCAAGGTCGTGATGAGAATCCCGAAGGTGCTGCTAACAGGGAGGGGGATGGACATTGAGAAAGCTGTTGATCGTAGATGACGAGAAAAATATCCGGTTAGGATTAAAAATGATGATTGAGCGCGAATTCCCGGGCTCATACGCTATCATGATGGCCACCCAGGGGGAAGAAGCCTTTGCGCTGTACCTCAGTGAAGGGGCGGATATTGTTATTACGGATATCCGTATGCCGGTTATGGATGGAATCGCCTTGATTGAGAAGCTGAGCGAGACGGACACCGGATTGCTAGGGGAGAAGCGCCCTAAGCCCAACATTATCATTCTAAGCGGCTACGAGGATTTCGAATATGCGCGGGCCGCCATCAAATATCAGGCGCAGGAATACTTGCTGAAGCCGATCCGGCGGGATGAGCTGTTTGTCGCGCTGCGCAAATGCGAGGAGGACATTGAACGGCGTTCCCGGCTAGCCGAGACGATCGCTGGAGCAGAGTCATACCGCCGGAAGCTGCAATCCAGCCGTTTGCAGGAGCTGCTGCTGCAGACCGGGCTTGCCGATCAGGAGCGGCAGGAGCTGGAGCGGGAAATTGATTTTGCGAATTATACGGTTCCCTTTAATGTTGCCGTTGCAGCCTATAAATACGAGGATGGGCGCGAAATGAAGCGCGGCGAATTGATGGCGCTGGCCGAGGAACTGCTGCAGTTCGTAGAGGGCCTCACAGTGAATGCGGCTTTCCACGACCGGGAGGGCCGGGTCGTGCTGATTGGCAGCTCCGGCGAGAAAATCGCCGAGCTGGCGCAAATAGCGGAAGGCAAGGGACTCAGCGGCCTGCTATTCGGGTTAAGCGAGGTAGGGGAGCATCTGGAGGATATCCCGAAATGCTATGGCCAAGCGCTGGAGGCATTGCAGTTTTCCTTCATTTATCCCCATGTCCAGTTGATCAGGCATCAGGACATTCAGGGGCCGCGGCTGAATTATGCCGTGCCGGAGGAGGAAATCCGCAAGCTGGGCAACATTCTGGGAACGAATCGTGAGAAGGAGATCAGTCCTTTGCTGCATGCTATTTTCCATAGCGAACAGCTGGCCGAGCTGGATATTCATTATATCGAGCGCATTAGTCAGAGGATCAATGAGCAGGTTCTGGACGAAGTGTTCCGCGTATATGGGGAAGCGTCTGTGGAGGTGCTTAAGCTGTACCGCAAGGTCGGTACGATGAGCCGATTCCGCCATTTTCATGATTATTTCAAATCTTTGGAGCAGCTGCTGTTCAGCCTGCACGAGTATATCAAGGGCATTCGCTCGGCTCACTCCGAGCATGGCGATATGAAGGAAGCGGTGGCTTATATCGAAGACAACTATCATCGCTCCCTGAATATGGCCATCGTCAGCAATCACGTGTCCTTGAACTATTCTTATTTCAGCGAGGCTTTCAAAGCGTTTACCGGAGAAAGCTTCGTCGTGTATTTGAAAAAAGTAAGAATTCGTAAGGCCAAGCAATTGCTGCACGACCATACGCTTAAGCTGGCAGATATCAGCACGGCTGTAGGCTTCGAGACCGCGAAGCAATTCTCTCGCGTGTTCAAGGAGCTGGAGGGAATATCGCCGTTCGAATACCGGGCAAAGCTGCTGTCGTGTCAGGATCAGCCGCATTGCCAGGCGTGAGCAGGGCGGGCTCGGCAATATAGCATGCTGTGTGATCGGCGCCCGGCTGCTCCGCTCCTTACTTTGAGTTTATCTTGGCCGCAGCCTTCGCTATAATGTCAGAAATTTGAGCTTCCAGCTTGTGGATGCTTTGTTTATGGGCCAGCACCTGATTCGACAGGTTGGTTAAGCGGGTCAGTGTATCTGAGGCTCTCCCGGCATCTTTATTTTTCAGGGCGGTTTTGAAGTTTTTCCATTCGGCAGCTATGCTCTTATTTTTGCTGCTGACCGAGCTTCGCTCCGCTTTTATCTTGATTTTGACGGTGTCGATTTGGGAGAGCACGGAACGTATTTCCTTCGTCTTTCTCGTCTTCTCGCTCTTAGCGGCCTTTAGCTCTGCTTCCCGGTTTCGAATATGGAGCCGGGCAAGGTCAATCGCTGGCTTCATTGCGTCGGCCTGCTGCTTCAGCGACTTGTGCAGGCTCTTATCCTTCAGCGATTTGACCGCTGCGGCCTGCTTGTTCAGGGAACTATGCAAATCCAGCAGCGGCTGCAGCTTGCTCCGCGCCGACTTGGCTTGATTGTCCAGCTTGAGGATGTTGTCCGCGTCGATATTAGCGATTTGCTTACGGGTCTGGATAAGCCGGGCCTCATTGCTGAGCCGAAGGCTGTTGGTCTTGGTCTCCTGGGCTGTTAGCTGCTTATCGAGAGCCGCTAAGTCGTTGTACAGCTTCTTCAGGCGCGTTTCCGTGCTGCCGCCCGCAGCCTCCGCCGTTTTATTCAGGGAAGTTTTCACGGAATCGGTAAATTCCATGGAAGCTGCCTTGACAGAAGGCGCGGGGGCGAAAAAGCTCTGGATAAGAGTTGCAGTGAACAGCAAAGCCAACCATCGCCGTGTTCCGGCGCTACGAATAACCAATTTTCTTCATCTCCTTACCCATCAAGTCATGCGAACGACAAAAAAGCACCTGCAAGAATAGGCGCTGGCGCCTGCTCTTACGGGTGCTTCCGTCGTAAGCTGTTTCTTATGGATTATTTCTGTCCAATATACACGATACAGGATGAAAATGTCAATAAGTTCCTTTTTTGCCGTGTATCTCGGGTCTCTATATTTAATGATTCATTTCCGCCATGGTATGCCGCATGTACTCCAGCTTGCGTAAAATCTCCTTTTGCCATTTCACGTCGCCCAGACGTGTGGCCAGATTCAGCAAATCCAAGTAGTCGTCGACTTGGAGGGAAGCTTTGCGCACGGATAGATTCATAATCGTTACTCTCCTTATGTTAACGTAAATCATATATCATTCTAAGATGCCGACACAACAATAATGATAATCATTATCATACACTCTATTCTCATTATGCACAATTACCCGCCAAAAGTAAATAAGAGAGCAAGGATATCGTACAAAAAATCAGCGCATCCCAGTCATTTCCTTGACAAGGGCCGGGATATATGGACAATGAGTAAATATCATGATTCGGGAGGCGCTATGGAAACAGAATCGCTATATAAAGTGGAGGAGCTGGCGCTCAAGAAGCATAAGATTTACAAGCAGAACCCGCTCCATTACATCGCCAGATCCATGCTCGCCAGCATGTTCATCGGGTTCGGGGTCATTGTTGCTTTTAAAACGGGCAACTTCTTCTATATGGAGCAGTCGCCGCTGACCTATCCGATGGCTGCGATTACATTTGGCGCGGCTATTATTCTGATCGCTTATGGCGGAGGGGACCTCTTCACGGGGAATACGTTCTATTATTCATTCGCTGCGTTGAGGAGACGGTTGAAGTGGGTGGAGGCGGCCAAGCTGTGGGTGCTTAGCTATGCAGGCAATATTATGGGAGCTGCGGCCTTTGCGCTTCTGATTTTCTTGACCGGATTATTCACGGATTCATCGGTAAACAGCTTTTTGCTTAATGTGGTTGAGCACAAAATGACGACGCCGACGTCCGAGCTGTTCTTCCGGGCTATTCTATGTAACTGGCTCGTTTGCCTCGCCTTTTTTATTCCGATGTCGTTAAAGGGCGACGGGGCCAAAATGTTCGCGATGATGCTGTTCGTGTTCTGCTTCTTCATCTCTGGGTATGAGCACAGCATTGCCAACATGTGTACCTTCGCGATTGCACTTGTCTTGGATCAGTCGGTTACAATTTCGTTTGCCGGCGTGCTGCACAACCTGATTCCGGTCACGATCGGCAACCTGATCGGCGGCGTCATCTTCATGGGGTTCATGTATTACTACGTGAACAAGCCGTATCTGGACGCCGAGGACAAAGAGAAGCTATAGATGAAAGGCAGAAGAGACGGCAAGCAAAAGTAACGCTTCGCTTGGCAAAGGACAATCAACCCGGCCTTGCCTCCGCAGATGGAGGGAAAGGCCGGGTTGGTTTTGTTGAGGACAGCTTAGAGCTGCGGGGACAGTCGTTATTGCCCCGGTTTGTATGCGTATGTTTGGTAGGTCACATACCCGCCCGTCAGATTCCGGGTCCGGAATCCGCGCTGGTTCAGGATACGGGAAGCGGTATAGCCGCGAAGGCCGACTTGGCAGTATACCCAGATTTCCTTGCTCGCATCGAGCTCGTCCAGGCGTTCGCGCAGCTCATCAACTGGAATGTTGACGGAGCCCGGAATATGCCCGCGCGCATGCTCGGCTTCCGTTCTCACGTCGACGAGCAAGGTGCTGCTCTCATCCCGGTCTTCCAGCTCTCTCGGCAGGAATACGCGCGTCTTGCCGGCCAGCACGTTCTCGGCCGCATAGCCGGCCATGTTGACCGGGTCCTTCGCGGACGAATAAGGAGGCGCATAAGTCAGCTCGAGCTCGGTCAGATCCGCCACGCTTCCTTTGAAGCGAATAGCTGAGGCAAGAACGTCCAACCGTTTGTCTACACCGCTTTTGCCGACAGCCTGTGCGCCGAGCACGCGGCCTTCGGGGCTGAACAGCAGCTTGACCGTCAGCGGCGAAGCGCCCGGATAATAGGTGGCATGCGAGCTTGGATGCACATAGATCGCATGATAAGGCGTTCCGAGACGCTGCAGCGTCTTCTCGTTATTGCCGGTGGACGCACCGGTCAGGCTGAACACTTTAATAATAGAAGTGCCTTGCGTTCCATGATATGTCGTCCCCAGCCCGCAGATGTTGTCCGCGGCAATTCGGCCCTGCTTGTTAGCGGGACCGGCCAGGGGCACCGCTGTTTTCGAGCCGCTGATGAAGTCCATGGTCTCCACCGCGTCGCCGACCGCATAGACGTCCTCCAGATTTGTCTGCATATGCTCGTTGACAAGGATATGGCCTTTCGGGCCGAGTTCGATACCGCTGGACTGCAGGAAGCGGGTATCAGGTGCTACGCCGATCGCCAAAATGACGAGGCCTGCCTGCAGCTCCGTGCCGCTGGCCAGCTTCACTGTGACCTCGCCATCTGCGTCGGCGAAGGCTGTTACGCTGTCGCCAAGATGCAGCTTGACGCCCTGCTGCTCCATCTCCTTCGCCAGCATATTCGACATTTCGGCATCAAACGGTGCCAAAATTTGCGGGCCTGCTTCGACGAGGGCGACATCCAGTCCGATCTCCCGCAAATTCTCCGCCATCTCGACGCCGATGAACCCGCCGCCGATAACGACAGCGGAGCGCTTGCTGGCCGCTGTCACCTGCTCCTTGATGCGGTCTGTATCCGGAATGTTGCGCAGGGTATAAATTTGCGGATGATCGATCCCTGGCAGCGCTGGCCGAATCGGCTTTGCTCCCGGCGACAAAATGACCGCATCGTAAGCTTCCACGTATTCCCCGTGTTCTTCGCTCCGCACTTTAACCGTCTTGGCAGCCGGATCAAGAGAGAGCACCTCGCTGCCTGTACGGACATCAATATTGAAGCGGCGGCGCATCGCCTCCGGTGTCTGCACGATCAGCTTCGAGCGCTCTTTGATCGTATCGCCGATGTAATAAGGCAGCCCGCAATTGGCAAAGGATATATACGGATCGCGTTCGAACAGCACAATATGCGCTTCCTCGTCCAGCCGGCGAAGCCGGGCAGCTGCCGAGGCGCCGCCTGCTACGCCGCCGACGATCATAATTTTTCTTTTCATAATGATTCCTCCCCAAATAAAGTAAGGATAAGCTGTCTGACCCGTTTATTTTCGATAGTGTAATGAATTTCATGCCTGTGGCGTTCCGCCTTCACGATGCCGTTCGTCCGTAGCTTCTGCAGATGCTGAGAGACTGTGGATTGCGGAATTTCCAGACAATCCTGCATATATGACACATTGCACGGACCGTGCTTCAGCAGCCCGCGGGCGATGCAGAGGCGAACCGGGTGGGCCAGCGCTTTAAGCATTTCGGCAGCTTCTTCGTAAGTTTGGAAATTGTTGTCCATGAGCAACCTCCAGATCGTAAATATCGTAATATTGCAATATTACGATATTGCAATATTAATTGCAAGTCTGTGATATTGTCCACAGGACTAGAGAAAAGGATAGGTAAAAATAGCACCAGGTTCCATATATCATATGTTAATATTAGTCAATATAGGGAGAAATTCTACATAGTTGCAATCGCCATAGCTCCATTTTCCCCACTATATTTCCTCTCCTTGTAGTAATTAGATATTTTATGCAGCATAAAGGAGGAGCCCGGGTGCTAGGAATACATATGATGTTTTTACTCGGCATAACCACGCTCGGCATGTTTTGTTCACTCGTGTTAACGGTTCAGTTCAGAAAAAAAATGCTGGCCGAAAGAGCCTTGTTCCATGATATTTTTGACTATGGGCGTATGTGTATTTGGACGGTCAAGCTGGACAAGACCATCGTAAGGCTTAATAGTTACGCGGAAAGACTGATTGGGGTCAACGGCAGTGAGGTTGTCGGCCGCAAGTATGATGAGATCGCGGAGCTTTGCAGCGGCTGGCAGGAAGTCATCGCGCTATTGAATGATGCGCTTGCGAATAAATTCGTTCAGGATAAGGAGGTGATGATCAGCTTCGAGAGCGGGGAGCGGTTAAGGACATTCTCGTTCAGGACTTCGGCCATCGGCGGAGGAAGGAGCTCGGCAGAATCGGGCTGCATTGTGCTGATTGGAATGGATATTCATGAACATAGGATGTCCCAGGACAAGCTGCAAAGCAGTTACCAAGAGCTGGAGGCGACTTACGGGAAACTGACGGCCACCCAGGAAGAAATGCAGCGCCAGTTCGACGAATTGGTGGCCAATCAGGAGAAGCTTAGAGTCAGCGAGGAAAGATTCCGGCTGGCCACCCGCGGATCGGGTGCCGTCATCTGGGACATCGACCCGGCCGTAGGCGTATATTTTGTCTCGGACCGGTTCTATGATTTGCTAGGTTATGACCGCAGCGATATTGAGCTGACCGTTCAAGGATTAAAGAAGGTCATACATCCTGATGACTGGGCGGACACGGAGCGTGCGCGACAGGCTTGCTTAAACGGATATACACCCGTGTACGAAAGCGAGTACCGGATCAGGAGGAAGGACGGGGCCTATTTATGGATGCAGGCCAGGGGGATTACGAGAAGGAACGGCGAGGGTCAGGTTGTCCGCTTTGCTGGCTCAATGATCGATATTACGGAACGAAAAAGGTATGAGCTAAAGCTGGAGGAGAGCTGCCGCGAGCTGGAAGCGGCATGCGAGGAGCTGAAGAATACCCAGAAGGAACTGCTCGAAAACTATGAGAAGCTGGTTGAAAACCAGGATATGCTTCGCCGGAATGAAGAGCAGCACCGGCTTGTGATCGAAGCCTCGAATGCCGGTATATGGGAAATGGATCTGCTCCGCAACAAGCGGTTCTATTCAGCCCGCTGGTTTGAACTGCTGGGCTATACGAAAGATGATCATGTATCCAGCGATATTCTGGACAATCTCATACATCCAGACGATGAAGAAACAGTGCAGAAGGCGATGGATGCGGCGACAAAAGGGGAGACAGAGCTGTTTGAGTGCCGGTACAGGCTGCGGGTAAAAAGCGGAGAATACCGCTGGTTTCTTGGCCGGGGCAAAGCGTTGTTTGACAGGCGGGGACGGGCATACCGCATGGCCGGAACGCATGAGGATATCCATGAATTGAAGCTCTCTCAGGAGAAGCTGCACCAGCTGGCTTATTACGACACCTTGAGCGGCCTGCCGAACCGGCTGTACCTGCTGAAGGAGCTGGAGGGCTATTTTGCTTCATCGGAAGAGAGGGCGGCGGTATTTTTTGTGGATACCGATAACTTTAAATACGTCAATGATACGATGGGACATAAGTTCGGAGATCAATTGCTTATTGAAGCCAGCCGGAGGCTGTCCGCCATGGTCGGCCAACAGGCCGTGCTGTTTCGCCTTGGGGGAGATGAGTTTGTCGTATTCATGCGCAGCATTAGGGATGATGCAGGTGTGATCGCTGCCGCAGAGAGGGTTATCGCAGGCTTCAAGGAGCCGTTTAGGATCAATGGAACAGATTTGCAGGTGTCGGTAAGCGTGGGGGTCTCCTTCTATCCGAAAGATGGCCGCACGGTGGAGGAAATTTTGAGAAACGCGGATGTGGCCATGTATAATGCCAAAGAAGCAGGTAAAGGTAAATATGTGCTGTTCGATCCGGCTTATTTGCGGACATTCAACGAGCGGATCCAACTGGAGACGCAGCTTCGCCATGGCATTGAGAATAAGGAGTTCATTCTGCATTATCAGCCCAAAATCAGCCTCAGGACAGGCCGGATTATGGGCTTTGAGGCCTTGATCCGCTGGAACAGCCCAGCGCTTGGCTTGCTCGCGCCGCTGGCTTTCATCCGGATCGCTGAAGACAGCAGATTAATCATCCCGATCGGGGAATGGGTGCTGGCGGAATCCTGTAGGTTCGCAGCGCAACTGCAGGCGGAAGGGTATGGGCAGCTGCGGATATCGGTGAATATTTCGATCGTCCAGCTTATGCAGGAGGATTTCGTCGATATGGTGCTGCGAATCTTGAGGAACACGGGACTGCCTCCGGAGCATCTGGAGCTCGAAATTACGGAATCGGTGTCTGTCGGCATGGTAGCGCCCGACATATTGATCGCAAAGCTGGGCAGGCTGCAAGCGGCAGGGGTGCATCTCGCGCTGGACGATTTCGGCACGGGATACATTTCACTCAGCTATTTGCAGCAGCTGCCGCTGACGACGCTGAAGGTCAGCCGTTCGTTTATTGCGCAAATATCGGATCAAGGGGACGACCGTTCACTTGCCCGGGCCATGGTGCTGATCGGCAGGCGGCTGGGCTTGAATGTCGTGGCCGAGGGCGTAGAGACGGTGAAGCAGCTGGAGCATGCGAAGCAGTCAAAGTACGATCTCATTCAAGGCTTTTACATCAGCAGGCCTTTGCCTGAAGAGGAAGCGTTGTCACTGATCCGAAGCAATAAAGTATACAACATGTGCTGAATTTAGCTTCTTCAACTTCGTGAAGGAGGAAGACGAAATGAAACCGGTCATTATGGATGTAGATACAGGCATCGATGACGCCTTGGCTATCGCTTACGCAGCTCGCTCTCCTGAACTGGAGCTCATCGCACTCACGACCTGCTTCGGGAATATTTCCGCTCAGGAGGCTACGCGAAATTCTCTGTACGTGCTGGAGAAGCTGGGCAAGTCTATTCCTGTATACGAAGGAGCGGAGCTACCGGTAAGCGGCAGTCTGAAAAAAGCCTACGCCAGGCATATTCACGGGCAGGACGGGCTCGGCAATACGCTCCGGGAAGAGCCCCAAGGCCATAAAGCCGAGCTGGCAGCGGCCGACTATATCATTCGGCAGGTGAAGGAGCGGCCGCAAGAGATGACGATTATTGCCGTAGGGCCGCTGACCAATCTGGCGCTGGCGATCGAGAAGGCGCCGGATATTATCCCGCTGATTGGCGAAGTTGTCGTCATGGGCGGAGCGGTGACCGTCCCCGGCAACGTTACGCCGTACGGCGAGGCGAATATCGTGGCCGATCCGGAGGCGGCTGCGGCCGTCTTCGCGTCAGGCGTACGGCTGACGCTGGTCGGGCTGGACGTGACGATGCAGACGCTGCTGTCCAGCGGGCCTTTGCAGAAATGGCGCCGTTCCGGCGGTGAGCTGGGAGGATGGCTTGCGGAGATGACGGAGTTCTACATCGGCGCTTATGAGGCGCGCTTTCCCGGCATCGGCGGCTGCGGATTGCATGATCCGCTTGCCGTAGGTGTGGCGATAGATCGGAGTTTTGTGTCATCCGAACGAATGCGGGTTGCCGTTGTTACCGAAGGAGAAGCCGCAGGCCAAACGGTAGGATCGGTTGAAGGTGAACCGAGAATCGAAGTATGTACGAAAGTAGACGCTGATCGCTTCCTGCAGCATTTTTTAAGTCGTGTTATATAAGCATAGGAGAACGCATAGAAAAACAGCCCTCGTGATCATAAGCATGGGGGCTGTTCTTTAGTCATGGTTAATAACCTGTGTGTTTTTTATTTATGACAACCGGTTGACACAATGTATGTCAATCGTTTATCATAAATTCGAACATGAATGAATGCGCATTCAAGCTACAGGCAAAAAGGGGGAAATGATTTTGAAGAAATTTAAGGGTATCAGATGGACGGCAATGCTATGCTTGGTCTTGGTGATTTCTATGTTAACGGCTTGTTCTACTGGCAATACGTCATCCACCGGCAACAGTCAACAGGAAGGGGGACAAAGTTCTCAAGCCGCTAAAAATGTTAAGCTTACGTTTTTTAACACCTCAGCGGAAGTAAATACGGTGTTTGAGGAATTGTTCAAGAAATATCACGAACTAAATCCAAATGTAACGATCGAATTGATTCCGACGCCAATCGGCGGCGCCCAAATTCAGAAGTTCCAATCTTTGCTGGCGTCCGGCAATCCGGCAACCATTGCCAACCTGGATGCGGGAACGATTTTGCAATATAAAGATAAGTTCCTGGATTTAGAGCCGGAGAAAGCGAAATACGAAGAGTTGACGAAAGAAGGAGCTGTAGAAGGAGCTCTGCTGGATGGAAAATTCCTTGGTATTCCTTGGTCAGCTCAAGGTTATGGACTGCTGTATAATAAGCGGGTCGTCGAAGAAGTGATCGGAGGACCATTCGATCCATCTACGATCCAAACCCGGGATGCACTGGAAGAGCTGTTCAAGAAAATTGAAGCTGCCGGTAAAGCGCCAGTTATGGTCCATGGGGCAGATTGGTCTTTGGGCGCTCATTATCTAGGTCTGACTTATTCGTTGCAATCCGATAACGTAGACGAAAATCGCAAGTTCGTAGATAGCCTGATGGATGGCTCCGCTACGCTTGCGGATAACCCGCAATTCAATGGTCTGATCGATACCTTTGATTTGTTAAAGAAATACAATGCAAGAAAGAATGACCCGCTTGTTGCAGACTACAATAAAGATAGCGCTGACTTCGCCAAAGGGGATGCAGCTTTCTATTTCATGGGAGACTGGACTTGGGCGGTTATCGGAACATTGGAGAACCGTGATGAAGAATTCGGCTTAATTCCAGTTCCAATCAGCAACAACCCTGAAGATTTCGGTAACACTCAAGTAGCGTACAGCCAGCCTAAGTTGTTCGCGATTGATGATTCAGGTTCTTCCGCAGAGCAGCAAGAAGCAGCCAAAGCATTTCTTGAGTGGCTGGTGACCAGCCAAGAGGGTCAAGAGGCTATTGTCAGTCAAATGGGATTGGCCCTGCCTTACAAGGATGTAAAAGTAACAAGCACAAATGTGATCTCCAATGCGGTTGAGCAATACGTAGACCAAGGGAAAGTGATCAACATTGGAGTAATCAACTATCTGCCGCAAGATTACTGGTCTATGACGGGAGCATCGATGCAGAAATATCTGTCTGGCATCATTGACCGCAACGCGCTTGCAGGGGAAGTACAGGCTTATTGGACAGACCAAGCACGTAAATAAGAAGGCTATTTGCAAAGGAGGACGGGACTGGGGTTTACTTCGGCCCGTCCTTCATCTAAAAGGCTAAACATGGACATATAAAGGGGCAGCAACATGATTAAAAAAAATTTTCTAAGGAATACGGGCACGTTTCTAGTTTTTGGGGGACCCTCCATCTTCGCCTTTATCGCTGTCATTGTAATTCCTTTCTTTGTTGGATTGTACCTGACGTTTACCAGTTGGGATGTTCGAACGGCTGACACCGCATATATTGGGCTTGCCAATTACATTGAAGTGTTTCAGGATAAAGTATTTCTCGGCCAGTTATGGTTTACGCTGAAATACGTTTTTTTTACGGTGTTGATTGCTAACGGCTTCGCCTTCTTTATTGCACTTTTGCTTACAAGCGGGGGAAGAGGAGAGCAGTGGCTGCGCACTGGTTTTTTTACCCCGAATCTGATCGGCGGTATCGTTCTCGGATATTTGTGGCAGACACTGTTTTCGCAGGTGCTTCCTTATATGGGGCAAAAATATGGCTGGTCCCTGTTCCAGACCTCGTGGTTAACAAGCACAAACACGGCGTTCTGGGCGCTCGTCATAGCGACAGCTTGGCAATTGATCGGTTATTTGATGATTATTTATATTGCTGGCTTCTCTGGTGTTCCTACGGATGTGCTGGAAGCTGCATCCATCGACGGGGCCAGCCGGACAGCGACGATTCAGAAGGTCGTGTTGCCTCTTACAATTCCAGCGATTGTCATCTGTGTTTTCATCTCGTTATCTCGGTCCTTCCTAACCTACGACATTAACCTTGCGTTAACTAAAGGTGGTCCGTTCGCCTCTACGGAGCTGGCTACCTATCATATTGTGCAAAAGGCATTTTTGTCGAACCAATATGGAGTCGGTCAGGCGGAAGCAGTTGTATTGTTTGCCGTAGTGGCGATTATTGCACTTACGCAATCATACCTGCTTAAGAGATTGGAGGTCGAATCTTAATGGATACACATCGCAGAGGCTCAACGGTTAAAAACATACTATTGTATCTGCTGCTGCTCGTTTTTTTAACTCCATTTTTGATGATTATCATGAACTCTTTCAAAACGACGCAGCAGTTCGTTGAAAATCCGTTATCTTTCCCGGAAAGCTTAAGGTTTGAAAACTATGTCAGCGCTTATCATAACATGGATTTTCTGAACAGTTTTTTGAATTCCATGATTATTACAGTGGTTGCCGTACTGTTGATCCTGTTTTTTTCCGCGATGACAGGGTATCTGTTCGTTCGGTTTAAATGGAAGCTGAACTCCATTATTTTTTTCGCGATGCTGGCCTCAATGGCCCTGCCTTTTCAGGTAATCATGATTCCGCTGGTGATGCTGTACGGCAATATGGATCTGCTGGATATGAAAACAACGTTGTTTTTCATGTATTTAGGTTTTGGTGTTCCATTTGGCGTGTTTACTTTCCATGGTTTCATCAAAGGGGTTCCTTTCGAGTTGGAAGAGTCAGCATTCATCGAGGGCAGCTCCAGGCTTCGGACCTTTTTTCAAATTGTTTTGCCGCTGTTAAAGCCTGTTTTCGTAACGCTAATGGTGCTCGATGTGCTGTGGATCTGGAACGACTACTTGCTGCCAAGCCTGGTTCTCTTATCGCCGTCACAGAAGACGCTGCCTCTCTCCACTTATAATTTCTTCTCGTCGTATGCTGTGGATTTTGCTCCATTGATGGCAGGATTAATTATGACAATTATTCCAGTTCTCATATTGTATCTATTCTTGCAGAAGCATATTATTAAAGGAATTACGGAGGGTGCTCTGAAGTAATTATAATAGCGATGTTTGCTGAAATAGAGATGGACTATTTATAATGGTTGTAAAAAAACAAGGTGGTATTTCATGCCCAAAATTGAAGATGTGGCTAAAAAGGCAGGAGTTTCTGTCACGACGGTTTCCCGAGTGCTTAATAATAGAGGCTATATTAGCGAGAAGACAAGAGTTAAGGTAAATCAGGCCATAGAGGAGCTTAATTATCAACCTAATGAAATGGCTCGGGCTTTGTTTAGAAGAAAATCGAATATGATCGGCCTTATTATTCCTGCTGTATCGCATCCTTTTTTTAGCGAGCTGACCTATCATCTTGAGCACTATGCCGATCAGCAGGGATACAAATTGTTATTGTGCAATTCGAACCGGGACGTCGCTAAAGAGCTTCAATATATCGATATGCTGAAGAAGAACCAGGTCGATGCCATTATTATGGGAAGCGCAGTATTGGATGTCCAGCACTATTTGAATTTGAATTTACCAATCATTTCATTTGACCGCACCATAGCTGATGACATTCCCATTGTAGCCTCTGATAACTTCATGGGAGGCAAGCTTGCGGCAAGATTACTTCTGGACAATGGCTGCCAGAATCCGGCCTACCTTTATCGAGGGATTGATGGGCCGCATCACCAAGCTTTGTTGGCTAGCGAAAGGGCGAAGGGTTTTGAAGAAGAATTTCTCGCTATTGGAACGAAACCTGTCCATTTGCAATTGGAGGTAAATAGGGGGGAGGATTCCGAACCCGACAATGAAATCATTCGTTTCCTGCAGCAGCATCCGGAAGTGGATGGTATATTTGCCAGCAGTGACTTTATTGCCGCCGAGGTGCTCCAGGTCTGCCATCAATTAAAAAGGAGCATTCCAGACGAAATTAAAATCATTGGATACGATGATGTTAAAATAGCCTCGTTAGTTTCTCCCCGGCTCAGTACGATCAGGCAGCCGATTAGGGAAATGAGCAAATGTAGTATTGATTTGATCGTTAGGCAAATTAACGGGGAAGTCGTGCCTAAGATCAATGTGTTTCCCGTTTCCTTGATTGAGAGAGAAACGACTTAAAATAAGTCAGGTATGGAAGAGTAATTTTAGAACCCAATATGTCAATCGGTTGTCATATTGATTGGACTTCATCGGGTTTTCATACAGGAAGAAATCAGGAGGAATAGTCATATGGATTTTATCAATAGAGTAGCTCCAGAGTTGCGGAAGGGATTGGAAAGTGTTCCTGTCTTCAGCCTCCCCGAAGATTTGCAAATGATGCGAGAACAACCTCGGAAGCCCGTACAATCCGAGCATGTCCACATCAAGAAACGCTGGATAACCGGTGCGGATCATCAGGAGATGCTTGTAAATATATATGAGCCGATTCACAGAGCCAGCAAGGAATTGCCTGCGCTTCTATGGCTTCATGGCGGAGGATATGTCATGGGGCATCCGGATATAGATGACATCATTTGTATCAGCTTTGCAGAGAAGACCGGTTGCGTCGTTGTATGCCCGGATTATCGGCTTGCCCCGGAGCATCCATTTCCGGCGGGGATCAATGATTGTTACAAGGCATTGGTCTGGATGGTACAAGCAGCTGAAGAATTGGGCATCGACACTACCCGTATCGCGGTCGCCGGCGCTAGTGCTGGTGGAGGCTTGACGGCAGCATTAACCCTGATGGCACGGGATAAAGGAGGTCCGGCCATTTGCTTCCAAATGCCGCTATACCCGATGATAGACCATCGTAACGAGACCCCTTCGAGTTATGAGATTACCCATCCCGCGGTGTGGAATAGACACAATAATTTGGAAGCATGGAAAATGTATCTTGGTGAAGAGGAAAAAGATGAGGTGAAAATATCGCCGTATGCCGCCCCGTTTTGGGCGAAAAGTTTCGAAGGTTTGCCTCCGACCTATACGTGCGTAGGACAGCTGGATCCATTTCGCGATGAGACGATCCAATATGTTGCACGGCTTGCCCAGGCTGGCGTTGATGTAGAATTTCAACTCTATCCAGGAGGCTATCATGCCTTCGAATATACAGTTCCGGACGCGGAGATCAGCAGGCGTACAAAAGATGGGTATATTCAGGCACTGGCGAGGGCATTTAACGCCGCCACATAATCTATTCCCTTAACTTCATTATAAATATCGGAGGGAAACGCATGTTTGATTTAGACGATAACATTCCGCTAGGAGATAAATCCAATGATTTACTAGCGGTAGGGGAACTGCTTATTGATATGATTTCCAATGAATACGACGATGGCAGCTTCGAGTGCGATGGATATACGAAGTTTTCCGGAGGAGCTCCCTCCAACATCGCGATCAATGTTAATCGGTTAGGTATTCGTTCCGAAATCGTCTCCGCGGTAGGGAATGATGGTTTTGGAACATTCCTTCTGCGGCGATTGCAGCAAGAAGGAATGGACACCAAGGGCATACAGAGGGTGGATGCTTCCACGAGCCTGGTGGTGGTTACTAAAAGCAGGACGACCCCGGTCCCCATTTTTTATCGCGACGCAGATTATCAAATGATATTCGATGACTCGCTGGAGCAAAGGATAGCCAACTCTAAAATCGTTCACTTTTCCTGTTGGCCCATCTCCCGAACCCCGGCGCGGCACACGCTTGAAAAGGTAATCGAAGAAGCCCGCACTCAAGGTCTGCTCATCGGCTTTGATCCGAATTATCATCCGATGATTTGGCAGCGGGGCGAGGATGGGGCGCAATATGTTAAATCCATCATATCTATGGTGGATGTGATTAAGCCATCGGAGGATGATGCTGAACGCTTGTTTGGGAAAGATGAACCCGTCAAACAATTGGAGAAATTTCTTGAATTAGGCGCGAAGCTTGTCATTATGACTTTGGGTAAGGATGGGGCCATTGTATCCAATGGCAGGGAGACGCTCACATTTGACTCTTTAGCTACCGAGGTCGTGGACACGACAGGAGCCGGGGATGCGTTCTGGTCTGGATTTTATGCGGCATTAATCAAGGGCCACAGCATCAGGGAGGCGCTTCATCTTGGATTTGCAGTCAGTGCGTACAAGTTAAGATATACGGGTGCAGTGGTGCGTTTGCCGAGGCTGGATGTTATTAAAGAACAATTTAGTTTGTAGGAGGTCTAGAAATGGCTATTAAGAACCAAGTACAACTTATTACGTATCCGGATTCCATGGGCGGGGATTTAAAAACACTGAATCAGATGTTAACCACGCACTTTGCAGATATTTTTGAGGGTGGCATTCACATTCTTCCTCCATTTCCCTCCTCTGGGGATCGGGGCTTTGCCCCATTGACCTATCTGGAAATCGAGCCAAGCTTTGGCACATGGGACGAGATCCGGGAGATTGGGGAGAAGTTTGATGTTTTGCTTGATCTAATGGTCAATCATATATCAAGACAGTCGCCCTATTTTCAAGACTTCCTCGCCAAGGGGCGCGACTCGCAGTATGCCGATCTCTTTCTGACTCTGGACAAGGTTTGGGAGGATGGCGAACCGGTACAGGCTGATATTGATCAAATGTTTTTGCGCCGCCCGCAACCCTATTCGACCTTCCAAATCGGGAAGGATGGCAAAGAAGAAAAGGTATGGACGACGTTTGGTAAAACAGATCCTTCCGAGCAAATCGACCTGGATATCCAGTCCCCACTGACGCGGCGGCTGTTTGAAGAGTTTTTTGAAAATTTCAAGAAACAAAATGTCAAGATTGTCAGGCTCGACGCTGTCGGCTATGTCATTAAGAAGCTGGGAACCAGCTGCTTTTTCGTTGAGCCGGAAATCTATAAGTTCCTCGACTGGGTCAAGGAGCTCGCTGATTCGTATGACATTGAATTGCTGCCGGAAGTGCATGCGCATTACTCCACCCAATTCAAACTTGCCGAGCATGGCTGCTGGATTTACGATTTTATTTTGCCTTATCGGGTTCTAGAAGCTTTGATCAACCGTTCGAGCGCGGAGCTTAACCAATACCTGAAGATTCGCCCGCATAAGCAGTTCACAATGTTAGATTGCCATGACGGCATTCCTGTGAAGCCGGACCTGGATGATCTTATCGATACAACGGAAGCAAGAAAGCTGGTGGACGTCTGTCTGGAAAGAGGCTCCAATCTAAGCCTGATTCTATCGGATGAGCATAAGGCGGCAGATGGGTTTGATGTCCATCAAATTCGCTGCAGCTATTATAGTGTCCTTAATCATGATGATGACGCCTATATGGCGGCAAGAGCCATTCAATTTTTTGCCCCGGGCATTCCGCAGGTATATTATGTAGGGTTGCTGGCTGGCGAAAACGATATGGAGCGAGTTCAAGAGACTGGCGAAGGGCGCGAAATCAACCGGCACAATTATACCGTGGAGGAAATTGAACAGGCCTTGGAAAAAGATGTTGTTCAACGATTGCTGAAGCTGATTCGTTTCCGTAATTCGTATGATGCCTTTAACGGGGAGTTCCGTGTGCTGGATTCGCCAGATGATGAAATTCGTCTTCAGTGGCAAAAGGGCGAGAAAAGCTGTGAGCTGACGATTAATCTGAAAACCTACCGTTCCGTGATCAAGTACGCAGATGACATGAATCATACAGTTGAGTATATTGTCTGAGTTCACTTCACGAGGAAGGAGTTAGATCCATGGCGACGATACAAGTTAACTTTTTCTCCAAGTGTCTGCGCAGAGAAGTGACATTTAATGCTCTATTGCCGCTGGATTCCCCGGTTATTCCTGGGCAGACGGAGGAAGAGCATAGAATCAAGCCGCTCAAGACGTTGTATCTGCTTCATGGGTATTCAGGCAGTCACGGGGACTGGCTAAGCTATTCGAGAATCCGTGAGCTGTCGGACAAACATAAAATCGCTGTGATTATGCCGTCCGGGGAAAACCACTTTTATGTAGACGACGAAGATCTGGGCGCGCTTTACGGGGAGTTTGTAGGCAAGGAGCTGGTAGAGTTTACGCGAACGCTGCTCCCGCTTTCTACGGACCGGGAAGATACCTATATCGGCGGCTTGTCGATGGGGGGTTACGGAGCTATTCGAAACGGCTTGAAATACGCAAGCCATTTCAGTAGAATCCTTGCGCTGTCATCGGCGATTCTTCCTTATAAAATCGCAAACGCTGCTCCAGATTTCAAGGACGGTATTGCCGATTATAAATATTTCCGACGGGTGTTCGGCGATTTGGATCAACTCCTCGGAAGCGATAAAGATCCCGAAGCGCTTGTTATGCGCCTGAAGGAATCGGGCGAGCCTATTCCTCAAATTTATATGGCTTGCGGCACGGAAGACTTCTTGTTGGATGTCAACCAGCGATTCCGCGATTTCCTAGTACGGGAGAATGTTCCGCTTACTTACGTGGAAAGAGCGGGTGCCCACACCTGGGATTTTTGGAGTGAATATATCGTGTATGCCATAGAATGGGCTCTGGGGAATAACCCCAACACATAATTTAATGACTGCACACCCATGCCTCTACTGAGCGAATCGCTCTTGTAGGGGCTTTTTTTGACTTGGATAAGCAAATGAGGGAAGATGTACGATATTAGAATAAATCAATATTAAATTAGAATATGTCATTGAATCAAATCGTTCAAAGTTTTAAGGTTAGAATATAATGAAAACGCTAACAACCTAGATGTCATATGGAAAGGGGGGTTGTCTAGGGACTTTGCTGAGTGATAAACGAACATCTGCATATTCTCATAGAACGACATGAAATAAGAATATATCAATAATGATCCCGGTTTTTGTCTTTAGTCAGGAGATTATGTTAACTCATCGATTCACGACACTTTGATCAGCGTGCAATAGAAGAGGGGGATGCATATGAGAAGATTTTTGGCAATGTTGTTGGTCGGGATTGTAATCATGACCCTCGTGGCATGTGGGGGGAATAACACGCAGACGAATGGCCAGCCGGCCGATCCGGATAAGAAGGGTCAGGAGATTTCTGGGGAAATCACGGTATTTGGATGGGGTGGCGGGGAAGAGCTTCAGAGCCGGAAGGAAGCCACCAAAATTTTCAAAAAGCTGTATCCAGGGGTGAAAGTGAATGAAATTTGGCTGCCGGCGGATAACATTGACGTGAAGCTGGATGCGGCTTTGGCCGCAGGGAATGCGGGCGATGTCATCATGATGTCTCCTGACTGGAAGGGGCTTCGCTCTAAATGGTTTGAAGATTTGAATCCTTATATCGAGCGGGATAACCTGGATCTCGAGTCTCTGCTCACGCAAGGGGTTGACGGGGGGTATGTAGATTCCGATGGAAAAAGGGAAGGAATGCCGACCACAGCCTCCGATTTTATGATTGCATATAACAAGGAAATTTTTGATAAAGCCGGTGTGCCGTATCCGACAAATGAATGGACCTGGGATGAATTCGCGGAGATTTCCAAACAAGTATCTTCAGGAGAAGGGGCAAACCGGGTTTACGGCATCGTGTCACACTGGATTCTGCAGAGCTTGGCACCGTTTGTGTACGGTGGAGCGCCGTATAACGAAGATTGGACGAAGCAGACATTAGATGACCCGAATACGATTAAAGGTTACCAATTGTTTGGCGACCTCGTTAAGGCCGGGGCGATGCCGGATGATGCCGCTGCCAAGAGCATGCCGATGGACCAGATGTTCGCGGCTGGAAAAGCAGCCATGTACCCGATGGGCTTGTTTGAAGCATCAACGATCGCAAAAAATGTCGGAAACAACTTTGAATGGGGGATCGTGATGCCTCCGAAAGACCCGTCGGGGAAAACCGTGAACATTAAATTCCAAACAGGATTCGCGATGAACCAGGCCTCCAAGAACAAAGAAGCGGCGTGGGCTTATATTAAGACGGTGTCTCTGAATAAAGAAGTCGGCGATTTGTACAGCAAAGTAAACCTTCCTGCAGCCAAGGAAGCAGCCGAAAGCACATTTGTAAACATGAAGATTGAAAATACAGATATCTCCATGCTGGATTTTGTGACAGGGCTGCAGGATGCCATTACCTTCCCTTGGGGAGGCGCGATATCCAAAGCGGGAGACCTGTATGCGCAAATGTGGCAGCAGGTGACGATTCAGGGCAAATCGGCTGAAGAAGCGGCGAAGGAATATGCATCGCAAATTCAATCCGCCTTTGATTCCATCCATCAGAACAGGAAGTAAGTGGGTATGACGGCTAGAGTTAGGGGAGGGTATTTACCTCAAATATCCTCCCAAGCTTTACAATTCAGAGTCTTCTAGGGAGGCTCCAGGGAGGCGAAATAATGAAGGCGCGTAAAAACAGCATTGCCAAAAGAGAAGAAAGGCATTTTTTCTTCTTTATCTCGCCATGGCTTTTGGGCTTTTTGATTTTCACCCTGTATCCCATGATCTTTTCGGTCATACTGGTCTTTACGAATATGGATATGACAGGCTCTGGACAATTCATCGGTTTTGCCAATATCATCCGGGCTTTTGGGCAGGACCCGCTGTTCTATAAGTCTCTGCTGAATACGCTGTACTTCGTACTCGTTTCCGTCCCGGTCAGTCTGATATTAGCCTTCCTGATCGCACTACTGCTCAATCAAAAGATCAGAGGGGTAGGATTTTTCAGAACCAGCTTTTATATCCCGTATATCACTTCCGGCGTTGCAGTTACGTTATTGTGGGGATGGATTTTTAACGCGCAATACGGACTTATTAATTATTTCCTGTCCCTGTTCGGCATCTCGGGGCCAAGCTGGTTGAGCGACACCAAGTGGGCGATGCCTGCGATCATTATTATGGGGGTCTGGACGATCGGTAATTCGATTATCATCACCCTCGCGGGGCTGCAGGACATTCCGGAGCAATTATATGAAAGTGCTGAAATAGATGGGGCGAATGGTTTGGTGAAGGTCATGCGCATTACGCTGCCGTTGGTAACCCCCACGCTGTATTTCAACTTGATCATGGGGATTATCGGCGGATTTCAAATCTTCATGCAGCCTTACATTCTGACAGAGGGCGGCCCGAGTTACGCCACATACACCTACATGATGCACATTTATAACCATGGGTTCAAATATAGTGAGATGGGCTATGCATCAACCTTGGCATGGTTATTGTTCATTGTCATTATGATCATAACCCAGATTGTAAACCGGACCTCCAAATACTGGGTCTATTACGACAATTAAGTTGGGAGGTATTACTGTGGACACATACTATAAGAGTAAAAGAACCGGCGATTTAATTCGATACAGTCTGAGTTATGTGGTCTTGATCATTTGTGCGGGTATCTTCATTTTTCCATTCCTATGGATGCTTTCCACGGCCTTTAAAATACCGTCCGAGGCTTATACCTTGCCTCCGAAGTTGTTTCCAAAGACATTCACACTGGATAACTTCATCGAGGGGTGGAAGTATGCGGACTTCACGCGTTATACATTTAATACGTTAACCGTAACCCTACTCGCCACGTTGGGAACGGTCCTCTCCGCATCCTTCGTGGCCTATGGGTTTGCCAGGTTCAAGTCACGATACAACAACCTGCTGTTTACTGCCGTGCTCGCCACACTAATGCTGCCCAGTCAAGTTACCCTAGTTCCTACTTACCTCTTGTTCACCAAAATGGGCTGGCTGGATACACTGAAGCCGCTTATCGTACCTTCTTTTTTTGGCGGGGGCGCGTTTAATATATTTCTGCTGCGGCAATTCTTCAGATCGATTCCGAAGGATTTGGATGAAGCCGCGTATATTGATGGCGCAAACGCCTTCCAGATCTATTATAAAATTCTGCTGCCGGCTATAAAGCCTGCTTTGATTACGGTTGCCCTCATGTCAATAACGTTTCATTGGAATGACTATATGTCGCCGTTGATTTACCTGAACAGCGATCAGAACTTCACCTTGGCAATCGGCTTGCAGTTCTTCCAGAATTCCTTTGGTTCGTCGCAAATTCAGATGCTGATGGCCGTCTCCTTAATAACGGTGATTCCCGTACTTATTCTGTTCTTCGTGGGGCAGCGGCATTTTGTTCAGGGCATTACGATGACGGGAATCAAGGGATGAGACCTCTGCTTTGCCGGTCAGACTGCGGGTGTGCTTGTGAAAATTTCTTGGCGTGTACCCGGTTATCCGTTTAAACTGCCGGCAGAAGTGCTCTACATTGTGGTATCCGCATCGATAAGCAATTTCGGCCACCGTGTGTGTACCATGGATCAGATATTCTTTAGCAAGGCGAATTCGGCTGTTGATGACATCGTCCATGCAGGAAATCCCGAAGTTTTTTTTGTAAATCCATTGAAGATAACCCGGGCTGATGCGAAGAATCTCCGCCATCTTTGGAACCGACCAATGCTGGCCGGGGTCGTTGTGAATGGTGGCCCGGAGCTTTAACAGGTTATAGTGCTGCGGAGTAATCTCATCCTGGAAGTAAGACTCCAGAAGTTTATTGAACAGTGTACGAAGCAAGCAGTCGATAGATGACTCTCTATAATCATTGTTGAATGAATTTTCACTTACGAGCAGCTGAAATAACTTGTGACAGTACTCCGGGTCATCTAAAGCAAAGGGAACACCGAAGGGAAGCGCTGTTTCGGTCACATAAGGCTCGTCGGATTCGAAACGAATCCAATTGTTGATGTATTGCTGGGAACAGGCCCGGTAGTAAATTTTCTGCTTCGGCTGATAGAGCACAGCGCTGTGAGCCGGGTATTCCTTCAGTTCCCCGTCAACCCAAAATTGAGCCGGAGTTTGCGTGATCACTAAAAGCCAGCAGTCATGTCCTTCGGGAATATCAAAAATAAAATGGCTATTGTGTGCCGCATCATATTCCACATAGAAAATCTTGGTCATGCTTCTCACCTCAATCAAAGGGAATATATCAGTGAATACAAAGAGTATATCAATATTTCGACAGTTTATATCAAAAAATAAGGAGTGCACAAAATTAATGATGAGAAAACAAGGTTTGAATCCATATCTTCCATCCTGGGAATACGTTCCTGACGGGGAACCGCATGTTTTTAACGACAGGGTTTATGTTTATGGCTCCCATGACCGCTATAACGGACATGCTTTTTGTTTAAACGACTATGTATGCTGGTCAGCACCCGCAGCAGATTTGGCGGACTGGCGGTATGAAGGTGTGATTTACAAAAAAACAGATGATCCGCTTAACCCGGATGGCAGCATGTGTCTGTATGCACCGGATGTCACCGTGGGACCTGATGGACGGTACTATCTGTACTATGTCCTTGATAAGGTTCCCATTGTTTCGGTTGCCGTCTGTGACTCTCCAGCTGGTGAATATGAGTTCTATGGCTATGTGAGATATTCCGATGGAACACGTCTAGGAGAAAGACAGGGCGATGAGCCTCAATTTGATCCTGCCGTGCTGACAGAAGGGGAATTCACTTATCTGTATACCGGCTTTTGTGCAATCGGGGACAAATCAAGAAAAGGGGCCATGGCCACGGTGCTCGGCCGGGATATGCTCACCATCGTGGAAGAACCGGTGTTTGTTGCGCCAAGTGAACCGTACAGCAAGGGCAGCGGATTTGAAGGACATGAGTTTTTCGAGGCGCCATCCATCAGGAAGCGAGGCGATACGTATTATCTGATCTATTCTTCGGTCGTCATGCATGAGTTGTGTTATGCGACCAGCCCATTTCCGACAAGGGGCTTTACATATCAGGGAGTCATTGTAAGCAATAATGATCTTCATATTGATTCTTATAAACCGGCTGACAAACCGATGTATTACGGAGGCAATAACCATGGCGGTGCTGTGGAAATTCAGGGGCAATGGTACATTTTCTATCACAGGCATACCAATGGTACCGCTTTTAGCCGACAGGGCTGTATCGAGCCCATTTCATTCCGGGAGGACGGAACGATCCCTCAGGTGGAGATGACCTCCTGTGGCCCGAACGGGGGGCCGCTTGCAGGGCGCGGCGAATATCCTGCATATCTGGCATGCAACCTGTTCTGTAAGGACGAAGAGCTGTATACAGGAGGTTTTGGCGCTTCCGGGGCATGGATGGACAGCCGGTTTCCGAAAATAACCCAGGATGGAAAAGACGGAGATGAGGAGATGGGATACATCGCCAATATGACAGATTCGGCTACGGCTGGATTCAAGTATTTTGACTGCCATGGAATCAGGAAGATGACCATCCAAGTGCGCGGGTATTGCCGTGGTGCCTTTGAAATCAAAACCGCATGGAACGGCCCTGTTCTCGGAACGATCCCGGTTGAATTTTCAAACGTATGGAAAGCGTATTCTACAGAACTTGTCATTCCCGATGGCATCCAGGCCTTGTATTTTACATACACTGGCATGGGGAGTGCGAGCTTGGCCTCGTTCACGCTGGAATAAGGTTCATATATTCGTGATCTCAATCCAACGGATCGGAGGGGAAGCATGACTGCGATGGAACAGAAGCATGGTTTGTGGTATAGAGAACCGGCTGCGGAATGGAACGAAGCTCTGCCCATCGGAAACGGGCGGCTGGGGGCCATGATTTTCGGGGGCACGGCCGAAGAGAAGCTGCAGCTTAACGAGGATTCGGTATGGTACGGGGGTCCGCGTGATCGCAACAATGAAGACGCGCTGCCCCATTTGCCCCAGTTACGCGAACTGATTATGGACGGACGGCTGCGGGAGGCGGAGGAGCTGGCGGCGATGACGCTGACGGGGCTGCCCGAAGCGCAGCGCCATTATTTGCCGCTAGGCGATCTGCTGCTGGCGTTCGCTGATCATGAGCAGCCTGCGGAAGATTACATCCGGGAGCTTGATCTTGAGCACGGCGTATCCCGCGTCAGCTATCGGATTGGCCAGGTGCGATACACCCGCGAGATGTTCGCCAGCTATCCGGACCAGGCGATCGTCATCCGGCTTTCTGCCGACAAGGAGAAAGCCATATCTTTCCGAGCCCGGTTCAACCGGCAGAACTGGAGGTACTTGGAGAAGTCGGAGAAATGGGGGCATAGCGGGCTGGTTATGCGCGGGGAATGCGGGGGGAAGGGAGGCAGTACCTTTTGCGCCGTACTGAAGGCGATCCCGGAAGGCGGCGACAGCCGCACCCTTGGCGAGCATCTGGTGGTGACCGGAGCGGATGCAGTTACGCTGCTGCTCGTTGCCGGTACAACCTTCCGGCATCCGGATCCGGAGCTTTACGGCAAGCGGCAGGTGACGGCGATAAGCCAGTCCTCTTATAGCGAGCAATTGGCCCGCCACATTGCCGACTACCGGGAGCTGTACGGGCGGGTTGACATCGAGCTGCCGGACAGCCCGGACAGAACCACCCTCCCGACCGATGAACGGCTAGCGCTAATCCGGAAAGGAGAAGAGGATCATGGCCTGATAGCAACTTATTTCCAATTTGGCCGCTATCTGCTCATTTCCTCCAGCCGGCCTGGCTCCTTGCCTGCAAATTTGCAGGGCATATGGAACGACAGCTTTTTGCCGCCGTGGGACAGCAAGTTCACGATCAATATCAATGCCCAAATGAATTATTGGCTGGCGGAAAACTGCCATCTGAACGAGTGCCATGAGCCATTATTCGATTTGATCGAGCGGATGCGGGAGCCTGGCCGGGTAACGGCCAGGGTGATGTACGGCTGCCGGGGCTTCACGGCGCACCACAACACGGATATTTGGGCGGATACGGCCCCGCAGGATATGTATCTCCCGGCTTCCTACTGGCCGATGGGTGCGGCCTGGTTATGTCTTCACTTGTGGGAGCATTACCGGTTCAATCAGGATCGTTATTTCTTGCATCGGGCGTATGAGACCATGAAGGAAGCGGCACAGTTCCTTCTCGACTATTTGATCGAGGACGGGGAGGGCCGTTTGATTACTTGCCCGTCCGTCTCTCCCGAGAACAGCTATAAGCTTCCCAATGGGGAGACAGGCGTGCTGTGTGCTGGGGCTTCCATGGATTTTCAGATTATCGAGGCGCTATTTAGCGCCTGCATCCGCAGTGCGGAGATCATCGGACGGGATGAGGCGTTCCGGAAGGAACTTGCCACTGCCCTGAAGCGGCTCCCCAAGCCGCAGATCGGCAAATACGGCCAGATCCAAGAGTGGATGGAGGATTATGAGGAGATGGAGCCGGGACACCGCCATATATCCCATCTATTCGCGTTATTCCCGGGCGAAGCTTTTTGTGTAGAGCGCACGCCGGAGCTGGCCGAAGCCGCGCGGACGACGCTGGAGCGCAGGCTGGCGAATGGCGGAGGCCACACCGGCTGGAGTCGGGCGTGGATGATCAATTTCTGGGCCAGGCTGCGGGAGGGGGCTAAGGCTTACGAGAATGTGAAGGAACTGCTCAGTCACTCCACGCTGCCCAACCTCTTTGATAACCATCCGCCGTTTCAAATTGACGGAAATTTCGGCGGGACGGCGGGCATTGCCGAGATGCTGCTGCAAAGCCATACCGGCATGATTCGATTGCTCCCCGCTTTGCCTGAAGGGTGGAGCTGCGGGAGGGTCAAAGGGCTGCGAGCCCGGGGCGGGTTCACCGTCGATTTCTCCTGGGCGGAGGGCCTGATTAGGGAAGTTGTCGTGACCTGTGCGGTTGCCGGGTCCTGCCGATTGGAGGGGCCTGGTATTGGCATCATTTCGTTGGATGGTGAGGCCGGCTGCTCCTATACGTTTGGCCAATCCTAGTTCCAATGTTGTCGTAAAAATATAAAAAAGCCTTGCTCCGCACCAGAATACAAGGCGCGGAGCAAGGCTTGAAAAGGGTGCGGGAAGAATCCGAGGTCAGATTAAGCTTGCTTAAGGTGACGCTTAGGTTTCCATGTTTTTTGGTCATATTTGGCTTCAAGGCCGTCGCTTTCTCTACGCTTTGCTGCATCGGCATTTCTAATGTATACGGTTTGTCTACACCTTCCAGCGTAATCTTGGCCGTAAGCTTGAATTTATCTGAAAAAGCGAGCTCGTTCAGATTATTCTTAAGAGTCATAGACGGTTCGGAAAGCTTGCAAGCCTTTCCGAATTTCTAACGGTTGCCACGGCCGTTAATTCGCTGAATACGAGCATTTCGATGTCCTAACGGTTGTAATCCACGTTATTTGTACCGAATTCGTTGCAGCTTATTAAAAGCGTTAGAATAACAACATATATAACCGTTAGATTCTTAAAATGTGAAAAATAAGCGGATTAGCGGCAATGGCAACCGTTAGAACTAAAGGGTCTTGCTTGCTGTTGTATTTGCGAAAATATCGATCTTTGGATTGAAACAATAAAAAGTCCTGACCGGGGTTGAGTGTCCTGGTCAGGGCTTTATGAGGTTTAAGACTGGGTTTTCACCGAAGTGACATCCGCATCGGCCAGAAAGGAAGTGATTGGCATCGAGGCTGCGCCAAGGGCGGTGCTGCGAATGCCCAGCTCAGCGAAGGCGACCTGTGTCTTCTTCATATGATAGGACAAGCTGCGGCTCTCCAGCGTGTGCAGCATCGGTTCCTGAAGCAGATCGCCAGCCATCGACAGGCGGTTGCCAATCACGATCAACTCAGGATTCAGAATATTCACGAGGTTCGCTAGGCCGACGCCCAGATGGTTTCCCGTTTCTTGCAGCAGGGAGAGTGCTTCGGGTTCGCCGGCCCGGGCAAGGTTCAGCAGACGATCCAGCCCTTCCTCATCGGATGAGGAAGAGCTGTCCTTCCAGCGCTGGGCCGCACGATCGAGCAGCGCCTTCTCCGAAGCGAGCGTCTCCCAGCAGCCGCGATTGCCGCAGCGGCAGAGGGGACCATTCTCGGTTACAGTCATGTGCCCTACTTCGCCGGAGAAATTGGAAATGCCGCGGTACAGCTCGCCGCCGACGATCATGCCGGAGCCGATCCCGACGCCGATGCTGATATAAATCAAATTGGCGGCATCGCGTCCGGCCCCGTACAGCTTCTCGCCGATTGCTCCTGCGTTGGCTTCATTGTCTATATGAATATTCTCCCCGAATTCGGATATGAGCAGATTCTGCACAGCGACATTGTTCCAGCCCAGGTTCGGGGCGGAGACGATCCGGCTCTTCTCGTCGACGAGTCCCGGCACACCGATTCCGATCCCGACGATGCCGTAAGGCGATTCGGGCGCCTTCTTGCTGAGCCAGTGAATCATTTTGCGGATTTGGTCAAGCGCATGATCAGGCGACGAATCCTCCAGGGGAACCGTTCGTTCCCGAATGACATTCCCTTCCAGGTCTACGAGCAGGGCAAACAGATCGTTGACGCGGATATCGATGCCGATGGCATATCCGGCACCGCGGTTGAACAGCAGCAGCGTAGGCTTCCGCCCGCCGCTCGACTCGCCAGGGCCGATTTCGGTGACCAGCTGGCTCTCGATCAGCTCGGAGACAAGCGAAGATACAGTGGCTTTATTCAGGCCGAGTGTAGCGGCGATATCGGCACGGGACAAGGGCTGCCGCTGACGAATCGTATCCAGAACGAGCGTTTTGTTCATTTTCTTGATCAGTTGCTGATCGCCCGTAATTTTCATGATGATACCCTCAATTCTACATAAAAGATAACTACATCATACACATAAGGGTGATGCTAAATCAATAACTTAGTTAGTTTACTAGACAAACTAAGTCGGCCGTGTTAGGATAAAGATATCAAGCAGCATGCCTCGACTAAATTTGGGTCATGCTACTAATAATCATCATGATGTAAAGGCTTACTTTCCACAAGTAATTCCAAATCAGACTGGGAGGATTTCAAGTATGAGTTATTTCAAGAACATTAACAAAATCCAGTACGAAGGTTCAGGCTCCAACAATCCGCTGGCATTCAAACATTATAACGAGGACGAAGTCGTTCTTGGCAAAACGATGAAAGAGCATCTTCGTTTTGCGGTGGCTTACTGGCATACCCTGACGATGGACGGAAGCGACCCGTTCGGTCAAGCAACCATGATTCGTCCATGGGAGACTCGCACAGGTCTTGATCTTGCGAAGGACCGCGTGGAAGTAAACTTCGAATTCCTGGAGAAGCTCGGTGCTCCTTACTTCGCGTTCCATGACCGCGACATTGCTCCTGAAGGCGCAAACCTGAAAGAGACGAACGAAAACCTGGACGTTATCGTTGCTAAGATCAAAGAAGGCATGAAGGCTACCGGCGTGAAATTGCTCTGGAACACAGCGAACATGTTCTCCAACCCTCGTTTTGTTCACGGCGCAGCAACGACTTCCAATGCTGATGTATTTGCTTATGCAGCTGCACAAGTGAAGAAAGGTCTGGAAACAGGTCTTGAGCTTGGTTCTGAAAACTATGTATTCTGGGGCGGCCGTGAAGGCTACGAGTCTCTGCTCAATACGGACATGGGCCTTGAGCTTGACAACCTGGCAAGATTCTTCCATATGGCTCTTGATTATGCGAAGGAAATCGGCTACACAGGCCAATTCCTGATCGAGCCTAAGCCGAAAGAGCCTTCCAAGCACCAATACGACTTCGATGCGGCTACAACAATCGCATTCCTGCAAAAATACGGCTTGCAAGACCACTTCAAGCTGAACCTGGAAGCGAACCACGCGACACTGGCTGGACATACGTTCGAGCATGAGCTGCGCGTTGCACGCCTCAACAACATGCTGGGTTCCATCGATGCCAACCAAGGCGACCTGCTGCTTGGCTGGGATACGGATGAATTCCCGACAGATCTGTATGCAGTTACGCTGGCTATGTACGAAATCCTTGAGAACGGCGGCCTTGGCGCTGGCGGCGTGAACTTCGACGCGAAGGTAAGAAGAAGCTCCTTCGAGCCAGAAGACTTGTTCTACGCTCACATCGCAGGTATGGACACCTTCGCTAAAGGACTTAAAGTAGCAGCTAAACTGATCGAGGACAAATTCTTCGACAACTTGCTGGAAGAGCGTTATGCCAGCTTTAAGAGCGGAATCGGAGCTGACATCGTATCCGGTAAAGCCAACTTCAAAACGCTGGAAGCTTACGCGCTGCAAAACAGCGAGATCCGCAACAAATCCAGCCACCTGGAATTGGTTAAAGCTCGCTTGAACGAATATATTTTCGCTACGAAATAAGATCACTACGAAATAAGAGCAATCATAAAGGGGACGCTGGACGTCCCCTTTTGAATATGAGAACGGCAAGTTTTATTTGGTGAAGGGAGAGTCACGGATGAAATACGTAATCGGAATCGATCTGGGCACTAGCTCGGTCAAGACGCTGTTGGTAGGCCAAGACGGAGAGATCAAAGGAGAAGCAACGGCAGCTTATCCGCTTATTCACGAGCGCCCCGGGTACAGTGAGCAAGATCCTGAAGAATGGGTAAAAGGCACGATCACCTGCCTCAAAGAGCTGATGAAGAGCAGCGGCATCGCTGCCGAGGATATCGAAGGCGTCTCGTTCTCCGGCCAAATGCACGGCCTTGTGCTCCTGGACGACAAGAATGAAGTGCTGCGCCATGCCATTCTGTGGAACGATACCCGCACGACGAAGCAATGCCGGGAAATTGAAGCCAAGCTCGGCGACAAGCTGCTGGACATTACCAGAAACGCAGCATTGGAAGGCTTTACGCTGCCGAAAGTCCTGTGGGTGCAGGAGAACGAGCCGGAGCTATTCGCCAAAGCGGCACGTTTTGTGCTGCCGAAGGACTATTTGCGCTACCGCATGACGGGGAACGTACACATGGAACTGTCCGATGCGGCGGGTACGCTGATGCTGAACGTGCCGGAAGCGAAATGGAGCGAGGAAATTCTGGAGGCATTCGGGTTGTCCAGCGATTTTGCGCCTCCGCTGGTCGGAAGCACCGAAGGGACCGGAACTTTGCTGCCGGAATTCGCTGAACTGACAGGGCTTTCCACGAGCACGAAGGTATTTGGCGGCGGAGCGGACAACGCTTGCGGCGCTGTTGGAGCCGGGATCGTTCGTCAGGGCGATGCGCTGTGCAGCATCGGTACGTCCGGTGTTATTTTGTCGTATGAGGAAGATAAAAATAAAGATTTTGGCGGTAAGGTGCATTTCTTCAACCACTCTCATCCGGGAGCGTTCTATGCGATGGGCGTTACGCTGGCGGCAGGCTACAGCATGAGCTGGTTCAAGGATTCGCTGGCGCCGGAGCTGAGCTTCGATGAGCTCTTGAAGCCGGTAGCCGATATCGCTCCTGGAGCGGAAGGGCTGCTGTTCACGCCGTATCTGGTTGGTGAGCGCACGCCGCATGCGGACAGCGTCATCCGCGGCAGCTTCATTGGACTGTCCGGCACGCATCGCCGCGAGCATCTCGCCCGCGCTGTGATGGAGGGCATCACCTTCTCGCTGGCAGAATCGCTGGAGCTGTTCCGTCAAGCGGGAATTAACGTGGAGCGCATCATCTCGATCGGCGGCGGCGCCAAGAATCCGGTATGGCTGCAAATGCAGGCGGATATTTTCGGCACGCCGGTTGTCGCATTGAACAACGAGCAAGGCCCGGCCATGGGCGCAGCGATGATGGCAGCGGTTGGCAGCGGCTGGTTTGACAGCCTGAAGGACTGCGCGGATAAATTCATCGGCTACCGTGCCACGTACGAGCCAAATGCGGCGAATGTCGAGAAATATGCACGGTTGTTCAAGCTGTACCAGCAAGTATATTCGGCAACCCGTTCCTTGAACGAGGGCTTGCAGGAGTTCAGAGAGCAGTAACCGTGGGCGTACGCCGATAAGTGAAGCAAAATTTATGCGATAAGACTGTCTTCAGGGCCGCTGGGCTGAGGGGGCAGTCTTTTTTTTAGACCTGGTGTTTTTAGATTTGGGCTTAAAATGGGAAAAAACATAATAACAGGTATCTTGCAATATATAGTACTGAATGTTAATATATGTATATCTTAACTACTGTGCATTGAATAGTACTGAGTAAAGCGGTGGTGAGAAGCGATGAATATCCAATTCAAGAAAGGGGTCTTGGAGCTTTGTGTTCTCGTCTTGACGGCTAAGAAGGATCGTTACGGTTATGAGCTTGTGGAGCAGATTTCACGCAGATTCGAAATTGCGGAAGGAACGATTTATCCACTGCTGAGAAGGCTCGCCGCAGAAGGCTTATTTTCAACCTATCTTCATGAATCCATGGAGGGCCCTCCAAGAAAGTACTATAAGATTACGGAACAAGGAAGGGAAGTCATGAATGAGCTGGTATCGGAATGGAGCAAATTTGCTGTAGGAGTACAAGAGATGATTGAGGAGGGCTTGGGGTGAATAAAGAGGCGTATCTAAACGAACTGCTTCAATATTTAAAGCAGCTTTCTCCTGCCGAAAGAAAGGATATCCTGGCCGACTACATGGAGCACTTTGAGCAAGCTGAGCTCAGCGGACGAACCGAAGAAGAAGTGATCCTTAAGCTAGGGGAGCCGAAACTGGTCGCCCGCGAGGTGCTTGCCCAGTCCCAAATCCAGAAGGCGGGACAATCTCCTTCGCTCCCCAACGTGACTAAAGCCGTCATGGCAATGGTAAGTCTAGGTTTGTTCAATCTAATCATTGTATTTCTGCCGTTCGTTGCTTCGTTACTCGTGCTTGCCGGATTGTATGGATTTTCCCTCTTCTTAGTCATATCTCCCATCCTGCTCATTATTCAGCATCAATCGGTCTCCATCCTCATCCATGATTTCTTCCTTATGCTTGGCCTAGTCGGTGCAGGGTTATTACTTATGGTTGGAGCGTTAAAGGTGACCGGTCTTTATTACAAGCTGGTAATCCGGTATTTACTGTATAATTTGAAAGCTATAGGGAGGATATGATTTATTTTGACAAAAAACATGCGAAATATATTAAGACTGGCGATTGTTCTGATTGCTGTTGCGGTAATAGGTAATGTAGTGATGTATGTAATGGGGAATTCCCCATTCAACGTAGAGAATTTTGATATTCAAAGATCCGCTAGTACAGAGCAAGTTAAAGAACTGTATATTCGAGCCGAGACTGGGACCGTGAAGATCATTCCGATTGAAGGAAATGAGATCGAAGCGATATTGGAGGGAAGGACGACCAAGAAATGGCTGAAGGACTACCATTTAGTCATGGATAAGGAAAGGGGACGAGTCCAGATTGAAATCGTACAGGACAGCAGGATGCGCTTTTTTGACCTCTATACCAAGCTTCAGTTAACGGTAGGCATACCTGCGGCTGAGCTGGATCAACTGCAGGTCGTCACGGATACGGCAAGTATTTATATAGAATCGGTCCACGCGAATGAATATGAGCTGGCTAGCGATACAGGAAATATAGAAGTGAACGCAGCCGAGGGTCTCCTGAACGTAAAGTCGGACACTGGAGCAATCGAGATAGCCCTTGAACGAATTAACTACGACATCAAGGCTGTGACAGATACGGGCGACATTACGATACAGACCGCCAAGGCGCCTGAAGCGCTTCGCACCAAACTTGAAACAGATTCTGGACAAATCCATGTCACATTACCCCACTACGAAGATGATCATATCGGCGATGGAGGACCGCTATTGCATCTTGTCTCCGACACTGGCAACCTCATTATTGAACATAAATAAGCAGCCCTCTCGTATATGTCTACCTACTAGATATGCAGAATAACCACTCACCATGATCATAACAACTAATTTGCAGCAACAGATGAACCCGATGGCCAATTGCGCGCTACGAATGTAAAAAAATGAAATTTAAAATATAAAATGTTATTTCCAAGGAGGAATATTTATGATTACGGCCAATGCCAAGAAGGTTGTTATCATCGAGGCGGTTAATTTGTGCAAATCTTATTCTATGGGAACTGAACAGTTCCATGCGGCCAAAGGTGTAAATCTTCAGTTGTATGAGGGGGATTTCACGGTCATTATGGGCAGCTCGGGCTCGGGCAAATCCACACTGCTGTATATGCTGAGCGGTCTGGATACGATAACTTCCGGAGAGGTATATTTTAAGGGTCAGCGAATCGACCAATATTCGGAGAAGGAGATCACAGATTTTCGATCCAATAAAATCGGTTACGTTTATCAATCGATCAACTTAATCCCGGATTTCACCTTATTGGAAAATGTCGCTTTTCCCGGATATGTGGCTGGTCGCAGTAAGAATGCAATTAATATACAGGCCATGACCCTGCTGCAAATGATGGGCATTGCTGAGCAGGCAGACCGTCTGCCGTCCCAGGTATCCGGCGGACAGCAGCAGCGGGCAGCCATTGCCCGGGCGATGATCAACTCTCCTGAGGTTATTTTTGCCGATGAGCCGACGGGGGCGCTTAGTCAGGAGCAAGGCACAATCATTTTGGATATTTTGACGGAAATGAACCAAAAGTCTCAATCCATAGTTATGGTTACACATGATATTAAGGCAGCCTGCAGAGCGGATCGCCTGATTCTAGTGAAGGATGGAAACATAGACGGGATATTGGAACTCGGCAAGTATTCCCCGGATCAATTAAAGGACAGAGAAAACCAAATCTTTATGTTTATGTCGGGAAAGGGGCGGTAACGGATGTATGCGATATGGAAGCTATGCTGGTCGAATCTAAAAAGTAAAAAAGTACAAAACAGCTTCATGGCGATCATCATCATGTTATCTGCCCTGCTTCTCTCCACGGCGATATTGGTCATCAACAACACGAACCGGGTATATGAGAATATGCATGCCAAGGTTCAGGGCGCCCATCAAATTCTGCGGCTGGAGAACGGTATTCATGATCCTAATCAGGTTCATCAGTGGTGGTCCGGACAGCAGGGGGTTACGGCCTCGGAGATGATGCGGTACCGCTATCTGTCCAGTATGTCGCATGCCGGTGAAGAAATTCCTAATGTCGACTTGTTCATGATGGATACGCCGAGAGGACCTTTTCCCGTCGATAAGCTCTTGTTTGTACAAGGGGGGGAGACACAGGCTCCCAAGCCTGGGACAGCCTGGATTCCGACATCTCTCGCTTATTCCAATGATATACAGGTAGGCGATCCAATCGAATTCAAGACGGACAAGGAAACCTTCCGTCTGCAGGTCGCTGCGGTGGTCGTGGACATCTCCTACTGCTCGCCGTTTGCGACCAGCGGGAGAATATGGATGAATGGCCAGGATTACAATACCCATATGGCCTCGCTGCAAGGCGGCGACATGTATATGACAGGGCTCCGTTTTGATGATTATAGCCAAAACCGTGCTTACTGGGAGAGCTTCGAGAAGTTCTTGGGCACACCTTACTTGGAGTCAGTGAAAGATTTCGAAAGCATTTCCTCCTACTATATGATTGCCAATCAAGTCATCAGCTTTATTATGGTCTTCCTGGCAGTCGTCATGATATCCGTTGCTCTATATACGCTTGGATTTACAATTTCCGATGCGATTCTGTCGAGCTACAAGACGATTGGCATTATCAAATCCGTTGGCCTATCTTCTCGAAAAGTGGTTGCGGCTTATGTGACGCAATATACGCTGCTGGCGTTTGTCTCGGTCATTCCGGGAATTTTGTTAAGTTATGTGTTCTCGAACAATATCGTTAGCAGCTCGATGGCCTATCTCAATACAGGCACAGCGGATATGAATGTTCAATTTTCGGCTATTGCAATCTGGTTGGGGGTAGCGGTGGTCGCGGTCATATTCCTGTCTGCCCTGCTGTTCTCCTACAAAGCTCGTGGTATTGAGCCTGCACAGGCGATTCGTTATGGCATGTCGGAGAAGGACAGCTCCAAACAATCGGGCCGAAGAAGCACTTGGAAGAAGAAGCTGCTGAAGCTGGGTTCCCTTCCAACGGAGATGATCATCGGACTAAGGGGCGTAACGAAAAATATACGGGGTTCTGCATTGATCATTTTGATCACGGCGTTGTCTACTTCAGTGCTCGTTTTTGGATTTTTGTTCGTGTACAGCATTTCCTCCATTCATGGAACTATTGCGAAATGGGGATATGATTCGGCCGACCTATCGGTAAGGATTGATAATCCGGCCAAATTGACCTATGAGCAGCTTCACGAAGAAGTGCTATCGGATCAAAGGGTCAAGAACTTTAGCCGTTATGGAGACGCCAATGCCGTATTGCCGATCAACAAAGAATTGGCAGCCGAAATGGAGCAGGATACGATGGGAATTTTGCTGACGGTGGCTGAGGGAAACTATGATGAGATTGGTTATGAGAACGTCAAAGGGCGCAATCCGATGAACGGCCAAGAAATTTCAATCGGCGTCAATATTGCTAAAAGCTTGAACGTCGATGTAGGTGATCCGCTCGACATTTACATCGAAGGAGAGAAGCATACGCTTACTGTGACGGGGATCTATCAGGCAATCGCGAACATGTCCTACACGGGACGCATAACAGCTGACGTTGTTAGAAAGGTTAATCCCGACTATGGCGCTGTGATGAACACGACCTTTATCAATCTGCAGGACGGCGTCTCTATTGATCAATTCGTAAGTGAATTGCATCATAAATACGGCAGTGCGATCTGGACGGCAAGCCAAGCGACGCTAGTGGATGAGGTGTTCTCTCAAGCGGTTACTATATTGATTTTGCCCATGTCGGTTATGGCTCTGTTGTTCATCGTCATTACGTTCGTTATTATCTACAGCATCTGCCGGATCAACATGAAGAAGGAGAGCCGAACCTATGGCATTTACAAATCAATTGGCATGACCTCCAGGCAAATTCGCATGGCGGTAACTGCTGGAATTCTAGTAGTGTCGGCGATTGGGGCTTTAGTGGGAGTTCCCCTCGGATTAATAGGTCTTCCTCCTCTGCTGAATTTCATTCTGGCCGATTATGGAATAGTTGAGGTGCCATTAATTTTGAATGGAGGAGGGATTGCCGCGATGATTCCCCTGAGTATCGTGGCTGCATGTCTGGGATCTTGGTTCGCCTCCAGATCTGTTCAAACGACATCGCCGCGAATCCTGACGGTTGAATAAATAAATTTTTTTACTAGTCCAAAATTCTTGAAAATAAATGTTTGCAAAAAACGGCTTGCTGGCCTGTCCAGCGGCCTTTTTGCTGTTTCTGAAAAAAATACATAATACAACATTTTTAACATGAAACTTACACAACTCTTACATTATTTGGATTGACTTTGAAAAAGAATATATGTAATGTTATTTTATGGGAAGCAAACTCTATTATGTATTTATGTAATTTACAAGATTAAATGACATTAAAAACCTCATCTTTAGAGCTATTTTTTCTAAACCCACTTTGAAACATCCACGACTCCACATTAATCGCTATAACATCCTACTCGAAATGCAAGTAACTCTCTAACTCACAATTCAATTTACTAACAAAATTTGGAAAAACGTCAAAAAAACAATAGGGAATTGAGGTCTGCTTATGACAAAAACGGCCTTTTTGTTTCCGGGGCAAGGTTCCCAATATGTCGGAATGGGGAAAAAATTGCGGGATCAATTCGCCAGGGCAAGACATCTGTTCGAGGAAGCAAATGATACATTGGGCTTCGATCTTGCCAAGCTGTGTTTCGAAGGGAGTTCTTCGGAACTCATGCAGACGATGAACACGCAGCCGGCTATTTTGGCCGTAAGCGTTGCTGCCTTTGAAATCGGTAAGGAAGAACTGGGCTGGGAGCCCTATTTGCTGGCCGGACATAGTCTGGGAGAATATTCGGCCCTAGTGTGCAGCGGCCTCTTGTCGTTTTCAGACGGGCTTCGCATCGTCAGGAAGCGGGGAATGCTGATGCAAGCGGCAGTTGCCTCCAGCCTAGGAGCCATGGCAGCCGTGATTCATGTACCCAGGGAACCCTTGGAGATGTGGTGCCGTCAGGCTTCTACGGCCACGAAACAGGTAGTTGTTGCATGCTGCAATTCACGGAGCCAGCATGTGATTGCTGGGCACCAGGAGGCAGTCCATACCGTCGTTGAGAGGCTGGAAGCCGTGCCGGGCGCGGTTGTGAAGTATTTGAATGTCAGCGCTCCGTTCCACAGCCCGCTAATGCAAACCGCAGCCGATCAGCTCATCGCTGAACTGAATCAGTATGAAACCCTGGATGGGCAATGGCCCATTATTTCTAACGTCACTGCCCGGCCCTACCAGCGGCAGGAGCTGAATGAGCTTCTTTACCGCCAGATGACCCATCCGGTTCGCTGGCTGGAGACGATGGAGTACATGTACCGCAATGGAGTCGACCGGACGGTGGAAGTCGGGCCGCGGCAGGTTCTGACTCAGCTTATGAATGACACCTATCCCGACATAGAAACCTACCATTTTGACAATCCACTAGAATTAGAGCACTTACGTTCCGCATTTAACGCAGATAATAACCGCGCAGCAACTATCGTCAATATTCGGGAAGCTTTTACAGCAGCTGTAATTGCCCGAAGCCGCAATGAGAATAATGACCAGCATATGACAGGCGTTATCTTGCCAATCCAGCAAATAAGACAACTCATAGAACAGATTGAACGCGACCGCGGCTTGAATATGGCTCAGGCGGTACACCAGATCAAGGAGCAGCTGCAATTTATCTTAACTACCAAGCAGCTATCACCGGATGAGCAGTCGAGAATAATTAGAAAAATACCGTCTGGGGCCGTAAATTAATCGCTAATACTTTTTTTCTGGGGGGAAGAATGTGTTTACGAAGCAATTTACAACACTTATCGACGTAATTCAGGAGCGGGGCAAATCCGAAAGCAGAGGTATTACCTTTATTGAGGGAGATGAGCAGGAGGTTCGATTGACCTATAAGGAGATGTATGAGGAAGCTTGCGGATTTTTAGGTTATCTCCAAGCGCAGGGCGTAGGTCAGGGGCAGGAAGTTGTGTTTCAAATGGAGGACAACCGGCGTTTTGTCATTGCTTTCTGGGCCTGTATCCTTGGGGGGATGATCCCGGTACCCGTCAGTACGGGGAACAATGATGAGCACAAGATTAAGGTGTTCCGAATCTGGGAGGTGCTGCATCGCCCTTATCTCATAACGGAATCAAAAATATTGCTAGATTTAGAGAAATATACAGCAAAGAGCGGGCAAGCCCATTTGTATGACTTGATTCGCAACAACGTTACACTCGCTGACAATAGCGAGGTATTCATGCGGCAGCATCATCCGCAAATACATAGTGCCAAGGCTGAGGATATTGCGTTTATTCAGTTCTCCTCGGGCTCCACGGGCGATCCGAAAGGAGTCATGCTGACGCATAGAAACCTGATTTATAACACTAGCGGCATTATCAATGGTTCGAAAATCACCGCAGAGGACTCCTATTTGCAATGGATGCCTTTGACCCATGATATGGGGCTGATCTGCAACCATATGGCTCCGCTGGTGGCTGGGCTGGAGCAGTATATTATGCCTACGTCCCTATTTATTCGCCAGCCTGTCCTGTGGATCAAAAAGGCTAGCGAGCATCGCGTCAGCGTCATTTCGTCGCCGAACTTTGGCTATAAATATTTCCTGCAGTTTTTCAAAACGGAGAAGGCCAGCGGCTGGGATTTATCGCGAATTCGCATCATTTATAACGGGGCAGAGCCGATTTCGACCGAGTTATGCGACGCCTTCTTGGATACGCTCGCGCCTTATGGATTGAAGCGAACTGCGATGTGCACCGTTTATGGGCTGGCTGAAGCTTCTGTGGGGGTGGCTATTCCTCAGGTGGAGGATGAATTTGTCACCCTTTACGTGGATCGCGAGCAGCTAAGGATCGGCAGTAAGGTCGTTGAAGTGGACAAGGACTTTGCTGGAGGGCTGTCCTTCGTCGTGGTTGGCTATCCCCTTGATTACTGCCAGTTCCGGATTTGCGATGAGGCGGATCAGGAACTAGGCGATGGTATCGTTGGCCATATACATATTCACGGGCACAACGTAACCCAGGGGTATTACAACAACCCTGAGGCGACGCGGAATATATTGACGGATGATGGCTGGGTGCGGACAGGAGACCTAGGGTTTCTGAGAAATGGCCAATTGGTCATCACAGGGCGGGCGAAGGACATTATTTTCGTGAACGGGCAGAATGTATACCCCCATGACGTGGAGCGGATCGCTGAGGAAGTGGAGGGGGTAGAGCTCGGCAGGGTAGCTGCATGCGGGGTCTACAATGCGGAGCTGAAGAAAGAAGAGATCGTTCTATTTGTCGTATCCAAGAAAAAAATTGAGAAGTTCTACCCGACCATGCTGGAGCTAAAGCGGTTGTTAAATCAGCGGGGCGGTTGGGAAATCGCCGACATCGTCCCTATTAAGCGGATGCCCAAAACAACCAGCGGCAAGGTGCAGCGTTACAAGCTGGCCCAGCAATATAGAGACGGCGAGTACGCCGAGGTAAGGCAGGAATTAAGGGAAGTAGCCCGCACCATTGAAGCGGCAAAGCTGGAGATGGCGGAAAAGACGGAAAAGCTGGAGGAGAAACAGAGAACGGAGAACCCGGGGAATCCGGAGAATCTGAACAAGCAGGGTCAGCCGCAGCCGGCGTCTCAAGCTGTGCCTGGCAATATGCCGTTTACGCAAAGCGAGATCGAGCGAAACATTCAGCAGATTTGCCGGGAAGTGATGGAGAAGGACGGAATCAGTATTCGGGACAGTTATTTCGATATGGGGGCCAGTTCTCTTCATTTAGTGCAAATTGCCGACCGGATCGAGAAGCAGTTTTCAATTCAGCTGGAGGTTGCCGACTTATTCGCGTATCCCTCGATTGTTGAACTCGCCAGGTTTATTAAAGCGGAAGTGAATGTGCAGCGCAGCAGAGATGAGGAAGAAGGCGAAGCAGCGCAATGCGGGGAAGATATTGCCGTTAGCGGGAAAGACATCGCCATTATCGGAATGTCTGTGTATCTGCCGGGCGCAGCGACCCTTCAGGACTATTGGAGCAATTTGGCTGCGGGACGAGATCATATCGGGGAATACCAGGCGAATAGACAGGAGGATGCCAAGGATTATTTGTCGGTGATCGGTTGGAATAAGAGCGAATCTGATTTTCGGGTCGGCGGCTATTTGGAGGAGATCGATAAGTTTGACTATGCCTTTTTTAAGCTGACTCCGAATGAAGCTAAGCTCATGGATCCAAACCAGCGGCTATTTACACAGCAGGCGTGGCATACGCTGGAGGATGCGGGGTACGCGGGGAATAAGCTGCGCGGCCGCAGTGTAGGGGTGTATGCCGGGTTTTCCAAGGTAGGCTATGATTATGAGCGTTTGATTTCCAAGCATGAACCGGAGCGAATTTCGAATTATGTCGTTGGGAATTTGCCGTCCGTTCTAGCGAGCCGGATCGCGTACTTTCTCGATTTGAAAGGGCCGGCAGTCACGATCGATACAGCCTGCTCCTCCTCCTTGGTCGCCGTCCATATGGCATGCCAAGCGATACGAAGCGGTGAATGCGAAATGGCGCTCGCCGGCGGTGTTAGAACATCGCTGCTGCCGTTGTCACTTGGGCTCGATATGGAATCCGCGGATGGATATACCCGCGCCTTTGATGCGGCTTCCGATGGAACAGGAGTCAGCGAAGGTGTAGCTTCGGTGCTGTTAAAGCCGCTGAATCAGGCGATTCAGGACGGAGATCATGTCTACGCAGTTATCAAGGGTAGTGCGATGAATCAGGATGGCACGACGGTAGGTATTACCGCTCCAAACCCTGCCTCGCAGACGGAGGTCATCCAAGCTGCCTGGAAGGATGCCGGACTCGATCCTAATACGCTTGCTTTTATTGAAGCGCATGGAACGGGGACGAAGCTTGGCGATCCTGTCGAATTTTCCGCTTTGGAGAAAGCATTCGCCAGCTATACGGATAAGAAGCAATATTGTGCGCTCGGATCGGTAAAGGCGAACATCGGACATACCTTTGAAGCGTCCGGTATTGCCAGCCTGATTAAATCGGCCTTGATGCTGAAGCATCGGCAAAACCCGCCACTGGTTCACTTCCGTCAGCCGAACAGCAACATCAAATTGGAGCAATCCCCATTTTATATCAATACGGAGCTGGCAGCTTTTGATGATACTCAGCGGCCGCTACGCTGCGGCGTTAGCTCCTTTGGCTTTAGTGGCACGAATTGTCACGTTGTCATGGAAGAGTATGTGGATCCGCTACCGCAGACAGCGGCTCGGAACCATGATCAATCTTACATTTTTGCGGTGTCAGCCAAGAATGAAGCCTCGCTTCAGGAGCTGGTTCACAGGTATGTTAGCCACTTAGCCATGGCACCGCATCAGAACATCGCGGATATTTGCTATACGGCCGCAGCAGGGCGGGCTCATTTGGAGCATCGCATTGCCTTTGTATGCGCAACGCGGGAAGAATTGTCCCGCAAGCTGGAGAATATCGCCGCAGACGGCATGCAGAGCGGAATATTCAGGGGCGTATACCGAATTGTTCCAGAGGCGGGTCAGCAGCGCGTGCTGGGTGAGATCACGGAGGACGAACTGAACGCGATCAGCGAAGAAGCGGCTGAGAAGGTGCAGGCTGCTGCTGCCGCCGGACTCGCAGACCAGGAAGGTTTGGAGCACATATGCAAGCTGTATGTTCAGGGCGCCCATGTGAATTGGGACGAGCTGTACCAGCAGCAATCCCTCCGCAGAGTACCTTTGCCGCTATATCCTTTTGAACGGAAACGCTGCTGGATAGAAATTGAACGTATCCATAATCAAGAACTGGAGGGGAATTCGATGTCTAATCCAGGCGAAATGCTGGTGAGGGCTGTTGAAGCCTCTGATCTGTCGGCCGAGGTACAACATACGGTTACGAAAATGGTAAGCGAGGCTTCGGGTTTGGACGCAGCTGAAATTGACGAGCATGCCCACTTCCTAGAGATGGGGCTGGATTCAATCATGCTTGTGCGAATCCGTAAGGAGATCGAAGAAATCTATGGCCTCGATATTGTGATAGAGCGCTTTTTTGACTCGATTACGAATGTGCATAGCTTGACTCAATATATTCTTGCAAATGCCGATGTTCGCCAGCCGGCGGCTGTAACGGCAGCAGCTGAGGCCAAGAGCCGCGAGGAGGCGCCACCGCAGCATTCGGCGCTGCAAGGGGCGGAGGAGCAGCACCAGCAAGCGGCGGCAACGGCAGCTGTAGAGGTGGAGGAGATGGGATCCCCTGAGGTGGGGGAATTCATATCTCCGCCCGCTGGCAGCTCGGCGATGGAACGGATTATGGCCCGCCAGATCGAGCTGATGAGCCTTCAGCAGCAAAGCGTATCCAATATTCTTGGCCGGCAGCTTGACTTGCTAAGCGGCCGAGCCGCGCAGAACAGCCTGGTTCAAGGTTTGCAGGAGCCATACCCGGAGCAGGGGTTCAGAAACGGGCAGACTCATGGAAGCCATGCGGCCGGAATGTCAGCGGCGTTTGGTACGCAGGATGCTGGCGAGGGTGTTCATGCTATGGCAGGAGCAGGCGTTCAAGCAGCGGCAAGCGTGCAAGCTGCCGTGCAGCCCGCTCCAGGAGTGCAATCCGCCCAGGCGGCCCAAGCGGTTAAAGTCAATAAGACTTCCCAGGACGAGCCGAAGCCGTTCATTCCTTATCAGCCGATGATCATCGGAGAAGACGGTCATTTTACCGCGCAGCAGCAGGCATATTTAGACCGTTTCTTTACCGAGTACATGAGCCGTACCCAGGGCTCCAAAGCTTATACCCAGCAAACTCGTTATGTACATGCCAATAATCGCAACGTTTCGGGATTCCGCTCTTACTGGAAGGAAGCGATTTATCCGATCGTGGCAGAGCGATCCTCGGGGTCGAAGATGTGGGATGTGGACGGCAATGAATATATTGACTTGACGATGGGATTCGGCGTTAATCTATTGGGTCATAATCCCGATTTCATCGTAGAGGAAATGAAAGCCCAGTCGTCATCATCGCTGCCGCCTTTAGGCCCGATGTCCGATCTGGCCGGTGAAGTGGCGGAACGCATTAGCCGGATCACGGGGGTCGAAAGGGTAGCCTTCTATAATTCGGGTACGGAGGCCGTTATGGTAGCCTTGCGTACAGCGAGGGCGGCTACGGGGCGTTCGAAGGTCGTGATTTTCTCCGGTTCATATCACGGCACTTTTGATGGAGTATTAGGAGTAGCTAACCCAGAGTCTGGTGAGGCATCCGCGCTTCCAATGGCGCCTGGCATTCAGGAGAATTACGTTCGCGACGCCTTAATGCTGAATTACAATAAGCCAGAATCCTTGGAGATTATCCGCAAGCATGCCCATGAGCTAGCCGCTGTGATCGTAGAGCCTGTGCAGAGCCGCAGGCCGGATTTGCAGCCGCGCAAGTTTTTGCAGCAGCTCAGGGAAATTACCTCTCAATCAGGCACCGCGCTTATTTTTGATGAAGTAATCACTGGTTTTCGCATCGGTCTAGGCGGAGCTCAGGCTTGGTTCGGCGTGCAGGCGGATCTGGTCGTTTACGGTAAGGTGGTGGGAGGCGGCCTGCCGATCGGCATCGTTGCGGGCAAAGAGCAGTTTATGGATCCGATTGACGGCGGGAAGTGGAATTTCGGCGATGCTTCCTATCCGACGAAGGCCGCGCAAAAGACGTTTGTTGGCGGCACCTTCTGCACGCATCCGCTGACGATGCGGGTAGCTCTGAAGACGATTGATTATCTGGAATCGCAAGGTCCAGCCCTATACGAGGAGCTGAATCGCAATACGGATTATTTGGTACAGGAGCTGAACTCTTTCTTCAAGGAAAGAAGCATTCCGATTTATATGGTCAATTACGGCTCGCTGTTCCGCTTCGTCTCCTTTGGCGACATCGAATTGTTCTTCTATCATTTGAACCACAAAGGGCTGTATGTCTGGGAAGGCCGCAATTGTTTCCTGTCTACGGCACATACCCTGGAGGACATAGACACGATCATTCGTATTGTCAAAGAGAGCGTCGGCGATTTGCAGCGCGGCGGGTTCCTGCCGGGCACGCCGCAGCCGCCGGACGATAACGGCGGGAAGAGGACGGCAAGCTTGTCCAATGAGCAGAAGCAGCTGTGGATTTCCTCCGTCTCTGGCGGCCCGGCTTCCGCATCATTAAACGAATCCGTTCTGCTCAAAATGGAAGGGGCGCTGGACGTACAGGCATTGCGGCAAGCGGTAAGCCTATTGATGCGGCGGCATGAGGCTTTGCGGACAGTTATTGATCCCAGCGGCGAGTTTCAAACGATTTTGCCGGAGCTTCCCGCTCCGGTCGCCGTGGAGGATCTTCGCTCTCACACGCCGGGCGAGAGCAAGGCTAAGCTAGATGCCTGGCTGGCCATGGATGCTTCCAGAGCATTCGATCTGCGTGAAGAGCAGCCATTGTTTCGAATAACGGTGCTCCACATGGCCGATGATGCGTATATTCTGGCGCTTGCCTTCCATCATATCGTCGTGGACGGCTGGTCGATCGCAGTATTTGTAGGTGAGCTGGAGGAGGTGTACTCGGCGATTTGCGGGAGGCGCGCCCCCGAGCTGCCCCAGCCGGTTCCATTTCGTCAGTATTTGCAATGGCAGGAGCGGCTGCAGCATGAGCCAGAGGCTGATGAGGCGGCGGCATTCTGGTCGGAGCGCTTTTCCGAGCCTATCGCGACCCTGCAGCTGCCTTCGCCGGATGGGCATATGGCGAGAAAGACGTTCAGCGGGGGCAGGCAGACATTGAAGCTGGATCGTGCGCTCACGAAGGAATTGCGAGCCTTAAGCATAAGGAACAAGAACAGCCTGTTCATCACAATGCTCGCTGCGTATGGCCTGTTCCTGCATCGGCTTGCCGGACAGCGGCAAATTGTCGTTGGCATCCCTACGGCCGGGCAGTCCCATATGGGCGAGACCCATCTCATCGGAAATTGCGTGAACATGCTTCCGGTATATACAGAAATTCATGGCAGCGCCTCGGTGGAGGGCTATCTTTCTGCCGTGAAAACGGCGATGCAGCAATTAGACCGATACCAGAGCTATTCCCTAGCGAGCCTGGCCGAGCAGATGCCCGGAGCGGTTGTGCCGACTATGAACATTCTGTTCAATATGGATCGGCCTGTTCGGAAGTTGAATTTCAGCGGGTTGGACACGGAGCTTGTTCCGTTCCCTGTTCAGCATCTGCATTATGATTTATTCCTGAACATCACGGAGGTCCATCAGGAGCTGTGGCTTGATTTTGATTACAGCACGGATTTGATTGACCCGGAGGTTATGCAGCTCTGGGCGGAAGGATATCGCCGCTTATTGCTCTCCATCGTTCAGGACTCCTCCATGAAGGTATCCCAGCTTTCGCTCCTTACGGATGAGCAGGCTCGTTTCTTGGCAAAGCTCGAAAATAGCCACGGAGGGAAATGTATTCTGGATAGTTACGGGGAGCCAGCCCCTCTTGGCGTAACAGGTGAACTGCACATACTGGACTTCGAGACAGGCGGCATGACCCCTACGGGACAGCTGGCGATGTTCATGCCTTCCGGGGAATTGAAAATTTGCGGGGAGGCAGCTCGCATTGCTGAAAATCGGGGGTACCGCATTAATTTAGTGCAGCTGGAGGAAGCGCTGCTGGGGCTGCCGAGCCTAAGGCATGCCCAAGCCGTTGTCCGGATGGTTGCCGGACATCATGCCCCGGAGCTCGCAGCTTATATTGCTGCGCCAGCCAAGACGATCGATGAGCCGCTGGTTCGAGCTGAGATGGCAGAACGCCTGCCGGATTATGCGATGCCAACTCATGTTATTGTACTGGAGTCGTTTACGCTGCTGGAGGACGGGTCGATCGACGAGAGCTCGCTCCCGGCACCGGACATGACGCGGCAGGGGCAGGAGCCTTTAAATGAGACGGAGGCTGGGCTTGTTCGTCTTTGGCGCGAGCTGCTGGGAGAAGCGAATATCGGCGTGCATGACCACTTCACCTCGCTAGGAGGCAATTCGCTGAAAGCGACGGTGATGCTGTCGCGAATCTACAAGGAATTCGGCATCCAAATTCCAATCGGGCAGTGGTTCCAATACCCGACGATCCGCAAGCTAGCCGGACTTATTGATGGCGGGTCGGCAGAATCATTCCAGCCGATTCCGGTGCAAGAGTCGCGGGATACTTACGAAATCTCAGCGGCGCAGAAGCGCATTTATATTCTGGAGCAGCTGGACTCAGGTACGCTAGTCCATAATATCCCTGGACAAATTACGCTTCGGGGCATGCTTGACGCTGAGCGGCTGGTCGCGGCTCTTAGACATATTGTCAGCAGACATCAGGTGTTCAGAACGACATTTGAAATCGATGGGCATGAAATCGTGCAGCGCATAGGCGATACGGCCGTATTGAACGTACCGTACATTGAGCTGTCTAGTCCAGAGGAAGCGGAACAGAGGTTCCAGCATTTTGTGCAGCCGTTCGATCTGACCCAAGCGCCGTTATTCCGGGCTGAGCTTGTGAAGCTGTCCGCAGCTGAGCACATTCTGTTTATCGATATGCATCATCTGATTTCCGACGGATATTCCATGGCCGTGTTTATGAGGGAGCTTGTGGAGTTGTACGAGGGGCATGCGCTGCCCGAGTTGAAAATACAGTATACCGATTTTTCCGTCTGGCAGAATCAGATGGTGAATGATCTGACAATAAGCGAGCAGGAAGCATACTGGCTTCACCAATTTGAAGGAGATTTGCCTGTTCTGAATTTACCGGCCGATTATCCGCGACCCGGTCAGCTAAGCATGGAAGGACAACGGCTGACTGCCCGCCTGGACAGGCAGTTGACCAAGCGGCTCCGCCGGTTGGCAAGCGAGACCAATGCGACCTTATTCATGGTTATGCTGTCCGCTTACAAAATTTTGCTTCATAAATATACCGGGCAGGACGATCTGGTGGTCGGTACGCCGGTATCGGGACGCAATCATCCCGATATTGAGCCGCTGATTGGCGTGTTTATCAATACAGTCGCTATTCGCAGTTATCCTGCCAAGGATAAGGCGTACCGTGAGTATTTGGAGGAAGTACGGCGCAGCAGCATCGCAGCATTCGACCATCAGGATTACCCGTTTGAGATGCTCGTCGACCGGCTGAATATTCAGCGGGACCTCAGCCGCAATCCGTTGTTCGATACGATGTTTATTTTGCAGAACATGGATATGGAGACGGCATCCGGAGCTGGCGTTACTTTCAGCCCGGAGGAGCGTAATCCCGGAGTGTCGCCGTATGATTTGACTTTGAGTGCAGAAGACTGGAGCGAGGAATCCATTGCGGTCAATCTCGATTACAGCACGAAGCTGTTTAAGCGGGACAAAGCCGAGCGGATGCTGGACCACTATATAAATATTTTGAATATTATCACAGAGAACGCAGATGTTCGTTTGTCCCAGATTGATCTGTTAACCGCAGAGGAGCGGCAGCGGCTGATCGTTGAATTCAATGCAACAGATTTGCGCTATGACAAGCAGCTGACGATTGACGAGCTGTTCCAGCGTCAGGCCGAGCGCACCCCGGAGGACATTGCTGCGATATGGGATAACAGATCCTATACCTATAAAGAACTCGATGTGAAATCCAGTCGGCTCGCTGCCGCTCTCCGCAAGAAGGGGGTATTGCCAGGAACGATTGCCGGCGTGATGGTCACGCGTTCGATCGATATGATCATCGCTTTGTTAGGGGTATTGAAGGCGGGGGCGGCCTACCTGCCGATTGATCCCGATTATCCGGCGAAGCGCATTGAATATATGCTGACAGATAGCGGTGCGCAAATTTTGCTGACCGAGGCGAATTTGGCGAACCACGTCAATTGCGATGCGGCGACAATTTTCGTCCATGATGAGAATCTCTACCTGGAGGAGAACGACGAGCGGGAATTTCGCAGCCATACAGCCGCTCATCATGCCTATGTCATTTACACATCCGGCTCTACCGGTAATCCCAAGGGCGTCATGATTACGCATCAAGCCGTCCACAACTTCATTGAAGCGATGGCTCAAACCATAGATTTTACCCCTGGAAAAAGCATACTGGGCCTGACGACGATTTCCTTTGATATTTTTGTTCTGGAAACATGGGTGCCTTTAACGAAGGGACTAACGATCGTCATTGCGAACGAAAACGAACAGCTTGACCCTAAAGCTCTGAACCAGCTTATTACGGATCACAACGTACAAATGCTGCAAATTACTCCGTCCCGTTTGAAAATGCTGATGTCCGGCGATCCGAAAATGACCTTTCTGGAAAAAGTGACCGACATCATGCTCGGCGGGGAGCCCTTGCCGATTCATCTATTGCATCAGCTGCAAGGCTTTGCCCATTTACGGATCTACAATATGTATGGCCCGACGGAGACGACGGTCTGGTCCTGTGTAAGCGATCTGACGCGCCGCCATAACGTGGACATCGGCCGGCCCATTGCCAACACACAGGTTTATATCGTGGATGCGGATGACATGCTTGTCCCGGTCGGAGTGCCTGGGGAGCTGTGCATTGCGGGGGACGGCTTGGCGGCGGGCTATTGGCAGCGGGAGGATTTGACGGAACAGAAATTCGTCGACAATCCGCATGTCCCAGGCCACAAAATGTACCGCACGGGCGATTTGGCGAAATGGAGAGAGGACGGCTGTCTTGAATATATCGGCAGAACCGATTTCCAGGTCAAAATTCGCGGATATCGGATTGAACTCGAGGAAATCGAGAAGACGATGATTTCACAATTGCCGGTGGCGGAAGCTGTTGTCGTAGCCAAGGAGGATGAAGGCGGAAGCTATTATTTATGCGCTTATTTCGTGCCGCAGGATAGCGGGCCAGCGCTTGGAGCTATTCGGGAGAAGCTGCTTAACACGCTGCCCGAATATATGGTGCCATCCTATTTTATTGCGCTAGAGCAAATGCCGCTAACGCCCAATGGCAAAATTGATAAGAAAGCCTTGCCCAATCCGGAAACCAGTCATTCCACAATGGCTTCCTATGTACCGCCGAGCAGCGAGGCAGAAGAACGACTGGTTCATATATGGGAAGAGGAGCTCGGCCTGGAGCAAATTGGCGTCTATGACAACTTTTTTGAACGGGGAGGCCATTCCTTAAAGGCGACGATTTTAATCTCGAGGATAAATAAAGAGTTCGGCGTGGACATCCCTGTACGGGGCATGTTTCAATACCCTACGATTCAGGGCTTAGCGGGGCTTATTCAGGAATCGGCTCATAAGTCATTCACTGAGATTCCCGTCATAGAACCGGAGAGCTGCTATGCCGTGTCGGCAGCACAGAGACGTCTGTTTATCCTGGATCAGATGAACGGGCCAAATACGTCGTATAACATGACAGCTGCCTTTGAAATTCAAGGGGAACTGGACATGGAGAAACTGGAGGCTGCCTTCCAAGCTATGATACAGCGGCACGAGGCTTTCCGTACTTCCTTTGAAATGGCAGCGGGGGAGCCGGTACAGGTCATCCATCCGGAAGCCGAGTTCAAGCTTGAAAAGTACGGGAAGGTAAGCAATGCCGAATTGGAGCTGTTGGCCGCGCAATTTGTCGCCCCCTTTGATTTAAGCAGGGCTCCTTTGTTCCGGGCAGGCCTCGCTCAAAGGGATGAGGGCGGTCATGTACTGCTGATCGACATGCATCACATTATTTCCGACGGCACGTCTGTCGGCGTATTCATGGAAGAATTTAATGCGTTATACAGCGGAGCAGAACTGCCGAAGCTGCGCATTCAGTATAAGGATTATGCCGCTTGGCATAACGGTCAGCTGGCGAAGGGGGTGTACGACAGCCATAAGCAATATTGGCTCGAACAGTTTGCGGGAGAGCTGCCGGTGCTAGACCTGCCAACCGATTTTCCGCGGCCGCAGCAGCACAGCTATGAGGGAGCAAAGCTGGAGCATGCCATCGGCCGGGAGCTGACGGTCCAATTACAGCAATTGGCCATGGAGACAGGAACGACGCTGTACATGATTCTGCTGGCGGGCTACAGTATCCTGCTGTCGAAATATGCGGGACAGGAGGATGTCATTGTTGGCTCTGCGATAGCAGGCCGGGATCATGCTGATGTACAGCAGGTGATGGGAATCTTCGTCAATACGCTGGCTATGCGGAGCAAGCCGGAGGGGCAGAAGAGCTTCCGATCCTACCTGGAGGAAGTAAAGGACATCTGCCTGAACGCGTACGAGCACCAGCAGTATCCATTTGAGAGCCTGGTGGAGGCGTTGGCGATTCCGCGGGATTTAAGCCGCAGCCCGCTGTTTGACGTCATGCTGACGATGCAGAATGCCAGCGAGGATGATTTTCAAATGGAGGGCTTGACGGTCAGGCCGTATCTGCTCGAGCAGCATTCGACCAAATTTGATATCTCGCTGCTTGCGGCAGCGACAAACGATGACATCATTCTGGAGTTCGTTTACTGCACAGCGCTGTTTACGGATAACACGATGCAGCGTTTTGCCCGGCACCTTGTTCATATTCTGCGAACGGGCGTGGAGCAGCCGGAGCTGGAACTGGCAAAGCTATCTCTTCTAACCGCTGAGGAGAAGCTGGAGCAGTTGATTAGCCGAGGAAGTTCAAATCTAGGCAATGGTCATAGCCCTATCCAAGGCGATAGTCTTCACGTTCAAACGCAACGTGCTGCAAATGCCGAGGAGCAGCCTGAATTCCGCACCATTGTTGAATGGTTCGAAGCTCAGGCGGAGCGCACGCCGGATCAAACCGCTCTCGTCTTCGGAAGTGAAAGATGGAGCTACTCCGAACTGAATGCCAGAGCTAACCGGTTGGCGAGGATGATGCTGGAGAGCGGCTTTACGGCTGGCGGCGGCATTGCTGGAATTGTCATGGAGAACCGGCCGGAGACCATTGCAGCCCTGATGGCCGTGCTAAAGGCAGGAGGAGCTTATCTGCCGATCGATCCCGAATTCCCGGCTGGCCGGGTGGATTATATGTTAACCAACAGCGGCGCTCAGTATTTGCTAACTTATGCCGGCCACTTGCATGGAACGGAGAGCGTGACCGAGGTATTTTTGCTGGATCATCTTAAAACGTACGAAGGACAGGGGCATAACTTAAATATCCAAGTCAGCGGGCACGACCTGGCTTACGTTATTTATACCTCTGGCACGACCGGAAGGCCCAAAGGCGTCATGCTTGAACATCGCAATCTTGCGAACTATGTGCACTGGTTTACGACATCTCAGCGGATTGAGGGAAGCGACAGGACGATGCTGCTCTCCTCGGCCAGCTTTGACCTGTGCTATACCGCGCTATATCCAGCGCTGGTCAGCGGCTGCGAGCTGCATTTGCTCGACCGCCATGATTATGTCGATCCTGAATATGTGCTGGACTATATTGCGGCGAACGGCATCACCTTCATCAAGGCAACGCCGTCCTTATTCCATATCATGGTCAACCATGAACGATTCAAGACGAGAGCGCTGCTCAGTTCATTGAAGCTGATCGTGCTTGGCGGAGAAAAAATGAAGGTCCAGGACATCGAGCGATATTACGAGCGGTATCCGGATGTCAGGTTCGTGAATCATTATGGTCCTACGGAAGCGACCATCGGTTGTATCGCCCACCCTATGAAGCTTGCTGACTTCCAGGCATTCTGCAAGCAGCCGGTCATCGGCAGGCCGATCTTTAACGCCGAGGCTTATATTATCGATGCGTATGGCAATTTGCTGCCAGACGGGGTTCCGGGAGAGCTTGCTGTTGCAGGCAGCGGCCTGGGGCGCGGCTATTTGAATGACCCGGAGCTGACAGCGCAGAAGTTCGTTCCTCATCCGCTTGATGATGAACAGAGGCTGTATAAGACAGGAGACCGGGCCAGAAGATTGCCAAACGGTGATATTGAGTTCATCGGCAGAATGGATCATCAGCTCAAGATCAGAGGCTATCGGGTGGAGTTGGCTGAGATTGAAGCACAGCTCATGGAGCATTCCGATGTGCAGGAAGTGGCGCTTACCGTGAAGGAGAGCGCTGAGGATACGAAATATTTGTGCGCGTATATTGTGACGCAGCAAGGGTTGACCGCATCCGATATGCGAGGTCATTTGGCTCATCGGCTGCCTTCTTATATGCTCCCTGCAGCCTATGTATTCCTTGATCAAATGCCTTTGAATGAGAACGGCAAGCTGGACTATAAAGCGCTGCCTGAGCCGCTTATCGATATTGAGCCTGCAGAAGCGTATTCGGCTCCGGCGAATGAGATCGAGGAAGCGATGGTACAGGTGTGGGAGGAAATCCTAGGTGTCAAAGGCATTGGGACGGATCATCATTTCTTTGAATGCGGCGGAGATTCGATTAAGGCGCTGCAGGTATCATCCCGGCTCATGACGCAGGGCCTGAAGATGGAAATGAGGGATCTGTTCAAATATCCGACGATTCGCGAGCTAAGCAGGTATGTACAAACTTCCGCCCGCAAAATCAGCCAAAAGCCGGTGACAGGGGAAGTGGGGCTTACCCCGATTCAGAGTCGTCTGTTCGAACAGAAATGGGAGCACGTCCACCATTACAATCATTCAGTCATGCTGTACAGGCGGGAAGGATTTGAGGCGGAGCTGGTGGCAGAGGCCTTTGATCGCATGACAGAGCATCACGATGCGCTCCGCATGAGCTTCAGCTTGGGAGATCGCGGAGTCGTCCAGTTCAATCAAGGCATTGAAGGGCAAGCCTTCCATCGATTAAATGTCTTCGATGTGACGGCATGCAGCGATCCTCGTGCGGAGATCGAGCGGCAATCGGCCAAGCTGCAGGCAGCGCTGGATATTGAGAAGGGGCCGCTGATTCAATTGGCCGTCTATCATACCGCACTGGGCGATTATTTGCTGATCATTATTCATCATCTGGTCGTTGACGGAGTATCCTGGCGTTTTCTTCTGGAGGATTTCGCAACCGTATATGGACAATTACTGAATCAGTCAGCGGTTATGCTCCCAGAGAAGACTCATTCCTTCCAGGAGTGGTCACAGGGGCTGGCGCAATATGCCTTCAGCAAAGGACTGTTGAAGGAAGCGAAATATTGGGAAACCGTCGAACAGGCTTCAACGGTTGAACTGCCTGTCGATCAAAAGATCAACTTCAATCAAGCTGGGGATCATGCCACGGTGAAGCTGGCGCTAGATGCCGAACTAACCCGAAGCCTGTTAACGGATGTCCACCATGCTTACAGCACGGAAATCAATGATATTCTGCTAGCGGCCTTAAGCTGTACGCTCCAGGAATGGGCAGGCGCTGCCTCTGTGCTGATTCAGCTGGAGGGGCATGGGCGGGAAGCCATTGTGAAAGGACTGGATATATCCAGAACCGTGGGGTGGTTTACATCGATTTTCCCATTCGTGCTTGGCGCGGAAGGAACGAGTGATCTGGACGAGGTCATTAAACAAACCAAGGATGCTTTACGGCGGGTTCCAGGCAAAGGGCTCGGCTACGAAATTCTTAAATATTTAACGGCCAGCAATCCGGACATGGAGCTCCCGCTGCATTTCCAGCTTAAGCCGGAAATTGTGTTCAACTATTTGGGGCAATTTGGCGCTGCTGGCGCTCAGACCGAGCTGTTTGAGCTAAGCGATATCCCTGCAGGGCCCGAAGTGGGGGCGCATATCGTGAGAGATCATAAGCTCGAACTGAATGGAATGGTGGTCGGAGATCAATTCACCATGGATATTCACTACAACAAATACCAGTACCGTCCGGAAACGATACAAGGGCTGGCCAATCGTTATCAAGAGCACCTGACCCAGATCATCCGGCATTGCTGCACCAAGCAAGTCAAGGAAATCACGCCTACAGACTACCAATACAACAAGCTGTCGCAAAAACAATTGGATGCGATATCCCAGCGGCTGAAGAAGAAGCTATAGTACGGCCGACAGTGGAAGCGACCGAATCGGCAGCAAGGTTCGGTCGCCAAAGTAGAGGGGGAGTGAATCAAATTTGAGCAGCCATGAAATCGAAAACATATACCCGCTGACGCCAACGCAAGAGGGAATTTTGTTCCATTCGCTGGTTGATCCTGATTCTGAAGCGTATTTTGAACATGTGTCCTTCACGATCAGAGGGAAGCTGTGTTACCGAACGATGGAACAGAGCTTTGCAAAATTGGTCGAACGCTACGACGTTTTAAGGACGGTATTTATCTATACAGAGACTGAACAGCCGCTGCAAATCGTACTCAGCCAACGCGAGCCGCGCATGGATTATACGGATTTATCTGCTTATTCCACCGATGAACGGCAGCGATGGATCGAAGAGTATAAAGCCCGGGATCAGCAGCAGAAATTCGACCTGGAGACGGGGCCATTGATTCGGATGGCAATTTTCAGAATCGATGAACGCACCCATCAAATCATTTGGAGATTTCATCATATTATTATGGATGGCTGGTGCCTCGGCATTCTTGCCCGGGATTTATTCCATATTTATGAGGCTCTCGCTGCCAATGCTCCGATTCAACTGTCCCCACCGTATCCTTATAGTGATTATATCCAGTGGCTGGGCGAGCAGGATCAGGACGAGGCTCTACAGTACTGGAGAGACTATTTGGACGGTTATGAATTGCAGGCCGCGATCCCTTCCTCCAGGGGGGCTGGAGAGAAGGGGGGGTTCGACCACCGCAAATACCCATTTAAATGGGATGCCGAGACGACACGCAGATTGCACAAGCTGGCAGTCGACAATCAGGTTACGCTCAGTACGGTGTTCCATGCGTTATGGGGAATTTTGCTGCAGCAATACAACCATAGCGAGGATGTCGTATTCGGTTCCGTCGTATCGGGAAGGCCTCCGGAGCTGCCCGGGATCGAGAGCATGGTGGGCCTGTTCATTAATACGGTTCCTTTGCGGGTCAAAAGCGATGAACATACCTCCTTCCAGGAGCTGCTGCGCAAGGTGCATGATTCGATCCTGGAGGCCAACCGGTATAACTATGTTTCGCTTGCAGATATTCAGTCGGGAACGGTGCTGAAACAGCATCTTATCAACCATATCGTTGTATTCGAGAACTATCCGCTGGAGACGGCAGCCGACGGCGATGGGGAACAGCAGCTTGCTATTACCGACAGTGAAATGATGGAGCATACGAATTATGATCTGGACGTTACGGTGTTTCCCGAGGACGAGCTGGAAGTACTGCTTACCTATAACGGAAACATATACGACGAGGAGTTTTTGCGAAGGCTGGAAGGTCATTTGAAGCAAATTACAGCGGCGGTATTAGACAATGAGCGAATCCTTGTCCGGGATATCGAAATGATTACGGCAGGGGAAAAGCAAAAGCTATTATTCGAGTTTAACCGGACGGATAAGGATTATCAGTTCGACAAGCCTGCGCATCAGCTGTTTGAAGAACGGGCGCGTCTTCACCCCTCTAAAATTGCGCTTCTCTATCAAGGGGAGCAAATCACCTACGAGCAGTTAAACCGCAATGCGAACCGGCTCGCCCGGGTATTCCGGGAACGGGGACTTGGACATGGCGATTTCGCGGCGGTGATGCTGGATCGCTCGCCGTTCATGGTTGAAAGCGTACTGGCTATATGGAAATTGGGAGCAGCTTACATACCGGTAGATGCCCATTATCCCGAGGATAGAAAGGCTGGGATCATCGCCGACTCGGACGCTCGAATTGTCGTCACGTTATCGGAGTACGTGGAAGACGGGCTGCGTGTCGATTACTCGGGCCGATTTGTGGAGATGGACAAAGTCGTCGTTCCGGCGGAGGAAGCGGACAGCCATGATCTTAATCTCCCGGTGGAGATTACCGACCTAGCTTATACGCTGTTTACCTCGGGATCGACGGGAAAGCCCAAGGGAGTCATGATCGAGCATCTGGGGATGCTGAACCATATTTGGGCTGAAGCCGACGATCTTGGCTTGTCCGAGGACATCGTATTTGCCCAAACGGCGAATCATTGCTTCGATATTTCGGTATGGCAGTTCTTCGGCGCTCTGGTGCTTGGGGGAACGACGGCAATATACCCAGATGAGCTGATTCTTGCGCCCGGGCAGTTCATCAATCAGGTGATTCGCGATCAAGTGACACTGCTCGAGGTTGTGCCTTCATATTTGGCGGTTTTACTGGATTTGGTGGAGGAGCGTTCGCTTCGCTTTGAACACTTGCAGCATTTGCTGATTACCGGGGAAGCAGCCACTCCGGCATTGGTTGCACGCTGGTTTGCGCTATGTCCCGGGATCAAGATGGTGAATGCATACGGACCGGCGGAAGCCTCCGACGACATATGTCAATATGTGATGGAGCAGACACCGGAGAACAGGGAGTATATTCCGGTGGGCAAGCCGCTGTCCAACATCCGGATATATATCGTGAACCGGCAAATGCATTTATGTCCCGTAGGGATTATCGGTGAAATATGCGTGGCCGGCATTGCGGTCGGGAGAGGATATCTCAACGATCCTCTGCGGACCGGGGAGGCCTTCACGGAGGATCCGTTTGCGTCGCAGCCGGGCGTCAGATTGTATAAAACGGGCGATTTGGGCAGATGGCTTCCGGACGGCAACATCGAATTCGTCGGCCGTAAGGATCATCAGGTCAAAATAAGAGGATTCCGCATTGAGCTCGGGGAAATCGAGCATCGGCTGGCCGAGCATGAACAGGTTCGGGAGGCCGCGGTGCTCGTGAAGGGAAGCGGAGAAGCGGAGAAGTATTTATGCGCTTATTTCACCGCGAACATCGATCTCGGCATATCCGAAATAAAGGAGTATTTAAGCCGTTGTGTGCCGGAATATATGATTCCCTCCGTTTTTATGCAGCTCGAGGAAATGCCGCATAATGCCAACGGGAAGATTAACCGCAGCCAGCTTCCGGACCCCGTTCATCATCGTCTGGACGCCCCGTTTGTACCTGCCCGGAACGCTGTGGAAGAGGCGCTGGTGTCGATTTGGGCGGAGGTTCTGGACGTAAGGCGGGTAAGCGTTCAGGATGACTTCTTCGCCTTGGGCGGCCATTCTCTGAAAGCAACGGTCATCGTCTCCAGAATCCATGGGGAGCTAGGCGCGGATGTGAAGGTGAAGGATATTTTCCAATATCCAACCGTAGCGCAGCTGGCCGAGCATATTCAGGAGCTCGGCGCCAGACCGTGCGCCGCGTCCGCCATCACGCCAGCCCCGGTGCAAGACTACTACCCGGTGAGTCCGGCGCAAAGAAGGATGTATGTGCTGCATACGCTGGAGGAATCGGGCTCGACGGCGTATAACATGCCGTTTGCTTATCGTATTCAAGGACGACTGGACACCGCTCAATTCCGGCAGGTGGTAATCCGGCTGACCGAACGCCACGAGTGTTTTAGAACGTCCTTCCACGTGGTGGATGGGGAGCTTGTGCAGGTCGTGCATCCCGAAGCGGAATGCAGGCTGGAAATGGTGGAGCTAAGGGGAGCAGACACGGAGGAAGTAAATCAGCGGATCTCATCGTTTATCCAGCCTTTCGATTTAGAAGCGGCACCGCTAATGCGGATGGAACTGCTTCAGCTTGCTCAGGACGAGCATGTCCTGCTGATTGATATGCATCATATTATTTCGGACGGCTTGTCTGGCGGCATCATGCTGCGTGAGCTGGAGCAGCTGTATCGCGGTGACACGCTGCCGCCGCTAGAGATTCAGTATAAGGATTATGCGATCTGGCTGAACGAACGGCTGGCCGGCGAAGAAATGAAGGAGCATGAAGCTTACTGGCTGGAGCATTATCGCGGCGAGCTGCCTGTACTGAACATGCCTCTGGATTATAGAAGACCGCCGTTGCAGACCTTTAACGGCTGTACGCTGCAATTTGTGCTTCCGCATGAGCTGTCCGAGGCGCTGCGGGCGCTGGCCCATGACACGGGCTCCACATTATATGCGGTGCTGCTGGCCGCCTATAATATTCTGCTGTCGAAATATTCGGGACAGGAGGACATTGTCGTCGGTTCGCCAGTAGCCGGACGGACGCATCAGGATGTGCAGCAAATGCTGGGCATGTTCATCAATACGGTCGCGCTTCGCAGCTATCCGAAGCGGCATAAGACATTCCGCCAGTTTGTTCATGAGGTGAAGGATCATACCTTATCGGCAATTGACCATCAGGATTTACCGTTCGAACGATTAGTGGAGCTTCTGAATGTAGAGCGGGATACGAGCCGCAACCCTCTCTTTGACACGATGTTCAACTTGACGGATCGGGAGCGGCAGGAAATTCATATCGGCGAAATGCTGTTGACTCCTTACGCGCTGCAGAATGATATTTCCAAATTCGATCTTATGCTGGACGTGTACACGGATGCTTCGGAGATTCATTTCGACTTGCAATACAATACGGATTTATTTACGGCCTTTACCGCAGAGCAGCTTGGTCAGCATTATATGGAGCTGCTGCATAATATCACCGCTGATCCGGATGTGCCTCTAATGAAGCTGGGTATGCTTGCGGCGGAGGAGCGTAAGCAGATTCTGGCGATGGGTCAAGGCAAGGCCGCCGATTACGATTTTGACCGTACCGTGCCATCGCGATTTGAACAGTTCGCCTTGGAGCAGCCGGAGGAGCCGGCAGTGCGTTGCGCCGGAGAGGTGCTAACCTATGCGGAGCTGAATGCTCGGGCAAACCGGCTGGGGCGTTACTTGCAAAGACGATTAGACGAGATTCCGGCAGACACGGTAGCGGCGGTGATGCTGGAGCGATCGACCGATTTTATTCAAAGTGTGCTTGCCATTTGGAAGGCCGGCGGGGCTTACGTCCCGATCGACATAGAATACGGTGTTGAGCGCAAAGCGGGGATATTGGAGGATTCCGCCGCCCGGGTGCTCATTACCCGCTCCGAATATTTGCAGGACGGTCTGGAGGATAGATATGCAGGCGTAATTGTATGTCTTGACCGAATCGCGGCGGATGTCATGGAAGAAAGTCCGGAGAATATCGGCATTGCGCCGGCAGCCGACAGTTTGGCTTATATTTTGTTTACCTCCGGATCAACGGGCAAGCCCAAAGGCGTGATGATCGAGCACAAAGGTCTACTGAATCACATTCTAGCGGAGGCCGATGAACTGGGCTTGGATCAACGTCTCGTATTCGCTCAGAACGCTAATATCTGTTTTGATATCTCGGTTTGGCAATGTTTTGGCGCGCTGGCCCTGGGAGGGACGACGGCGATTTATTCGCAGGAGCTTGTACTGGAGGTGGAGCGGTTCCTTGAGAAGGTCATCGAGGACGGGGTAACGCTCCTAGAGGTTGTTCCATCGTACTTGGCGGTGATGCTGGATGTCCTGGAACAGACTAGGGCACAGCTGCCTTCGCTCCGTCATTTGTTAATCACGGGCGAAACGATTAAGCCGGATTTGGCCCGAAGGTGGCTGGAGCTGTACCCTGGAATTCAAATCGTCAACGCCTATGGGCCCGCGGAGGCTGCTGATGATATTAGCCAATACGTAACCGGGCAGCTGCCGGAAGGGATGGAGATGGTCCCGATCGGCAAACCGCTGGCGAATTTTAACCTTTATGTAGTGGACGAACAGCTGGAATTATGTCCAGTTGGTGTGTATGGAGAGATTTGCGTGTCCGGCATCGGGGTAGGCCGGGGATATATTCATGATCCGGAACGAACGGGCCAGGCTTTCATGCAGGATCCCTTCATGCAGAAGCCAGACGCCAGCCTGCGACTATATCGAACCGGGGATTTAGGGCGCTGGCTTCCTGACGGAAACCTGGAATTCCTCGGGCGCAAGGACTTTCAGGTGAAAATCAGAGGCTTCCGCATTGAGCTGGAGGAGATCGAGGTTCGTATTTTGCAGGCCCCGCATATCAAGCAGGCGGTTGTGCTGGCTAGAGAGGATGAGAGCGGAAGTAAATACTTATGCGCCTATCTGGTGCTGGACGTACTTGCGCCGCATCAGCAAGAGGCCTGCCTCCGCGAGCTTAAGGATCGTCTGGAAAAGGCGCTGCCGAACTATATGATCCCCGCTTATTTCGTCACGCTGGAGCAGATGCCGCTGCTGGTCAGCGGGAAAATTGACCGGGCGGCACTGCCTGCCCCGGATCGGAGCGCAGCGATGGCGGGAGATTATGCTGCGCCGCGCAATGATCTGGAACAAGTGCTGGCAGCGATTTGGGAAGAGGTGCTTGGCGTCCAGCGGATCGGGATTGACCATAATTTCTTTGAGCTTGGCGGGGACTCCATCCGGGCCATCCAAATTTCCTCCAAACTAAGCAGCTACGGATACACGTTGAAGATGAAGGATTTGTTCCAGAACCCGGAGATCCGCAAGCTGTCCAAGTACGTCCAGAAGGACCAGCGTGAAATTGACCAGGGCCCTGTAGAGGGAGAGGTTGAGCTTACGCCGATTCAGAAGTGGTTCTTCGAATGCGGATTCTCACCGGCCAATCATTGGAACCAGGCGGTCGTTCTGTATAAACAGGACGGGTTCCAGATTGACCTGTTATCCCAAGTCCTCACGGAGCTGACCCGCCATCATGACGCGTTAAGGATGATATTCAAGCGGGAGGATGGAGCATGGATACAGTATAACGAGGGGCTGGACGGGCAGGCAGAACGCGCCTGGTTCGATCTAGCTGCTATGACCGTACCTGATGGGGATGAGGGCAGGCTGGAGATATCCCGCGAGATCGACCTGCTGCACGGGAGTATCGACCTGGAACGGGGGCCTTTAGTTAAGGCGGGCCTGTTCAAGACGAGCAACGGTGATCATCTGGCGATCATTATTCACCATCTGGTGATTGACGGCATTTCCTGGCGCATTTTATTTGAAGATCTAACACTGGCTTATGAGCAGGCTGCGAGCGGCAAGCCGATCCAGCTTCCCGCCAAAACGGATTCCTTCCAGACATGGGCGAAACAACTGAAGGAGCATGCTGCAAGCAAAGCCATGCGGAAGGAGCTGGACTACTGGCAGCAAATCGAATCTGCGGAGGTCAAGGCCTTGCCTAAATCAGGCCGCCGGGTAGGGCCGTTGAAGGTGCTCGATAATATGACGCATTCCTTCCAGTTGACCAAGCCTGAGACAGAGCAATTGCTCGGCAAGGTTCACGGAGCGTACAACACGGAAATTAACGATATACTTCTCACCGCTTTGGGACGGGCCGTCAGGGAGTGGACAGGCGAGGAGAAGGTGCTGATTTGCCTTGAAGGACACGGCCGCGAAGAAATTCTAAAAAATGTGAACGTCAGCCGAACCGTCGGCTGGTTTACATCGGTATATCCGGTGGTGCTGGACGTACCCGGCACGGCGGAGCTGTCCTATCAGATCAAGTCAGTCAAGGAGAGCATCCGGCGCATTCCGAATAAAGGAATCGGCCACGGGCTGCTCAAATATCTTGCTGCTGAACAAGGGAATGACAGCATCCGATTCCGACTGGAGCCCGAAATCAAGTTCAACTACTTAGGACAATTTGATAATGATGTGAACACGGGCGTGTTCCAGGTTTCCGATCTTCCTTACGGTCAAACCGTCAGTCCGGAGGCCGAGAGGGAAATTGCCCTGAATATTGGCGGACTTGTAGAGGACGGGCAGCTGACGATATCTATCGAGTATAACCTGCAGGAATATGCGGAGGCAGATATCCGGGTCTTCGGAAATCATTTCAAATCGCAGCTGACCGAGATTATTAAGCACTGCGTGGACAAAGAGACGCAGGAGCTGACGCCTTCCGATGTGGCTGGGGACGATTTATCGATCGAAGAGCTGGAAGCTATTATGGATTTTTACAATAGTTAAACAATAGATTTAGAGGAGGGATGGTCATGAACGAAAAGCTGTCAATCGCCGGGGTATGCAACCTGACGCCGATGCAAGAGGGAATGCTCTTTCATTCCTATTTGAATCCGGAGTCCACGGCTTATTTCGAACAGTTTGCCTGCACCGTCACAGGGCAGCTGGACGTCGGGCTGCTGGAGAGAAGTTTTAACGCTCTGATCGACAAGTACGATGTGCTAAGGCTGAACTTCCTTCACGAAAATATGAAAAATCCGAAGCAGATTATATTCAAGAAGCGCAGCATGTCCGTTCTTTACGAAGATATATCCCAAATGGACAAAGCAGAGCAGGAGCAATATATACAACGCTTCATCCAGGCCGATCAGAAGAAGGGCTTCGACCTGGCGAAGGATATGCTGCTGCGGGCGGCTGTGCTGCAAACGGATCAGCAAATAGATCAGCAAGCAGGGCATCGTTATAAACTGATTTGGAGCTATCATCATATCATTATGGATGGCTGGTGCTTGAAAACGATCGTACAGGAACTGTTCGATGTATATAAAGCGCTGAGCCAGGGCGCAGAAATGGAGTTGGATGAGGCGCCTCCCTTCGCTAGCTACATCCAGTGGCTGGATCGCCAGGATCGCGAGGAGGCCCGCCGCTATTGGGCCGATTATGTGCAAGGCTATGATTCGGCGATTAAGCTGCCTTCTTTCGGGATTCGACGCCAGGACGGCAAAGGGCATCACGACCAAGGCATGATGCGCCAAAAGGTGAACGATCAAATCGATCGCAGCTATAAAATCAGTGAAGAGACGGCTCGGCGGCTGGAGCAGGTGGCCAAAGCCCATCAAGTGACGCTGAATACGGTGCTCCAGTCCGCTTGGGCGCTGCTTTTAGGCCGTTACAACGGAACCGAGGATGTAGTCTTCGGTTCCGTCACCTCCGGCCGGCCGGCGGAGGTGGAGGGGGTCGAGCAAATGATCGGGCTGTTCATCAACACCGTTCCCATCAGGATTACCTTCCATGGCGACCAAGCCTTCTCTTCTCTCATTCAACAAGTGCAACTCACCTCCTTAGAAACGCAAAACTACGATTTTTATCCACTTGCAGAAATTCAGTCCCTATCAACCAAGAAACAGCATCTAATCGATCATATTTACGCCTTTCAGAACTATCCGGTGAGTGCGGATCCGCTGGACGAATCAGAGGCGAAAGAGCCTTTCGCTATTAGCGAGCTGGAGGATTTTGAACAGACGCATTATGATTTCAATCTTATTTTGATGCCGAATGAAGGCCTTGAGGTCAAATTCAAATATAATGCGGCCCGCTATGAACAGGCGGCGATGGATCGCTTGTTCCAGCATTATGAGCAAGTGCTGAATACGGTCAGCCAGAATGCGAATGTGCTTCTGCGGGATATTTCAGTAATTACGAGCGAGGAACGAGAGTTAATCTTACACAGGTTTAACGACACGGCAGGCGAGTATCCGCGGGACCAAACCATCGTGCAATTGTTCGAGCGTCAGGTCGAGCGAGTTCCCGGAAATCTTGCCATCGTTCATCACGGTGAAAATCTGACGTATAAAGCATTGAACGATAGAGCCAATCAGCTTGCAGCCAGGCTCATAAACAGAGGAGTCGGCCCCGATCAGATCGTCGGCCTAGTCGGGGAGCGTTCCGCGGACACGGTGATCGGCATGCTGGGGATTTTGAAGGCAGGGGGCGCTTATTTGCCCATCGATCCGGAATACCCGACCGACCGCATTGAATATATGCTTCTCGACAGCCAGGCGAAATGGGTTGTTACTCCGCGGTGCTACGCGGAACGCCTGGCGAGTGAAGCTGAGGTGATCATTCTTGACGAGAACGAGCCGGAAAGGGAGCTTACCTCCATTCCGGCCCAGCAGCTTGATGAGCCGCCGCTCCAGGTGAGGCAGAGCCCTGTGAAGCCTGCAAATTTGGCCTACGTCATGTACACGTCAGGTTCAACGGGGCGGCCCAAAGGGGTTATGATCGAGCATCAAAATGTGGTCCGTCTTGTCCAGAATACGAACTACATTCCGTTTCGGCCGGGGGATCGCATCCTGCAAACGGGGGCTCCTGTGTTTGATGCCTGCACGTTTGAAATATGGGGCGCGCTGCTAAACGGGCTGGAGCTGTATATTATCGATAAAACATCGATACTAGATCCAGAGAAGCTGGGCCAAGCGCTTCGCGAATACAGCATAACGACGATGTGGCTCACCTCCCCGCTGTTTAATCAGCTGGCCCAGCAGCAGCCGGAGTTGTTCCAGCCGCTTCGCTATCTGATTGTCGGCGGAGATGCCCTCTCGCCCAAGCATATTCAACAGGTGGCGGAGCAGTGCAAGGGAACGACGCTGATCAATGGGTATGGACCGACCGAGAATACGACCTTCTCCTGCTGCTATACGATTACTACGCAGGAGGAGAAGAGCATCCCGATTGGCGGGCCGATAGCTCATTCTACGGCTTATATCGTCGACTTATACGGGCACTTATGCCCCGTCGGTGTGCCGGGCGAGCTATGGGTCGGGGGCGACGGTGTGGCTCGGGGCTACATCAATAACGAGGCGCTGACCTCGGAGAAATTCATGGCCAGTCCGTTTGCGGAAGGAGAGCGTGTTTACCGCACGGGAGATGCAGCAAGCTGGCTCCCGGACGGTACGATCGAGTTCATCGGCCGGCTGGATCATCAGGTGAAAATCAGGGGATTCCGCATTGAAATCGGGGAGATTGAAAGCCGGATCCAGCTCCACAAGGCCGTGAAGGAAGCGATCGTCACGGTATGGGACAAAGGCGAAGGCAGCAAGGCCCTATGTGCTTATCTCGTCTGTGAGGGCGAACTGGGTGCAGCGGAAATCAGGCAATATTTGGCGGGCTATCTTCCTGATTACATGATTCCTTCCCATTGGGTGTTCATGGATCAGCTGCCGCTGACAGCGAACGGCAAGGTTCACCGCCAAGCTCTGCCCTTGCCGGAGGAGAGCGCAGCATATGAAGGGATCTATGTTGCCCCGCGCAATGAGGCGGAGCAGAAGCTCGCTGACATATGGAGCGATGTGCTAGGCGTGCCCGCTGTCGGCGTGAATGATCATTTCTTTGAGCTGGGCGGCCACTCCTTGACGGCCCTGAAGCTGGTTTCGGAAGTGAAGAAGCAATTTCAGGTTCAGCTGCCGCTGGCGGATGTGTTCCAGACCCCTGTACTTGCAGACATGGCGGCCCGTATTGGCGGGAATCAGGAAGCGGGTTCTGATACCGCACTAGCCATCGAGCCTGCCCCGGCGGCTGAATACTATCCCGTGTCCTCGGCGCAAAAACGGCTGTTTATTCTGCATGGAATGACCGGCATGGATACCGCATACAACATGCCGTTTGTGTTGCAAATCGAGGGCAGGCTTGATGTGAAGCGGCTGGAAGAGGCGTTTCAAGCGTTGATTGCGCGTCATGAGCCCTTGCGGACTTCCTTCACCCTCCTTCAGGGCGAGCCTGTTCAGCGAATTCATGAGCGCGTTGATTTTACGATGGAGCAGCTGGACGTTCATCCTGATCAGAATATGGAGGATATCGTCGATAAGCTGGTCACGCCGTTCGATCTTGGCCAGGCTCCATTGCTGCGGGCCGCTCTCGCCAAACGCCAGGAGGAGCAATATGTGCTCGTCATTGATATCCATCATATTGTCGCTGACGGCTCTTCCATCAGCGTCATCGTGAAGGAATTCAGCGAGCTGTACAACGGTCAAGGCTTGGAGCGTTTAGGTGTTCAGCGCATTCAATATAAAGATTTTGCCGTCTGGCAAAATAAGCAGCTCGGCTCCGGGGGCTTGCAGCAGCATGAGCGCTACTGGCTGGAACAGTTCGCCGAGGAGCCCCCGGTACTGAATATGCTGACCGATTACCCGCGTCCGCAAATTCAAAGCTTCGAGGGAGCGGTTGCCTCCGTGGAAATCGACCAGGAACTGTCGTCCCGGCTGAAGCAGCTTGCTAATGAAACGGGAGCCACCTTGTATATGGTTTTGCTTGCTGCTTACAGTGTGTTGCTGTCTAAGTATTCGGCTCAGGAGGATATCGTGATCGGCTCTCCGACGGCGGGCAGAACCCATGCAGACGTGCTTCATACGGTCGGCATGTTCGTCAATACGCTGGCTTTGCGCCTGAAGCCGGGAGCGCAGAAGACATTCGGGGATTTCCTGAATGAGGTGAAGCAAACGGCCTTGCAGGCTTTCGAGCATCAGGACTACCAATACGAAGATCTCATCGAGCAGCTCGGCTTACGGCGGGATATGAGCCGCAATCCGCTGTTCGATACGGTATTCACTTTGCAGAACATCGATATTCAGGAGGCTGATTTAACCGGACTGGCCGTACAATCCTGCTCTTGGGATGGCCGAATGTCCAAGTTCGATTTGACCTTGACGGTGGTCGAGCGGGAGCAAGGAATGTTCATCGACGCAGAGTATGCTGTCAAATTGTTTAAGGCTGCTACGATTGAACGGCTGCTGAAGCATTTTGTCCAGGTGCTGCGAGTCATTGCCGCAGATAAAGAGATGAAGCTCGCAGATATCGAATTGTTGTCGCCAGAGGAGCGGCAGCAAATGATGGTTGATTTCAATGGTTCCCGCACCGAATACCCGCACAACCGGACGGTATATGAACTGTTTGCGGAACAGGCCGGGCGGACGCCGGAGCAGATCGCCCTCGTATTTAAGGAGGAGCGGTTAACTTATCGGCAATTGGACGAGATGGCGGGCAGGTTTGCTCAAATGCTGCGGGAGCTTGGCGTCAAGCCGGGCGAAGTTACGGCCATTATGGCCGAGCATTCGATCGAAATGATCGTTGCCGTGCTGGCCGTGCTAAAGGCAGGAGGAGCTTATCTGCCGATCGACCATGAATATCCGGCCGACCGCATCGCTTATATTTTGGAGGATAGCAATGCTGGCCTGCTCTTGACTAAGAGCCGGCTGCTGCAAGCGAAAGATATGCTTGCTCCAGATATGAAGGTTCATATGACCGGAAGGCATATTCAAGCGATTGATCTGGAGGATACGCTTGCTCTGTCCAGGGAAGCAGGGCCGCTGCCTTCGTCAACATCGTCGGCAACACCAACGACGTCCTCATCGCCATCTACATCAACGCCACCGCTGGCATCTGCGGAGGCCTCGCCATCCGACCTGGCCTATGTCATCTACACCTCCGGTTCGACGGGGAAACCGAAGGGCGTTATGATCGAGCATCGTTCCTTGCTGAATATGACCGGCTGGTACCAGACGTACTACCAGCTGACGGCCGCGGACAAATGTACGAAATATGCCGGATTCGGCTTCGATGCTTCGGTGTGGGAGATTTTCCCGGCCCTCCTGTCAGGCAGCGAGCTGCACATCATTCCGGAAGAAATTCGATATGATGTACGGTTATTAGCGGAATATTACAACAACAGCCGTATATCCATCAGCTTCTTGCCGACGGCGGTTTGCGAACAGTTCATCCAGCTCGACAACGACTCGCTGCGCATGCTGATTACGGGGGGAGACAAACTCAGAGTATATCGTCCGACGCCTTATGAGCTGGTCAATAACTATGGGCCGACGGAGAACACCATCGTGACGTCGGCATTCAAGGTCAAGGGAGAGTACGACAATATTCCGATCGGCAAGCCGATCGACAATGTGCGGGTCTATATACTGGATGCCAATGACAAGCTGCTCCCGGTTGGGGTGCCTGGCGAACTCTGCGTTGCCGGGGATAGCTTGGCCCGGGGTTATATGAACCGGCCTGATTTGACGGCGGAGAAGTTTACGAGTGACCCTTTCTATCCCGGCGAAAGAATGTACCGAACCGGAGATTTGGCCAGATGGCTGCCAGAAGGCGACCTCGAGTATTTAGGCCGGATGGACGAACAGGTTAAAATCCGCGGTTACCGCATCGAGCTGGGCGAGGTAGAGAATGTTCTCCTGAAGCAGGCGGGGATCAAGGAGGCTGTTGTCCTGGCGATAGAGAACCTGCGGCATGAAACGGAGTTATGCGCATATATTGCCGCTTCCCGGGAATGGCCGGTACGGGAGCTGAGAGAGCACCTGGCCCGGGAATTGCCGGAATACATGCTTCCAGTCCATTATATGTTCCTGGATGAATTGCCATTAACCGCGAACGGCAAAGTGAACCGCCGTGCGCTGCCGCAGCCCGACTTCCATTCCGCTGCAGAGAATAACCATGTTCCGCCCCGCAGTAAAACGGAACAGAGACTGGCTGAGATTTGGTCTGAGGTGCTCGGGGTTGAGCAGGTTGGGGCGCATAGCCATTTCTTCGAGCTTGGCGGGCATTCTTTGAAGGCGGCGGCGCTGACCGCCGGCATTAAGGAAGCTTTTCAAGTTGACCTGCCGCTAAGCGGCGTCTTCCGCCATCCTATTCTGGAGCAGATGGCCGCGGGGATTGATGCGCTGGAGCGGCAGGGGTACACGGAAATTGAACGCATTCCGGATCAGGAGGATTACCCGGTATCCTCAGCGCAAAAGCGTCTGCTGATTTTGAACGAGCTGGAAGGAGCAGGAACGGCGTATAATATGCCTTTTGTCTTGCAACTGTCTGGAAGTCTGGATCGCTCCAGGCTGCAGCAGTCATTCGATGCCTTGATTCGCAGGCATGCAGCCTTCCGAACCTCATTTGCGCTTAGAGAGGGCGAGCTGGTGCAAATCATCCATCCAGAGGTCGCATTTCAGATCCGGGAAATGGCTATTATGGATGAGCCTGCTCGAATCAAGGAGGCCATCCGGCAATTTGTTCAGCCTTTCCATCTGCAGCAGGCGCCGTTAATTCGCGTGGGGCTGGCAAGCCTTAGTGCGGACAAGCATATTCTGATGATCGACATGCATCATATCATCTCGGACGGAGAGTCTGTGCGCCTGCTGGTTGAGGAGCTAAGCCAGCTGTACAGCGGCCAGGAGCAGAGCAGTACTGCAACGCGGGTGGAATATAAGGATTATGCGGTATGGCAAAATAAAATGCTTCAATCGGAAGCCTATCGACAGCAGGAGCAATACTGGCTGGAGCGCTTCGCGGGAGAATTGCCGGTGCTCACGCTACCTACCGATTATGCGCGTCCGCAAATGCAGAGCTTCGAGGGGGATAGCTTGACGGTTAAGCTGGATAGCGATTTAAGCTCTCGCATACTTGAAGCGGCTGCGCGGACGGGAACTACCTTGTATATGTTCCTGCTTGCCGCGTATAACATCCTCTTATCCAAATATGCGAACCAGGAGGATATTATCGTCGGTACGCCGACCGCAGGCAGGGCGCAGAAAGAACTGGAGGGCATCATAGGGATGTTTGTTAACACCCTTGCAATCCGTACTCAGCCTGAAGGGCATAAACACTTCGGGGATTTCCTGGAGGAAGTGAAGGAGCATTCACTGCAGGCGTTCGAGAATCAACTGATCCAGTACGAGGATCTGCTGGAGAAGCTGGAGGTCGCGCGGGACGTAAGCCGCAATCCGCTATTTGACACGATGTTTGCCGTGGATAATGTCGGGGTCGAGGAGATTCAGCTGGATGGCCTGCGTATGGAGCCATACCCGTTCGATAACGGCACATCCAAATTCGATTTGATGGTTACGGCGGCAGAAGATGGAGCGGAAATCCGTTTGGATATCGAATATGCCGTCAAGCTATTCCGCAAAGATACGATTGAGCGCTTGATTGCGCACTATGTTCAAATCTTGCGGGCCGTTACGGCAGACATGGATATTAAATTGTGCGACATCGGTCTGCTGCTGGAGGAGGAGCGGCGGCAAATTATCGCAGATTTCAATGATACGGCAACTTACTATCCGCGCCAAACGATCCATGAGCTGTTCGAGGAGCAGGCGGAACAGCAGGCAGACCGCATCGCAGTTGTCCATGGCGATACGGAGCTGACTTACCGCGAGCTTAATGCCAAGGCGAACCAGCTTGCCGCAATATTGCGGGACAAGGGAGTTGGCCCTGACCGGATTGTGGCGATTATCGGGGATCGCACGCTGGAAATGATCATCGGCATGCTGGCGATTCTGAAGGCAGGGGGCGCTTATCTTCCGATTGATCCGGATTATCCGATGGACCGGGTCGAATACTTCCTTAAGAATAGCGAGGCCAAAGTGCTGCTTGCCCGCAGTTGTTACGCAGACAGAGCGATAGATGGCGTAGAAGCCGTCGTATTGGATCACGAGCAGCTGGACAATCTTGATGCGCCTAATCTCCCCCATGAGACGAACCCCGGTCATCTCGCTTATGTGATGTATACTTCGGGATCTACGGGACTGCCTAAAGGGGTTATGGTCGAGCATCTCGGCGTCGCCCGGCTGGTCAGGAATACGAATTATGTGCGCTTCACAAAAGAGGATCGCGTGCTGCAGACAGCGGCTCCGGTATTCGACGTCAGCGTGTTTGATATTTGGGGAGCACTGCTGAATGGCGCGCGCCTGTACCTGGTCGATAAATTTACACTGCTGGATCCGATCCGGGTTGAATCCGTGCTTCAGCAGCATCGCATCACGATGCTATGGCTGACATCGCCGCTATTTACCCAGTTCGCCCAGCAGAAGCCGGATATGTTCCGTACGGTTAGCTACTTGATCGTCGGCGGAGATATTCTCTCCCCGAAGCATATCCAGCTTGTGAGGGAGCATTGCGGGCAGTTGACCGTGGTGAATGGGTACGGTCCTACGGAGAACACCTCGTTCTCCTGCTGCTTCATCATCGAAGAGGCATATGAGAAAAGCGTGCCGATTGGGCCGCCGATCAGCAATTCAACGGCATATATCGTCGATAAATACGGAAACCTGAATCCGGTCGGCGTGCCTGGCGAGCTCTGGGTCGGCGGGGACGGTGTTGCCCGCGGATACATGAACAATGAAGAGCTGACCAGGCAGAAATTCATTCCCAATCCTTTTGTTCCAGGGGATCGGGTATATCGGACGGGGGATGCGGCAAGATGGCTTCCTGACGGCTCCATCGAGTTTATTGGCAGAATGGACAATCAGGTTAAGATCAGAGGGTTTCGAGTCGAAATTGGCGAGATCGAAAGTGTTCTGCTTAACCACCCGGCGGTCAAGGAAGTCGTCATTCTCGTTAAGGAATATGAAGAAACGAACAAGTTCCTCTGTGCTTACGTAGTAGCTGGCGGAGAGTTGACCGTTCCAGCCGTTAAGGAATATATGGCCCAGCAGCTGCCCGACTACATGATTCCGTCCGCATTCGTATTCATGGAGGTGCTGCCGCTGAACGTCAACGGCAAGGTCGACCGCAAAGCGCTCCCCGAACCGGAATACCAGGGAGGCGATGTGGAGTACACCGCTCCAAGAAATGAGCACGAGGAGCTGGCTGTTCAGGTCTGGTCGGAAATACTGGGCATGGAGCGGATCAGTGTCCATGATAATTTCTTTGCACTTGGGGGCCATTCGTTAAAGGCGATGCAAATGGTATCGAAGCTGGCCGAGCGCGGTTGGAACATCAGCATTAACCAGGTTTTTGCCCATCAGACTCCTGCCGAATTGTCGGCTTATGCGCAGCGGCTGGCTCCTGACGAGAAGCAGCGGATTACGGATGTCCGACAGGCGGAGCAGTGGCTTAGCGGCCGTCTCCAGCGATCCTGCGAGTGGAAGACCTACTTCGTTGAGGACGAGGAATATTCCATCGTTCATATATTTGGCCTGGATGAAGCGCTGAAGCAGGAAGCGGAAACGTTGATCGCCGAGCATTTGGATGAGCGTCTACACCCGCATTATTTGCTCGATGCCGGGGAACTGAAAGAGGATACAAGGCATCCAAGCATGAGCCGGGAGGAGCTGAATGCACGGCTGCAATTGCAGCAGACAGAAGCTGCGGTCTGGGTCGATGGCATGCTTGAGCAGATCGGCCACATGCAGGAGCTCTATGCGCAGGGAGTTACGGGCGGACAGGTCGTGAAGGAATACGGAATTTCACCTTCACAAATGTACCATTTCAAGCACAAAGACGTGTCGGGAACGATGGTGAAATGGAATCAGGCGATTCAGCCGGACCTGCTGCGCCAGGCGCTTCAGCAAATTGTATCCGCTGAAGAGGTGATGCGCAGTGTGCTGGTTCAAAGAGATGGAGATGAGGAAGGATACTGGCGGCTGCATGAGCGCCCGCAACAGCTTGAATTGCCCATGATCGATATTTCCCCATTCGAACAGGGTACGCAGACGGATATTTTGAAGTCGCTCATGAACAGATTTTTTATTAAGCCATACTCGGACAAGGATCCGCTCATGTACCGTGTGCTGCTGGTTAAGCAGAGTGTGAAGGAATATTTGCTGCTGCTCCCGTTCTCCCACACCATTTTCGATTATATGAGCAATGAAGTCCTCCGCAGCCAAGTGATTGAAGCCTATGAGCTTCTCCGCCAAGGGAAGGCAGTCAAGCCGAAACAGGGCGCGACATTTACGGACTTCATAGCGCAAATTAGCCGAGGCCCGGAAGGAATATCGGCCAAGGAACTTTACGAGCTCTATGACCTTCGGAATTTCGAGACGGTAGCAAGGCAGATCGCCGCGGTCATGCAAACGCGAAGCGGGGACGGGCCCGCGCAGATGACTGTTATCAATCACAGCATCAATCTAGAGCTGCTAGCGGAAGGGCATAAGGATGCAGAGAGCAAGTGGAAGCTGGCGACGGGCATCTTTGCTGCATTTTTTAGCGCATATCTGGGCGTGGAGCAGATTCCGATGTGGATGACCCATTTCGGAAGACAGTACGGGGAGGCCGCATATTTTGACATCGTTGGCGAATGTATCGATTACATTCCCCTGCTGCTGGACCGGAAGCAGGATATGGATATGCAGAGCAAACTGGTCAGCAAGAAGCTGCAAGCCGCCTCGGACTACAACATTCATTTTGCGAATCTGCTATACAACGAATCGATAGATCCAGATTTTGCGGAAGCGAGAAATGCTTTGCTCGCCGCCTTTGAGAAGATGCCTGTCAATTTCAATTATCTGGGTGAGCTGAGCGGAGAAGCAGATTTAGAATACTTGGATGCAGAAGGCGTGAATTGCGACGATCCAAACCGGATTCTCTATATGACCTGGCATCAGGGCAACCATATTCATATTACGCTGGCGCTTCCAGTGAAAGAGAGCTGCGAATCCATCCGGAGCATGCTGGATGAGGCCGCCCGGGAGCAGATCAAGGGGGATGCCTCTGCACAACTGAAAGGTGTAAATCTATGAGAGACACAAGAAATATTGCGATCTTCAGTTTAAGCCGCTTAATTACGGAGCTGGGAACGTCCATTTTCCGCTTTGCGCTCAGTCTGTATATTCTCGATCTCACCGGTTCAGCGAGCATGTTCGCCCTTGTATTGAGTTTTACTTATATTCCGGGCATTTTCGTCAATATTTTCGCCGGGGTGTTCGTGGACCGCAGCAATAAAAAGCGGATTATGGTCACGACCGACTTCCTAAGCGGCACATCGATTTTACTGTTAATGCTGCTGTTTCAATTTTACCACGACAGCATTCTGCTCTTTATCGTGTATGCGATGGTAATGAGCACGCTCCAGGCGTTCTTTACACTGACGATCAATTCGTCAGTGCCCAACATCGTTGCTCCCGAACGGGTAGCTACGGTGAATTCCAGCAACCAGAGCATAGGGGCCCTGATCAGTATTTTGGGGCCCGTGCTCGGGGCTGTCGCCTATAGTAAGTTCGGCCTGGAGAAAATTTTCTTGATTGAAGGGGTTGCGTTCATCCTTTCCGGATTTCTTAATATGGCGCTGAAGTTCTCATCCCGCAAGGAGCATTTGGGGGAGATCAAGCCTTATGTGGAAAGCTTGAAGGAGGTGTACCAGTACATCAGGCAGCGTGCTGCGATCAAGTACTTGTTATCGATATTCGTCGTGGTTAACTTTGTCATCGCGCCGGCGGTTTCGCTAATCCTGCCCTTTATTGTCTATCAAGCGCTGGATATGACGCCCCAGCAGCTGTCGTTCATTGAAGCCGCATTAGCGGTAGGCGTGATTATCGGAGCCATCGTTGTTTCGGTGCCCAAGATGAATCGTTTTATTACCAACAAAATTTTCATTCTGATTCAGCTGCAAGGCTTCGTCATCGCCATGTGGATGTTTCCGAAATGGCCGATCTTCGATATGAGCGCAAAGATTACGCTGATGGCCGGCTATATGATTGTCTTGGCGCTGACGGGTGCGCTCAATACGATGGGCAATATTCCTATGCTCTCCTATGTGCAAATTTATATTCCCGAGCGGATCAGAGCCAGTATTCTTGGGGTGGTCAATACGGTGACTACGATTGCCGTGCCTGTTGGCATGTGGGTATACGGTGCAGCTCTGGAGGGGATGGATTGGTCTTATATCGCTGTAATTTCTGGTGCAGGTCTATTCGTTGTTGGTTTTATAGCCCATCGCAACCGCGAGCTAAGAGAGTTCTTCACCCAGGGTGCCGAGCCGGAGCCGGTGAGAGCGGTGGAAGTGCATGAAGCCTGACATGGATGATGAGAAAACGATAATCGATGAGGAGGATGAATGAAAGATGAAGACGTTCGAAATGCTGGAATCCAATGTTAGGTCGTATTGCAGAAGTTTCCCGGTTGTATTCGATAAAGCGAAGGGCGACCAGTTATATGCCGACACCGGAGAAGCCTACATCGACTTTTTTGCTGGCGCCGGGGCGCTCAACTACGGGCATAACAATGAGTTTATGAAGTCGAAAATTATGGAATATGTGTCCCAGGACCGGATTATGCACGGGCTTGATATGTATACGAAGGCGAAGGAAGACTTCATCGTTTCGTTCTCCGAGCATATTCTGAAGCCCCAGTCTCTGGACTATAAGCTGCAATTTTGCGGACCGACGGGAACGAATGCGGTGGAGGCCGCATTGAAGCTGGCCCGGAAGGTCAAGGGCAGAACAGGCGTCTTTGCTTTTATGGGCGGATTTCATGGAATGTCCCTGGGAAGCCTGTCGATTACGAGCAGCAATTCGATGCGCGAAAGCGCGGGAATGCCGCTGAATAACGTGACTTTCATTCCTTATGGGCAGTCGTTCGAGGGGCTGGATACGATCCGTTATATGGAGCATATTCTGTCCGATACGCACTCCGGGGTCGGCAAGCCGGCCGCGATTATATTGGAGACCGTGCAAGCGGAGGGCGGAATTCATGTAGCCGAGATCGAGTGGCTGCAAAGCCTGCGTCAGCTGTGCGATGAGCACGATATTCTGCTGATCATCGATGATATCCAGGTAGGCTGCGGCAGAACGGGGCCGTTCTTCTCATTCGAACGCGCGGGGATTGTGCCGGACATCGTCATTTTATCCAAATCGATCAGCGGATACGGCCTGCCGATGTCCTTGCTCTTAATCAGACCCGAACTGGACATCTGGAGTCCAGGGGAGCATAACGGAACGTTCCGGGGGAATCAGCTTGCCTTCGTTACCGCCAAGGCGGCATTGGAATTCAGGACGGCGGAGAGGCTGGGCGAGCAGGTGCGGGAAAAGGAAGCTTTTATCAAGCATTATTTGCAAAAAAAGATCGCGCCTTTAGATGCGGATCTGAAGTTCCGGGGCATCGGCATGATTTGGGGCATCGATGTCTCTCATCTGGGCGAGGAGGTCGCCAGAGAAATTACGGCGAATTGCTTTAAAAATGGCCTGATTCTAGAGCGGGCTGGCCGGAATGATACGGTGATCAAGATCATGCCTCCGCTAACGATCAGCATAGAGAACCTGAAGCGGGGCTGCGAAATTATTGCCGAGAGCTTCAGCCGGGTTTGCCATACTTTTAGTCATTAATCATTTATGCTCTGAAGCAAAAAACACCGGCCAAGTCCAATGGAGGAATTTCCCATCTGGCTACGAATAAAAGCCACTATAACAGCAGCGGATACATGTCTGTAATCAGTTTAAATGCGGTTACAGATATGTTGTCTCGCTGCTGTTTAAGTGGCGCGATGTGGAGGTTAATTACATTAAATGTGAACCTCGTTCCAGATGCGTGTTACGTTGTCGAAGGCGATTCTGGTACCTTGCCGGCAATCCTCCATGCCTTCATATTCGATAGACATGTAGCCATCGTATCCAGACGCTTTGATCAGGCGCAGAATCTCGTATAGGTCGAGGTCTCCGTGTCCGGCAATGGCTCCGCGCAGGTAATCGCCGCTGGCGCTGGTGAACCAGCCTTCGCCCGGGTTGCGGTAGGATGGACGGATGTAGAAGTCCTTGATATGAATCATGGAGGCGTAGGGCAGGTTGTTTTTTACAGCGGCAACCGGATTTTCGTCCACGCAGACGAAGTTGCCGACATCCAGCGTTGTCTTGAAGTTCGGGCGGTCCACGGCATGGATGAGCGCCTGCACCCGATCGCTGGCCTGGACATAGTAGCCGTGGTTCTCCACGCTCGTTGTTATATCATACTGCTTGGCATGGTCGGCAATGCGCTGGCAGGCTGCGGCTATTCTGTCCAAGTCTTCCTGAAAGCGGGCGATGGAGGTATCTGGTCGGGATGCCACGTCATGGCGCATCAGCTTCGCGCCGAGCCGATGAACCCGGTCCACCTCGCTCATGACGCGGGCGATTTCCGCTTCGTACTGTTCCTCGGTCTCCGTGAGGAAGTTGGCGCCAATCGCATAGTTGGATATGCCGATGCCCACAGCCGCCGCTTTCTCCCTGATTTGCTCCTCCAATTCCGGATTGGCCTCAAAATCAAAGCCGAGTCCCGGCACGATTTCGATATGGCTGGCGCCGATGCCGGCGACCCATTCGATCACCTCCCCAATGGTCATGCTGCCGTCGCGCATCGCTTGATACAAGCTGTAAGAGCTGATTCCCAATTTCATAAGGAGGACTCCTTTTCGCTAGGTTAGGTGAGTTAAGATACCTTGAGTATGCTCATTAGTCCCGATAAGCGCGGATGAATTCTACGGCCTTGCGGATGTCTTCCGCCGGGTTGTCGCCGACTTCACGCTCGATCGTCAAATAGCCCTTGTAGCCGATTTCCTGCAATGCGGCGAAATAAGCCGGGAAATCGACAGCTCCTGCGCCCAGAGGCAATTCCTCAAAGGCTGCTCCAGAGGAGGCCATCTCGGCGATTTTCTCGTGTGTCATTTCGTCGTAGCCCAGATAGCCGTACACCTCTTTCGGATCGACGGGACGGAGCCTGCGTCCGTCTTTAACGTGGGTATGCACGAGGTAGTCCTTGAGCAGCTTCACGCCTTCCACAGGATCATCGCCCGTCACCATGACCATGTTCGCCGGGTCAAAGTTGACGGAGACGCCGTTGGTGCTGAGCGTATCCAGGAAGCTTTTTAAATGCGCTGCCGGCTCTGGTCCGGTCTCAATGGCGAAATAAGCGTTCATGCTCTTCGCATATACGCCCAACTCCTCGCACGCCTCCTGCATCGCATGGTAGATGCGTCCGTTCCTGTCGTCCGGGACGATGCCGATATGCGTCGTTACGACGGAGGTTCCCAGCTCCACGGCCAGGTCGAGGATACGCTTCGACTTCTCGATTTTCGCGGGATTGGCGTCTGCATCCTGGAAGCCGTGTCCGGCCAAATCGCCGCACAGGGCGGAGATTTCGAGCCCCAGTCCATCGATGTAGCTGCGCAGCTCCTTGCGTTTGGCCGGAGACAGGGCGGCAGGATCCATCTCGCCGGATACGGCGTAAATTTGCACGCCCTCCGCGCCGACCTCCTTTGCTTTCTTCAGCCCTTCCATTACGCCCACGCCAAAGCTGTCCACAATGACGCCAATTTTATTGGTCAATTTCATTTTTTGCCTGCCTCCTTTAATTGCTTTTGCTGCCGACCTAGAAATGGATTTCGCGGCCTTCGGCGGCGGACTGATAAATCGCGTTCAAAATTTTCATCATCTCCACGCCGTCCTCGACCGGGCTGTTCGTTTCGGTCAATCCAAGGCAGCTGTCCACAAAATGGTTGATTTCACGGTCGAAGGCGGCCTGGAAATCAAAGCCCGGCGTGCTGATTTGCGGATCGATGTTAATGATTGTGTCATGGCGCTCCGTGACGATCGATAATACGGGTTCGATCTCCGCGCCGCCCTTGTCGCCGTAAATGTTGATTAGCGCCGAATTCTCCTTGGCGTGGAGGGCGAAACTGACGTCGACCATGAGGGACGCACCATTCTCAAAGCGAATCAGGGCGTTGGCCATGTCCTCGACCGTGTTATGCGCCGCATCGTAATCAGCGGCTTGGTAGAAATCGTAGTTTTGGATGTTTGAGCGGTTGCCGAGCTTGTGGTAGGTGTTGCCGCTCACGGATTTGACCTTTGGCTTGCCCATGAGGTACCAGCACAGGTCAATGGCATGCACGCCGATGTCGATGAGCGGTCCGCCTCCGGAGCGTGCGCGGTCTGCGAACCATCCGCCCGGATTGCCGAGGCGCCGGAGGAGGCTCGCTTTGGCATAGTAGATCTCGCCAAGATCGCCGGCGTCGATAAATTTCTTCAGCACGGCGATATTCGAAGCGTGGCGGCGCACGTAGCCGACTTGGAGCAGCTTGCCGCTCTCGCGGGCGGCCTGCTCGATTTGCAGCGCCTCGTCGACGGTTTTGCAGAGCGGCTTCTCGCAAAGCACATGCTTGCCCGCCTGCAGCGCGGCGATGCTGATTTCAGCATGGGAATTGTTCCATGTGCAGATGCTGACCGCATCCACCTCCGGACTGGCCAGCAGCTCCCGATAATCGGTATATACGTTAGGGATGTGGTATTTGTTGGCGGTATCGCGCGCTCTGTCCTCATTCAAATCACAGACAGCGACCAGCTGCACTTTCGGATTGGCTTGATAAGCCTGCAGATGGGATTCAGAGATTGATCCAGTGCCGATAAGGCCGATTTTTAGCTCACTCATGGGTATGCTTACATCCTTTCTGGTATCTGTGCAGACTGATATGGATTGGACAGGACGCTTCAACACAGATATGTTATATTTATTCATATTTGTCTAGGCACAACTAATTTAACATAGTTGTTTTAAAGGGAGAATGCATAGGATGACAAAATACATGGACTATATGATCAGTTCGCATCCGATCCGCGTGTTCAACCCGATGGTCGATTCCAGCCGGCAGAAGGTCAAGTCCCTGCGCCTGGTCAATGCCGGGCATTTGCCGGGAAGAACGCTGCAGCGAAGCCGGGCGAAGTTCAACAATTGGGCTTTTGTGATGATTACCGGCGGCAGCGGTTATTACCAGGTGGAGGGCGGGGAAATGCAGCAGGTCGAAGCGGGGAGCTGGTTTTGTCTTTTTCCCGATGCCGTGTTCAACTATGGCCCTCATGCAGACGGTTACTGGGATGAATATTACTATACCGTCGATGGCGGACGGATCGCGGAGTGGCTGGAGCAGTGGCTGCCCAATCCATGTCAGGTGAAAAAAGCCGCCTTCGATGACTCCCTCATCCACCGGATGGAGATGATGTTCATGCTGATCGACAGCGGGGCGCCGACCAATCTGGACCGGGCCGCGCTGATGCTGGAATCCTTTCTATATGACCTGGCTTCGCAACCGGATCGCCGGGAGGCGGGCAACCGGGAGCGGTTCGTGCTGAAGGTCATTGAAGATCTGTCGCAGTCGCTGCACACCCCTTTGGAGCCCGCACAAATGGCTGCGCGGCACCACATTTCCGTATCCACGCTCCGGCGCATCGTTCATGATTACACCGGCTATCCGCTGAATGAGTTTCTTCACCGGCTGAGGGTCGCGGAAGCGAGGAATATTTTGCTGAATACGGAGCTTACGGTGAAGGAAGTCGGCGAGGCTTTAGGGTATAAGGATACGTTTTATTTTTCCCGGGTATTCAAAAGAATTACCGGCCTCTCGCCAAGAAGCTACCGCAACCGGGGCGGTCAGTAGCGCAGGGGCGGGCATTTGGGGAAGGGTGCTGGGTATTTATATTGTTAGCGTGCGGTGTTGTGCAGGCGGGTGTTTTAGAGCGAGGGTATATTCAGGTGGCAATTGCTTGTGTTGTCTGGTATATGAGCTGTGATGTGATTTGGTAGTTAATGAAACCCCTGATTTATATTGTTCCTAGATAGTTCAGGAGAAGGTAAGGTAATGGGAGGTTAGGTAAGGTAACTAGATGTGTTTCATACAGTTAGATCAACGTTTTTGGCCCTGTTAGGGGGGACTAACTGCAAAACCTACAATTAGTTTTAAGCTATTTCGACGAATGAGCTCCATTCTGGCAAAACTAACTGCATGTTTTACATTCAGCGCATGGTTTTTTGATAAAATAGCTTAACTAGATGTATAAAATACATTCCGCTTTTAAATGGTCCAATAGTTACTAATGGTTACTTGGGCTATTGGATAGGTTACTATGCTGGTGGCGGCTTGTTATGTTCTATATGCTGAGTTTCTTTAGAGGAATGCTGCAAAAATACAGGAAATTTCTCTAGGTATGTGCGTTTTAAAGCGCATTGCTGCAAAAGTACAGGAATAATTCAGCAACTCGCTGAGAATGGTCGTATTTTCGAAAAAATAATGCACAATTGCAGCAATCCGTGCTCTAGGAGAGATGGTTGCGCTAAATGATGTACTTTTGCAGCATTCTAGCGGCAGAGAAGGACAGGGAAGGACTGAGAAGGGCTGAGAAGGGCTGAGAAGGGCTGAGAGTTCGGGCGATCCCACGCGGTATAGCCATTGAACGAACAAGGCATGAAATATGCTATAGTAATTAAGTTGTTTGTTAGAACGGGCAGCTCCGGAACAACGATAACTGTACCTTGTGAATAAAAAGAGTTGGCAAAGATGGGAGTGGGCGTCAGCATGACGATCCGAGAAGCTGTAGAACAAGAATTCGTGGACGCTTCGATTGCCAGAATCGGCAAGGAAGCTTTATATCTATATACGCCTTTGTGCGGAACGTGCAAGCTGGGCGAGACGATGCTGGACATCGTTCTGCAATCGGGCGGTAACATGATGCCTGTATCGAAGCTGAATATCAACTTTGCGCCCCGGTTGCGGAATGACTGGCAAATTACGAGCGTGCCGTGTCTGGTTCTGCTGGAGCATGGCAAACCGGTGGCGAAGGAGTACGCCCTGCGTTCGGTCGTGGATCTGCATCAGTGGCTGCAAATTTAGCGTTGGCTATGAGGCAGAGGAAGGCTAGGTTCGCAAAATCCGCAAATCTGTGAATTCTCTAAACCTGTAAATCTGCAAAGCACGCAAGCTGCCCAAAGTCCACGTGGCCTCTAGCCCCCAAAGTCAAATTGGCCCTCAAGACCCCAAGCTCTCCAAAGTGCCCGAGTTCCTCAAGACCCGCTAGGCTCTCGAGATCCTCAGTACCCCAAGATCCCCAGGCCCCCAAGTGCCCAAGTGTCCAAGTGCCCCAAATTCCTCAAGACCCGCAAGACTTCCAGGGTCCGCAAGTTGTCCCGTCGAATCCTGAGCAACAGACCGTCTCATGGACTATTTTGACCAATGCATGGATGAACTTCCCTTTTCGGGCATAGGCTAAACACACGGCGGAACTCCTCCGCATAGGGTGTAGCATCACTTTAATCTCGAAGGTCAGGGAAGGGAGCATAACGAAATGGCAGGAAGGGAACGTCACTATTTTGCGCGGGGCAACACGGCGGAAGGCTTGGTCAGTCTGGTGGATTCTATCTATAATCCATTGGATGCGGTATATGTGCTGGAGGGCGATTCGCAGGAGATCGGCACGATTCTGGCCCGGCTCGCAAACGGGTGGGGCCGCAGAGGCTGGAATCTGCATTTGATCCACCAGCCGCTGCAAAGCGATCTGCTGGAAGGGATCATTATCGAGGATGCCCGGATCGGACTGATCGCGGACCAAGCATGGCCGCAGGAGGGAAGTCCGGCAGGCATCGAGGTGCGTCGTTTTGATTTCGGCAGCGACCCTGGCGGGGAACGATTGGCGGACCATCAGGAGCATATTGCCGCGCTGGAGCACAATATCGCGGAAGGCTATACGAAGGCTTACGAGACCTTTCAGCGAACGCTGCGAATCCACGACGACTGGGAGAAAATCTACATTGATGCTCTGGACCGTGATTTCATGAATCAACTAGCCGTGGATTGGTCGGATCAATATCTCGTTACGGCAGAAGCTGCGGGTTCTGGGCAGGCTTCAGGGAATGCGGGAGATCCAGGGGGTGCAGGGGATGCAGGGGATGCAGATGGCGGTCAAAAGACTGGCGCGGTGACCCGGCGTTTTCTGGGTGCAGCGACCTGGCGCGGAGCGGTTGATTTTGTTCTCAATTTGACGGAGGATGTGCCGACGCGAATCTTTGTGAAGGGCCGTCCGGGATCAGGGAAATCGACCTTGTTCAAAAAGATCGCAGCTACCGCAACGGAGCGCGGAATCGATACCGAGGTGTACCACTGCGGCTTCGATCCGAACAGTCTCGATATGCTTGTATTCCGCTCGCTGGGCGTAGCGATCTTCGACAGCACGGCGCCGCATGAGCATTTCCCGCTGCGCGACGGGGACAGCATCCTGGATGTCTATGAGCTGGCTATTGCTCCGTATACGGATGAGAAATATGCCGAGGAAATCGCCGAGGTCAAATCCCGCTACACCACCTCGATGCAAATCGCCATTTCTTATTTGGCCGAGGTGAAGCAGAATCAGGACCGCTTAAGCGCGATTTACCGCAGTGCTGCGGACGAGGAAGCTATTTCCCGGCAAGAGCGGCTGCTGGCGGAGGAAATTGAAGCGCAGGTGGCGAAATAAGCATACGAGAGCCGAACGGCTGGGATACATGTGGGGGTACATGTGAAGATTAGACGGGCGCCTGAAGGGGTGTGCGTCTTTTTTCCATGAATGCTCTATATCTAGCTTTTTAAATGTGTAATAATCTAGTTATGATAACGCATACAAAACTATGAACGATTCGGGTGACATTATGATATCTAGCAGACAACAGCGAATGGTCAAGCAGTTGATGGAGAGCGACCAATATATCCCTTTGCAGCAGCTGGCTGATGAATACGGGATATCCCTGCGGACGGTGCGCGGCGATTTGCTGCAGCTGGAGGACTGGCTCCGCGCGCGGGGCGTACGCCTGGATCGCGACCGCTCTGCCGGTGTGCGTCTGCGGCTGGAGGTTGGCCAGTCAGAGCGTCTAGCCGTGCAAATGGGAGAGCGTCCGGATTATATGGACGCCGAGCAGCGGATCAGCCTGCTGCAGAAGCAGCTGCTTCAGGAGATGCAGTTATCCGTGAAGGCGGTTATGGAGGAGCTTGGCATCAGCAAAAATACGCTCCTGCAGGATTTGAACGAAATCAAGCGGCGGCTGATGGATTGGGAACTGACTCTCGTACGGGACCGCGGCCAGCTGCACATTGAAGGGGCAGAGAAGCGCAAGCGCAGAGCCTATCTGAACCTGCTTCGCTCCGAGATTACGGACGACAAGCTGCTGCGGTATATCCTTGACCAACGGGGCGATTCGTATTCGCCGATGACGCCGTGGAAGGACTGGTTCGAGACAGAGGATGCGGCGATGCTGTTCGACACCATCCAGCGGCTTGAAGAGAAGATGGGCGTGCAGTTCACTGATGCGGGTTATTCCACGCTGATTCTACATCTGCTGATGGCGATGGAGCGGCTGAAGCGCACGCATTCGATCGAGATGGATCAGGAGTCGCTGTCCGAGCTGCAGGGCCATGAGGTGTATGAGCTCGTCGCCGCCGAGGTGGTGCCGCAGATCGAGCGGCATTTTGGCGTGAAGCTGCCCGCTTCGGAGATCGGGTACATCACGCAGCATATTCTCGGCGCGCAGAAGCAGAGCCTGCCGGCGGAGGAGCTGATCATCGCTGATCTCGCCAAGCAGATCATCCTGCGCACCGAGCAGGAGCTCGGCCGCCCGCTGCAAATGATCGACCAGATCGTGCAGGGGCTCGTCATCCATTTGAAGCCGGCCATTTACCGGGCGAAGTTCGGCCTGCAGTCCAAGAATCCGCTGATGGAGCAGCTGGAGGCGCAGTACGGATCGCTGCTCAATTTGCTGGAGCGGATCGTCAACGAAGTGATGGAGCCGTGGTCGGTCGTGTTCGACCGAGATGAGGTCGGCTACATTATGTTCCATATCGGCAGCGGGCTGATTCCGCCGAAGGCCCCGGTGCGCAAGCGTGTGGCGATTGTATGCGGCTCGGGGCTCGGCACTTCGGCGATGCTGAAGCGGCGGGTGGCGGCGATTTTTCCGCAGGTCGATATTGTGGGCACTTACTCGTACAAGGAATCGGCAGAAATTACGTTGCAGACGGCAGATGCGGTCCTCAGCACGATGGAGATCAGCCATGCCCTGCAGGTGCCGTGGATCAAAGTGTCGCCGCTGCTGGATCAGCAGGATCAGAAGCAGATCACGAGCTTCCTCGGCGTGACGCCTTCGGGCGAGTCGGCTGCGGCAGCGGCGGCGGTGCAGGCGGTGAACGATATTTTTCAGGTGGTGGAGCGGAATGCGCATATCCACAACCGGAACCGGCTGCTGGAGGAGCTGCTGCATTTATTCCAGGGCGGAAGTCGGCTGGATGAGCAGCAGGAGGATGACTACAGCCTGACCGCGCTGCTGGCGCCGGAATCGATCATGCTCGGAGCTGGGGCGATGCCGTGGGAGGCTGCGGTGCGCGAGGGGAACCGGCTGCTGATGGACCTGGGCGTCTCGGACGCCAGGTATGCGGATAAGCTGGTCGAAATCATTCAATCCAACAAGCATCCGTTCATCATCCGTGCGGGCGTAGCTTTTCCCCATGTGTATATGCCGGAGTGCGTGAAGCGCACGGGCTTCAGTGTGATGACCTTTCGCGAGGAGCTGGCGTTCGGGCCGTCCGGGCAGCCGGTCTGGCTGATGATTACGCTGGCGGCGGTGGATAAGGAACGGCATGTCGCCGCGCTGGGAACGCTGCTGGACGCGCTGAACGATGAAGCGTTCATGGCGGATTTGCGGCAGGCGCAGGACGCCGGGGCGATATGGCAAAGACTGCGGGAGAAGGAGGGCTTATGAAAAAAATCATTGTAGCTTGCAACAGCGGGCTCGGCACCAGCCTGATGATCCGGCTGAACGTGGAGGCGCTCCTGAAGGAATGGGGGCTGAAGGCCTGGGTCGAGCATACGGACATTTCGTCGGTCGACACCTTCGATGCCGATCTGATCATCGGCTCCAATTATGTGATGGAATCGCTGCAGCTCGCCAAGGACGTCGAGGTGATCGGGCTGGATGATATTACGGACCGCCAGTACTTGAAATCGAGGCTGCTGGGCAGTGAGACGTTCAAGCAGTGGCTGGCCATGTAGGCATTTATATTTTTATAGAGATAGATATGGTTAACAGACAAAGATATAGACAAATATTATGACAAAAGCGGGGGTTGCCCATGAACGCAACGCAAATGATCAGCAAAGGGCTGCTCGGAGAACCTGCCCTGCTGCTCGGGTTAATCGCGTTCGTCGGATTGCTGCTGCAGAAGCAGCCGTTCCAAAGGCTGATCCACGGCACAATCAAGACGATGCTCGGATACACGTTACTGCAGATCGGGGCAAACGCCGCCGGGTCTTCCCTTTCCAATTTATCGGCGGTCATCCAGAAGGGCTTTCAAATTATCGGCATCATTCCTCATAATGAGACGATTACCGCGCTGGCGCAAATCAATTACGGTGAGGAAATTGCGCTCATTATGCTGGTCGGCATGATCGTCCACCTGATGATTGCCCGTTTTACGCGGATCAAATATATTTTTCTGACCGGACACCATATGCTGTTTATGGCTTCGCTGCTGGCGGGGGTGCTGGTGTCGATGTCGATGCCGATGTGGCAGGTGATGGTCGCCGGGGGGATCGTGCTGGCCTTCAGCATGTCGCTTGCTCCGCTGATCACGCAGCCGTATATTCGGCGGGTTACGGGGAACGACGATTTTGCGATGGGGCATTTCAACAGCGTCGGCTATGTATTGAGCGGGTTCGTCGCTTCCTGGTTCAAAAAAGGGCCAGAGCCGCCGGAGTCGAAGGGGCTGCAGAAGCTGCGCTCTTTTTTCCAGGATCATATGGTCGTCATTACGGTGTTTACGTTCGTGCTGTTCCTCTTCTCGGGATTATTCATCTCGCCCGGCGGGACCCGGGAAATGTTCTCGGGACGGCATATTCTGGTCGTGTCCTTGATTCAGGCGACCTGGTTCGCGGGGGGCTGCTACGTTATTCTGGCGGGGGTTCGCATGCTGCTGTCGGAAATCGTGCCCGCCTTCAAAGGGATTGCCGACCAGATCGTGCCGGGCGCGATTCCTGCGCTGGATTGTCCGGTGCTGTTCAAATTCTCGCCGTTTGCGGCGATGATCGGGTTCCTGCTCAGCTTCACCGGAGGGCTGGCGGCGATGGTCGTGCTGCTGCAGGTGCAGTATACCGTCATTATTCCCGGGGTGATCCCGCATTTCTTCTCCGGCGGGGCAGCGGGCGTTATCGCCTATAAAATCGGCGGGCGCAAGGGGCTGATCGTATCGTCGTTAATCCACGGGTTTGCGATTACGCTTCTACCGACGGTGCTTATTCCATTGCTGTCGAATCTGGGCTATTTGCGCGCGACTTTTGCCGACAGCGATTTCTCGGTCATCGGGGTGCTCGTGCATGAGCTGTTCAGCTGGTTCAAGTGACGGCAGATGAAGGCCGGTGATCAGGAAGCCTGATTCCATTTCCAAGCGAAGGGGAGTCAGGCTTTTTTGGTGTCTATTTTTTTGCCGGAAGAAGTGGCAGAGACTTGGACTCACAGTGTTGTAAGCGCAACCAATATAATGGAGCCATAAAGGACAAAGGGGGATTCACAAATGGGTATGAAAAAATGGATGAGCTCGATCACCGCGCTGACGATGGCTGCTATGCTCTTCACGGGCTGCGGATCTGCAGGCGGCAACAATGCCGCACCTGCGAATAACGGAGGCGGGGACGCCGCTCCGGCGAAGCCGCAAGGCAAGCTGACCGTATATGTCGGATTCCAGGAAGACCACGCGGTGGCCGCGATCAAGAAGTTCACAGAAGATACAGGCATTGAGGCCAACATGATCCGGATGTCCGGGGGTGAAATTCTTGCGAAGGTCCGGGCGGAGCAAGGCAACCCGCAAGCTGACGTGTGGTACGGCGGGCCAGCGGACACGTTCGTGCAAGCGACAGCGGAAGGACTGCTGCAGCCGTATACATCGCCGATCGCCGAGAAGGTCGACGCGAAGTATAAAGATCCGGACGGCAACTGGACGGGCATCTATGTAGGGGCGCTCGGTTTTGCTTCCAATAAGGAGTTTTTGGCGAAAAAAGGCCTGGAGGCTCCAAAAACATGGGAAGACCTGCTGAACCCGGCGTTTAAAGGCGAAATCGTTATGGCGGACCCTGCTTCCTCCGGTACGGCTTATACGGCGATGTATACCGTGCTGAAGGTGATGGGCAGCGAAGAGAAGGGCTTTGAGTATCTCAGCAAGCTGCATCCGCAAATCCAGCAGTATACGACCAGCGGCTCCGCACCAGGACGGATGGTTGGCATGGGTGAGGCTGGCGTAGGCATTCTGTTCGCGCATGACGTCATCAAGTATCAAGAAGAAGGCTTCGATAGTCTGGAGCTGACGATTCCTGAAGACGGGACAGGTTATGAGACAGGCGCGATCGGGATTATCAAAAATACGAAAAACGAAGAGCTTGCACAGAAGTTCGTAGACTGGGCTCTGTCTCCGGCAGGTCAAGAGGTCGGCAAAACTGTAGGCAGCTACCAGAACCTGACGAACCCAGATGCGGTAGGCCCAGAGAAAGCTGTGAAGCTGTCCGATATCAACACGATCGACTACGACGTCGTTGAAGCGGGTAAAGAGCGTCAACGCCTGATCGACAAATGGAGTGCCGAAGTTAAGAAATAACTATCAGTTCAGTAGATATTCAGAGAGGAGAGAGCTTGAATGAGCGCCATGTTCAAGAGATTCAAGCGCGAGCCGCTCCTGCCGATTCTCATCGTGTTGGTCATGCTCTGCTTACTCGTATTTATCGTCTATCCCTTATTCCAAATTGCAAAATCCAGCTTCGTCGGGTCCACCGGCGAAGTTGGCTTAGAGGGGTATCAGAGAGTGCTGTCCGGGGGCGGGTTGTTCCACGCCCTGGTCAACTCCCTGGTGCTGGCCGTCCTGACGGCGACGTTGTCCACGGCGATTGCGTATGTTTTTGCCTATACGTTTGCTTATGTAAAAGTACCGTTCAAAAAGCTCTTTAACGGCATTGCCATTCTGCCGGTCATTTCACCGCCGTTTGTCATTGCCCTATCCGCCATGCTGCTTCTCGGGAAGCAGGGGCTGATCACCAAGAATTTGCTGGGACTTGAAAATGCGAATATTTACGGGCTGCATGGCCTGGTTCTCGTTCAGACGTTATCTTTTTTCCCGATTGCATTCCTGACACTCTCCGGGCTGCTGCGTTCCATTAGCCCATCCCTGGAAGAGGCCAGCCAGAACATGGGAGCCAGCCGGCTGAAGACGTTCCTTAGCGTCACGCTGCCGCTGTCCGTACCGGGCATCGCCAATGCGTTCCTGCTCGTGTTCGTTCAATCGCTTGCTGACTTCGGGAACCCGATGACGATCGGGGGGAACTACTCTACTGTTGCCAGAGAGATCTATTTGCAGGCTGTCGGAAGTTATAACCTGCAGGCCGGAGCCGCCTTGGCGATGGTATTGCTGACGGTCACGATTATCGTTTATATTTTGCAAAACTTCTGGGTTGGCAAGAAAAGCTATGTCACTGTAACGGGCAAGCCTACCGGACAGCGGAGAATGATTGAGTCCGGGGCGGTTAAACATGGACTATTCACATTTTGTATGATCATGTCGCTTGCTGTTATCGCGTTCTATGCCCTCGTACCGATCGGTTCGTTCATCAAGCTGTGGGGCATTAACAACAGCCTGACACTGGATCACTACAAATATGTATTCTCTATAGGACAGAAGGCGATCAAGGATACGCTGACGCTCGCCATTGTCGCGACGCCGATCGCGGGACTGCTGGGCATGATCATCGCTTTCCTGATTGTCCGCAAACGCTTTTTTGGTAAAAAAGCTTTGGAAGTCATCAGCATGCTGTCGATTGCGGTGCCGGGTACGGTCATCGGGATCGGGTATATTCTCGCTTTCAACAAAGCGCCATTAGCGCTGACCAGCACAGGGATCATTATCGTCGCTGCGTTCGTTGTGCGCTCCATGCCGGTGGGCATTCGCTCCGGGGTGGCGGCTCTGCAGCAGATCGATCCGAGCATCGAGGAGGCTGCGACGAATTTGGGAGCGAGTGGCAGCAAAGTGTTCACGAGCGTCGTGCTGCCGCTGATCAAATCCGCCTTCTTCAGCGGTCTCGTAAACAGCTTCGTCAAGAGCATGACCGCGATGAGCGCCGTTATTTTCCTCATCTCGGCCAAATACAACCTCATTACCGCGTCGATTCTGGCGCAGGTCGAGGCGGGCCGGATCGGCGTCGCCAGCGCCTATTGTACGATCCTGATCCTGATCATGGTCGTGGCGCTCATCTTGTTAAACTTGCTTGTGAAATGGATGGGCGGCAAAGAGCGGTCTGCTTGATGAGTGGAGGGTTAGGGGGAGGGGTGAACACTCGGCCCCTTATCCTTACTTCGCGGCTATGCTCGCCATTGCCGGTTGGGTTCATCCTTAAGGAGGTATGTTAATATGGCTAAATCAGTCACACTTAAAAATATATCCAAAGCCTTCACGAACGATAAAGGCGAGAAATCCTACGCGGTCACCGGGGTCAACCTGGAGATCGGGCAGGGAGAGTTCGTCACTCTCCTCGGACCATCAGGCTGCGGCAAAACGACGACGCTCCGCATGATCGCCGGATTCGAAGACATCACCGAGGGGCACATCTACTTCGGGGACGAAGCGGTGGATCAGATTCCGCCGAATAAAAGGGACTGCACAATGGTGTTCCAATCCTACGCGTTGTTCCCGCATCTGAACGTATTCGACAACATTGCATACGGTCTTAAGATCAAGAAAATGACCAAGCCGGAAATTAGCTCGAAAGTTGAATCCGTCTTGGATATAATGAATCTACAGGATTATCGGGATCGGATGCCGAACCAGCTGTCGGGTGGTCAGCAGCAGCGCGTTGCGTTGGCTCGGGCGCTCGTCATGGAGCCGGGCGTGCTGCTGTTCGACGAGCCGCTGTCCAACCTCGACGCGAAGCTGCGCCTTGTGATGCGGGATGAAATCCGCCGCATTCAGCAGCAGATCGGCATCACCGCCGTGTATGTAACGCATGACCAGAGCGAAGCGATGAGCATGAGCGATAAGGTCATCGTCATGAATAAAGGAATGATTGAGCAGGTCGGTACACCAATGGAGATTTACCAGCGTCCGAAGACGAGGTTCGTTGCCGATTTCATCGGAACGGCTAACTTTTTGGAAGGCACGGTTAAAGGAACGGAAGACGGCAGGCTGCTTGTGGAGACATCTTCCGGCATGCTGCGGATTCGCCGTGACGGATACAAAACAGGTGACAAGGTGACTGTGGTCATCCGCCCCGAAGCCGTCTCTTTGGCTAAAGGCTCGCAGCACCAGGGCGTCGTGAAGAAAAGCGTGTTCATGGGGCAAACGCAGGAATACGAAGTGCTGCTCGATGGCCAGTTGTTCCAGATTACCGAGCACAACCCGATCCAGGAGAAGGTCTACTCGGTCGGTACCTCCGTATCGCTGCAGTTTGCGGAGGACGCCCTTCATGTAATTTAACTTCAGCCTGCATCTAGAATCGTTGACATCATGCCACAGAAAGAAGGGGATTGCATGAAAAAAATAGCCATAGGCGGTTTGCTGCTCTCCCTGCTGATGTCATTATTTCTATCTGCCTGCGGCAAGGAGAGTCCAGGTACCCTGACGGTGTATGCCGGACTATATGAAGACCATGCGATTAAGGCGATGGAGACCTTTCAGAAGCAAACTGGCATCAAGGTGAATTACGTGCGGATGTCGAACGGAGAGATTTTGTCGAGAATTCGGGCAGAGCGCAATTCACCTAAGGCCAGCATCTGGTTTGGCGGGCCGGCAGATACGTTCATCCAGGCCAAGACCGAAGGTCTGCTGGAGCCGTATGTTTCTAAAAATGTCGAAGCCATCCCTCAAGAATATTGGGATTCGGAAGGGTATTGGACCGGCATTTACGTAGGCTCGATCGCCTTTGTCTCTAACAAGACCTGGCTGCAGGAGGTGGGGCTGCAGGCTCCGCAGTCGTGGCAGGATCTGCTGAAGCCGGAATACCGGGGCATGATCTCGATGGCTGATCCCCGTTCCTCGGGGACAGCCTACACCACGTTGGCTACGCTGGTGCAGCTGTTCGGCGAAGACGAGGCTTTTGATTACTTGCGCCAGCTGCATCAGCAAAATGTCATCTACACCACCTCCGGCAGCGTTCCCGGACGTACCGTAGGCATGGGAGAAGTGGGGACCGCCGTCATGTTCTCCCACGATGCGCTGAAATTCTACAAGGAAGGCTTCCAAAACCTCATTATCGGCTTCCCAACCGAAGGCACGGGCTACGAGATCGGCGCCGTCGGCATCATCAAGGGCGGCCCGCATCAGGAGGAAGCCCGCCAATTCGTCGACTGGGCGCTGACCAAACAAGCCCAGGAGCTCGGCAAGCAGGTCGGCAACTACCAGCAGCTCACCAACCGCGACGCTATCGCGCCCGAGGAAGCGATCCCGCTGGAGAAGCTGAACGTCATCCCCTACGACCTCGACTGGGCCGGCCAAAACCGCGAGCGGTTGATCAACAAGTGGACGACCGAGGTGCTGGGAGTGGGCAAGGGGAAGGATTGAGGGAGTTTTTGGCGAGTAGGGATATGTGAGGGAATGAGAGGCTAAGAGAGGGAATGAGAGGCTAAGAGAGGGCCTAACTACAATGTTGTAGTTAGGCTCTTTTTGTCGTTTCCTTGATTTTACAAATGGGCTATAATCTTGGGTAATGAGGGAGGGTGTTGGAGGGGAGATGTATAGCGAGGAGAGGATGGTTGCCATTAAGGTGGGAATGCCGTGGAGATGGAAGGGTATACGAAGTTTGTGAATGACTTCCTGATAGTGTATTGGCGAAGTTTGCGAAAGAGGAGTTATAAGAAATTACCGGGAAATATAATTGTGTGAATGTTGAGGGATAAAAAATGGATAAACGGTATCAAGTTTTTGTTAGCTCTACTTATCAAGATCTTCAGGAAGAGAGACAAGAAGTTATGCAAGCCCTTCTTGAACTGGACTGTATTCCTTCAGGTATGGAGTTATTCCCCGCTGCAAACGATGATCAATGGACTTTAATAAAAAAAGTTATTGATGATAGTGACTATTATATGGTTATTATTGGGGGAAGGTACGGTTCTATAGGACCTGATGGATTAAGTTTTACGGAAATGGAATATCGTTATGCTGTTAGTTGCGGTAAACCTGTGATTGCCTTCCTACATAAAAATCCAGGGGAATTATCGGCAAATCGCACTGAAAAAGATCCTGATAGTATTACAAAATTAAATGATTTTCGCAAAATGGCCGAAATGAAGTTAGTAAAATACTGGACAACTCCATTTGATTTAGGATCAATGGTATCACGGAGCTTAATAAGATTAATTAAAACCAATCCTGCAATTGGATGGGTTAGGGCAGACCAAGTTCCAGATGAAAATTCATCCAAAGAAATTTTAAGATTGCGCAAGCAAGTTGAAGACCTTGAAAAATCACTAGCTGAAGCAAGAACGCAAGCTCCACAGGGTTCTGAAAACTTGGCGCAAGGCACTGACGAAGTTGAATTAGAATATTCATTCGTTACAAAAGATCCAAAAACTTATAAAAGAATTAGATATAAATCTGATTTTATTACTACTTGGAATGAACTTTTTTCTAGACTCGCTCCTTTTATGATTGACGAGTCTGATGAGCAAAGGTTGCTTATTGCGATTAATGATTATATAAGTGAATCCGAAAGAGGAGAATTGAAACAGGAAGATGATTTTAAAGGAAAAGTATTGGAGAGTTTTGAAATTAACGAGTCTAACTTTCAAACAATACTAATTCAATTTAGAGCACTCGGACTAATTATAAAAAGCAATCGACAGAGGAGTTTGAGAGATAAGGGAACATATTGGTCATTAACACCTTATGGTGATGAAATAATTACACAGATAAGGGCAATTAGAAAAGAATAATATTTTTTTATTTCAGAGATGTCTGTAACATCGCCTAACATAGTATTCATGCTACGTCGCTATCGTTCCTTAGTCCGCCCAAGAATATTCGGGGGAAGTGGAGTCAGGCGTACAACCCTGCGAACCTAACCGCAATGCGGCCGCTCAATCCGTTCGCTTAAGATTCTCAGGTTCTTGAATACAAAAACGTTATACGACATACCTGAAGATCTATTAAATCTATTTTAATATAAGCCATAATAGATGAAGCTTTTTTATGTCACACTATAATTGGTGGTGATGATTTGAGAACAGGTGGATTAGGTACGATTATAGCAATCATCTTAAGTTTTGTATTGGGATTTAGGGGATTGTATCGCCTGATATTAATGCAAAGGTACACGCGTTTTTTGATTTATTCAATTTTTTGGTTTGGGTTCCCAATGTTTGCAACGATATTTTTTTACCGTATTGGTGAATTAGATCCAGAAAGAAAGATGTGGGCAGGTATTCCTTTATTTCTAACTGGTTTTTGTTGGGCTTTTTTCGGATTACATATAAATAAAAAAGTTGAAAACATAAAGTATAACAAGAATTATCAAGATGATAAGTCTAAAATAAGAAGAATTGTAGGAGCTATTATGGTCACGGTTTCAATTGTAGCCTGGTTCATGGGATATAATTATTATCTTATGATATTTGATGGTTCAGAGATAATTTTACCATTTATTTGTTCAATTCTCTTTTTCTGTGGATTCGTATATTTGATTACGGGGAATCCATTCAATGAAGTAGACAGTTAAATTGGATTAATAACAAAAGATATTTTCAAAAAACAGTCAATGGTGCTACTCGAATAAGCCAGATACATCGTATAACAATTCACGCATTGCAGCATTGCAGCATTACAGTCGCTCGGTCGCCAAGAGTTGTGGATTCAGGTGACAACCTGTGAACCTAACCACGTCGCGGTTGCGCTCGTTGGGGGGACTAAAAGTTCTTGGGTTTGTGAACGCAAGAATATTATGCGTAATTCTATTTCATTGGTGAAATCATGAGAAATCAAATAGAAGAAATGATTGGGTATCCTAACGCGTTGGATAAGCGAGATACAATTAAATAATTCAATTGGATATTATGATAGTAATTAGATTTTGAAAAATTATCCTGTAATGTTTAAATGAACTTGATGGATACAAATTAATCAACGCTAACATTGAAACCAGTAATGTCTGTGCTGTTGATTTAATAGATCGTGAAAATAAAGTTGCTTTTCAAGTGATTTCAAGAACTGATGGTAAAAAAACGAAATATAAATTAACCGACAATCTGTAATAATCAATCTTAAGAAGAAAAGGAAATATAACTATGGAGGCATATACTGAAATATCTTTTTATTTACCATTTTTTGATTTAATAGATGATACAGATGAGGCATCTAGTATTGAAAAATTATTAAGACAATTTAATATCAATCTTGATTTAACGGAATTATATAATAAATATAACTCATATGGCGAAGGGCCTGATAGTGTAGGTAAAGGGGATGTTCTTGTGTTTTTTAAGAGAGACGATAAGGAAAGCTTTATATTAATAGATTTGTTTCATGATTTTACTGATCAGTACAATATGGTGAAACTAGGAGTACGCAGTTCTATTAAAAGTTTTGAGGAAATAAAGGACGCAATATATAGTATTTACTCAAGAGCAGAAATAAAAAGTAAAATAAACGAGAGTAGTAATTTATTGAAACAAGAAATATTTGATTATCCCAAAGAGATTCGTTATGGAGATCAAACGTACATAAGAAACATCCTTTACAACACTAAATAGAATTTTCAAATACAATTAATAGAACAATGTGTTCACACTGAGGCTTCTGGCGTGGTCTGCACGAAGTGGATATCAGAGAAATAGATCGGGCAGACACCCCAATCAGCATTAAAACGCAAGTTCAAAAAATAGAGCTTACAGGCACTTAATTTTTTGAAATATGTAATTCATTGAAGAGATATAAGGCGTCCTTAAATCCTTGTAGATATATTTTACTATCTAGAACTGTTCGTATTGAGAATTGAGCGTCTTCATAGAGGAATAGGGTATGTTGGAGGCTGTCAGGGACAGATGTTTGAAGGGTCTGTAAGTATTGCTTAGATTCATTAGATATTTCTATGAAATAAGAATTATGTTTTGTAAGTTCATTGTGTAATGATTCCAATCGCTTACGAATAGTGGGTCGATTAATATCTCTAAGGAGTTTTCCAATATGACACCTCCTAAATTCCGTTTGTATTTACGAATTAAAGTTTAACTTATTGAATATTATTTTAACATATCAAATATCCTTGTCAAGAGAACATAAATATATTTTTGATTAGGCGAAGATTGTTTAATATAATTGAAGAAAACTTCAATTAATCTGAGAGGGAACGAGCAATGATAAGTTATAAACCATTACAAAAATTGCTGATAGATCGGGATATAAAGAAACAGGAGTTATTAAAAATGACGGGTATCTCATCAGCAACGATGGCTAAATTGAATACGAACGAATATGTTTCTCTAGAAGTCATTGATAAAATTTGTGCAGCGCTGGATTGTCAGCCTGGTGATTTATTGGAGCATATACCTTAAAAAAAGAGAATGGAATAGAGCGTGAAATGATTTTGCAATAAGAGTTAGTTAAAAAAATATATTCAGACAAACACGACCCGACCTAAGATAAGATCTATCTAAGGCCGGGTCTCGTGTCGTAGGTGCAAAATGTTAACGGAAATTATTCAAGTGTTAATTTTGGAGAATTGCTCATATCGCTTAGAGGATTTATTGAAAATCAATACCGATTATTACCTTTATTAGAGCTAATTAATACGAATATTTAGTTAATTAGTCTGGAGCTGGAGGTTGAGTGGGAGTATAAATTGGAATATTATATTTGTTGTTTTCGGATATCAACACAATGATACGCCGAAACGCTTCAATTAATTAGGGATAAAAAAGGGGAAAGTGCTATGTTGAAGAAGGTTGTACTTATTGTATTTTCTATGTTTGTTGTTGCAGGGACTGCCTATGCAGGATCGCTTTGGGGGAGTTACAAGGGGTATCCAATAATTAAGATTACATCTAACGGGAAAACTATTAACATACCTGGTGTGCCCGCGATATCCATGGAGGGACGCACACTTGTGCCTGTTTCTTTACTCAAAGAGTTCGGTGTTAAAGTAGACTTCGATGCTCATAAACAAACTGTAGATGTTAAGGCACCACAAAATAACCTATCAGTGACGGAACTGAACAAACTCCTTGATTGTGTTGGTCATCTTGTTGCCTACAATGAATTAGGGAATGCATATACGGCTGGTACGGTTTTTTTTACGAACGGGTTTGTAGTCACAAATTATGATTTTTTATCATTAGCAGGATCTTTTAAAGTTTACGTAAGTAATACCCGTAAGAATATTGAATATGGGAGTCTCGATGAGATGGTCGCCTTTAGTGACCCTAGAGTGAACCTTATTGGTTTTCCTTACGAAACAGATAATTCCTTATCCATAAGTACAAAAAAACCACAAAAAGGGGATAGAGTTTATTCCATTTGGTACGAGATGAATGGCCAAAAGATTAGAGAAGGAGTCATACTTTCCGTTGATTCGGATGGTTCATTCAATCATAGTGCCGAAACTGACTCCGGATCAGGCGGCGTGATTCTTGATGAAGAAGGAAATTTAATTGGGGTTATTGATGTTTGGAATTTCTATGACGAAGCCGAACGCAGTAAAGCAATACCAGTACAAAAACTTCAAAACTTAATGAAGAACGCTAATATCTAATTAGATTCACATCGTATCGTGAGAGGAAAGCTCTGACAACAAGCGCCTCAGCCTCAGCCCTGTTTAGGGCAGGGCGTTTCATAAATACAAAAAAAGTATTGCAAGAGATAGTATGGGGAATTCTGATGGAGATAATTGAAAAAATTCAAAAAATTATAGAAGACGACGACTGCGAATACTCTGATGGTTGTTTGTCGGCGTACTTTGATTTTATTGAGGTACCAATAAATGATTCAATGCAAAATGATTTAAGAGCATTCTATGATCAAGAGGCAAAATCTTGGCTTTCAACACTTCAAAACGTGAACTATTTTAAACTTAGTGAGATTATTAATTGGAAAGTTCAATTGAAATCAGAACTTCGGGAATTTTTTTATTTAAATGAATATAGTAGGCAGCCTGAGGAATATAAAGAACAAATTGAAATGATACTCTTTATAAGAGATCAGACGATTGAGGAGCTTATCAGCCTAATAGAGAAATTATTACATAAACAAGAGTATGATGTGTTTGAAATAGATATTAGGCTAGATCGCTATTATGCAATTTATTCAAAAGATTATGCATTTAGGACGGAGAGAAACTACTATTTATTGAGAGCTCAAATACATGATTAAGGAGCTAAGGGGAATAAGTATGTTTTTTAAGAGAAAGAAAAAAATCAAGGGACTTACTGAACTAGAAGAATTAATAAGGAGCATGTGTAAGAAAATAAATATATCGGCTCCATTACCTACTTTTGGAGTAATTGAAGGATCGGGTCGACCCGCTATTTTCGTAGATGATGAATATCATTACATCATTAGCGAAAGAGGAAAAGAACTCTCACATACAAAAACCAAAGATTTAGATAGGTTATTGTATTTAGTTTTTATAGACATTAGCTTTACTGAGGCTTGTAAATACGAATTGTTAAATAGAGATGAGAACATAGATTCTAGGAGGATAGTATTTAAAAAACAAGAAGATATTTTGGGCATGTTAAAGAAAGATTGGAGATCAATCTTAGTGGAGAAACACAAAGAAATAATCTTAAGAAGCCCCTTTGATGACTTTGCTACAAAGAGGGTAGACCTATATAAATCTTTAAAGGATAATGGAATGTCTGACGAGGATGCTTGGAAAAATGCATGCAAAGAATATCCTAAACCAGGTGGGTGAAGGTGGTTCTATATAGAATTTGAAAGAACATAATTGATTTCTTGGAATAGGATTTGAAAATAATAGAGCCTGTTAGCAAAAAAAATCTTACAAAACCCTTGGGGCAAAAAACTGGCAACTCAATAGGAGAAAAAGGAGGAGAACTATTGAGTGCGAGTTTATTGATTAGTAGCAATAAGTGAATTGATTCGCAAAGAGTCTGGCTGCTGTAGCGGTCAGGCTCTTTTTGAACAGAATATGGTATAATAAGGGAATAATTTAGTGATGGAGGTTCTTCCCGTGAAGAAAATGAGCCTGTTGTTTTCAATGATATTCCTTTTTGCATTTTTCTCGACGGATCAGACTACGGAAGCCGCTGCAAAATATTCAAAAACTTTACTTGCTGAGTCAACGAAAGCCTACGCAATAACTTCTACGCAAACCTTACTCGTTGATCATGTTAATAACCAGCTTCAAGTTATAAATTTGAGCACTCAACAAATAGTTTGGAGCAAGAAATTTCCCGTAGTTTATGACAGTCAAGTGTTAGTCAATCCACTAAAAATTATCGTTATTACATCAGAAAATAATAAATTGAAAAAGATGACAATTTCCGCTGACGGAACTATTCTTTCGGAGCAATTATTTCCTAGTATAAAGTTAACGGAAAGTATGAAGATTAGCTGGGCACCTGCAATAAATAAAGAAAAGGAAAAGTTGGCTGTTGTTAATGGCAGCCAGGTACTTCTTTATGAATATCCTTGGAAAAAGCCAATAACGACTTTCCCTTACAGTTTGGCTGAGGATAAGAAATATGAAAATACTATTATAAAAGACGTTCAACTACAAACACCATATGTAGTTATTAAATTGAATGGAGATAATTCAACTCAATCACAGGACTTATACAGAATATTAAATATAACTACCAAAAAGGCGATTACAATCCCTGCTGAGTGGAATGTGAACACTAGTTTTTCGGTTGAAGGAAATGAACTGATTGTAAATTCTTCTAGTCAAATCGGCCACCCACTTGGAATTAATGTAGATTCAGACTATATCATTTATGCAAAATACGATCTTAAGACAGGGGAAATAAACCACAAAGTTAGTCGCAGCTTCTCCACCCAAGATTCAAATTGGAAGTCCGAGTATTTTAATCGTAAGCTTGTGTTAACGGAATCAGAGGATAATAAATTGTTTCTTATAAACCAGTATGGAGAGACGTTTAAAGAATTCCCTAGAACTTTTGGGAACTTTAATTATAAAACGATTGGTTATGATGGTAACAGAATTTACTTACTAGTTCCTTCGGAAGATAATGGCGCTGAGCTGGTTAGTATCCTTTAAAAAACTTTTTAATGAATAACTTGAGTTAGAGACGACACTTCGGTGAAGTCTCTTTTTTGCGGTTTCCTCTATTTTACAAATGGGCTATAATCTTGGGTAATGATGATGGTTTGCGATTCCCGCAGTAATGGAAGGGTATACGAAGTTCGTGAATGCATCTGCTTGGGGGGGTTATGGGACTGGATTATAGTTTTTATTACAGTTATTCATAAAAAGGAAAAAGACAGATTATTTGAGTACATAAGAAAACATGGAACAATAGACCACGGTGATTGTGCTTGTATACATTTGATTTGGACTCATTCATATTAAAGTATCTTGAAGGTGGTTACGGCTGGGCTCCGCATTATGATAAATCTGAAGTTGATTTACATATGAACCTGATGGAAAAGCAAGGATAGGGTGTATTTATATTTCTACTAGGGACCTAGAGAATAATTTGGATGAAATTGAAGTATCTTTCACCGCAGCTACCAGTGATATGGGTTTGCTGTTTAGAGACTCAGTGTCTATTACTAGATGGTTTGTCGAGTTAAGCAAGAAAATAAATTCAATAATAACTTATATTGATTTAGAGGATGAGGGAGTAAGAATTGTTTATTTTAATGGCTCTGATGTCAGCTTAGAGCTAAAAAGCAATCATCATTTAGGGGATCTTCTAGGAATTTTTTGATATTATCGAAGCGTTTTATGTCCGTTATGAACATTTTAAGGAATGATAACAATGTAACTCAACGGGGACAACTACTGGTTGAAGTTATCCATGAGGACAAAAGTGTGATTTGGTTAACAGAGCAGTCCCCTTTTGCGGATCGCTCTGTCAAAAGTTCAAATAAGTTCATTTTTTCATGGGATCAAATTATTAGTTTTTCAAGTACTTATTCATGTTATTTATAAACATCACCCCTAGAGCCAATCGTTACAACATATACAACAAGAACATGATCCTTAATACTATAGAGGATGCGATAAGTACCGACTCTTAGACGGTAGAGATTTGTTTTTCCTTGTAATTTCTTTATGTCAAGCTCTGTATGTCTGGGGTTTTTCCTAAGAAAGTCTAAGTGGTTTAGAATCCGTAGTCTAGTTGGTTTGTCTAATTTACGAAGATATTTTGCCGATTCTGTGCTTAATTCAATTTCGTAATTCATGTTCAATATCCTTTAGGCGGATCGTTTTACCTTGTTTGAATTCTAACTCCGCTTGCTCAATTGCCTTCAGGTCATTTTCACTTAATTCCTCATCATCATAAGGAATGTGTGCATCTTGGGGATTGCTTATGAGACGTTTTAAGAAATCAGCAACTAAAGGAATATCCTTATCTGGTAACTGATGGATTAAATTAGCAAGATCTTTCTTGGATACGGCCATTTTCAACAGCCCCTTTCATTACGAATGTAGCCAATGAAATTCAAGAATATACATTCATAATAACACATACTTGAAGTTGTCGGTAATTTCAAAGAAGCGAGTAACTGCGCATAATTCAGCGTTGGGGAGAAGTATATTTTTTGTTGATTAGATGAAAGGACTAACTCATATGCTTTTTATAAAAGCCACAAAAGATATCTTAAAAGACTTGCGTATCAATCCAGAACCTGTATTAGAAACTGACTTGTTCTATAGTTGGCACGTTAATATTTTCACTCTATATCGAAAGAAGCATTATGTATTTATGAACGATTTATCTCGATTGAGTCTAACTATCTCTGGAATAAGGAGCAACCAGGCCAATCGGCTGCAAGAGATTTTTATAAAAAACCTAATAAGATATCTTACTTTAGAAGATATTCCAGAAGAACAGATTGAATTTTATATAAAGAATTGTAATGAGATGGTCATCACAAAAACGGATAACAGAAGTGTAAGAAGTACACTGAACGAGATCATGATGATTATGAAATCTCTAGAATATAATAAAGACGGGTTTGAAGACCAAGATCATCGACATAAGTGGAATAACAGGATTATTTATAAACCAATCGATTATCAGGAACCCATTGATGTATTTATTAAGGAGCTAACAGACCGGTATAAAAACAAAGGTTAAGCTATTCGATGAAGGCACAGGCTTCAGATAACAATAAGTTGCCACTTCGTAGCTTATGCCTTAGATCGTCAAGAGTTAAATTAATGAGGGAATATATCAGAGATACTGTTTCCTGATCAATTTGTTCTGGTTTCCATACTTAATTATCACGAGGAAGGCAACATAAAAGTAGTAGATGAAGTTGCACCAATTCGCACAGTACCAGATGAAGATGCTAATAAAGAATTTTTTCAAGTAAAGCCAGGGAATGTAGTGTACCGTACTTCAAATCAAGACTTTGTAATTCACCTCCGACGTGATCCACTAATAAGAGTGAGACGTAATAGCAATGAAAATTAACTACGACGGACAGTTAATTACAACGTCAATTTCCGTGACGTTTAGAGGACGGACATTGAGAATAGAAGATGTAATTATAGATACAGGATCTTCACATACTATAATCAGTCCTGATATTTTAGAGGAAATTGGTGTGACCTACGAAACAGGGGATTCTATTTATGAAGCATTGAAAATATAGAGATTGATGTGGGCATTCTTCCTAGAGATCATAGAGGGCTGCTTGGGTTGGATATTCTTTGAGTACGGAATTGGATTGGAGACGACACTCGGGTGGAGTCTCTTTTTGTCGTTTCCTCTATTTTACAAATGAACTATAATCATTGATAAAGAGGGTACATGGTTGTAAGAGAATAGCGAAAGGACCATAAATCATATGAATCATTACTCTGACCGAATGGATCAAGTCATTCAATACATTGAAGATCATCTGTCCAGGAAGATTAGCCTTGAGGAATTGGCTCAGGTTTCCAACTTCTCTAAGTATCACTTTACGCGGATTTTTTCGTCGATGGTTGGAATGACGCCATATGCTTTCTTGAATTCTAGGCGGTTGATCAAATCCGTAGAGTATCTTGTTGGTACGGATAAGACTGTACTAGAAATATCCATGTTATGTGGCTTTGATTCAGTATCCAATTTTAATCAAGCCTTTAAAAAGTTTTATAACCATACTCCCAGTGAGGTTAGAAGAAATCCGAAAATAATTAGCAATAATTCTGTACAATATGGCAACAACCAGAAAGAAACAGAACAACCTTCTCGTTATGCTGAAAGTGGAATTAAAAACCACTTTTTGAGGAGGATTTGGGAAATGAATATCACCATTAAGGAGCTGCCAGATTACGAGGTTGCGTATGTCAGACACATTGGAAGTTATCTTGAAACCCATAAGGCGTGGGGGAAAATAGGTGAGTGGGCAGCGAAGAATCATCTCTTCCCGCCAGAACACTATTTCATCGGAATCTCACTTGACGATCCAAGTTCAACCGAAGAATACGAATGCCGTTATGATGCATGCGTAACAATCCCTGGTGATTTCAATAGGAGTATCGATCATGATATGGAGTATAAAACGCTGAGTGGTGGTCTTTATGCATTGTATCCGTTTTATGACACCATTGATAAATTCGCTATTGCATATCAAGTGGTGTATGGACAGTGGTTACCGAATAGCGAGTATGAACCTGACAATAAATACTGTCTCGAGTTTTGCATGAATAATCCTTCGGATGACCCTGAAGGAAAGGCAAAGGTTGATCTATATGTACCCATTAGGAAGAGAGTGGTTTGATTATCTAAGTTAAGAGCAATCTCAATTTTAGAAGCAACTTCTTGCGGCACACATTGTTGCGAAGCTATTGTATGCCTCACCTATACTTGAATACGAGAGGAGGGACAGAGATGGAATGGCTGGAGCGGATGAACCGTGCAATAGATTATATTGAAACGAATCTTACCGAGAATATCGAACTGAGCGAGGTGGCACGAATGGCCTGCTGTTCGTCGTATCAGTTCCAAAGGATGTTCTCATTCATCACGGACGTGACGTTGTCAGAGTATATTCGGAGGAGACGGCTGACGCTTGCGGCGTTAGAGTTGCAGCACGGCGGTGCGGGGAAGGTGATCGATGTCGCATTGAAGTACGGCTATGAGTCGCCTGTTTCGTTCGCGCGGGCGTTCCATTCACTGCACGGAATCACCCCAGCCATGGCCCGTCAAGAGGGGATTGCGCTCAAAGCGTACCCTCGCCTGTCTTTCCTTATCACCATTAAAGGGGCAGAGGAAATGAATTATCGGATTGAAACGAAAGAAAGCTTCGAAGTGTTCGGCATTGAAGGTGTATTCCCAGTAAACAGTGGTGGGGAGTCGGCATTTACGCCGGCAAAACTGTGGGAGCAGAGTCATGCGAACGGTGATGTGAAACGGCTTGAAGCACGTGCGGGTAATTTACCGTCATTCGTCAGCCAGAATCTGCATCGCGTACATGCGGTATGCAGCTACCGCAAGACCGGACCGGAGACATTTCCGTACATGCTATGTGCCTTCAAAGACGAATCCAGCAACATGGACGGGTACACCTCGGTGACTATTCCAGCCCATACATGGGTGATCTTCCCCTCGGAGCCGCATTCGTGGGATCAGTTTGGCGAGACGATCGAAACGCTATACAAACGTTTTTACACCGAGTGGCTCCCGACGGCCGGCTATGAACAGGTGGACGGGATCGAGTTCGAAATGTACGGCGCTAAAGACGGCCTCAACTATATCGAACTCTGGTTCGCGGTTCGTAAAGTATAATTTACAGCCTATAGGGACGGCCCAAACCGCGGGCGCCTGTGCAGCAAAGTGAAACAGAGCTTAACTACAATGTAGTGGTTAGGCTCTTTTAACATACATCAATAATAACAACAAGAGAAAGTAAAAACCCACCCAAAGGTTAAGGCCAAAGGTGGGTTTTGTTCCTATACGACTTAGAAGGGAATAAACCATCCAAGCCAATTGTACTGACCAAGTGTTCGCAGCACTTGGTCCTTATTACATATATAATAACACAAAGAAAAAAATGTATCAAAACGTGAGATGGCAATAAAGGAGCGTATTTACTACCGTGTTCACGAAGCTGTACTTACGCCCTGTTGGCCTGATGTATAATCATGGACTGGATTCCATAACCGTCGTCGGTGTTGCCTCTTTTACGATGATCATCCCATCGTATGCTTCATTCGGTACCATTTCAAGGGTATAGAACATTTTTGAAAATTTATACCAGGTGCTGAAGTCATCACCGATGTTCGGCATTTTCTGTTTTTGCGTTATAATTTCGGCTATTTCTTTTGAAGTACTCGCTAGTTCGAAGTCAACGTAAAAAATATTGCTTTCGACTTCACTAAATGCTTTCACCAAGGGATCCCTATTTTTAATAGTATAGTTTTTTCTTTTATTAGCTCCGTTGTGATCTGCCTGAAATGTGCTGTTGATAAAGTCAGTCCCAATGGCAAAATAATGATTTCCATACATTTCGTCCAAATAGTCTCCCATGGATTTATAACCAAAGGCGGCCGATGTTTTTTCAATATGTCCGTTATGTGCAGAGATGAATAATTTATTGTGTCCACGTTGTGCTTCAAACTCTACGATCCACTTGGCATTTTCCGCTAAGTATTCATCCCGCAGCATCGAATATTGCTTGTCATTCCCCAAAAGGCTTGTACGCTGTCTCATGACGTTAGCATACTGCAAAGCAAACGCATAGGATTCTTGTGATGTCTGTGCTAAATATTCATCTTCATGGGATTGTAAATCCGTGATGAGGTCATCGATGATTCCATCCAGTTTCTCTAGCTGTTCGGCCGTTAAATTACGCATGGTATCATTAGATACATGTTGTAATTGTGCAGTATATTTTTTGGCCATTTCCTCATTCACCGTTTCATAAAAAGCGAGCAACCCTTTTTTACTAGCATCATACCGCTGCATATCATTGCCATAAAAATATACTTTGTCATCTTCATTTGCAGTTTCATTATACTGATGCAGCCATTCTATCAAATCGATCATTTGCTGCGTTTTATAAATGCCGTAGTCAAGAGCAAATACCGCTTCTTTAGCTGTCCCATTTCCATGCAAAATATAGTCATTAATTTGCTGACCCGCTCCAAAATCGCCTTCTAGAACAAAAACCCGCACATTTTCATTTTTAATTAACGCTTCAAATAAGTTCTTTTTCAATTCCTGAAATTCAACATTCCCATGTGTCGCTTCTCCGAAGCCGATAATGGTTACATCATCAGGAACATCAATATCTTCCACAGGGGTAACATATTTTTCTGCCTCATCGATCCCTGCAGTTCCGCAACCTGTAATTAAGGTTAGTAAAATACCAGCAGCTAGTAATAGTTTAGCAAACCTCATATGTATCCCCCTTTCTTTCTAATTTTCTTTGAATGCTGCGTATTGCCGGTAGGCTTTGAAGAAACCCATACTAAAAATAAACAATATAAATAATGGAATTAATCGGAATAGCGCAAACGGGGTTTCAAATAAAAAAGCTAACCAAAATAGTTTGCCCTTCATTTCCCAAAGGCCTTCTGTTAAATATAGACCGTCGTTGTATAAGTAAAAACAAATCACTAAAAATGTAAGTCCTAGTGATAAGGAATATTTCATTAGCCGTTTATAATAATGAGATATGGATTGGCGATCAGAGAAAATTTCATTTTGATCTCCAGCTTCCTTTTGCCAATATTGAATGCTTCCGAATCGCGACCCCTTTACATGGGACCATCCAAAATCCTCATAAATGGTCTTGTATTCTATGAATTTTTCTTTCGGTAAAATATCTTGATAATCCAATCGTACGACATAATCTTCGCTCACTTTTTCAAAGGTATAGATTCCTGAATTACTGATTTTCGTGCAACGATAACCTTGCTGCAATTGTTCATTCAGCCATTTCTCTTCCTCAACAATATTAAAGAACATCTTGAATTTCTTCATCTTCTTCACTCCTTTTCGTACAAAGATAAGATATGCTGTAATCTTTGCTGCTCTCCCTTTAAAATGGTTAATCCTTCATCTGTAATTTTGTACATTTTTCTTCTGCCCGTTTGCCCAACTGGCTCAATCCAACCATGTTTGTTTAAATTATCAAGTGCGCCATATAAAGTTCCTGCGGCTAAGACTACGGTGCCATTACTCATTTGCTCAATTTCCTGCATCACTGCATAACCATGAAGAGGTTCTCGCAGCGCTAATAAAATATAATGCATCGTTTCAGACAGGGGTAACAATGGATGTTTCATTATTTTCACCTTCTATTCAGTTGGACTATACAGTTGAACTTAATAAAAATATAATACAGTTGAACTGAATAGTAAACCCCATAAAGGAATCCCTGAATCGGGCAAGCTACTTATAAGTGATCCCGCAATGAGCTGATTGCGAACATTTCATACAATTTACGGACGCCAATGGAATCTCCGAAGGGGCTTTCCTTACTTGTTCGAAATGCTTTTGCCGAGGAGAAAATCCGCGTTCCTGAGTGTTCGGAGGAGCCGGATTGAGCCTTGTCATATACAAACAAATCAATGAAACAATAATTTAAATTGGAGATGATACTTGGGTGGAGTCTCTTTTTGTTGTTTCCTCTATTTTACAAATGGGCTATAATCATGGGTAAAGAATCAGACCAAGGAAACAGATAAAAATTTTAGAATGGAGTGATTTTATGTTATTTATTAATTTTAGTTCTGGATTAACTATTCTAGCTATCGTTGCATTCGTTCTTATTTTGACGTTCATATCCAAAAGGGATAATAAGAAAAGTACAGTACTTAAGGACATGGGAAGTTTAATTCAATCTCTCTCAATCGCGATAGCCGTTGGTTATGGCTTGGTGTTTTTATCGGAAATCGGTAGTGTTCAGGATTTTAGCGGAAAGCTTCATTACAGTCTTGTTCTTATCTTCTATGGAGTCCTTGTTAATTTAATTGCAAATATATCTGCCCGAATCGTAAACAAAACTGTCTGAAACCAGTGCAAATGGGAACGTAGTACATAGATTTTGGATAAGGAATTTAGGCCTCGTTGATTCATAACTTCTAGGGGGAGAAGGTCATGTTATTTATGACAAGATTTATGATGTTGTTTATCGCCATTGGACTTGTACTAGTGGGTTGTAGTCAAGATCAAACGAATGGTAAGAACGCAGATCAAGCTATGAACACAGAAATTACACCCAGCACTGGACAAAATGTAGTACAGGATTCCCCCGAGTATGCAGCTAAAAATGAAGGTGAACTATCTGATCAGGATTTTGAAACGGCTTATGAAATGTGTGTGAAGGCGCTGTCTGACTATTATAAAGCGGTCTGGAACGGCTCGGATATCGAATTGGATACATATATTGAAAACGATCAGCTTAAACAGTATACACAACAAAAAATTCAATCCCAGTACGATGTGCATATAAAGCACAATCTTACTGATGATCTGGTTCAGGATATTGAGATTGGCGCTTGGGAAGTGGAGTACAGGGATGATGTGGACGGAGGTTATCTCTATTTACACTTACCGGTACAAATTAATATGACTGTAGGTGGTTATGGTGAAGTTACTGAGTTTCTCGTACGTAATGTAAACGGGAAGTTAGTCATTGTTGATTGGTACACGGGGGCAAAAGATAGTTATGATTTCATGGTGCGTGGAGAAAATCTAACCATTGACGACCCCGATATTTGGAACGATAGTGAATGGGTAAAGAAGTTGGATAGTATGACAGGTGAATTTTAGGGTTGACTCCATAGTAGTTCGTGAAAAAGGAGACTTAACTGTTTTATTACGCAAGAATGGAAATATGATAGTAGAAGATGAATTGGGAAAGATTTATACCCTTAGCGAGAATAACCAAGCTGTTGTGATATTAGCGAAACAGTCCGATTCTTTTATATTTGTGCAGCAATTTAGAAGAGCAGTAAATGATTTTGTAATTCAACTTCCCGGAGGGATGGTCGAGTTAGGTGAAGATCTGGAAGCAGCCGTTCGCAGGGAGTTTCTGGAGGAGGTTGGCGGTCAATGCGGAGCGATACAATATCTGGGCAGCCTGACTCCAGCTAGTTGGATAAGCAATGTAATGACACATGTGTTTTATACGGATGATGTTATAGATATTGCTGATCAGCAACTTGAGGAATATGAACATATTAAAGTTCTAAAAATAAGTGTTGAAGAGACATTGAATATGATTGAAGGTAGCAAGATTAATGATTCGGAAGTAGCTTATGCAATTTTGCAAGGAATTCTTAAGGGTCTAATTAAAGTGTAGGAATCGCCTCAAGCTCCGTCATTAAGAAACACCGAAAGGTGTTTTTTTTATTTTTATTTGGGTATTGCAGGATCGGCTCGAAGAAATCAACGAACAATTCATGAAGGAAGTGGAGCAAGGAGAACATTTGACGGACCGATGCTGACAATATCGAGTAATCTAGCAGCATTGGAGAATGCAAATGAAGTAATCAATAAAGTTCTGATGTATTTGCTTGGCAGGGAAGATGAACCTGCTGTGGCGGAAGTACTCCACCATTTTTATCAGAGATCTGTTCATATAGCGAAACAATGGATTGTAATCGGCCAGCAGCACGGGGTTATTCAAGAATCGGTTGATTCGGAGAGAACGGCTGAAATGTTTGTTCTGCTATCGTTTGGCCTACGCGTCCGTTCTTCATTCCTAAAGGCTCCGGTTTTTACACTGCTCAAGATTTATCATCATTTATGGTCGCCGCTTTGAAAAATTAGTCCTCATTAATTATCTAAGGAGGGATTATTATGGCTCCATTCATTGCCCTTGTTGCATCTTTTTTGTTGTTCCGGATCATCGGCTTGTTTGGTTGTGCTCTTAATCGCGATGTTCCCTGCCAATGTATATGCGGCTCGAGAACAATTGACGATTGGCGGCAATCCTGTGGGCGTCCCCGTTGTTCGGGCAGTGAAGTTTCACCAATACAGGTAATAGCGTTTTTAATCTATTCCTATATAAAATAGCACCGTTGGAGACAGTCAAAATAACTGTTCTGACGGTGCTATTCATATTAATGTCAAACTTTGTCCCGACGGATTCTAGAGCTATGATAAATACTATGTATATTCTTGAAGCAAGATTCTCATTACACGCGAATATCAATTCCAATATTGTTCTTGCCCGTATCCTGATTTGGCCTTAGCGTACCAGCAGTATTTACAGGTTGGGCAGACACAGACGCATCCTTCTGACCACTCACCTCTTCGGTGACAACTTTCACTTGCTTGTCATCGTTCTGAATACCCTCTATAGTGTCTTCGATCTTTTCACTTATTTTACGATCCAATTCATAAATTTTCTTATCTATGTCCAGTGCTTGTTCGTTTTTGGATTTATTCACTGTGATCTCGAGATTTTTTCTCATTTCCGTTTTGCCAACGTCATTGGGGTCATCATTGTCAATTTCAAGAATAGTTCTATTCTTTTTTACTTCAAGTCTAAGATCGTCCGCTTCTACTTTCAGTGATCTGCGTACACTTGCCATTTTAGTTAATTGGTCATGCAGATTGCTAGCCTGTAAAAGCTTCTCCATCGATGGGCCTGATATTTCTTGGTTACTTATGTCTGCTTCGCTTTTTTTACTGGAATTCTCTTTTTGGGGTGAAGCATTTTTGTCATTTTTATTGTTCTCAGCTTTCTCCATTCGTTTCTGCATAATTTGAGATTCGAGCAGCTGCAAATCCATGTTTAATAGTTTGATTCTTTCATCTTTTTGTTTAGAGTCTAATTTTTCATCTGATCTAATACTAGCGATTTTTTCGTTAATAATTCCTTTTTGCTTTATTAGCTGCTCAATCTCCCGGTCAATAGGTGACATTATATTCGCTCTAGTCTTTACAGGTAATGTAGATTGTGGGTTGCTTGAGACGCTTGAAATGTGGGCCATTTAAACACTCCCCCTATATTATGGTAAATATATCTTTATGATTATTATCGGCTGTTAACTATATAAATATAAATAATTAGAAGGGATTCATACCCGCTTCATGAAGTTTGAGCCAGAAAAATAAGCGTTTCGGGGGATTTTCATTAACGTACTCCTTTTCAATAATGGAATTGGTGAGGTGCTGTGGTCGAACACTTATTTAATCGGGACATGGGCCGCATTCCGTGACGTAGTCGCTCTGCCTGATGGTTCGGTCATCGTTGCCGGGAGGATGAGCAGTTCTGAAATCAGTGGCTCTTTGGCGGTCAACGCGAAAATAAACCGAGTCGGAGAACTAGTATGGGTGAAAAGGAACGAGAGCGATCAAATCCACTCGATGATTCCTTCCCGAGACGGTAACATGATTTTGACTCGCTATATCAAGGACGAGAATCGCTACTATCTGCAAACAATGAACTCCGCGGGAACTGTATTGTCGGACTTGCGCCGGTTCCATCCTCTCAGCCAATTTGGTTTGGATATCGAAAAATGTACGCGGAGTGCGCAATGTATATTGGAGTTTTATCGCTGATGTCCATTTTTTTAATGCTGCTAGGTTCAGAATCGAGTTTTGGATATGCGGGAGTAGGTATAGGGATCTCGATCCTGGCTAATGAAATGTATTACAAAAAATCTAAAAAAGCGATTGATAAGATCATGCAATATCATAGTGACCCTGAAGTACGCCGTAATCTAGCTATCCAAAAAGGCGGGACCTCAGGATGGGGAATTGTGTATGCCATTGTAATTTTACTTGTATCGATTGCTATAGAGATCATTATTGAGGACGCATTATTGTAGGATCTCGTGATGGAAGGTAGATTTTATATACCTAGCCTTATCATTATTCTTCGGCCCGTTCCGCAATTTTAGAACGATTACGTAATTGATTAGCAATCGTATATCCGATAAGGAACGCAGCGGCAGAAGTATTGCCGTCCACCGTAAATGGAATGAGGGAGGCGTCGGCGACGATTAAATCCTTTACCCCGTGCACATTTCCTAGACGATCAACGACTCCGCCCTTGTTCCTTGGGGCCATCCGAAGGAAGCTCTGCTGGTGATGATTATGATCGAAGTTTTCCTTAATAAATTGTTCTAGCTGCATATCATCATCTATAACATCCAAACTCGGTGTTACGAGACGGATAGAAGGATCTACGCTTGCCAGTTCGGCTGCAATTTTTTTGATATATATTTTATAAATATTTTTAACTGCTTCCATGTCTCTTGGATCTGACAGAAATCCTTCATCAGCCAACACAATGTTTAGCGGATCATTATTTTGAATGGTAATCGATCCCCGGCTCTTAGGCCGCAAATATAGAATCGCGATGGTTAACATGCCATCCGAACCGATTCCAATCAGTTGTACGGCTCTACGGTCAGGTTTTGTTCCAGTGGGGTCAGGCAAAAAGGCTCCTCCTGTGTATAGCGCATCCGAATCATTGGAAGGCAGTGCAGCATCATCGGGGTTCGTTGTAAATACCGCGGAGTTTAATGTGTGATTTTTTAGTCTTTGGCCTACGTTCGGATTATGAACAATGACAGGTATTCCCGCTGCTTTTAGCGATTTGGCGGGTCCTATCCCCGATAGCATTAACAATTGGGCACTATTGATTCCTGCTGAAATGATCACTTTTTTTCGCGAATATACTTTAATGAACTTCCCTTCTTTTAATAACTCTACGCCTATAGCCCGTTTGCGGTCAAAAAGCACGCGAAGGGCTGTTGTCTTATAGTAAACGGTTAGTTTACGTCCATTCTTGCCTCGGCCAGAGGATGTCACGATATCGGAGGACAGAAAAGCGGTTGACGAGCTTTCCCGGTCTCCATTTGGCTTTTGATACAATTGCCAGCGGGTGAATGGACCGAGTGGAGTATCAGGATCATTGTAGTCAAGAATGCTAGGAAATCCGGTGGCTTGCTCAATGGCGAGGACGAGCTTATCCGCCAGGGGCGTTGGTTCCGAAGGCGCTTGCCTGATGTCTATTCTTCCGTGAAACCCGCGCGCCTCAACGTTATCGGTTTCACCATTATAATTTTCTAGTCGTTTAAATCGACGAATGGCTTTATCCGGGGACCAAATGGGGCCGAGTAACTGTTCCCACTCTCTAAGCACCGCTGTGGTTGGACGCACATACTGCTCACCGTTAATGGAAGATCCGCCGCCGGAGAGGCGGCCGGTTGTCCATTCAAAAGATCGATCATCCAGGTTCTCTTGAGGGATGCCTTCTCCTTGCCAGAAGTAATTGGGGAAAAAGTTCTCCTCCAGTTCCAGAGCAAAGCTTGAATCCATAATGGGTTTGTCTTTATCATGATTTTCGCCCGCTTCGATGACGAGTACAGAAGTTTTCTTATCATCTGTAAGCGTTTTGGCGATGACTGCGCCTGCTGGTCCTGTACCTATAACGATATAATCAAAAGATGATTTCCCTTTCATCGGAGCACTCCTTTTTACCATAGACTACTGTAGAGTATTGCGTTGTTCGATGCTGTGTGCCAGTCTATTCCGGAAATGCCTGATATCTGGATCATGCAAGACCCAATCCAGGATAGGAATATCCGGGGCTGGGTATATGTACAGAACATTTTGGTTCGTTCTCCGAGGAGGGGAAGGCCACAATAAAAACAAACAAAATCCTATAAAAACGTTATAAAATGAGTTATACTGAGGTAAGAATAAGTAAGGAGCCGTGCAGCAACACGGCTCCAAAGTACAATAACTGCATAAAGAGCAGTCGGCCGCTAAGTGGTGGTCGAAATAGACCGTAACCTTAGGCAGGGCGGTCTATTTCTTTTTCATGTAGGTAAGAAGCGCCAAAATGAACATGCCGAACATGAACATTAGGGAAAAGTATAACATAAACGGAAGAATTATAAGGAAATAGATTTAATAGTGAAAAATATATTACGATACAACACATGACCCGACCTGGATTAAGAAATATCTAAGGCCGGGTTGTTTCATAATACATTGTTTGTTATAACATATGTATTTACGATGAGGATGGGAAATATGAGGTTTAGGGCGAATTGCGTATTTGCCAGGGATTTTCTTTATGAACAGTTTGATCATCGTTATTTGTTTGTATCAATCTAAACGGCTAAAAAAAGCGCTGAAGCTTTTTTTGTGGGTGGTAATCTTAATAATTACTGTAGTTCTATCAGTATTGATTTACCCGCAAGAGTATGAACCGGGTATTCTGGAATTGTTATTTTCTAAAGTAATCGGAGGGTGAATTCAATGGAACAACACATAAAAAAGCCTATCGCTAATTACTTGGATAACGTACCTGCATTGAAAAAGCCTATCCACTGGAAACAAGTGTCTAGCCAATTCAAGCTTGGCAAGGATTTCGATGAGGCTTTGGTGAGCAATATAAGCATGATTCCGTTTATTGGCTCAAAGTGTGTGGTCATGCAATTGGATAATGGCCGATGGGAGCTGCCGGGCGGAACGATGGAACCTGGGGAGAGCTATTTCGAGTGTTTAAGAAGGGAAATGCTTGAGGAGTTAGGTGCGGAGATAAGCAACTTTGAAGTGTTTGGGCACTTCTATTGCTATTCCAGTGCAGAGGAGCCATATCGGCCGCATATCCCTCATCCCAATTTTATTAGATTGATGGGCCTGGGAGAAGTAAGGATCGTTTCGGAGCCGCTGAATCCGGCTGACGGTGAGATGGTTGTCTCCGTGGAAGAAGTTAGTTTAGACGATGCGGTTAGAAGATTCGAATCGATCGGTCGATTCGACATCGCTGATCTGTATAGGCTTGCTTATAGCATAAAAACCGGTTTGGGAGAGAACTGAAATGGAAGATCTACAATCGATTAAGAAGGCTATAGATTCCCTGGGACACGCAGAACTGCGGTCGTATTTGGGTTTTATACTAGCGGAAATCAAGCGGCTGCGGGATCAGGGCGAGCCTAGTGAAGATTCGATCACGAAGCTGCTTGAGCTTTATGATGGACTGATGGGGCTTCAGCAGCAAAGAGGCTTCTGGGATCCTGTTCCGGCTTGCACCCATGTTCATATCGTGATCGGTGATTCTTTTGCGGGAAGTATGAAATATGCGCTGAAAGAGCTCGGTTGGGCAGAGACGCATAAGGTGATTACCTTGAGGGAGAATTACGCCATTGGTCCTTTGGGCGAGTTGGACTCCCCGAAAGGCAGGGCGGCCCGCCGTGAATGGTTCCGGGATCATATAACGGATTCTTTCGAGGACGATGTGGAAGTTGAAGAAGAGTACAGCATGCTTGTAGACAAGCTGGCGAATATTCCTGAACAAGCGAAAATCATTGTCTGGACCAGCAGCAACGCCTGCGAGCAGGCAGGAATGCGGCATGCGGTTCATCTGCTGCAGAGCAAACGCAATACGTTAACGGTGTGCAACGCTTGCGCAATTTGTGAAGAGCTCTATAACGGACCAGATGCCAGAATGGAATACAGGCATTCGGGGGAAATCCCGTCTGACAAGCTCCAGGAAGCACTCCGCCGCATCGAAGATAGCAGCCCACTGAGCCATGCTGACCTGATGCGATTAGTGCAGGAATGGCAGGCAATCTCGGAGCAAACCTCGACCCTGCGCATTTGGCGGGAAGGTGCAGTGCTCGGAGTACCTGCAGATTATTATGATTCATATCTGCTGGACAAGCTGGACAAGCTAAAGCCACCCGCCGGTGATCATGGTTTTCTTAAAGCAGCCCGCCTGATCGGAGAGGCGATAGGTTATTGCGAGCAATATGTGGGGGACTCGTATTTCGAATATCGGTTGAGAGAGCTGATTTATAACGGCACCCTTGAAATTAAAGGCCTCCCTGCAGCGATGAGATTCTATAGCGTCCGGCGCAAACATGCTAACCCATATAAAGAACGCCAAATCGGCGGTTAGGGCATGTTTTTTTTAACTGTGGGAACTATGATAATCGACCCTATCAAAGAACACTGCTGGATACAGAAGAATTTCTAAGGGAAATTAACTTTTTGAGGTAACTGAGGCAAAGTGAAAAAAGACGACCCGATCATAGATAAGCAATCTAAGGACGGGTCATGTTATATCCACGCTTATAGGGTTATAAAATCCTATTCCTCCAAATGCCCCGAACGCTGCACCTTGGTCTGCAAATAGAACTCGTTGAAGGCTGATTCTCCGCCCCAAATCGGTTCTCTTCCAGATAAGGCGAGGCCGGCTTTTTGCAGGGCTTCGAGCTTCTTAGGATTGTTGGTCATGAGCGTTACAGGCTTGGTGCGAAGAGTTCGCAGCACGCTTAGCGCATCGGTGTAGCTTCTGGAATCGTCAACGAAGCCGAGGCTTAAATTAGCTTCAACGGTGTCGTATCCGTTCTCTTGCAGCACGTAGGCCATCGCTTTGCTGAATAATCCAATGCCGCGTCCCTCATGGTTGGCCAGGTAGAACAGCGCGCCTGTCCCGTGCTCCACAATGTTCTTCATGGATTTCTTCAGCTGGTAACCGCAATCGCATTTCTGGCTGCCGAAGATGTCGCCTGTGTGGCAGATCGAATGCATGCGGATCAAGGCTTCGTCGGCATTTTTGAAGTCGCCGTACACGAGTACGCTTGACTGCTGGTATTCCGCTAAGCTTGCGGAGGACAGCTGATCGATGATTTCCTGAAAATTATCTGTGACTTGGCAGCGGCTGAGCCAGCAGTACCATTGGAAAATGACGTTCTCACCGTCCAGGTCAACGGGCAGCTTGATCGGTCCAACGAGGTAAATGCCGCCTTCCTCGGTCTGGATTAATTGAATTTTTTCTTTTAAAATATCCAGTGCTTTAGGTTCTAGCTTCGTATCCGACATCGAATCATTCCTTTATCGCATAATGTTATAGGTCAGGTGCGTGGCTCTGCAACTGCTTTGCTTGTATGTTGGCGAACGACCGGGGCAACCTTTGTCGCCAGCAGTTCTATGCTTTGTGCAACATTAGAAAAGGGGATGCCGCCGACATCAAGCTGTAACATGAACCGCTGGTGGCCAAATAGCTCGTATTGATACATTATTTTGTCGATGATTAATTGCGGATCTCCTACAAATAAGGCCGTTTCCGGGCTGGTCATTTGTTCGAACTCCTCGCGCGACAGGGGTGCGCTGGTTTTTCCAAGCTGACGATCTACATATTGCCTATAATTGGCGTAGTACGGATAATATTCGTCTTTGGCCTGCTGCGTTGTAGCAGAAATGTAACCATGGCCTGTAATAGCGACCTTCAGATCGGATGGCTTGTGGCCAGCTGCGTTTCCAGCTGCACGGTATGCTTCTACCAAAGCTTGAAATCGATTAGGAGCACCGCCAAGGATCGCCAAAGCCATGCCGGTTCCGAGTTTTCCAGCCCGTTCCGCGCTGACCAGCGACCCCCCTGAACCGATCCACATGGGAATTTGCGTCTGGATGGGGCGTGGTGCAATTTCCGCTTCTTGAAGGGGAGCGCGAAATTTGCCTTGCCAGGAAACCTTCTCCTGTTGGTTTAACTGCTGGAACAGCTCGAAGTTCTCCATGAACAGTTCATCATAATCATTCAGGTCATAGCCGAACAGAGGAAAAGACTCCAGGAAAGCCCCACGCCCACCTATAATTTCAGCCCGTCCATTCGATAATAAGTCTAGTGTGGCATACTCCTCGAACAGTCGAACCGGATCTGTAGTCGTCAGAACGGTTGTCGCGCTGGTTAATTTAATTTGCTTTGTAGTTTGTGCGATGGCCGCTAAAATCACCGAGGTTGACGATGCCGCATAATCTAGACGATGATGCTCGCCAACTCCGAATATATCTAATCCGGCTTCATCAGCCAGCTTAGCCGCTTCAATCATATCCAACAGCCGCTGCCGGCTGTTGATGGTTTGACCTCGATGCGGATCAGGTACAAGATCGCCGAGAGTGTAAACTCCAATTTCAATTCCTTGATGCTTATTCTGTATGCTGTCATTCATTGTTGGAACCCCTTCATTAAGAATTGCCGTGTATTCGAATTGTTTGCAATCCATGGTTGGTTAATGCAATAACTTATAATTATATCATAATACAACGAAGTTAATAAAGGAACTAACAATTATTAAGTTCCTTTCCAAGCGTATTTTTTGGAAATGAGATGTATAATTGTGGAAGGATATTGAATTAAAACAGGGAATATGGAAGATGATCATGTATTAAGTTTGCTTCTCATTCACGGAGGATATTTATGTTAGTGCTTTGGCGGAGTGAACTCTGAAGCGCTAATAGATCTTTTTCCGAAGAAGTAAAACACATTGATTCAGGCTTCGCCAATTGAGGCTTGCGAGGAGCATCAACAATAAGATGAAATTAAGAGGCGTTACTTCCGTCCCAAACCGGTTCTCTAGGCGCCGTGGATCCGCAGCAAGACTCGTGAGTAACAACTTTACTAATAAAGAGAATACTATATAAAAATGACTCCTGTAAGAATAAAAGGAGTCATTTTTATATTACTACTACGTTGGTTTGGGGCTAAATCCATCTTACCTTAAAGATTAAGCATCAAAATTTAAATAAAATATAGATAAAAAACCATAATGTATTATATTATAATAAAATATGGAATATAAGGAAAAAACATAGTTATTAGGAGGTGATAGGATCAGCCTTTCTTCTAAAGCAACATATTATAAAAAAATACTCTTTTAATTTTACTATTAACGGCGGAGGAATTAAGTTTATGGGAAGAAAAATTAGGAGGATACGATGTCTAGAATATCGATAGAAAAACCACACTATAAATTTTTAAAAAAACCAACAAGCGCAGATTTAAATGTAGGCGATTTCATAAGCAATGTGGTAGTTGATAAAGCCCAAGATGTATATCTATATGATTTGATAATAAATCGACATTTGATACTTACTTTTTTTGATACTGAGTGTTCCTCTTGTGAGGAAGCTATGAATAACATTAAATCATTTGCTACGAAAAATCCCCATATCAATATAGTTTCATTCATTCATACCACTGATGATGTCTTTCAGTTACTCGACGAATACTACAATAATTCCCCGAGAGTATACCGACTTGCCAAAGAAATCATTAATGAAGAATTAAAAATTTACTCTTTCCCAAAAGGAATAACAATAAATGAAATTGGACAGGTTTTACATATTGAGATATTGGGACCAGAATACGTTTATGATTTTCTTAAAATTCCGTTAAGAAAGCTGCTACCAAATAATTAGGAGGGGATGCAATTGAAAAGTCTAAGCGAAATTCTTCAATTAGCTAGAGATCAAAAGAAGGAGGAAAACAGTTCAAAGTTAACTACTATCCAAGCTTTTGATATCGATTATATATCAGGGAGAAAATCAATTTATTTAGTTATCTCATTGAGTTGCATGCATTGTATCGAGTTAATCCCGCATCTTAATGAGTTAAATAGCAAAGATACTTTTTATCTCATAACTGATGGAAATGACAATGACAACCAGGAAATAAGAAAGGAATTTAAATATGAGTTTGAAGTCTATTCTTATACCAAGCCCTATGACAGAATAAATATTTATAAAACTCCTACCGCACTTCTTGTTGATGAAAATGGAAATATCATAGACAGTCATTTTACGCCTTTTATTACTGATGTAATAAATTTTTGTAATAAGGTCGTTTGATCATGCTTCTATTATCTTTTTTTATCAAAGTTGTCTTCGGATTGGTATTTATTATTTCGCTATATTTCAAAGCAGTCGATATTACTGATATTAAACAAGAAATCACCGAATTAAAGCTAGTGCCAACTATTTTAATAAAACCAAGTATTTATTGCCTACTGGCCGCAGAACTTTTTGTTTCATTTAGTTTTCTATTCGATTTACTGTACTTTTGGCGGGAAATATTTACGATAATCTTGTTGTTGTTTTTTTCATTTACTATTTTATTGAAAAGAAAAAAAACGAGTTCAATATCGTGTTCATGTTTTGGTAAAGACAGTATTTTAAATAGAAAGCCACTATTGAGAAATTCTATTTTAATTAGTTTATGTTTTATTAATCTTATTTGGGATTATAATTTATCACTAATTCAAATGGTTACCGGAATATCGGTAGTATGCTTTTCAATTGCATTAATAAATATGATAAATGCAATTGTAACTTTTAATATGATGAGGAAAATACATGATAATGTTCAATAACCTTTTATTCATTATGTTTATGTTATTTATTGTAGTCATAAGTATTACTACTTTAATCATAAGACATAGAGCAAAGTCGTTTGAATCCAAAATTTTCAGTAAATTGAATGAAGGAGATTTAGTTCCTTACTTACTAGTATTTGACTATAAATCACCAATGTTTAAAAGAATCGATGAATATTTAAAAAATACTAACCCAATTGATTTAAATATTGTATTTATTTCAAGCCCTTGGTTATTTAAGTTAAAAGAGAAATCATGGAAATATAACAAGATTTATTTTGTAAATTCAGCTGAATTAAAAACTAATGGACTAGTTAAAATGTATTATCGCTCTGAAAAAGGCGCTATAGTTTCTCGAAATGTAATAGATATCATGTAATAATTCGGAGGAATAATATGGAGATAAAGGGATGTATTCTAGTTGCAGAAGATATTGAGTTTCATCCACTAAGAAGAAGTCATTCAATTAAAAGTGTTTTAAACCTTGTGGAAGTTAAGTTATTCCCGGCTGCAATTGTCACAGATGTTTTAATTAAGCTTATCTTGCCCAAAGATTTCAATTCTGCGGAAGCAGTTGTAGAAGTGCACTCACCGGACAAAATCGTGGCATTTAGGAGTTCATTCATAGATGTTAAAAATTTCAGGCCTGACGGAGCAGTACCAGGGATGGAGGCTTGTTTAAATTCAAGATTTGCTGCTGTAGAGGAAGGGAGTTATACATATAGGCTATTAATAGATGAGAAAGTTTTTTATGAGTATCCTTTATATATTTACTCGAGTGATTAAAGCTATGAGAAACTGGATGAACCAATTTTATCTTTATTTTTCGATATTTAAATTAGTCGGAAAGGGTCAAATCATTAAACTTATATATTATTTCTTAATTACCATTGTTGAGGGACTTATTCCTGTAGCACAAGTCTATTTACTAAAAAAACTTACAGACAGTATTGCTCTCTTCCTTTCGGGAAATAATCCTATCACACAAGTTTTGTTTTTCATATTATTACAATTCACTCTATTATTAATGAACCAAATTATATTATCTTATAAGTCTTTAATTAAAACGCGGCTTACCCAATATTTAAGCTTCAGTATAGATTCTTCTATTTCCGAAAAACTTAAGAAAATACCTTATATTTATTTTGAAAAATCAGAAAATTATAACCTTATAGAGCGTGTAACAAGTGGTCTAGGAGCTAAATTTGTGATTGGACTTACTTCCATATTAAGTATACTTAAGTATTCTATTATGCTTATTGGTTACTCCCTACTTTTATATAAACTACATTGGTCACTCGCACTATTGTTAATAATATTATTGTTACCCTCTTTATATACCAATATAGGTATTTCAAAAAGCCATTTCCTATTTAATCAGTCGCAGACTCATATGAATAGAAGAAGTAATTATCTTTTTAGTCTCTTTAGTAATAAAGTTGTACAAAAGGAATTAAGAATCTTCGATCACGGCAAATACTTAGCGAATTTATGGAAAAATTTTTTTTGGAAGACGGCCGATGAACAGTTTGAATTGGAGAAAAAGGCTGCTGGTAAGAAAAATTTCAATATTACTATTAATCAGGCAGTCAGCACATTATTTATGATAGGCCTTCTTTGGATAGGACAAATTAATAACACTATGACAATTGGTGATTTTGTTGCATTTTCTTCATTGCTTTCAATGAGTATTAATTCTATTCAATTTTTATCCAATGAAATAGGAGGCTTTTTTAGTCAAAATTTATATTTAAGTGAATACAATTTGTTCATGAATCTGGAGGAAGACAAACAGCAATCTAAATTGTTTAAAAATAAACTAGAATCAGGAATTACTTTTAGAAATGTTTCTTTTAAATATCCGAATAGTGATAAGTATGCATTGAAAAATATATCATTTACAATTTCTTCAAAAGAAGTGGTTGTTATTGTTGGTGATAATGGCTCTGGAAAAAGCACTTTAGTCAAATGCTTAATAGGCTTGTATAATCCGCAAGATGGTGAAATTTTATTTGACGATGTGGATTCGAGAAAACTCGCTGGATCTGAAAAAAATAAGAAGCTTAGCGTTTTGTTTCAAGATTTTTTTAGATACGATCTATCCTTTAAAGAAAATATAATTTTATCTCAGGTAGATGAAGGATTCGACAAAGTAAAATATTGCAATGTAATTAACAATGCTAAATTATCGGATATTATTAGTGATCTTCCAAATTATGACGCTACCCCACTTGGAAAAACATTGCAAGACGGTATTGAATTATCTGGAGGGGAATGGCAACGGGTCGCATTAAGTAGAGCATTATATAAAGAATCTGAAATTTTAGTGTTAGATGAACCTACGGCAGCAATAGATCCTCTAACAGAGGCAGATATTCTAAGTTCTTTTATGGATATATGTAATGGCAAAACTTCAATTATTGTTACGCATCGACTTGGAAGCTGTCTTTATGCTGATAAAATCATTGTCCTTAAGGAAGGGGAAGTTGCAGAAATAGGTACACATAGTGAATTAATTCAACAGGAAGGGGTTTATTTCAATATGTTTCATTCCCAAGCGAAAAATTATATAGATGCAGATAAAAAACTTGAATTTTCATGAAGAACACCCTGAATCAATATGGTACCTATTTATGGTAGTCGGGGCCTGAATGCCTTGTCTATAAATTATCTTAACTACGAGGAGGTGAAAATTATGGCGGCGCCATATAATTCTTGTGATTATAGAGACAATTGTACAAGTAATCCATGCGGTGACAGAAAAATTAAGTATCGTGAATACTATGGATGTAGTCCAATTCAACCCACGGTTACTTGTGACGTATTCGGTTCCTTATGCGATGGTGTTTGCTCCTTCTGCAGCCAGTGGTTAGAGTCAGAATACATTTCTTGTTGCTAAGAAATTTAGGTTGGAAATCCTTAGGTTTTATGTCAAAATAGGTTTAAATGAAGGGCTGGAATATACCAGCCCTTCATTTTTAAGAATCTATAATACGAGAGGTAAATATAAAATGAAAAAGTTATGCTTATTGTTAAGTCTTGTAATCACACTATCTGGTTGTCAGGCACCGGAACAAATAGAGGAGACACGGAACTTAAAAGTACTTGCTTTTAATGAGAAAATATTTAATCAATTATACGGGAATTTTTTCATTGCAACGCATCCAAACTATTCTTTAGAAGTCATCTCTATTTTCGAAAATTTAACTCCTGGAACTAATATGACAGATACAATTGAAGAACTAATAGCAAAGGAAAATATAGATTTATTATCTCTCCCCATGGAATCTTACTCCGTACTTCAAGAGTCAGAAAAGTTACTTTCGCTTGATGAGATGATAACAAAAGACCACTTCGACCTTACGAATTATTCACCGGCTATCATCGACTTTCTTAAAGATGGACAAGGGAAAATTCATGGGTTAACCCCAACATTTGTTGGAGATGCTCTATATTATAACAAAGACATTTTTGATAATTATCTTATTCCATATCCTAAAGATTTTATGACATGGGACGAGGTATTTGAACTAGCACATAAATTTCCAAACTCTAAAGATGATCAGCTTCCGCAGTTTGGATTTTACCATAAAAAAGCAGCTAACCTTTTTATGATGGCTTTAACGATAGGTGAAGGTAATGGATTGTCGATTTACGGTAATGAAAAATTCACTTTAAATACTCCGGCGTGGACCAAAGTTTTTAATGAGGTAACCACTTGTTTTAAATCGCATGTTTGCTTTGATCCTAATCAAGTAGAAAAAATTGAATCATTAAAATTGGAAGAACTCCAGAAGGAAAGTAATCCATTCCTTTTAGGTAATATTGCAATGGCAGTTGCTGATTCAGCTTTATATCGAATTTTAGATGAAAAAGATGCTGAGTTTGAATGGGGAATTACTACTCTTCCTATTAGTGCTGAACAACCAGATACGGGAAATGGGATTGCTATGAATGAGATATTTTCCATTCCATCAAGCAGTAAAGAGAATGCGGGAGCATGGGAGTTCATTAAGTATGTTTCTGGGAATGATTATGCTCGACTACTCCCGCAAATCAATACTATTGATTTGCCAGCAAGAATTAACGAGGATCAGGAGGAATCTATTAAAGCCTTTTATAAATTAGAAAGAGTAAATAATACTTTGATTAATGAGTTAAGAGAACTTCCTCCAGAAGTGATCTCTAAGATTGATGAAATCTCACCGAGATATATGTCTGAAATACTGTCTGAGCAACGGACCGTTCAAGAATCTCTACAGCTCATGGAGGAGGAGCTGCAATTAGCGCTGAAATCTGTGAGTGAGTAGAAGCTGACCAGTTCAGCCAAACAACGTCCAGGCTTTTCCAAAGCTTGGGCGTTTCGTATTTTTATCATCATTCTCTCCACCCCCTATCTCAACCTTCAGCATTAGGCGATGCGGAAGGCTGATCCCGAAAGTGCCGGAAATGTGTATAATTGCCCTAGATGGGCTTGTAAAAAATAAAAGGGGAGGGGTTGTATGAGATGCGCGACAGAAGCGATACGCTCATTTGGTATTATGGAGGGCCGCGGGGGGAATCAATTAGCTCTGAAGAAGGATGTCCTGGAGCAATCTCATACCATGCTTTTTCAGGAGATTATTTTAAAATCCTTAGCCCGCCAAAATGCTAAGAAATTATGGGATATGAGGGATTGGCTGAAAAGAGCCTCTATGCTTCCCGGATCAACGTTAAAAAAGCTAGAACAGGCTGTATCCGGCTCTCTTAAGGAATGGGGGCTGCTTGAGGAAATCCCCCATCTATTGGGGTGTGACCTGTATTTTCATTCTGCAGGCGTTAGTATCAAGGAATATCGCAGCGATATCCAGGAATATTCAAGGATTTCAGAGAGTATCCGGGCTGAGATTCTGGAGGATGGCCCGGTATCTGATGAGACGATTTGCATGCTGTGGCTTCTTCGCGAGAGCGGATGCATGCATGATTTTTTTTTTCTCGGAATGAACTGGATATAGTAAGTGCCCGAATGTATAAATTGTACCAAGGTGCTTCGTTGGCCACAGCCTTGTATCCCATCCGCATCCATCGTGGCATTGAATTAGCAGTGAAACAATTTTTCCGTATGAAAAAAGGGGCAGTAAGGACACAAGCGGGCAGCGGTTTGAATTTTTTGATTCCAATCCTGGAGCGCTCGCAGGCTGTGTTTATCGACCTGGAGGCGATGTTCTCCAATCCAGCTATGATGTAAAACAGCGGTTGGAATCCAAAGGCCATACTGTTGCGGTGCTGCAGGAAGGGCAGATTCCAACAATTAAGATAGATAATATTGTGTATCAAGCGATTCCGCATGCCATTTACGGGAGAGTGCCGATCCATGGTGTGCGTCTAATCCCGAAGCCCTTAATTTAAAGGAGTCTTGAATCATGTCCAGACAGCGTTCTATGGAGGCCATATTGGCCTCTGAGTTCGTAACTATAGGTGAATTAGTACGGCTTACGGCTTCCCGCTATAGTACATTGAAATTTTAGACAGAAGAGGGAATGCTGCCTTTCACACAGGCGGAGGAAAATCTGACACGCCGATATAAAAGAGAGGAAACCGTTGCGCGCATTCATTTCATTAAGGAACTGAGATCGAGCGGCTTATCGATCCCGCAAATTAAAGAGGCTCTCAACAAGGATTCATAAGCACACTGTAGACCCAGCCTAAATTATAACAGCTAACAAGGGCTGGGTTATTTCATGAGTGAGCACATATTATATTTCAAGAGGGGTCAAGGAGAATGAATTCTAGTATGTTTTTGAAATCCGAAAGGCTGACCTATAGGCCAACTATGGCTTCTGATTTAGAGATGGTGTTAGCGATTGAAAACGATCATGAGAACAGATCCTATATTATACCTTGGCCCAGGGACCAGCATATGGCCGCGTTGCACGACTCGGATAAGAGGCATATAGTTATTGAGGATGAGGCTGCGAACCCGGTGGGGTATATGATCTTGGCAGGGCTCAACAGCCCGCACCATAGCATTGAGCTGGTCCGAATTGTCATTGCCGAGAAAAATAAAGGATATGGAAGAGAAGCCATCAAGGCGATTTTACAATATGTATTTGATGGGCTAAGTGCTCATCGAGTATGGCTGGATGTGAAAGAATATAATGAGAGAGCGAAGCAGCTTTATTTAGCTCTAGGGTTCAAGCAGGAGGGCATATTAAGAGAATGCATTAGGAATGGCGATCAGTACGAATCTCTAATTGTAATGTCCCTGCTAAGGCAGGAATTCACGACTTTAAGAGTGGATGTCTAGAGAACTTAAATGGAATCTAAAGGGGGATTGCATGAGAAAATTTAGATTTAATCAGTCGGCGGCAATAGGAAGCTTCATTATTCTTTTTGGAGCATGTATTAAGCTGGCTGTTCATTTGTATGCGGTATTAGGGAGGATTAAATTCACAGAAGCTGTAATCACAGATGTAGAATTCAATATATATCGCTTAAAAATCTTTACAACCCTAGAGCAGTATGAGGTACACATTTTACCAACGTATGGGGTCTCAGTGCTGCTGATCATATATCTTATAAAACTTGTAGTAGATTATATCAAATACCGGAAACAAGAAAATAGGGTGGATGAAGATAAGGAGAGGCATGGATTTTGGAATTGATCAAGAAGGATAAAAGGCAGGACAACGCATAGTGGTCCTGCCTTTGTATCTTGGATTGCTGCCAGTCACCGCAATTAGTAAATCCGATAATTCCCGCTCAACGCCAGCAGGCTGAAGAAGTACAGGCAGTTGTCATAATAGCGGCGGTCGCCGGTACGAAGCGGCGTGTCCCAGAACAGGCGGACAAAATGCTCCGCGTCCGGGCCGTCGGCGGCCAGGGAAGCCGCTGCATTGGTCGCCAGAAGGCCGATCGGATGCAGCGCTGGCTCATCGAACGGCTTCCCGTCAATGGTGTAGCGGCGATAGTCGGAAACCTCGATGTCCCGGAAAAATGCCTGAATCCGGTTGGACTGCTCGACCTGCCAGGGATCCTGGCGGAACCATAGCCAATCCAGGGCGATATTGGCGGCCACCCGGTAGGAATCGCTGTAGAAATGACGGAAGTCGCCATGCGGCTGCGGCTCTGCCGGCGTACCGTCATAATTCGCATATTCTGGAGCGAGGCCAGATTCCGGATGGCATGCCGTATGCAGGTAAGCCCGGCTGGCCTTGGCGGCCTCCCGCCAAAACTTCATATCCCGCTCGTCGGCCAGCAGGGCAAACAACTCGTAGAAATGAGGAAGATGATATGACGGATCACTAAATGTCGATTCCGGTATGAACTTGATCAGTTTCGTTTCCGGGTCCCACATCGGATCGCCTTCGCCGTTTTCCCCCTGATGCAAGCATGCTCTTAGAATCGTTCGTGCCTGCTCGGAATAGTTATAGGGCTCCGGCCCGTCTCCCCAACGGCTGGCCGCGAAGAACAGGGCCATCGCGAAAAATTCCTCTCCGTCCGGTGCAGGACCCTGGGAGATGCGGGTTCCGTCCGGCTTGCAATGCCAGGCAAAATAATTGGCGTAGGGCCCTTCCTTATGCTGCATAAATGTCTTCGAGAAATTCCACAGCCGGTCAAACTCTTCTTTCTTATTCATTTGCACAGCCATCATCATCCCGTAAGACATGCCCTCTGTCCGCACGTCCAAATTGCCGGTATCGAGAATATAGCCTTTATCGTCACCCATCGGGTGATAGATCCGCACATCCGGCTCTCCATAGAACAGATCGTTCCATGCCTGCTCCAGCCTGGCTTCAATTTCCGTTTCGGAATAGCCGAGCTCCTTGAACAGGTTCCTGTATTCTTTCGTATAAAAAGCACCTAATTGGTTCGCAGACATAATGTCAACCTCCGTTTATTCATCATTTGGCTATATCATAACACAGCAGGAGTTGAGTAAATTAAAGCGCTTTCCCCAGAAATATTAGTATTTCTCCAATAGTAAGATACAGGAGTCTGTCGGGTTACTGCAAAAAAGAAAGTACAATAAATTCACAAGAAATTCCATTTAGATTTCAGAGAAATGATCATAAAATGAACTTGAAAAAATGTAATTAATTGCTAGATTTGATCTGGAGGGAGGCAGATCGCGCGAACTTTTGTCGAAAGGGGGGATTAAGATTCGGTGAATGTCCAGTTAAATGTTACAAGAAAGGAGATGATCAGAGATGAGGCAAAAATTTTGCTTGGTTTTGGCAACGCTTACATTGATGGCGGTATTCCTATCTCCCGGCTTGCATGCAGCAGAGGATCAGAATTCGTTTGAGAATCCTATCCTGTGGGCCGATGTGCCGGACCCGGATGTCATTAGAGTGGGGAATGCCTTCTATATGACAAGTACGACGATGCATATGAACCCCGGCGTGCCGATCATGAAATCCTATGATCTTGTCCATTGGGAAATCGTCAATTATGTATACGATACGCTAGGGGATTCAGACGCACAGGCGCTGAGGAATGGTCAGAATGAGTATGGCAAAGGCTCATGGGCCAGCAGTTTAAGATATCACAACGGCACCTATTATGTGGTTTTTTCCTCCAGCACAGCGGGCAATACATTCATCTACAAGACGCAGGATATTGAAAAAGGGCCATGGACGCGCTCCACGATCGGCTTTTACCATGACATGTCTTTGCTGTTCGATGATGACGGCAGGGTGTACCTTGTTCATGGCGGTGGCGATATTCGCCTTACTGAGCTCACTGCGGATGCCAGCGCCGTAAAGCCGGGCGGGTTAAATCAGGTCATTATTCCCAATGCCAGCCTGGTGGCAGGTCCTAATGTCGGGCTCCCGGCCGAGGGAGCGCATATTCAAAAAATAAACGGCAAGTATTACATCTTCCTGATCACCTGGCCGCAGGGAAAAGGCCGAACGCAATTGGTTTTTAGAGCGGATCGCATTACGGGGCCTTATGAAGGGCGGGTTGCTCTGGATTTTGCTGGCGTCGCTCAAGGCGGAATCGTGGATACGCCGGATGGCAAATGGTACGGCATGCTCTTCCAGGATCATGGATCTGTAGGGCGCACACCCTTCCTTGTTCCAGTTTCCTGGCAGAATGCTTGGCCAGTATTCGGCGTGAATGGCCAGATTCCCGCGCAAATGCCAATGCCTGTTCCCGGGATGAATTCCAATCATAAGATCGTGGCTTCCGATGATTTCGATCAAACCCGGCTTCCGCTCGTATGGCAGTGGAATCACAATCCCGACAACAATCTTTGGTCTCTAACCGAGCGCCCGGGATTTATGCGGCTGAAGACCGGACGGACCAGCACGGGCATTTTGGACGCGCGCAACTCACTGACACAAAGAAGCATCGGGCCGGAAAGCTCTGGACGGATTGCCCTCGATGTAAGCCGGATGAAAAGCGGGGACTATGCAGGGCTTGCCGCGTTGCAGAAAAACTACGGATTCGTCGGCGTAAAAATGTCCGGGAATTCCAAATCCATCATCATGGTCAACGGAAGCGGGACAGCCCCTGTGGAAGTCGCGAGTGTGCCGCTTGCGCAGAACACAGTGCATTTCAAAGTGGAAATGGATTTTAAAAATAATACCGACAAAGCCTACTTCTATTACAGCCTGGATGGCAACCGCTGGACAGCTATTGGCAACACGCTGCAAATGAGCTATACCCTGCCGCATTTTATGGGATACCGGTTTGCCTTATTTAACTATGCAACGCAATCGGCTGGCGGGTATGTGGATTTCGATTATTTTAGAATCGAGAACCGGATGACGGGGACAGGGGGATCGGGTGAGTCGCCGCAGTCACCTGTACAAAGCGGATCGGTGTATAAGCTGAGGAATGCGCACAGCAGCATGGTTATCGGTATTTCCGGCATGTCCACGGCGAACGGAGGACAAGCCGTCCAATGGAACGATAATGGCAGTGCGGATCATCAGTGGCGGTTTGACCGCTTAAGCAGCGGCTACTACAAGCTGACAAATATCCACAGCGGCAAGGTGCTGGGGGTTGAGAACATGTCCACGGCGAATGGCGCTTCCGCCATACAATGGGATGACAATGGCACGGCGGATCATGAATGGCAGCTCGCTCCCGTAGGGGACGGCAGCTATAAATTGGTGAACCGTCATAGCGGCAAGGTGCTCGGCGTGGACGGCATGTCCAAGACGGCAGGCGCAAGAATCGTGCAGTGGGACGATAACGGCACGGCGGATCACAACTGGACATTTTCGTTCGTTCGATAACGAATCTATGAAATGCGGATGCACACACATTTTATTTTGAACAATGGGGAGGAAATGGTAATGAAAACAAACCAAAGAATCATAGCTGTATTATTAACCTTTATGCTGCTGGGAATAGGGATGTTCCAAGGCCAGGCTGCGCACGCAGAGACGCCGGCGATCGCCAAAACCCCTGGCAACGGCAATCCGCTGATGGATCATAAGCTTGGGGCTGACCCGTTTGCGATGACCTATAACGGCAGGGTCTATCTATACATGTCCAGTGATGCTTACGAATACGATAGCAGCGGCAAAATCAAATCGAATTCGTTCAGCAATTTGAACAAAGTCCATGTCATTTCTTCAGACGATATGGTGAACTGGACGGATCACGGCGCTATTCCCGTCGCGGGACCAAACGGGATTGCCAAGTGGGCCAGCGGTTCCTGGGCACCAGCGGCTGCTCATAAGAAGATCAACGGACAGGATAAATTCTTTCTCTATTTCTCCAATAGTGCAGGAGGGCTTGGCGTGCTTACCGCGGACAGCCCGATAGGGCCGTGGACAGATCCGCTTGGACGAGCGCTGGTCACTTTGAACACACCTGGCGTTGCGGGCGTTGTATGGCTGTTTGATCCGGCCGTATTAGTCGATGATAATGGCACCGGCTATCTGTATTTCGGCGGGGGAATTCCTGGCGGCAACAATCCGACGCAGCAGCAATGGGCGAGTCCCAAGACAGCCCGCGTCATCAAACTAAGCGATGATATGATTCATACGGAAGGCAGCGCGCAGGTCATTGACGCTCCGTTCTTTTTTGAAGACTCGGGAATCCACAAATATAACGGCAAATACTATTATTCCTACTGCTCCAACTTTGGCGGAAATCATCCGCCGGGAACCCCTCCTCCTGGAGAAATTGCCTACATGGTGAGCGATAACCCGATGGGGCCGTTTACTTATGTAAAATCGATCTTAAAAAATCCGTATGAGTTTTTCGGCGTCGGGGGCAATAACCATCATTCCATCTTCTCATTCAACAATAAGTGGTATATAGCCTACCATGCCCAGACTGTGAGCAAAGCCATCCTTGGCGATGGATTGGGGTATCGTTCCCCTCATATCAATGAGCTAACGTATGCGGGCAATGGAGAAATCAACCCGATTCAGGGAACGATGAAAGGCGTTTCGCAGATCAAAAATCTAAATCCGTATGTACGGACGGAAGCCGAGACGATCGCCTGGCAGGGCGGCATTTTGACAGAGGCTGCTCAGGCACCAGGCGGCATGGTGCCAAGCGTAAACATGAACGTAACCGATATTCATAATGGCGACTGGATCGCCGTCGCCAACGCTGACTTTGGATCGAATGGCGCGACGAGCTTCAAAGCAAATGTGGCCTCGACGGTAGGAGGGCAAATCGAAATTCGGCTTGACAGTCCGACAGGCCAGGTCATCGGGACGCTTCAGGTTAATCCGACAGGGGGCAATCAAACTTGGAGCCTCAGAGAAACTACCGTAAGCCGTGTGACTGGCGTTCATCATGTGTATTTTATGTTTAAAGGTGCAAATAATCAGCGTCTGTTCAACTTGGATTACTGGCAGTTCGGCACTTCTACGGGCGGGGGGCAGCCATCTGATATTGAGAGCGGCCGCGTGTACACGCTGAAGAACGAACATAGCGGTCTGATGATCGGCATAGCAGGCGCATCTACAGCCGACGGCGCACAGGCCCTGCAATCGAACAATTTTGGTGCGACAGATCACGAATGGCGGGTGGACAGTTTGAATAATGGCTATTATAAGCTGACGAATATGCGCAGCGGCAAGGTGCTCGGGATTGAGAACATGTCCACCGCCAATGGGGCCAAAGCCATACAGTGGAACGACAACGGCACGGCAGACCATGATTGGCAATTCGTCCCTGTGGGCAATGGCAGCTACAAGATCCTCAACCGCCACAGCGGCAAGGTGCTCGGCGTGGATAGCATGTCCACGACATCAGGCGCAAACATTGTACAATGGGATGATAACGGTACGGCAGACCATAACTGGCGATTTGTATTTGTAAGGTAAGACAAATAAGAACCCACCCAGGCAGCGCCAGAGGTGGGTTCTTATTCATTCTAGACTTAAGTTTCCAACCCCTTTAATTATGAAATAATTTAATATATTATTACACATGATAAGGAGGTTATATTTGGGCACCTGCCACCCGGCAAATATGAAAGCGCTGTACATACTGGGTTTCCATGTAATGAAGTTGCAGGAGCAGCTTGAGCTTAGCTTCATCTTTCGGCTCATACGATGAATATTTAATCATATTAGGAGAGGGGAGATTTCGATGAACACAGAACTAAGTTGGGTGAATGAGGCTTGGAACAGATCGCTCGAAAAAACACTGCATAACACGGCCAGAATCGGATCCGGGTTTCCGCATGCAAGCCAAAACGGGGTATATCAGTTAGAGGCGCCGAACTGGTGGACGGCTGGCTTCTGGCCGGGGATGCTTTGGCTTCTATATCAGGAGAGCGGACAGGAACAGCTGAAGGCGCTGGCTGAGGAGTGCGAAGCTAAGTTGGATGAAGTGCTGGATGGGTTCGAAAGGCTGGATCATGATATGGGCTTTATGTGGATTTTGACCAGCGTGGCGAACTACAAGCTCCATGGGAATGAGGCTTCGCGGATCAGGGCTCTGAAGGCTGCGAACTATCTTGCTGCTCGATTTAATCTGAAAGGGCAATATATTCGGGCGTGGAATCCCTGGACGGAAGGAGCGCGCAACGACGGGCTCGCGATCATCGACTGCTGCATGAATATGCCGCTCCTGTACTGGGCTTCCCGTGTCAGTGACGATCCTCGTTTTGCCCACATTGCCGAGGCGCACACGGACACCGTGCTGAAGCATTTCATTCGCGCGGACGGTTCCGTGTACCATATCGTCAATTTTGATCCGCATACGGGAGAAATGCTGGAAGGGCTGGGCGGTCAGGGATATGCCCCGGAATCCGCCTGGTCGCGGGGTGCTGCCTGGGCTTTGTATGGCCTGACGCTGGCGTATCACCATACCGGCAAGGACGATTATTATCAGGCTGCCAAGCGTGTCGCGAACTTCTTCCTCAGCAGACTGCCGGAGGACCATGTGCCGGCTTGGGATTTCCGGGCCCCGGACGAGCTGCGAAATTTGCGCGATAGTTCAGCCGGCTCCTGTGCGGCAAGCGGTCTTCTGCTGCTCGCGGATAAGAGTGAGGGAGGGGATGCGGATGTTTACCGTGCAGGCGGTGAGCGCATCCTGAAGTCACTGTACGAAAATTACGGCGCCTGGGATGATCCTGCAGAGGAAGGATTGCTGCTGCATGGCACCAGCAACTACCCGCAGGGAACCAATATTGACGTTCCGTTAATTTACGGCGACTTCTTTTTTGTGGAAGGCTTGGCTCGGCTGAAGGGCAGGGGTCCGTCTTACTGGGAGTAGCTTTCTTACCGTCTTGGAGTGATCGCTGTTTACAGGGCATGATATGGTTCTAGCATTTTTAGAGCAGCGTATGTATAACTATGGAACATGCTCCAGCAGAAACAGCCCCGGCCTAAGATTAGAGCAATCTTATGGCTGGGGCTGTTTGCTTGAGAGCCCATGCGCAATTCCAAAAATGATTGGAGGAGAATACAATGGAACTTGCCTCTATAGGTGGCGGAGTTTTTGCTTTTTTGGTTTTTTTAATTTATGTGTCTTTTGTAGGGTTGAGTGTTTACGGCTTGATCCTATTTATTAAGCTTGCTCGCAGAGGGATCAAGGCATTGGATATTTATCTCAATGAAAAGGGGTGTTAGAGAGAATTAATCCACATTCCAGTTAGCCATCATGCCCCTGGCCATTTCCATATCGGATTCTTTTCCTGTGGTCAGCGCGAATTTGGCAACGATAGCCGGGTAAGCCGCCCATTGCTCGGCGATGTGCTCATGCATGCGGGGCCAGGTTTTGCCCCCTGCTATTTCATAGCGGGCCAGTAAATCCCGCAATCCCTCCCGGCCAAATAGGGCATAAAGAATGACAAAATCTTTGCCGGGGTCGGCAATCTCAGCTTCCGTCCAATCAATTAAGCCCGTAACCCGCTGGTGATCGTCCACAATGATATGAGGCGGATGCAAATCGCCGTGGTGAAGCACGGAATGATCCGGCCAGTAGGAATCGGTACAGAGCCATTCCGTCCAACGGTCGTACAGCTTGGCAGGAATGGTGAAGGATTGTTTTACTTCTTCGATGTTTGAGGCAAAAGATTCCCGCGTTTCCTGCGGAGTTTTGTAACGAACGCCACCCTGGATTGCTTCGCTGTGTTCGATGCTATGCAAGGCCGCTATTGCCCCGGCCAGAGAATCAAAGAACTCATCGGTTAATGAATCCTGAGGGAACCTCCAGGCATAACCGCCGCCAGCAGGGTCGACCGTCGCAATGGGATGCCCGCCCAGCAATGGATATGCGATAAGCCCGGGCGTGAAAATACGCCAGTCCGGCACCTCAACGGGCAGGTGCTGACCGACGGCCTGCAGCACCTTCTGCTCATTTTTCGCTCGCTCCCATACGTCTTTGCGTCTAGGCTTTCGAAGCACCCACTTCTCTCCTTGCAGATCCTTGGCAAATACAACGAGGAAGTCCAACCCGGACTCATTCATCTCGACATGATCGGAGTTTAAGCGCAAACCGTTTCGCTCGGCCTGGCTTAAGAGCTCATGGATGATATGTTGCTGATCGCTTGAATATGGTCTTGTCATAAAGGCATTCTCCTTTTCGGCAGAAAATAAAAAACACAGACATCCTGATGTCCGTGCAGCCGTAATCGAATATAGAAATGCCTTAACGCTTCAGCGCCCGTGCAGAAGCAATGACGTGATTGGGTACGCCAAAAGAAGCACTCCATAAAAAGTAACTATTACGGAAGGCGGATTCACGAAAAAAAGGCAGACTTATCCCGATTACTCTGCATGAGACAGAGCAGAAACAGCAGTCGCAATTATTTGCATTGCTTTCTCAATCGGGAATAAATTAGCACACGTGACCCTCCAATCTGTAATATATTGTCATGATATCATATTGGGTATAAACTATCCACATATTCCTTGGGCTATCGCTCTTCCCGGACAAAAATATGCGGTGCTGAGGCATACGGGACCTCATACGGAAATAAGAAACTCATATAAGAAGCTGCATCAATGGATAGCCGACAATCAGCTTGAAAGGCTCCCTAGATCATGGCATCTGGAGGTCACGGAGGAATGGGGTCAGGAAGGGATAAATGAGATTGTGACAGACTTGTACGACACAGTTAGATAATTTTGTTGGTACGGACAATTCGAACTGGAAAACTAGTTAGGAGAGATCACGATGAGCGGACAAATTGTTCACGGGTACGATTACAACATTTGGGCAAACGAGAGAGTGATTCAGCATCTTCGCACGCTGCCGGAGGAATTATTCCTAAAAGAAGTGAATCTGGGCTTCAAATCGATTGCAGAAGTCTTGGGGCATCTTGCTTCGGCCGACGAAGTCTGGTTTGCCCGGATCAAGGAAGAAAAAACTCCATCCCTAGCGGCAAAATCATTCAGCAGCATTGAGCAAGCCAGCAATCACATAACCGGTCTGCAGTCGCGGATTCGCCAACATTTGACCTCGATCAGCGATTTCGAGAAGAGGGTGACTTATAGAAACACCATGGGCCATGAGTTCCAAAATTCGATATCAGAAATCATTCAACATGTCGTAAACCACGGAACCTATCACAGGGGGAATATTACTACCATCTTAAGATACTTAGGACATAGTGGAACAATGACGGATTACATCGCCTTTTTAAGGGAAAATGATTAGTACTTCATGTGAAGATTGGAAGAACTTTGTTTAAGGAAGTTGAGGATTACCGTATAATAGGATTCAACTAAACTTGAGGTGATCCTATGGGGCAAGGCGATATTATTTCAATCAATGTAGGCAAGCCGATCCAGGTGCAATTTAACAATAAGGAAATTTCGACAGGCATCTTCAAGAGGCCAAGCGATGAGCCGCTGTTCCTGTCCTGGTTCAACTTCGAGGGGGATGGTCAGGCCGATCTTGTTCACCACGGAGGCAGGGAGAAGGCCGTTTGTGTGTATCCTTACGAGCATTATCCCTATTGGGAGATGGAATTGGGCCGGGCATTAGAGTACAGTGCATTCGGCGAAAATTTAACAACGCGGGGTTTGCTGGAGACGGAGGTTTGCATTGGCGATATTTTTCAGCTGGGAGAAGCGGTGGTGCAGGTAAGCCAGCCAAGGCAGCCTTGTTATAAACTATCCGTAAAATACGTGGCCCCTGACATGCCGTTAAAAGTACAGGAAACCGGGTATACCGGCTTTTATTTCCGCGTGCTCCAGGAAGGGGTCGTATCGAGGCTGGATGGGCTGCATATGATCGACAGGCATCCGAAAGCAATTACGGTATCTTACGCCAACAAGATCATGCATCGCGAAAAGAATAATCTTGAAGGAATAGCCAAGATTCTTGAAGTCGAGGAACTCTCGGACAACTGGAGAAAGACACTGACCAAGCGATTTGAAGGAAGCGAGACGGATACTAGGGAAAGACTAACGGGCGAAAGGCAATAAGTTTTTCGTGATATATAAACTCTATTCAAATCGCAAATGATTATATTATTTAGTTCATACCTAATAATTTACAAAATAAGTTGCTCCATTTCAGAAAATTTCTATGCTTATGTCTTTACGCATATCAGGGCTACCGCCATGGAAGAATCGGATGTATAATCGTGGATAGAAGCTCGCGTAACAACGCCTCAGCCTAAGATAAGAGCGATCTTAAGGCTGGGGCGTTTTTGTAATAGTGGAAGGTTAATTTGGTTCTATGGAGGTGATCATTGTTGGAGCTAATGGGTCAGGGGAGAACAGCGGATATATTCGCTGCTGATGATAACAAGGTTCTGAAGCTTTATAAGAAAGGCTTCCCGTTAGAAGCGATTCATGAGGAGTATGAGGTTAGCCAGTATGTGCATGACCTGGGCATCAATGTCCCGAGGGCCTTTGAGATGATCGAGAGGGACGGAAGGCTGGGGATTATTTTTGAACGGGTTCCAGGCACCTCCCTGCTTCATTTGATGACACGGAGACCTCTGCAGATCAGGCGGTTTTCAAGGACGTTAGCCGCCCTCCATCATCATGTGCATGCCCATTCTGTTGCGGATTTGAGCAGGAATCATAAAGAGATACTCGCTCATAATATTCAATCTGCCCCGCTCCTAACCGATGCCGAAAAGTCGAAGATAATTCATCAACTGCAAGGCTTGCCCGAGGATCATAAGCTCTGCCACGGAGATTATCATCCCGACAATGTGTTAGTAACGGATCAAAATAATAGCTGCGTAATTGATTGGATGACTGGAATGGCTGGCCACCCGCTGGGTGACCTCGCCAGGTCCGTACTTCTGTTGACCTATGGCACATTGCCAGAAGGGACTCCAAAAACGAAAGGCCTCCTTATCAATTTCTTTAGGAAGCGCATCAAAAATGAATATGTCAGGCATTACTTGAAGCTGGCGAACAAAGATTATGCCGAGGTAGATCCATGGATACTGCCGGTAGCTGCCGCGAGACTTTCGGATGGGATACCTGATGAAGAGAAAAACGCATTATTGCTAGAGATCAGAGCAAGATTGAAGACAATTTCATAGAAAATGGAGGTAAAGCTATGGCCAACCCAATACATAACCGCGTAGATACGATCTTTATTCATGTAAGCGATTTAAAGAGGGCCGTTCAGTGGTACAGCAAGCTTATAGGTGTTGAAGTCGAGGTTGGGGAATTTCCAGGCCCGATTTATTCATTGCCTATGGGAGAAGGGCGCCCAGGTTTGACGCTGGACAATCATTGTTTGGACGAGGTATATCAATTTACGCCATCTAATCAGCCTTTATTTAATTTAAGCTGTGATAATATTCATGAGGCCTATCAGCATGTACAGGGCTTAGGCGCGGAAATCGTTACTGAAATTCAGACCTTTCCCGACCTGGCGGAATTTTCATTCAAAGATCCGGATGGAAATATCATTATGATCTGTACTTGTTTTAGCTGAGGAGAGAGGATAGAATCATGCCCTATAATATTGAGGACAAGTTTGTAATTGCAGTCGCTTCGAGCGCGTTGTTTGATTTAAGCGAATCGGATCGCGTATTTCAGGAACACGGAGAAGATGCCTATAGAAAATATCAGCGGGAAAATGAACAAGTCGTTCTTGAAACAGGAGTCGCATTTCCTCTAATAAAAAGACTGCTTAGCATCAATACGGATGAACCAGAGGATCAGCCGGTCGAGGTCGTATTGCTGTCCCGTAATGATCCGGATACCGGGCTTCGCGTGTTTAAATCGATAGAACATTACCAGCTCCCTATTAGCCGAGCAGTATTCATTGCAGGCAGTAATCCTTTTGAATACATGGAAGCCTTCAATGCGTCGATTTTCTTGTCAGGGAATCCTGATGACGTAAAGGAAGCGGTCGAACGTGGGTTTCCGGCAGGCTGCATTTATCCAACGGACTACATTGACGATGACGAGGATCGGGAGCTTAGGATCGCATTTGATTTTGATGGAGTTATCGCTGATGATTCGGCGGAATCTGTCTTCCAACAGGGCGGACAATTGGCGTTGTTCCATGATCACGAACGATTAAATGCCGGGGAGTCGCTTCCTCCGGGGCCGTTGTTGAAGTTTTTTCAAGAGATATCCAAATTGCAAAAAAGAATTTTAGAGAAGTATCCAACTAACGCGAAAGACAAGCCTCGAATAAGAATCGCGATTGCCACGGCTAGGAATGCCCCTGCTCATGAGAGAGTGATTACGACGCTGAGAAATTTGGATATTAGGGTGGACGAAGCTTTTTTTCTAGGCGGAATCGATAAAGGCAGGGTATTGCGAATATTTAAACCCCATATATTCTTCGATGATCAGGTTGGTCATATCGAGGGTGTTGCCAGAATTGTGCCATCTGTTCATGTCCCGTTTGGAATAACGAATATAGTCGAGGGAGCAGAAAATGAACCTCTTTAAAAATCCTAAAAAAGAAATAAGAACTCGTTTTGAATTGAATTTGCTTCATAGAGTACAAGCTATGGAACTGACGAAGCCCCCAGAACCTTGGGTCAATGAAGTCATTATAGCTGCCTCAGGCGTGGATGCCTGTGGATGGGATCATGATGAGAATATCGTACTGATTAGCAGCTCGGGCTATAGCATTACTCAGCCTATAACCGGATTGCAGATGCATAGAGATCGAGATTCACAGCTGACCGATGATCGTATAAGCGGGGACTATCTCACCTTTAAAATTCCTTGTAATGATCAGGAAATTTCTATTTTCGGATTTCATGCTGGAGATGGTATTCATATCACTGAGGACGGCTGGAGCTTAGAAATTATTTATCCTTGGTGGCCGAGGGCATCTGTCCTCTTGGAAAATGTTTATGTACATCCATATGAGTATTTAAAGAATGCAAGTATTATTGATTTAAAAAGACTCGATGGCAGGATTAAAGCTGGATTTTCACCTTCAGGCCAACATCTGCTGATCATGGGATCGGGGGGAGCCTTGGTATATTCCCGCTCTATTTAACATAACTCACTGCGCTTAAGGCCGGTTAGGTCAGCAGCTTCGTCATTACGCCACAGCTCAGCAACCTCATCGATTTGTCACTTGGCGTCCTGTTACTGCTCGAGCGTCTTGACGAATTGCCATGAGGATGGAGCCAGATTTATCAGATGCTATTACGTGCTCACGCTGTTCATGTTCATCTCGTTGTCCGCTTTGTTTTTGGCTAGCGGTGGAATTCGGTTTAAATTAAATAGTACACTTCAATACTTTGTGCAGGCAGCTGTACAATTATGGAACAAGTGTTGGAGTAGGGATAAAGGTGAAGCTAACTGTATTTCATGCATTTAATTTAGTATCCACGGGAGTAGTTTTTCGAACTAGATGTATTTCATCCATCTAAAACCTCCCTTTTCACCTTCAAAACCTATAATCGTTCATTTTTAAATGTAAGAAATCCAGTTAGTCATAGCATCAATCTGCCCTCGCTGATACGGCAAAGTGATATTTATCGATCCGAGGCATTCCTTTTTCTGGTTAAATAGACAGTGGGGCAACTGGATTGGCATCTTGCGGCAATTTTTATCGTATAACATGCAGGGGCAGACGCTTGATGCATCGTCTATTTATTGAGATATAAGAATTTATAAGCTTCACCCTCATACAAGGTTTATATTTCTATGCGAAACGTAGTTGTGCCGTTCATGGGCGGCGTCAGCCGTTTACGCTTGAGAGATTCATATAAAAGGAGTGGAGAACTTGCTTCGTGTAGAGGGCTTGTCCCATGCTTTCAAGAATGGCGGCGAGACCACGCTTGTTCTGCAGAACATCAATTTTCATGTCCGCAAGGGCGAGATGATTGCGCTGCTGGGCAGCTCGGGCTCAGGAAAGTCGACCCTGCTCAATCTGATGGCGGGGCTGATGAAGCCGACCGAAGGCGAAATTTATATCGCCGATCATAACATTGTGAAGATGAACGAGAACAAGCTGGCCGAGTTCCGCCGCGAGCATATCGGTTTTATATTTCAAGCTTATGAGCTGCTGCCGAACTTGACGGTGCGTGAAAATATTGAGATGCCGCTTGTCTTTCAATCTACCCGCCCCTCCGTCCGCAAGCAAAAAGCGTTGCAGCTGCTCGAGCAGGTCGGCATCCCGGACAAGGCCGAACTGTTCCCGTCCCAGCTGTCGGGCGGACAACAGCAGCGGGTCAGCATTGCCCGGTCGCTGATTACCGAGCCTTCGGTCATCTTCGCCGACGAGCCGACCGGGAATCTGGATACGAAGACGGAGGAAGAAATTTTGGCGATCCTCAAGCGGCTTAACCAGACGATGAACACCACCTTTATTATTGTCACGCATGAGCGAGAGGTGGCGCAACAAACGCAGAAAATTATTACGCTGCGGGACGGGCAGCTTCAGACATCACAGCCGGCTGTAGATCCGCAAGCGGAAGCAGAGGAGGTACAAGCTTGAGAATCAGCGATCTGACAAGGCTGTCTTGGGATCAGGTGCGGCGGCGCAAAGTCGTGACCATGCTGTGCGCAGCCGGCTTGTCCATAGGCTGTGCCGCAATTATATTGGCGATGAGCATCGGCGAATCGACACAACAGATCGTCGAATCCGAGCTGAACAGCTTTCTGAAGATGGATGAGATCACGGTCATGCCCAATTCCGGCGCCATGCCGGGCCAGGACAACCCCGACCAGGTTAGCGAAGAGGCGAAAAACCGCGGGCTGCTGACGGATCAGAAGCTCGAGGTTATGCGCAATATGAAGCATGTAACGGCTGTCGCGCCATATCAGACATTCGATTATTTGGAAATGACGACAGTGGACAGCAAGGAGGGCTACGCCGAAGTGGTCGCTACGGATCTGACCCGGCTTAAGGACTTTGGCGAGACCTTTGCACAGGGGAAGGCCGACAGCGTTGATATTAATTCAGTTGTGCTCAGTTACGGGGCCACGATGGGCTTGATGGATGAGGAGACTAGAAACAAACTGTATGAAGCAATGGAACGTTCAGGATATGATCGAAACTCGCAGGAGCAATACCGCAATATGATGGTCATACCGACAGCCATGTACCAGACGCAAATTCAGCTCGTGAAGTATGACGAAAATGGCAAACAGCTAACGAGCACTCCCTTGCAGGTCGTTGGTGTGCTGAAGAAGCCCAAGGGCCGCAGCGATATTTCCATCTCCCAAGACGCCAAGATTTACATCTCGATCGAAACGGCCGAGCAGCTGCGAAAAGAGCTGATGCCTTCCGCGGTGCAAAACGGCATAACTACCTATAACTCGGTTAAGGTGAAGGTGGACGCGGAGCAGAACGTAAAGCAGGTCGAGGAGCAGCTGCAGCGGCTTACCGTATCGACACAGTCGAATCTGCTGCAGAAGGAGCAGCTGGAGGAGCAATTCGCCGTGTTCAAGGCGATTGCGATCGGTGCGGGTGTCTTTATTTTGATCATCGCTTCGATCTCCATTATTGTCGCCATGACGATGTCGACCTATCAGCGCCGCCGGCAGATCGGCATTATGAAGGTGCTGGGGGCCAATCTGTCCCAGATTCGCAATATGTTCATTGCTGAGGCGGCCTTGCTTGGCCTCTTGGGGGGGCTGCTGGGCATTATGTTTTCCTACTGGATCGTATGGGGAATTAACGCACTCATTTTGTCATTAAATAGCGGCGAGTCGGATATGTCGATTTTTATCCCGTATACAGCCATTCCGGTTGGGTTGGCCTTTGCGATCATGACAGGCATTATATCGGGCATTTATCCGGCGGTCAGCGCATCGCGGACGGATGCTTTAACCGCAATCAAGCGGGACTAGAGATTCGATATCCGTTCCGCACGACATAAGAAGCTACGCTAAGACGGTGCAACAGAGGGGCACGGGGCTGCATACAGAGTCATATACGGCCTCGCCGCTGCCAATTCTAAGCGGTATGAGAGAAGGAGAGCAGGAAAGTGAAGAAAAAAATAAAATGGATCATGATCGCCATCATTCTTGCCGGAATCAGCTACTTGCTGTATTCCATGTCGAAGCCTGCCCAGGTCGCCGATCCGGGAATGGAGTCTCAAGCCATCACATTCCAGGTAACGAAAGAGACACTGGTTCACACGATACGGGTCAAGGGAAAATCGCTGTATGAGCAGGAGACGCCGGTCTATGCTCCGTTCAGCTCCAAAGTAACGGAATGGAAGATCGAGGACGGCCAGCAGGTCAATAAAGACGAGGTGCTGTTCAGGCTGGATCAGACCGAGCTGAAGAACCAGATTACACGTGAGGAAGCGGAGCTTCGCAAAGCCGAGCTGGAAACCAGGCTGCAGTCCTTTGTTGCAGAGTTAGACATGGAGGCGGCAGGAGGCGAACTGAGCGACGAGAACCGCAAAAAATTGCTCGCTAACCGGGAGAGTGAGCGGCTGACGAAGGAGCTGGAGGACGTGCGCAGATCGATTCAGCGTCAGGAGCTGCAGCAGAAAAAGCTGAAGCTGCAGGATTCCGAATTCCGCGCTCCGGCTGCGGGCATCTTCCTATTCGATTCGGCAGAGAAGAAGCCGCAGGTGCTTAGCGACAATCAATACATTGGCAAAATTGTCGATCTGAACAAGCTGCAATTTACCGCCCTCGTCGGGGAGCAGGACGTATTCCGGATCAAGCCGGATATGAATGTGAAAGTGACAATGAGCGCGATGAAGGACGTGCCGTTGACTGGAACTGTGAAGCATGTCTCCAAATTTGCCAAGACGGGAACCGACCAGGACAGCTTGAATAAAGCGGCGCAATTCGAAGTTACCATCTCTCTTGAACCAAGCGAGTATCTGATTGCTGGGCTATCGCTCACCGGCGATATCGAGACCAGCCGCAAGGAAAATGTGTTGGCTCTTCCGTCGATCGCCGTCATGCGCGATGAGACCTCCGCCTATGTCATGCTGGATAAAGGATCGGGTCAATACGAACGCAGAGATATCAAGACAGGCCTGGAGACGATGGACAAAACCGAAGTGTTGGAAGGCTTGAAGGAAGGCGATACGGTCGCCCTGCAATAAGTGCCGGGGCGCTCCATTTATTTCAGACGAACCTGGCAGGTAGCTGTCTGGTTTATACTATATATAAGTTGAACTAAAGAAGCAGCAGTGACTGGCCAGAGTGTGACATGTTCTGGAGAAGCGAAGCGCTCGCCTTTGTCCACGGATTTCTATCTCTACTAGAGCGTGTTTTCAACCTAATTTAGCCATATCAAAATAGCAGCCAGTGATAAAAAGGCAGCAAATGTACATGTTAGTTTATCGTAACGAGTAGCTAGTCTGCGATAATGTTTGAGCTTGTTGAATAAACATTCCACAAGATGGCGTTCTTTTGTTGAGCAGTCTAATTCATATGCGTTAAATAGAGGATGAACGAAGATCATGGACAATCATCAGATTGACAGGAGGATTAATTATGGCTAAGCATCACAGACGAGGAGCAACATTGATTCAAGAGGTCAACCGCACCGAGGTTCCCTTCGGGACGCTGGCCATTTGGTTTCTTGGGCAAGAGAGCGTAATTATCAAGGGTGACGGAGTAACGGTGTATGTCGATCCTTATGTATCGGATCACCTGGATTTACCTCGTACTTACCCTGCGCCGATCACCCCTGAGGATATTATCGGGGCTGACCTTTGCTTGATTACGCATGAGCACGTAGATCATATGGATGCAGGCACGCTGCCTATTTTTCATCGGCAAAACAAAGAGGCGCTCATCATGGCTCCAGCTTGCTGTAAACCGGACTTGATCGAAATGGGCGTAGACGCTTCGCAAATATTGGAGGCAGACGACAGCCAGCAGGCAGAGCTGTTTTCAAAAGTCAAAATCACGACGATTCCTGCAGCCCATGAGCAGTTGGAGAAGGACTCGGCCGGGAAGCCACGCTACGTGGGATATGTCATCGAGTTGAATGGAGTCACGCTGTATCATGCCGGTGACACGGTGCTGTTCCCTGAATTGGTCGAGCGATTGAGCGCAATTCAGCCAGATGTTGCCCTGCTTCCGATCAATGGAGCTGATTTTTTCCGCCGGGAGCGGGGAATTGTCGGCAACATGAACTATAGGGAAGCGGCCGAGTTCGCGGTAAGAATCGGCGCGGAGACGGTTATTCCGCTGCATTATGACGTGTTTGCGGGGAATGCGGAGAAGCCCGGCTACTTCGTGGACTATCTCTATGAGCACTTCCCTGAGCAGAAATGCCATGTCATGGCTCGCGGCGAGCGGTTTGTGTATGTGAAGGGCAGTGCCTTCCTTCGGTAGCTTTGTGTACGTGAAGGGAGCGCCTTCCTTTGGCAGTAAGGTTGGTGTGGGGACTGAGCAGGACATAGATCAAGTGGACGCCGATCCATTTGGTATGTCGACTCATGGACGTTCAATCCAAGCTCATTGTCGAGCAAATGCACTGTAGGTTCAAGCAGGCCGTCAGGTCAAGTCTATTGTTAAGTCAAGTCTATTGTCAGGCCAGTATATTGTTGGATCGGGCACGCTGTTGGCTAAGTACGCCGTAGGTCAAGCGTGATGTCTGGCCATGTACACTGCAGGTGAAGCGCACAATGTCCTGCAAGTCCACCGTGTCCAAGCACATTCATCCTGGCCTATTCATCCAAGCCGTATTGTTGATCCAAGCGCCTGTTGATTTAAGTACCTGTTTCCCAAGCGCACTGTTGATCCAAGCACACGGTGAATTACTTCCTGTGACTTGAGATGTCTCCGGCAATCTAGCGGACCCTAGATCCGCTATTTCTCCAAATGCGCGCAAATTTCTAAGCCAACGGACCGTAGTTCCGCTATTGGGCGAAAAGTGGGGCAAACCATGCTCATCTAGAGCGAATAGCGGAACCAGGGTCCGTTCGCATATCAAATTTAGTTAAAAATACGGAATAGCGCCCTGTATGTCCGTTAGAATCCCATTTTGGCTGGCATGCTCGACAATTGGCACACGGATACCTGGATCTGGGGCTGCTTCTTGCGTAATGTGGTTGACCACCGTTATGGGACGCCGACCACCGTGCGCAGTGAGCTTCGCGCGTTGCGATATATGACAATCCTTGTCATATATCCATGCTACAATGAAGCCTAGTGCAACTAGGGAAACGTACAAAGGAGGGGGTCAGCTTGCGGGCGGATCGGCTCATTTCGATATTGCTGCTATTGCAAAATCACGGACGGCTCACGACGCGGGAACTGGCGGCTAGGCTGGAGGTATCCGAGCGGACAATACACCGCGATATGGAGGCCCTAAGCGCCTCGGGAATTCCGGTGTATGCGGAACGGGGAACAGGCGGGGGGTGGGTATTGTCGGAGGGCTACCGCACTGATCTGACGGGAATGAAGCCCGAAGAGATGCAGGCGCTGCTCCTGGCCCATTCATCTTCACTCTTAGGAGACCTGGGACTTGGAGGCGTGTTTGAGCATGCTTTTCAGAAAATGCTGGCTGCATTTCCCGAACGGCTTCGAGGCGAAGCCGAAAGAGTGCGTCAGCGCATTCATATCGACGGTGCCGGCTGGCATCAGTCCGCTGATCGGCTGCCCGATTTGCCGACGATCCAGGAAGCGGTCTGGCAGGACCGCATGCTCCGCTTCGATTACCGGCGGGAAGATTCAGCCGTGGAGCGCATCGCCGAGCCGCTGGGGCTGGTCGCCAAGGGCAGCATCTGGTATCTTGTAGCCAGAGTGGAAGGGGAAATGCGCACTTACCGAATCTCCCGGATCAGGAATGCTCAAGTGCTGGAGAAATCATTTCAGCGTCCGGATTCTTTTGACCTGGCACTATATTGGGAGCGCTCGACAGAAGAGTTCAAAGCGAATCTTCCGCGTTATCCCGCCCGGCTCAGATTTCAGGAAGCAGCTTTACCGCGCCTAGCCCAGCAGCGATATCTCAAGCTAATCCATACGATGCCCGCAGAACAAGGATGGATCGAAGCCGCTGCTGAGTTCAATACGCTGGAGTCGGCATGTGAAATTCTGCTTGGCTATGGATCGCTTGTCAAGATACTGGAGCCGCTGGAGCTTCGTGACCGGGTACGAGCCGAAGCGACGGCGATTATTGGCATGTACAACGGTTAGTTGATTTAGCAGTTTTGTATAAGTTTATTTGAAGTTTCGTTGTGATTTTTTGGTTTGGAGCAAGAATTTCGTTCCCAGAATTATCGGCAGTTGTTGGCGATAGAAATTTGGATAGCTTCGGCGAAATAAAGGCCATTTTAATTTACATGTTAGTCTCTAAGAAGATTTAAAATCATGAAACGAGGAGCAGAAATGAACCTAAACAAGCTAAACAAGCGGGCACTCATTGAATCTATAATTTTTATCGTCCTCATCTTGGCAGGTGTGGTCGGCTTCCAGGTCGTGCAAGGGGCGCTGTTGACCAGAAATTACGTCCCAGATGTCATTAATAACTATGCATCAGTAGAGCATTTACAGCAACAGGTGGCATTTGGAACCATAGCTCGTACGGACGGATTAACCCTGGTTTTAGAGATAGGCGGTTTGTTGCTCATAGCAATGGCCTACTACATGTTGCGAACGAGGCTGATTGGATTAAGGAAGCGCAAGAAATGAATAACAGAGTCTTTTACATCAAAACATGCGTCCCGATCTTAGAAGCGAGTGTGCTAGAACCGGGACGGATGAGATATGAATGCTTAATTTGGCGGCACCTCGCTAGCGAGGTTATGTCACCTTGCTTGCCGATGGCGCATGAAGACCCAGACGCCGGCTATGATAATCAATCCGGAAAATAGCTGCAATCCTGTCAGCATTTCACCCAGGAGCACCAGAGCGAGCAGGGAGGCGCAGATCGGTTCGCCCAGAATGGCCATGGAAACTGTGGTGGCATTCATATACTTCAGCAGCCAGTTAAACAGGTAGTGGCCAAACAGGGTGGACACGACGGATAATAGGAAGAAAAATCCCCACTCTTTCATAGGATAACCGGTAAATGGATAATCCATTGCGAGATTGTAGCAGCCCAAGGAACAAGCGGCCATGAAGAACATCCAGAAATTATACGGCAGGGCAGCCAGATCCTTACGCAAGTGCTGGCCGACCAGCATATTAACGGAGATCGTCAGCGTGCCCAGCAGCGAGAGAATATCCCCGTACAGGGCTGATCCCGACAGACGGAAGTCGCCCGAGCCAATGAGGATGGAGCCGACGACCGCTATGCCCATGCCGAGCAGCATCATTCGGTTGATTTTGTCCTTGAACAGCCAGATGGAGCCGAGCATGACGAGCACGGGCTGCAGCGTAAGGATAACCGTAGAGCTTGCCACGCTGGTATACCGCAGTGAATTCATCCACAGCAGAAAATGAAGTCCCAGCAGCAGGCCCGAAGCGGCAAGCAGTCCCCATTGTTTCGGCTTCAGCCGCAGCATTTCATGCCTGTGTCGCCAGGCGAAAGGCAGCAGGATTAAATTGGTAATGAACAAGCGGTACATCGCGACAACGGATGCCTCTGCATTCGACCAGCGAATAAAGATGGCCGAGAAAGAGATAGCAATGATGCCGAGGATAAAGAAGATTTCATAGGCTCCCCCGGCACGATGACGGCCAGACATGTATTTAACTCCCTTCTAAGATGCGTCATGGTGGCAGGTATGGCTGGAGTCGCTAGCTTCGTTGAGCGTAGTTCCACAACAATCTATTATACGATCATTTGCGAGAATGGATAGATTTTTTATATAGGAGCGAGGCGTAAAGATGTTCCCTGGCGGTCTACAATGTTAGAATGGAAATTAAAAGGAGGAGGGAAACGAGCAATGGACGTAATAGAGGCTATTCATACGCGAAGAAGTATTGGAAAGGTCAAGCAGGACAAAATTCCTGTAGAGACGATCGAGCAAATTTTAGAGGCTGGAGTCTGGGCGCCAAATCATAGACATACCGAGCCGTGGAAATTTTTCGTGCTCAGAGGCAAGGGTCGGGAGCAGCTGGGCCAGGCGCTGGCCGACATCATGCGGGAGGGCATGGAGAATCCCGATTCGCCTGAATCGCAGGAGGCGTTGGGTAAAGCTTTTGCCAAGGCATTTCGCGCCCCTGTCATCATTGCCGCAGCCGTAACTCCAACCGATAAGCCGGGCGTGATCGAGCTGGAGGAATACGGAGCCGTATTTGCCGCAATACAGAACATGCTGCTCGCGGCGCACAGTTTAGGGCTGGGAGCGGTATGGAGAACCGGCGAACCTTGTTACCACCGCATCGTGAACGAAGTCTTTGGTCTCCGAGAGCAGGACAAAATGCTGGGTTTCATTTATCTCGGCGTTTCCGATATGGGCGAGCTGAAAGGGAAAAGAGAGGACTTCCGCAGCAAAACCGTCTGGATCGGCGATGAAGAGTAGGTGAGGGAGGAGAGGCATCCCCCTTCTGCTCATTTGCATACATGAAAGAACCTCAATCTCCGAAAGGCTCCTCTCGGGATTGAGGTTCTTTTTCTTACTCTTCGATTTCCTGAGGCTCGGGGACCTGCTTGATGATTTCCAGCTTTCTGAAGCGGTGCGGCTCCTTCTCCAGCAGCTTGAAGATCAGCCCCTGGTGCTCGAACGTCTCGTCTTCATTCATTTCCGGATTCATGCCGTACAGCCAGCCGCCGATCGTATCGACATCCTCGGTATTTAGCTCGGTCAGCATGATGTCGTTAATCTGATTAATCGTTACCTTGCCGTCGACGACCACGTGGTGTTCATCCAGATGGATGATGGGCTGTTCTTCTTCCTTATCGAATTCGTCGCGGATTTCTCCGACGATTTCCTCGAGGATATCCTCAATGGTGATCAGCCCGGCCGTGCCGCCGTACTCATCGATTAATATCGCGATATGGGTACCTTCATGCTGCATTCTTTTTAACAGCTCATTCACCGGCGTTACCTCGGATACCGCCATAACCGGCTGCAGAATCGAGGAAATCTCCAGATTCGGGTTATCCTCGTACGATAGGAAAAATTGCTTCGTATTGATGATCCCTACAATATTATCCTTATGTCCCTCGACAACAGGAAAGCGGGTATACTGCTGTTCTTTGATGATCTCCAGATTCTCTTCCCGGGTCTTGTCTGTATATAAGCACACCATATCGGTGCGCGGAACCATAATTTCTTTGGCCAGCATATTATCAAAAGCAAATATCCGGTTCACATACCCGTATTCGCTTTGATTGATTTTACCGCTTTCGAAGCTTTCGTTAATGATGATCTGCAGTTCTTCCTCCGAGTGAGCTTCTTCATGCTCGCTGGCAGGCTTGATTCCAAAAAGGCGTACAAGCTGAAGCGCAGATCCGTTGAGCGCCCAAATGAAAGGGTGCATAATCTTGGTGAAAATAATCAGTGGCTTTGCTGTAAGCAAAGCAACCTGCTCGGCTTTGCGGATGGCGATCGTCTTCGGAGCCAATTCCCCGACAACAACGTGAAGATAAGTAATTACGGCAAAAGCGATGATAAATGAAATAACGCTGCTTACTGCTTCAGGTACATTTAAACTATGGAGCAGTGGGTGAAGTATTTTCTCCACTGTTGGTTCTCCTAACCATCCAAGTCCGAGCGCTGTAATCGTAATTCCCAATTGGCAAGCCGACAAGTAACCATCCAGATTGCTAGTCACTTGTTTGACCGAGAGAGCATTCTTGCTTCCTTCGGCTATCATTTGATCCACCCGGCTTGCCCGTACCCGCACGATGGCAAACTCCACGGCTACGAAAAACGCTGTAAACCCGATTAGTATGGCGACCAGCACCAAGTCTAGTACCAAAAGCCTGTCACTATCCATTCGATTCATCTACTCCTTCATGAAATAAAATATATGAAATACTATTAATTATATAGCATGCTCAATTGGAAAGCTAATATATGACACATTTTAGCCACAAGTTGACTAACAGCGATATTTTACAATAACTTTACAATAAACCCATTGTGAGGAATTCCTTCGTATGTAAGATGGAAATGTAGTCCAAGAAATGAAGGCGAAGGAGGAATCGATTACGGATGAGGAAAAAATGGGCAAGAAAGTGGCTGAATCGGATAGTGACAGGTGCGATTGCGGCAACCATGCTGGTGGGCTTAGCTCCGTTTGCAGGAGCAAGCGCACAAGAAAACGCACAGGAAATTCTGCTTCAGGCCAGCCAGGAGACAAGTGCTTGGAATGCGGCAGACACTGCTAGCGCTGATATTCAAGCAGCAGCTGTGCCTCTTGCTGTAGCTGACGCGATTGCTAAAGGAAATAACGGGGAATCTGTGCAGGTCTCCGGCTATATTGTTGGACATGCTACCGGCTCGCTGACAGCGAAGTTCCAGAGTCCTTTCGCGAATGATTACAATTTTTTGATTGCCGATAGTCCGGCTGAGCGCAGTTCCGCCAAGCTGATTGATGTGCAAATCCCCGCCGGCCTTAGAGACCAGTTCGGGCTGCAGAGCAATCCGGGACTGATCGGGCAACGCGTAAATGTAACGGGTATTCTTGCGGCTTATAACAACTTTGCCGGACTTAAGAGCGTGTCCACAATTCAGCTGGCGGATGCTGAAGGGCAGCCAAATCCAGGCGAAACACAGCCAGGCCAGCCTGGGGGCGGAGCGAATCCGGCGCTGCCGGACGGCACGGGCAAAAGAGTGCTCTTCGACAACGCTCACGCCCAGACGGCAGGGGCTGCCGATTGGATTATCGACGGGGCGTTCTCCGATTTCGCCGATGGGCTGCGTGCGGCAGGGTTTGCAGTAGAGTCGCTGGAGCGCACGGCTCCTCATCGATTCGATACTCCGGCCATTACGTACAACCGTCTTAAAGATTATGACGTCTTCGTCATTCCTGAAGCGAATATCCCTTTCAAGACCGCGGAGCAGGATGCAATCGTTCAGTTCGTTCAAGGTGGAGGCGCCGTGTTCTTCATCGCAGACCACTATAATGCCGACCGCAACAAGAACCGCTGGGATTCCTCCGAGGTATTCAACGGCTACCGCCGGGGCGCCTACGGGCTGCCGACCAAGGGCATGAGCGCGGAAGAAGCGTCCTCCCCGGCGATGCAGAACGTGACAAGCTCGGACTGGCTTGCCAATCATTTTGGCGTGCGCTTCCGCTATAATGCGCTTGGCGACGTGAATGCAACTGATATTGTCGCTCCGTCCCAGTCATTCGGGATTACATCGGGCGTAAGCGCAGTCGCCATGCATGCCGGTTCAACGCTGGCGATTATCGATCCCGCGAAGGCCAAGGGAATCGTATACGTTCCGTCCGGTGTGCCGAAGTGGGGAAGCGCCGTGGACAGCGGCGTCTATAACGGCGGCGGCCGGGCCGAAGGACCGTATGCGGCCATCGCCAAAATTGGACTTGGCAAAGCGGCGTTCATCGGCGATTCCTCGCCCGTTGAGGATGCTACGCCAAAATATGTCCGCGAGGAGAATGGAGCGAAGAAGACGACGTATGACGGCTTCAAGGAAGTGGATGACGGGCTGTTTCTCGTCCAGACCGTGAAATGGCTCGCCCATAAGGAAAACTACACTTCCCTAAGCGAGGTATCCGGACTTGTCCTTGATACGCCGACAGTGCTGCGTGCGGACGAGATGCCAGCGGCTTCGACGGAACCGCTGCCCGAGCCTTGGTCCGCGCCGGCCGCCGGTTACAAATGGTATGATCCATCCACCTTCAAGCCGGGTTCTTACGGCTCTTCGCAGCCGCCAGCGGCCGAGCCGGTATATGCCTTCGTCCACCAATCCCAGCTGCCCAGCGCGCAGGAATTTGCAATCCGCTTGACCGCCGATGGCCTGAACCCGGGGCAGACGGTAACCGGTCTTGCGGTGGGAATATATCTTAGCGGCGGCGAGCAGATCGCCCGGTTCAAGAATAGCGATGGCTCGTGGTCCGCTTACGGGTACAGCCCGGGCTTTTCCCTGACGGCCAATGCGCAGGGCAAGGCTTCGAAGGACCTGATCGTCCAGCTTAAACCGAACCAGGCGGGTGCTGCGAACCTGCGCTTGAAGCAGGGTAGCGCCAACGTACTCACGAAGACGGTAACGATCGCTAACGTAAGTGCGCAGCCGCTCCCTCAGGCGAGAATCCTTCCGCTCAACGAGCCGGTGGTTGCCGCGCATCGGTCAGTATTGCTCGATCGTTTGCTTGGCCATACTGCACTGCATGCGGCGTAACGTTCATAAGTGAACATTTCCGTGAATACATGAATATACGTGAATTTGAAGCTGAATATGGCAAGCAATGGGCAGCCCTGCTAAGGGCTGCTCTTATTTTCCATTGCTGCCGGGAGGCGGTTTCTTCCCGCTTTGTGCCTGGTGCGCCATTCGGATATGATGGAATTATAAACAACAGCCAACAGTAATCTGGTGGGGGAACGAGAAATGAACAAGGTAACGATGAAGGATATCGCCGAGGCGGCCAAGGTCTCCTTGGCCACAGTTTCCTATGTGCTCAACAATAATACGAAGCAAAAAATAAGCGAGGAAACCCGGCAGCGGATTCTCGCCATTGCCCAGCAGCTTCAATATGTTCCCAACATGGCCGCTCGCAGCCTGGTCGGGAATACGTCTTCCAAGCTCGTCGCCATCGTCACGCTTAAAGATAACGATGATCAGCCGTGGCGCAAGAGCAGGTATCACGATTTGACAATGCGGCTTCAGGAGCTGCTCAATGAGCGGGGCTATGACGTGATCGTGGCAGTTACGGATACCGCTCAGGTAGAGCTGGACATCATTCTAAAAAGAACACTCGATGCGTTATTCCTGATCGATGTGCCGGAGGAGCGATTTTTCAACATTTCACGTAAATTTACCGTGCCGATTATCGTTATCGACAGCTATATCGAGGATACGATGTTCCGGAAGGTAGTCCCTGATTATCGATCCGCGATCCGGCTGGCCAGGGAAATGCTAGGCGGACGCCTGGAGCCTTTTCTCGTGACAGGGAAGTTTAATAATTCCGGAATGGAACAGACCTTAACGGAAACGTTTCGCCCGGATCATGTATATCAGATGGATACACGGAAAGGATTGGAGCAGTACGTTCTAGCCCGTCCAGGGTTGCCGGGAATTTTTGCAAATGAGTTATTGGCGGTCATGGCAGCGCCCTATATGCGGGCTGAGGATATGATCGTGCTTGCCAATGCGGGGGCGGAGTATTTGCTGCCAAGCGGAGTCCGGCGCATCGTGTTCGATAACGGGGTTAAAGCCCAAATGTCAATTGCCGTTATGGAGAAGCTGCTGCGCAAGGAATATGATGAAATTGAAGATTATAGTTATGTACCTCCTGATGAGCGAATTCACCAGCGGATTGACACTCGTGAATGAACGGTGATATAATCCCGCTCAAATAGCCACTTAAGCGCTTAAGTTTAGACATGATATATTGCGATTGGAGTGAATCAATTGGCGGTACAACGGGAGCATGACGTAGTCGTCGATTATGGCGATCTTGCCGTAACTGAAGGAATATCCGTCTTCGATAAACGGTTCGATGAAAAGTTCTATTACGGCGGAGATGACCTGGGTGCCGTGTACACGTCTAGGGAGACCAGGTTCCGGCTATGGGCGCCGACGGCTTCGGAGGCGGAGGTCGTTTTCTATGAATCATGGAATGAGGAGAAGCCCGCGCAGATCCTCCCTATGAAGCGCGATATTCAGGGCACCTGGCTGCTGATCGCGCAGGGAGATTATCTGGGGCGTTACTATACGTACCGCGTCAAGGTCGGGCAGGATTGGAACGAAGCGGCTGATCCATATACCAAGGCCGTTGGTGTGAACGGGGACCGGGCGGTGGTAGTGGATTTGTATCGCACCAACCCGGAGCGTTGGGAAGATGACCGTAAACCGCCTTTCGAGGCTGCGGTCGATGCGGTGATTTACGAGCTGCATGTCAAGGATCTGTCCAGTCATCCTGACAGCGGGATTGAGCATAAAGGAAAATTCCTTGGACTTGCGGAGAGCGGGACACGGGGGCCGAATGGCATTTTGACAGGCTTGGATCATATTGCTGCGCTTGGCGTGACACATGTTCAGCTCCTGCCTGTCTATGATTATGCCACCGAAAGTGTGGACGAGACGAGACTCGATCAGCCGCAGTACAACTGGGGATATGACCCTAAGAACTACAACGTTCCCGAGGGCTCTTATGCTACTGATCCCTATGTGCCGGGCTTGCGCATCACCGAGCTGAAGCGGACCATTCAAGCCCTGCATGAGCGCGGACTTCGGGTCATTATGGATGTCGTCTACAATCATGTCTACGATTGGTATTTGATCAATTTCACCAAGCTTGTGCCGGGATACTATTTGCGCTACAAGGAGGATGGCACGCTGTCGGACGGCTCGTTCTGCGGCAACGAATGCGCTTCGGAACGGCCGATGATGCGGAAATTCATCGTTGATTCGGTACTGCACTGGGCGAAGGAGTATCATATGGACGGCTTCCGGTTCGATCTTATGGGTTTGATGGACATCGAGACGATGAACGAGATTCGGAGGCGGCTGGATGAGCTCGATCCTGCGATCATCACGATCGGGGAGGGCTGGGTGATGGACACGGTGCTGCCGGATGAGCACAGGGCTCATCAGAACAATGCCGCCAAGCTCCCGGGAATCGGACACTTCAACGATGATTACCGCGATGCAATCAAGGGAAGCATTTTCTATGCTGACCAGAAAGGTTTTGTCAGCGGCGGTGCCGGTTACGAGCAGCGAATTTGCCAGGGGATTGCCGGTGCGATCGGCTATGACGGGAATATTGGCAATTTTGCCTGCGAACCGAATCAGGCGGTGAATTATGTAGAATGTCATGATAACCATACATTATGGGATAAAATCGTCCTCTCGGCCGCAGGCGAGCCCGAAGAACGCCACCGTGGCATGCATCGGCTGGCTTCGGCAATGATCCTGACAAGCCAAGGCATTCCATTCCTGCATGCGGGACAGGAATTCATGAGAACGAAGGACGGGGAAGAGAATAGCTACAAATCCCCGATCGAGGTGAACTGGCTGGACTGGGAACGCTGCGCCGCACGGCAAAATGACGTAGCCTATATGAGGGAGTTGATTGCCCTGCGCAAGAGCCATCCGGCGTTTCGTCTGCGTAGTGCGGATCAAATTCGCGAGCATTTGCGTTTTGAGCCGGTGCCGGAGCATTGTGTAGCCTATACGCTGCGCAATCATGCGGGCGGGGATGCTGCCAAGCATATTTATGTGTTGTACAAGGGCATGGAGGAATCCGTTCTGTTCAGCTTGCCCGAGCTTGGGAGCTGGGCGGTTCGCTTCGGGGGCGAGCATGTCGCCGCGCTGGAGGGCCAACGCTTAGAGGTGCACGGCCTCGGCATGGTTGTTCTTATGGTTACGGAGTAGTTGTGGATAAAGCAGGTAAAGCATCGTCGAAAGCTTCTTTGGCTAAGAATACCTTCTCTTTAAAGATGCTGATGTCCGAATTGAATGCGAAAGTGCAGCGGTACCCAGCCAATTTTGATGAAGTTACAAGGAAATACTGCACTTTCCTTACGGCTCTTAATTGAACTGGAATTTTTCCTTCCAAGTAAATTAGACGGCTGATTTATGACTGTTCCTTGATGGTCAAGATCAGGTAACTAGGCAAACTAACTGCATGTATTACATTTAGCGCATGTCTTTTTGAAAAAAAAGCTTAACTAGCTGTATAAAATACATTTAGTTTCTAAATAGCCTAGTAAAACTAAACCAGGAGCTGGATGGCCGCCACCCATCAACGATATAGCAATCTCAAACAATTCTAACAAACCACCGGCCCAGCAATCAAAGTGCTTAATGAATGAAACAAACATTAACAGTCCGTTATCAACCCGGCATCATATTGAAAATAATTGTTGTGCAAAATATAGTAACAAAGATGACTGCAATTCATATAAATTGCACATTCAGAAATTAGGAGATGATGGGATGAAAACGATCTGTGTCTTTGCAGGCTCGAATTTAGGTGCGCATGAAGACTATAAGCAGGCTGCTGGACAGCTGGGGCGCCACTTGGCCAAGCAGCAGTACCGTCTGGTGTATGGCGGATCGAGGATCGGGCTGATGGGAGAAGCGGCCAATGCGGCAATGGCTGCCGGCGGAGAAGTGATCGGCGTCATGCCATCGGGATTGTTTGCAGGCGAGATGGTGCATAGAGAACTGACTGAGCTGATTGAAGTGGACGGCATGCATGCCCGAAAAGCGAAAATGGGGGAGCTGGCCGACGGCTTCATCGCGCTGCCCGGCGGCTTTGGAACCTACGAGGAATTGTTCGAGGTGCTGTGCTGGTCCCAAATCGGCATCCATAAGAAGCCGGTTGGCCTCCTGAATGTTCGCGGCTTCTACGACCCGCTGCTTCAAATGGTCGAGCACAGCATTCAAGAGGGCTTCTCCAATTCTTCTCACCTGAGTTTGATCAACATCTCCCCGGACCCAGCCGAATTATTGCAGTTGATGGAATCCTACCAGCCGCAGGTGCTGGAGAAAAAGTGGAAGGAACTCGTTTAAGCCGTTTTGAAGGTGATGAAAGAGCTGCGGCGGGGAATAGCGAGTCTTGAATCCTGCGCATCTACACGCGCACAAACACGAAAAAAGCGTCCCTAGCCGCTATGGCTGCGGGGACGCTTTTTGGCTTCATGATAGCTTAAACTCTCACAGACGATCTTGCATACTGGACTTCGCCCAGGCCGCCGATCGTGTAGCTCCGGTCGTAAATGACAATCGCTGCCGGCGTCTCGGTTTCGTTGGTGACCGTGATGCTGTCTTCGGTTACGCTGACGTTCAGGCGGGCTCCCCGGAACATGACCTTGAACGAGAAGGCGGTCCAATGGGAAGGGACGAATGGATGCAGCTGCAGCGCTCCGTCTTTTACCTTCAAGCCGCCGAATCCTTGAACGACGGACATCCATGTGCCAGCCATGCTCGTGATATGCAGACCGTCCTCGGTATCGTTATTGTAATTATCGAGATCCAGGCGCGCGGTGCGAAGGTACATTTCGTAAGCCTTCTCCTGGTAGCCCAACTCGCAGGCAATGATGGCATGAAGGCATGGTGATAGGGAAGACTCGTGCACTGTCAGCGGCTCATAGAAATCGAAATTACGCTTCTTTGTCTCCAGGTCGAACTGGTCGCCCAGGAAATAAACCCCCTGCAGCACATCGGCTTGCTTGATGAAGCAGGAGCGGAGAATCCGGTCCCAGGACCAGTTCTGGTTCAGCGGCAGGTCCTCTGGATTCAGGTCTTTGACCGGGATAATGTCCTTATCGAGGAAGCCGTCCTGCTGCAGGAAGACGCCGCGCTCCTCATCGTATGGATAGTACATATTATCGATAATTTCGTTCCACTTGGCGATCTCCTCGTCCTTCAGCTCCAGCTTGCCGACAAGCTCTGCATAACGGGCCTGTTCATGCTCCTTCAGATAGTTCATGACTTCCTGGGTATATTCCAGCGTCCAGACAGCAATCCGGTTCGTGTACCAGTTGTTGTTGACGTTGTTCTCGTATTCGTTTGGCCCCGTAACGCCGAGCATGACATACTTACCCTTGTCCTTGGAGAAATTGACGCGCTCTTCCCAGAAGCGGGAAATTTCCACGAGCACCTCCAGGCCGTATTGGCCGAGATACGATTTATCCCCAGTATAGTTGACGTAGTTGTAAATCGCGTACGCGATTGCTCCGTTGCGGTGGATTTCCTCGAACGTAATTTCCCACTCGTTATGACATTCCTCACCGTTCATCGTTACCATCGGATAGAGGGCGCCTTTGGCAAAGCCGAGCTTGCGGGCGTTCTCCTTCGCCTTCTCCAGATGCTTGTAGCGGTAGATGAGCAGGTTGCGGGCAATGCTGGAATCCGCGGTGCTGAGATAGAACGGCAGGCAGTAGGCTTCCGTATCCCAGTAGGTGCTGCCGCCGTATTTTTCACCTGTAAAGCCTTTAGGCCCGATGTTCAGACGGTCGTCATCGCCGGTATAGGTCTGATTCAATTGGAAAATATTGAAGCGAATCGCCTGCTGCGCGGACTCGTCGCCTTCGATAATAATGTCGCTTTCGCTCCATTTCGCGGCCCAGGTATCGACCTGTTCGCGAAGCAGCGTGTCGAATCCAGCTTCTTTCGCCTCGGTTAGCGATTTCGTACCGGCCTCTGCCAGCTGGCCTAGACCATGGTTGCGGGAAGTAACGTTAGCTACATATTTGTACAAAGTGATCTGTTCACCAGCGGCCGCCTCAACGGCCACTTCACTGGAAACGAATTTCTCGCGTTCCTTGAGGGACGGGGTGAAATCCAGCTTGTTTCCGTCTTTGAAAACATCAAACGCCATCACCGAGGTGACATGGAAATCGAGCTTCTTCGTCTTCAGCGTCAGGTAGGAAATGTCCGCTGCCGCCGCTTTTTCTACTTCCAGCCAAAATTTCTCGTCGTAGTTCGAGTCTTTATTCTGCACATCCCCGTCGAGGTAAGGCACGAGGCGGATCGTACCGCTGAAGTTCAGCGGTGTAATCGCATAGCGAATCGCTCCGATTTCATGGCGGGCCATGCTGACAAAACGCAGCGCCTCTACCTGAACTTGCTTGCCATCCTCAAGCTCCGCAT